>CAZSLL010000048.1:0-1693 GCA_964607835.1 uncultured archaeon | reverse complement strand
TTCAGGCTCACGTTCACGCTGGTAAGCGAACCTGACCACGGGTTGTCCAGTGTGAGGTTGAACACAGCGGACTGGTTCTGCACAATCTTGGTTGGCTCCAGGCTCGATGAAACATTGTCCTCCAGATGGTGAACAGTGAACCACTCGCTGCTGTTCACAGAGGGCGGGCTCCCGCCCCCTGACCATATCATGCTCACGTTCCAGTAATACCTCCCCACATGGACAGTGGAGGGCACGCTCTCAGAGGAGAACTCCAGCTCGCACTCCTCCCCTGGCTGGAGGTCCCCGCACCCCATCTCCTGCCCAGCGAACCAGGCCACTACCGAGCCGGCCTGGTCCAGAACGCCCAGGCTCACGTTCACCTCCCGTGCGGGTGAGCCCCCTGTGCTGTTCACTGTCACATTCACCCATGCTATCTCATCACCTGCCTCGTATTCATTGTACCCTGCCTCCAGGTTCTCGTGCTCTATCCCCGTTACCCCCGCTCCGGGAGCCAGCAGGTCCACGCTCACCCCACTCTCCTCCACGCTCGCGTTGTAGAACAGGCTCTCATTATCCCCGATTGTGCAGTTCAGGTCATGTCCCCCGTCATCCTCCCATGTGGTGTCCCACCACAAAACAGCGTGCCCTGATGAGTTGGTCACATTGCTCCCCAGTCCCTCTCCACTGTCCTGGAACTCTACCGGGTAGCCCTCAATCCCTGAGGAGAGGTTTGCGTCAATCACCCGGCAAACCACCCCGACCAGGCCTCCCTTGGAGTAGCTCCCTGCTGAGGGAGCCTCCAGCCCCACGTCAGCCCACCCGTAGCTCATCCACGTATGCAGTGAGCCGTTATCCGCGTTCCCTGTGGAGTCGTTGGCCCACATAGTGAAGCTGTACTCCCCGATTCCCTGTGCCTGATATGAAAGGTTCCATAAAGAGCCCCCCATGAGCCCCAGGCTCTCATTCACATAGCCGCTCCCCGGCACCCCAATCTCTGCCCACACGCTCTGGGCTGAACCGCTGTTGTCAGTCACGTTCGCGGTTATGTTAACCTCCTGGTAGCGGTTCACCAGCCCTGGTTCTGCGCTCTCGCCGCTGATGGCAGGTGGTGTGACGTCCCCGATTCCAAAAGTGTAGACTTCAGTGACATTACTGTTGCCCTCTGTGTCGCTGGCCCTGAGCCTCCAGCCAATGGTCTGGAGCTCGGCCTCGCTTGGGATTGTCCTTGTGATGTTGCTCCACGTGTCCCCTGAGAAGCTTCCTGAGCCGTTCTCCTCAAACCCGCCGGACACGTTCCACTCGAACACCCATGAATCCAGCGACCTGTCGCTCCAGTTGGCGTAGAACCTGACCTCGTCAAGCGGATTGGCATGGGAAACGTTCGAGCCAGCCATGCTCCAGAGGGGCACGTCCCTGTCCAGGTAGAACACGTAGTATCCGGATATGTTTTCCCCTGACCCGTTCTCCAGCACAGAGCCCCAGGGGTCAGTGAGGCTCACCCTTGCCCTGTACCATCCCGTGCTGTTGAGGGAGGTGTTCCAGGGGTTCGAGTTCCAGAGGTCAGCGAAGCTGAATTCCCCGCCTGCCGCGATGTCCCGCTTCTCCCCTGCCCGGGAATCATCCCTCAGTGTGTCTATGACCTCCATGGTGCTGTTGTCCAGGACCTCCATGAGCAGGTAGCCCGATATGTTCACAGAGCCGGTGTTGTTCA
>CAZSLL010000047.1:0-1861 GCA_964607835.1 uncultured archaeon | reverse complement strand
CTGAGAAGGGAAGGCCAAAGGGAATAATCACAAAGGTCGATTTGCTGGGAATGCGGTAAATCCGAAGCCCGCCTCAGCGGCCTTCCTTACCTCAGCGGACATCCTGAAATCATCCAGCTGCTCCCTGGTCACCCATTGCATATCCTCATGCTCAGTGAGCCTGATGTTGTCCGGGCTCTCAGCGAGTTCACACAGGAAGGTTATCTCAACGTGATGCCTCCTCCCCTCGTGGGCCAGGTAAGAGAATGCGTAAAAGGGCTGCTTCACATATATCCTGACCCCGAGCTCCTCCAGTATCTCCCTCTTCAGGGCCTGTTCAGGGCTCTCCCCGAACTCTACCTTGCCCCCGGGAAGCTCATAGGTCCCTGGGAATATTTTTGCCATGGAGCTCCTCTTTGCGATGAGTACCTTCCCTTCACTGTAGATGAATGCGCCCACCACTGCCCTCTGCTCCTTCTCCATGGGAATAGATTCTCATTTGTTTTTAAAACTAACACCGAATTTTTCACATGAACATTTTCAGGAAGAGCCGGCTTGAGGGGAACTTCAGAAGAACCCTGGAGCCGGAAGAGATAACGTATTTCTACAGCGCTCTCAGAGAGCTTGCCCAGGAAGCGGAAAGGATATACAGGGCCAGCCACGGCGGAGGGTGCCCTTATCCAGTGAAGTAGAGCGAGAGCTCACTCCAGGAGTTCCTTCGCGAATTCCCTGGGGTCGAACATCTCCACGTTGGAGTACTCCTGGCCCGTGCCAAGGAAGAGTATGGGCTTCCCGATGGTGTGGACCACTGAGAGTATGGAGCCTCCCCTTTTGTTGACATCGGTCTTGGTCATGACAATGCAGTCCACCCCCACGGCCTCGTGGAAGGCCCTGGCCTGCTCCACTGCGTCGTTGCCAGTGAGTGAGTCCACGACAAGGACCTTCAGGTCAGGGCTGTTCACCCTCACCACCTTCTTCAGCTCGTCCATGAGGTTCCTGTCAGTGTGCATCCTTCCAGCGGTGTCAGCCAGAATGGCATCGAGCCTGGCCTTCTCCGCGTACTTCCTTGCGTCGAATATCACTGCAGCGGAATCAGAGCCGTATGAGTGCTTTATGACTTTTGTTTCCAGCCTCTCCCCGTGCACCTCGAGCTGCTCTATGGAGGCCGCCCTGAAGGTGTCCCCTGCCGCGAGCACTGGCCTGAATCCCTTCTTCTTGAGGTAGCTCGCGGTCTTGGCTATGGTGGTGGTCTTGCCTGAGCCGTTGAAGCCCAGGAATAGTATGAGCGGGGGATTCCCTTCCTTCCCCTTCTCCTTGACCAGCTTCTCCAGGTCAATGCTTCCCTGGTCCAGAATCTCGGAAATGCTCTCCTCAAAGGCCTTCCGGACGGGCTCGTGGGCGCTTCCCCTCTTCACCGTGGTTGAGACGAGCTTTTCCTTGAGCTTCTGTTTCAGTGCGTCCACCACGCCCATGGCCACGTCGCTCTGGAGGAGCTCGAGCTCACTGTCCCCGAAGAATGAGTCAATATCCTTCTCTGTGATTTCCCTGCTCGTGAACCTGGAGAATGCGCCCCTCTTCTTCTCAGGGGCCGGAGGGAGCTCCCTCGGGGCCTCCTCAGAGGGGCTCTCCCGAGCAGGCTCCTTGTCATCTTTCTCAGACTGTTTCTGAGTAACCGGTGCCTTTGTAACAGTATCTTCCCTTTTCTCTGGCTCAGAGGCCTTTGGAGGTTCCCTCTCCGGGGCTTCCTTCTGCAGAGGCTCATCCTCTGCCTTCTGGGATATCCTGGACACCCCCTCCTTGAGTTTCTTCCTCAGCGAACCAAACATGCTACTTTCCCTCCGTTGCTTCGCAACGGCATGCACTGCTTTCCTTCCGTTGCCTC
>CAZSLL010000046.1:0-1893 GCA_964607835.1 uncultured archaeon | reverse complement strand
CCCCTTCACGGCCACTATGGCGTTCTGCTTGCACACGGTGGCGCACTTCCCGCACTGCGTGCACTTGGAGAAGTCCCACTTTGGTATGGGCTGGAATACCTCCTCAAGCTTCTCCCTCTCTATGTCAAGCATGAGGTGGTCGTTCGGGCACTCCACGTCAGCATCTGCCAGCAGGACCCTGCTCTCCTTAGACATGGTCACAGCCAGAGAAGCGGCAACCGTGGATTTCCCGGTTCCTCCCTTTCCCCCTGTAACCGCAATAGTCTTCATTCACATCACCTCTTCCTTCAAACCGTCCACAACGAAGCAAGCATTGTGAACGCATTCTATCCCTTTTTCCGAGCAGTACCTTATGGCCTGCCTGGACTCAGAGCCGGGCTGCATCCATACCCTCTTTATACCCAGCATGGCGCACTCCTTCACCACCTTCTCAGTGACCCCCGGCGGGACCACTGTTATCACGACATCAGGTTTTCCGGGAAGGCTCTTCAGGTTCGGGTAGCACTTGTCACCAAGGACTCTCTCATGCTTGGGGTTTATCGGGTACACACTAAAGGATTCCCTCAGTTTCCTGTAGAGCCTGCATCCCCACTTCTCGGGACTGCTGCTAGCCCCAACAATGGCCAGCGTTTTTCCCCTGACAATGAAATCCTCTGAACCCACGCTACTCACCCAGGTGCTTGCTTAGCCTGGACACGAGGTCCTCCTTTCCCGAGAACCCGATTATCCTGTCCACGAGCTCGCCCTTCCTGAACACGAGAAGCGTTGGTATGGCGGATACGCCGAACTGCATGGCCTTCTGCCTGTGCTCGTCAACGCAGACCTTTCCGAAGACCACCCTGCCCTTCATCTCCCCAGCAAGCTCGTGCAGCACAGGAGCAATGAGCCTGCACGGGGGGCAGTTTTCTGACCAGAAGTCCACCACCATGAGCGGGTACTTCTTTACGGTCTCATCGAATTCGCTGTCCCCCAAAACCAGGGGCTCTGAAGGGGCACTGCTCTTCTCCGCGAACTCCCTCATCTTCTTTTCCCTTATCTTCTTTTCCTCTTCGTCCAATTCAGACACCTCCTTGAAAATCCTAATGCCCGCAGCCCTCTCCCAGGTCTTCCAGGCTCCCCAGGTTGTCGAGCACCTCACCGACCGTTCGGAACTTTCCTGTTTTCACTTCAATTCCCATTTCCTGGAGCATGGCAAGGGCCTTCCCGCCTATGTTAAGGGTGAACACCGCATCAGGCCTGTGCTCCCTCAGCCCCTCGACTGGTGTGCACCCTTCCCCGTGCTCGCCCATGCTCACTATCCTGACGCTCTTCTCGACAGTGTCGCATATGGCGAATAACGGGTTGTGGCCAAAATGCTCGCTTATCCTCGATTCCCTTCCTTTGTCATCAAGAACCGGCATGGCGAGAATCATTTTCCCCCTCCCTGGAGCCTTCCCATGCCCATGTGACCCGGCCCTGTTGAGCCCTCTATCTTCTTAAGCTTTCCGTTCAGGAAGGCATCTGCAGCCTCCTTTATGGTTCCGCTTCCCTGGTACACTTTAACCCCAAGCTGCTGGAACACAATGAAAGCCCTGGGCCCCATGTTCACTGTTATGACAGCGTCAGGGTTCATCTCTGCCACGTCCTGGGCAGCTGTCATTCCTGCCGCGCCCATCTGGCTCGCTGACCTGTTTTCCACCACCTTGTGGCTCTTTATCTCCTTTCCCTCGGCCTCTATTACCATGAAGTACGGGCATCTCCCGAACCTCGCATCCACAGGGCCGTTGATGTCCTTGCCTGTCGCGCTAATTACCATCTTCATTCCATGCACCTCCAGTCGTTTCCTGTATTATTCCGTTTATCACGGAAAATATGAGCATATAAGCCGTGAGCACTATAGTGAATGCCCAGCCG
>CAZSLL010000045.1:0-2477 GCA_964607835.1 uncultured archaeon | reverse complement strand
CGGGGAAAGGTTTCTCAATCAAATGGGCTTTCGGGCCCGGAAAGAGAGGGAATATAATGAAGAGTTTCAGCGGGAAGATTGCGGCAATCTTGGTGCTCATGGGGCTGCTACTGATGTTAGCTGCCATGCTTTCAGCTAACCTAACAGTATTCAAGGTGGGCTGGTAGCTGAATGGGCCTGCTGATTATCAGGAAAGGGGGTGCATTTATTCTTAAACGGTAAGCAGGTTGTTCAAATCTTGTTCTCAAATGAAGGAAAGGAGGAAGCAAAGATGAAAGCAAAGGCAATCACGATTATGCTGGCCATCGCTCTGGTGGCCATGGCCGGGGGAGTCTGCACAGTGCAGGCAGGGGAGGCAGAGGTCCTTGACTACCGCACCATAACAGGGGACGTGGTTGGGGCCACACAATCCGAGGTCTTCTTCTCCTCGGGCACCGGGCCAGATGGGAAAACCCTCTGGACCAGGGTTCCCAGGTCACCCGGGGACAAGGTCAAAACGGACGGATTTCCTCCCTACAGGTGGTACGTACGCCTGAAGGAGGAGGGGAAAGTGATTCACACCTTCTCGGAGTTCGGGCCGGACTTCTACGGCCCTGCCCCGAACATCAACTAAAATCACATCGGGGGGGGATCCTCAGAGACCCTCCCCCTGAAAGGGAGGAATCTAGATATGAATAGAAAGTGGGGGAAAATTGGATTCATTCTCATTCTGTTGGGGTTTGTTTTCTATCTATCCAACCTTATTTGGGCATGGGGCAATGGGATTTCCGGCTGGTACATGCCAAGTATTCTGGCCTCTATAATAATGTTCGATGTTGGCGTATTTTTTTCGGTGGTGATGAGCCGGTGAAGTCCAATCATTTTCGAGGGGCTCCGGCCCCTCCCCCCTGAAAGGAGTGAATCCAGGAAACCCCTACGGGGTTTGCTTTGTTCAGTCAATTTAGAGGGATATCAATAAAAAAGGTTATTTTGACCCGAAGTTCTTGAGGAGCTGCTCGAGTGTTAGGGTGCGCTCCTTCCCGGTCTCCATGTCCCTCATAGTAAGCCTGCCTGACTTGAGCTCCTGCTGCCCCACAATAACCACAGTACGGATTCCCCGGGAATTGGCGTAGGCGAGCTGCTTCTTGATGTCCCTTCCCATGAGGTCGGTCTCTGCGTTGGCGAACCTCTCCCTGAGCCTCTGGGTCATCTTCACGCACTCATCCCTCACCGTGTCGTCTACAGGGGCTATGTATAGTTCGGTCCTGGTGCAGGGCTGGTCGAACATGCCCTCTGACTGCATTATCTCGTATATGCGCTCAACGCCAAGGGATATGCCCACTGCAGGGGTCCACCTGCCACCGTAGAGCTCTATGAGGTTGTCGTACCGGCCGCCTCCGGCAGCGCTTCCAACGTTCTTCTCTGACTCAATCTCCACCTCGAATATAGGGCCAGTGTAATAATCCAGGCCCCTTACCAGGCTGAAGTCAACCTCTATGTGTTTGCTTATGCCGTAGGGCCTGCATTTCTTCACGAGCTGCCTGAGCTCGTCCACGCCCTCGCCAGCCACGGTGGATTTCTCAATCTCTGGCCTGTCCTTGAGCATGCCTGAAGGGGAGCCGCGCTCTCCCACTGCGTCCATAATCTGCTTTGCCTTCTTCGGGGAGGTTACCTTTCCAATCTCCTTTAGAACGGCCTTCTCTCCAATCTTCTCGAGCTTGTCAAGGGCCCTGAAGACCTCGGGGTGCTTCTCCTTCTTCACCCCGGCGACCTCAACGATGCCGTTGAGAATCTTTCGGTTGTTGAGCCGAATCCTGAACTTCCTGAAGCCCAGCTGCTTCAGGCAACTCACTGCAGAGGCAAGGCACTCTGCCTCTGCGTCCATGCCCCTGGCCCCCACCACGTCGGCGTCTGCCTGCCAGAACTCCCTGTACCTGCCTGCCTGGGGGCGGTCATAGCGCCACACCCTGGATATCTGGTACCTCTTGAAAGGCTTGGGCAGCTGGGGATTCGAGGCGATGACCCTGGCCATGGGAACAGTGAGGTCGAACCTCAGTCCCATGCCCCTCTTGGCTTTGTCCTGAAAAAAGTATATCTCGTCCTTGACTGCCTCCCCGCCGCTTCCCTTCTTGGAGAGGAGCTCCCATGACTCGAATGCAGGGGTCTCCATGGGCTCGAATCCGTAGTCATGAAAAACCATCCTTATCATCTCGAGCAGGTATTCCCTCCTTATCATCTCAGGGGGGAGGAAATCCCTGGTGCCGCGGGGAGTCCTTATGGCCATCTTGCTCACAGAGAAGTATTGGGAATGGGGATTATTAAATCATTGAGGAAGGAGTGGTTGGCCAGGTAACAAAAAAGGGAGTATGCTCTGCTGCTCATTTCTCAGGAACCCCCCCCCGGTTCTCTTTGCATTGTCTGATTAGAGGGATATATGCACCTTAGGCCCTGTAGAAAACATCCAAACAATTAAGCATGTTTTCATGCTTACATAACGG
>CAZSLL010000044.1:0-2555 GCA_964607835.1 uncultured archaeon | reverse complement strand
ACGTGATTAATAGTAGGACGGCGGTCCTACTTATACTATGTTTTCTACAGGGCCTGCACCTTAAAAGCATTTCTTCTTATTTTTATTAAGGAGGTCACTGAATGCCGGAAGATAATAGAGAGCTGATGGAGGCAAAGGCTCTGCTTGAGAGATCAGGCGAGAGGGCCGCTATTGGGGACCCGGGGTACAATAATGACCTTAGCAGGGCGTGGTTCCTGGCATACGATAACGGCCTGCCAATTAGCCCAGAGGTCATGAACAATGTGCACAGGAAGTACAACTCACAGTCAGGGAGCGATTGATGAGCATTCCGGAAAGGCAACTGTTTCTTAAATTCCCTGAGCTATAGAATATTGTATGGTGCTTGAGCAGAGGAAGAAGGGCGATTCCAAGGAGCAGGCCCAGCATATTCCCAGGCAGGCGCTGGGCCAGTCCACTCATCTTATCCAGGGCAAAAGCCACGAGCCCAGGGTGGCAAACGGCAACGGGGGGCAAAAAGCCCAGGTTGTGGTGAAGCAGACCCCTGCGCCAGAGGTCAGGATTTATGGCCAGAAAGCCCCCAGAAAATACACCATCGGCATGAAGGCAGCGGACAAGATATCCAAGTGGGCAGGAAGCTGGGCATTCATTATCGCGTTCTTTGCCTTCCTGTTTGCCTGGATGCTTGTCAATGTATCCGCTCTCTTCATGACCTGGGACCCCTACCCGTTCATACTCCTCAACCTCGTGCTGTCGTGCCTGGCAGCGGTCCAGGCGCCGGTCATTCTCATGTCCCAGAACCGGGCTGCCGACAGGGACAGAGCAAAGGCAGAAAGGGATTACGCAGTCAACCGAAAGTCGGAAAGGGAGGTCGAGAACATGCAGAAGGACCTCGACCACATCAAGAAGAAGCTCGCCGAGATTGCGGCCGGGCTCAGGTAGGGGACGGCTGTCCCCGAACCTTTCCGGCAGATTTAAATCTTTATGCGAAACAAATATAAGGTGTCAGGAAGAACCGTGAAACAATCGGGGTTTGCCATGAAACAATTCGAGCTGACCGTTTCATTCGTGCTTAGCATGATAATCTTCTCATCTCCTGCAATGGCCCTGGGCCTGGAGTACTACGGGGTGGAGATGGATGTGAAGCAGGATTTGAGCGTTCACAACGAAGTGATACTCAAGTTCAATGAAACAATCAGCAGCATGGACTATTCACTGGATTTCGAGGTTTTCAACCTGGACTACCAGGCTGACTTCGAGTTCGCTGACTGCTCTGCGGAGAGGAACAACCGGGGAAGCACCATACACTGCGACTTCATAGGCATGACAAACGAAGAGAATACGCTCACACTGGACTTCGACACAATGGACGTCATCAGGAAGACAGGGGACAACTACAGGTTCACTGTCAACTACGGCATCGGCCTCCCTGTGGAGGCATCTTTCGTGCTCATAACCCTTCCTGAGAACCACATCCTTGCCGGAGGGGAAAACGAATCATACTTCCCTAATTCCGGCGGAATACTTTCGGACGGAAGGAGGATAATGGTTTTCTGGGAGGACGAGGGTCTTGGGGCAGGGGAGGAGATGCAGTATTCCATACTCTTCACCAGGCCGGCCATGAACGCGGAGTTTCTGGAATACCTCATATACCTCACTGCGGTTGCAGCCATTGTCCTGATAATCTTCGGTGTGTTCTATCTCAGGAGAAGGGGCCAGAACGTGGCTGTGGTGAAGTCTGTCATGAACAGGGACGAAAAGAGGATTATAGACATACTCAGCTCAAAGGGCGGGAAGGCGGGCCAGAAGCTCCTGGTAAGGGAGAGCGATTTCTCCAAGGCCAAGGTGTCCAGGATAGTGAAGAGCCTCAAGGACAGGGGAGTGGTGGACACCGAGCCCATATCAGGAAGGGAGAACAGGGTGTTCCTAATGATAGGGGACAGGAAAAAGGAGCGGGCAGAAGAAAAGCCTAATTTAAGCGGGGACTCCAATTCTTGAGCATATGGCCAGGGAAAGCAAGCCCGGGTGGCAGAAGGATACGGTCAGGGAGAGAGTGGAGTCTCTCTTCAGGAGCGCTGGGGATTGCTGCAGGGAGAGTCCTGAGAGGGCCAGGAGATACGTGGAGATGGCTGTCAAGCTCTGCATGCGCTATAACCTAACAGTACCAAGGGAATACAGGGGGAAATACTGCAGGAAGTGCATGGCGTACCTGGTTCCTGGGCTGAACGCCAAAGCCAGGACCAGCCCTACCCAGAAATCAGTCATCGTTACCTGCGGGGAATGCGGCCATGTCAGGAGGCTCCCCTACAGGAAGGAGAAGTCAGATAAACAAGATATTTAACAAGCCTGGCCCAATTAAATACAATGAGAGTGCTCATCACCATATGCATGGTAATCGTTTTCATCTCAGTCTTCTTCATCATACTCACAGGAGACTCCATGTTCAGGGCCGCTTTCGAGTGCTCAGGGACTGCCCAGGACACGGTATGCGTCTACACGGGCCTGAACAGCACCAGCGCGTTCGGGGTGTTCATAATTGCATTCTTCGTCATGATTGACATACTCTCGGTCTATCT
>CAZSLL010000043.1:0-2593 GCA_964607835.1 uncultured archaeon | reverse complement strand
TTATAAATGCTTTCTAATAAACCCGCCCCTTGTCCTTCAGGGCCTCCGCAAGGTTGCCCAGAGAATCGCAGCACCCGTCCCTGCAGAATGGCCTGAACATGAGCCTCAGCCAGAAGGGAAGCCTCCAGCAGTGCATCCTGCATGGTTCCCATGCCCTGAAGTCCGCGTGCCTGGGGCCCACCCCCTGCTCTGACTCGAAAACCGCCCTGGCCTGATAGTTCCCTGCTTCCTGTGGGGTGAAGCTGAATGCCTCCTCTGTCCTGCCTTCCCCGAGGGTGATGTTCCTGGAGAATGTGATGTTGCCCACCCAGAGCCACAGCGTCCCTTCTGCTCCCTCCCCCTCGTTCCAGAGTGTCACCCCTATGTCCTGGGTGATTCCCTTCCTGCTGTCCCTGGCTTCCACAGACATATCCAGCGGTGACTCGTATTCTATATACAGCCTACCCCAGGAGAGCACCCTGCTCCTCCTCTCCCCGTGCTGAACCGCCGGGATGGCCACCCTGACCAGTGTCCTTCCGTCCAGGAGCACACTCTCGGTGAACCAGTGTTTGCTCTCAGGATACTTCCCCCCGGGAATCTCCCCATCCGGATAATGCTTGTCCCATGGAACAGCCATCCGGTCCAGATGCCTGTATGTCCTGTAGAAGCCCCTGAACCGCACATCTTCCAGGGAGGCCCCCTCCGGAAGGATGAGCTCCCTCTCGAATATTGGGACCAGGGGCCTCCCGCTCTCCGCAAGGTACGAGTCCGCGTTCCTCACGTTCAGGATTCCCCTCCTTATCACATAATCCGGCCTTATGGTGTCCGAGGCCAGGAAGCTCCTGTAGGGCCTTATGGTGAAGGAGTCCCCCTTATCAGGGGCTCCCTCATGAACCGGCATGAAAGAGGGGTCTCCCATGAGGATTCTCCCGAGCCTTTCCTTGAGCAGAAGATTCGGGGCAACGCCCTCAGAAACCAGGTAATCCGCCAAGGTGAGTGGGTTCTCAGGAAGGATGCCGTTCGCCGCTTCCCTGAGGGCCTCCCCGGCATGCTTTCCCTCTGAGAGCGAGGTGAAGAAATCCGATGAGAAGTATATGGTCTGCGGGTCATGCACCAGCCCGGCTGGCCCGGCCACCATCCCTCCAAGTGAGAGCACCTGGCCAGCCATTCCTGACCACACTGACATGCCCCTGTCATCATACAGAAGCCCGCGGAAATCCAGCTGTTTCCATGGAGCCGCTCTGCCATACGGGTTCGCGATGAGCTCCATCTCATCCCTGTCGTCAGGGGGGACAATCCAGCCCTCTTCCCCAAGCCCGAAATACGCCATGAGCGTGGGCTCGCCAAGCTCTGTGTCCGGATATAGCACCTCCAGCTGCTCAGGGAATCCGAACTCTCCATTCTTGATTCTCTCGAGCCACTCTCCCCACTCATACTCCAGAAGCGCATAGAGATATTTTTCACCCAGCTCTGCCGAGGCCCATGCCCAGGAAACCGCAGACAGGGCCGCTCCCAGGCCTCCCCTGGAGCCAAGCCCGTACCTGTGCATGGCCATGTCGAACATTCCCTTCATGCCCAGGCTTATGCCGGGCTCTGTCCTGTTCTCGATTATCCTCTTGGTCTCCAGCCCGGTCCTGTCCAGGGCCCACTCCGCTATGTAGGCCTGCATCATTCCCCCTCCGAATGCCATGAGGTCCCCGTGCTTGGGGTGCCTGTACTGTCCTATGAGCACGGCCTCCCTGTTCCTGGGGAGCCCGAGCCTCTCCATCTGCAGGGATATTGATGTGAGGTTTCCCGCAAGCCTCCCCGTCGCAAGGTCGTGGTGACCGTCCTGGTTCAGGTCAGAATAGAGTATGTCTGTCCTGAGATAGGGCCCGTCCCTGTCATCCAGGACCTCCATTCCGGGGTCGTGGACCAGTGCATGGGGAACCGCATAACCGTCACCGAGTATGCCCAGGAAGAGAGGTCCTCCCTTCAGGAATTCCCCGGACCCTGCGAACATCCCCTTTTCAGAGAGCCCCTGAGCTGCCTCCTGGAGATCTCCAAATACCTCCCCAACCCGGTTCCCCTCATTGACCTGCTCAGGCTCTCCCTCATAGCCAATCCCCTTAATCTCCACCAGCACGGGAAAGCCCTTCCTCATGCCCGCCAGCCTTCCAGCGAGCAGGGAGCTCTGGCTCTCCAGGTTGGCCAGGGCAATGTAATCGATATTCCCACCACCGGATGCCGCCATTTCCCGTATTTCCTCTTCTCCTGTTTCAGGGGTGTCAATGAGCTCTCCCTCTGAGTATCCCTCCTTGCTGAAGACCACCGGAATACCCATTGTGTAGGCCAGCCAGGACCCAAGGATTCCCTTCCCCCGCTCCTCCACATACACCGCCTTGGTGCGGTTGGGGAAGAAAAGCCCCGGTACATCCTCCGGCCCAATCTCATAGGAACCATTGATTCCGGAATCAAAACCCATTGTGTAAATCCTGTCAGCCCCGAAATCCTCCAGAAATGCCTCCACCTCCCCGCTAACCGCGTCTGAAACAATAACCGGGTTTTGCACAGGCGAAGCCGCCAGCACATTCTGCCAGTCAGGGGCTGTTATGATAACGGATTTGTTTGTGGG
>CAZSLL010000042.1:0-2667 GCA_964607835.1 uncultured archaeon | reverse complement strand
TCCAGGACCTCCATGAGCAGGTAGCCCGATATGTTCACAGAGCCGGTGTTGTTCAGCACACCAGAGGAAAGGTTTACCAGTTCGCCTTCGCCGTAAATTTCGCTCACAGTATCCAGACTGACCGTGGTGTTGGCCATGACCGAGAAACTGAACCCTTCTGATTCATTGGTGTTGCTGTTCTCATCAATGGCCCATATGCTGTAGTTGTATTCCCCGCCCTGCCATGTGCCGTTGAACACACTCTCCCATATGCCAGAGCCCTGGAAATCCAGCCAAACAATGGTGAAGCTTCCGTTGGGGTAAGTCACATTGACCCTGGCCTGGCTCACCCCCACCTCGCTGGTCAGGTTTGCCGTGATGGTGATGTTGCCTCCGTAGCCGGACTGGGACGGGGTTGCGTAGCTGTCCAGTATGTCCGGTCCGCTTCTGCTTATCCTGAACAGGTGAGTGGCGTTCATCTCCTCGTGGGTGTCATTCAACAGTGGGTTCCCGAAGGGGTCCTGGAACTCCATGAAAACCCTGTAATATCCGGAATCATTCTGAAGAGTGCTCCAGGGGTTGGCGTTCCACAGGGAGCCCAGGTCCAGGTACTCCCCAGGGGAGATGGTCCTTTCCGAGGAGCCCGAATCGTTCAGCAGGATGCTGACCTCAATCCAGTCCCCGGTGGAGTTCTCCTCCACCCCCATGACCAGGTATCCTGAGAAGGTCTGCTGCCCGGAGTTCTCGAGCCTGGAGCCCCTCTCCTCCTCCTGGCCCTGGTATTTCACAGGCTCCGGGTATATGTACTGCCTGGAGGACTTGACACCGAACAGGCTCGACTCCCCGTAATATGATGAGCCCTCCTGGGGCTCGTAAAGGATGTACACAGACTCATTACACTCTATCCTTGCGCCCTCGAAGTACATGGTGGGGTCAGGACCGTTGTCATTGCTCCCGAAGAACAGCCTGTTGGGGTAGGGGTCCTCGTTGGAGTCCGAGACCCTGGTCTCTGAATAGGTGTCATTGCTTATAGTGCACCCTGTTGACGGGTAGGGGGCTGCCATGACAATGTACTGAGCCCCTGTGGGCAGGTAGAATATCTGCTCCAGCTTGTCAGCCCCCAGGAAGGTGGCTCCCTCAGTATCGTCCCCGTCAGCTATGGCATGAACGCCAATGGAATCCGACTGGTTTGCCACGATATGCATGGCAGGGGCGTCTCCCTGCTGCCCGTACCCGCTGACCTGTATGCTCTCCCCCCTGTCATAGACCCCTGAGTTCGCGTCAACGTCACCGTTGCTGTCATATATCGTGACATTGGTACTGTCCTTGGCTATTGCGAGCTGGAGCTGGTTGGTGGGAACCCCGTACCAGTCATCGCTGGCCGGGTGCATGGGAAGCCAGTCATTCCCTCCCATTGCATAGTATACGTATATTGAGACGTTGGATTCGATTATGAGTATCTCGTTCGAGAAGTCGTGGCTCTCCCTCTCTGCCCATGAGCCCTGGGCGAGCTCGAAGCTGTACCTGTCCTGGCCGCTGGAGTCGTACACCGTGATGTTGGCGTCCGCATAGGGCGAGTAGAAGTCCAACTGCTCTGTGCCTGACCTCGCGCTGGGCGAGACATATGTGAATATGGTGCCTGCGAACGATGCCGGTACAGAGGCGTCACCATTCCCTGAATTCTCGAACACGTCAGATATGGGCCTGTCAGATGATATGTTGCTGGTGGCTGAGAGCCCGGTAAGGGCCTTGACCTCTGACTGGTTCAGGGTCTCTGTTCCCGAGTCCCAGTAGAGCCGGGTGTTGTTTACCATCCCTGCCACCGTGAGGCCTATGCTGGCCTGATCGTCGCTCACTATATACCTCACTGTCCTGGGCTCTGAGTAGCTGAACACGTCCATCATGCTCCCTGTCCCCTGCTCTGCCTCGCCGTTGCCGTAGTAGAGATAAACAGAGGCATTCTCGCCTGCCCCCACGAAGGGGACCTTTATCCACACCAGGCTCTCTCCGGATGGGTCCCAGTGCTCTATCCAGTACGAGGCCTGGTTGTTGGTTCCGTTGTAGTGGATTGCCCTAATGTCGCTCCCGTTCGCGGCTGCGTGACTGTAGTCGAAGTTCTGCGGGGTCAGGTTGAGCATTATCTGGTACTCGTGGATGTCCTGGGTCGGGTGGCCGGACATGTTCACTGGCAGCCTGTACTCCCAGCTGCTGTTCCACCAGTTCATGGACTGGGTAAGGAGCACATCCTGGTTCCCCCCGTAGATTGCATCCATGGTTTCCATAATCTGGATTGTGCTGGAACGCACGTAGAACTCCCCCTCCTGGCCTGAGGTGTCGTTCCCGAAACCCGCCGCGTTGCTCGCGTTTATGTAGTATGTGTAGTTCCCCCATTGCCAGGTGTCCTGGATGTCCGCGCTCCAGGAGTCCCCGCTTCCCCGGGAGAGTGAAACCCACTGGCTTGTGCCGTTGGGCCAGGTGATATTCGCCCTGACCTGGCTCATCTCCACCCTTGACCAAACGTCTGCCGAAAGTGCTACCTCCTGCCCGTGTCCGGTGGTCTGGGGCGATGCCTGCACACCCTCTATGGTAAGCTCATCCTGCACATCAACAGACCCGGTGTCGTTATAGGAGGAGTGGGTGAATTCCCCTGAAGAGCCTGCATATGTCACATTGATGGTCCTGCTTCCC
>CAZSLL010000041.1:0-2811 GCA_964607835.1 uncultured archaeon | reverse complement strand
GAGTGAGATTCATATGCTTCTGATACTTGGCCTTGATGCACTGGACAAAGGGATGGTGGAGAAGTTCGGGTGCAGGAACCTCATGCAGTCCTCATATGGCCAGACCAACATATCAGCATTTAACGCCGAGCGGACCGTGGTCCTGTGGGCGGGTTTCATGACCGGGAAGAATCTTGAGGAGCAGATACCGGTCAAGGGCCAGTGGGAGACCCAGCTTAAGGAGGGGGAGACCTTTTTCGGGGAGATTGGCTCGTACAGGGCCATTGACGTGCCCGCTTTCACACTGAAGCAGGAAAACCACAGCAAGGAGAGGCAGTACTTGGCGGGATTCTTCAAGGAGGAGAACACCATCGAGGATTTTGATGAGGTGGTGTGGAAGAACCACGAGGAGAACAAGAGGGACCTCCTCCAGGAGCTGGGCAAGCACAAAGTCCTCATGGTGTATTTTGACATAGCGGATGCCATAGGCCACCTGAGCTTCGGGATAGAAGAGAAGATGAGAAGGGTCTACGAGGAGCTTGATTCAATGGTGGCCCATGTAAAGGAGAAATTCAATGGAACAATCCTGATTGTATCAGACCACGGAATGAAGCCCGTGGGCAGGTTCGGTGACCACAGGATAAACGGATTCTGGTCAGTTAACAAGGATATAGACTTTGGGGAGCCCTGCATAACAGGTTTCAGGGAAAGGATACCCGAGCTACTCGAGCCCTGAGACAGTCCCTGCAGCGCAAACCTTGCCCCCTTTGAGGAGTACGAACCTGCCAAGCGGGGGGATGTCAGAGAACTCCTCCATGGAGGAGGGAGACTCCAGCTTTACAGAAACCAGGCCTGCCTCGTTGGGTTCCAGTGCCCCCTTATCGAGCTCCTTCCCGGTCTCTGAGTCTATCCGCTGGATTATGCTCTGGACAAGGGCGCCAGCCTCAGATGTGCCCCATCTTATTCTAAGGGACTCGCCTTCAGCAATCCCCTTGTCACCGAGAAGGAACACCTGCCCCCTGAACCCACTGGCAATCCTGGGAGGGGATTCCCTGTTCCCGCATACCGAGCCCCTGAGGACAGCCTTTGGGTCAAAGGGCTCGGTGACCAGGCCTATGCTCTCTCCAGGCCCGGCCTCGCTCATCTCCCTGCCAAAGGCCTTTATCTCCTTCAGCCTTGCGGAAAACCCTGAGGGCTGGAATACGAGCTCGTCACCAGCCCTGAGCACGCCTGTTTCCACCTTGCCAACTATGATGCTCTCCCCGTCCATCTCGTACACATCCTGGACAGGAATCCTCAGGGGCTTGTCAACAGGCCTCTCAGGCGGGACAACAGTCTCATCGAGGACCTGCACCAGGGGCTTCCCCTGGTACCAGGGCATCTTATCAGAGAGCTTCGTGATATTCTCTCCTCTGGAAGCGGACACTGGAACGAACTTCACTTTGCCCATTTCATACCCGTTGGAGGAGACAACCTTCTCCATGTCCTTAGTGAGCTCAGCGAACCTCTCCCTGCTGTAGCCCACGGTGTCCATCTTGTTCACTGCTATAATGACATGCTCTATTCCCAGGAACCTTGCAAGGAAGAGGTGCCTCCTGGTCTGCTCCTGCACGCCCTCCCCCTTCCTGGCCGAGACCATGAGCATCAAAGCGTCGGCATTGGAGGCCCCGGTGACCATGTTCTTGAGGAACTCCTTGTGGCCCGGGGTGTCGATTATGTTGTAAGAGTACCTGGGGCTCCTGAAGGCGGTCTGGATGGTGTCAATGGTTATCCTGCCCTTCCTTTCTTCCTCCAGGTTGTCCATGAAGAAAGCGAACTCGATTATCCCCCTTCTCTTTTTCATGTTCTCCCTCATCTGGGGAGGAAGCGAATCAGTGTCGTAAAGAAGCCTTCCTATAAGGGTGGACTTGCCGTGGTCCACGTGCCCGCTGACCACCAGGTTCACGGTCTTTTCTTCCATCAAAGCCACCTACATGTAGCCGAGGGCCCTGAGCTTCTGCATCATGTAGGCCTTCTCCTTGTCCTGGTCCCTTCCCGCCCTCTCAGAGGTCTTGGTGGTCCTGATTTCCTCGATAATCCTGTCAATGGTATCGGCCCGGGAATCCACGGGCCTTGTGCAGGGCATGCAGCCAAGGCTCCTGTAACGCTTGCCATCCCTGGCGAAATAGAGCTCGTTTACGGGGATGCTTTCCTGCTTCATGTACTCCCAGACGTCCAGCTCTGTCCAGTGGAGAATGGGGTGGATTCGGAAATGCCTGTCCTCCTCCAGGGCCCCGCTGTAGAGGTCCCACATCTCAGGGGGCTGATTCTTGTAGTCCCATGAGAAGTCACCGTCCCTTGGGGAGAACACCCTCTCCTTTGCCCTGATGCCGTGCTCGTCCCTCCTTATGGCAAGGAACAGTGCATCAAAACCCTTCTCCTTGATGACGCTCTTGAGGGCGTCTGTCTTGAGGCTGTTGCAGCATTCCAGCCTTCCTTTGCCATGGGACATTCCTTCCTGCATGGCCTTCTCGTTCCTGGCAACAATCAGGTCCAGGCCCCACTCCTTCGCGAGCCTGTCCCTGTACGCGTACATCTCAGGGAACTTGTATCCGGTGTCTATGTGTATCACAGGGAAGGGAATCCTGCCGAAGAATGCCTTCCTCACGAGCCACAGCACTGCAGTAGAGTCCTTGCCGCACGACCAGAGTATGGCCGGCTTCCTGAACTGCTTGGAGGCCTCCCTTATGATGTGTAAGCTCTTGCTCTCTTTTTCCTGCATGTCCATGATATCAGTCCTCGTAAAAATTACATTTCATTGGAATTGAAGGCTTATAAAAACCTGCTCATGCC
>CAZSLL010000040.1:0-2842 GCA_964607835.1 uncultured archaeon | reverse complement strand
TGTTCCCGTGGGGCTGGGTTATCTTGCCGTATATCTCCTTGCCTGCGGGGCTTCTCCAGATAACCCTCTTTCCGATGAACTTGGACGCCAGGGTCTTGGTGTCGCATCCCTCGACCTCGAGCAGGAGCTGGTTGGTCCTCTGGGTGTGCCTTCCTCTCCTGTACCCGAGCAGAGTTGCGTTCACGGAATCACCTCTTCGCGATAGACATATTAAATCCCATATACTTATAAATAACTACCCGGAAGGGCCGGAGAGCGTCCTTCTCAGGGAAAGGAGATTTCCAGCATGGACCCCCAGGAGATCCCGCAGGGAGTGATACTCTCTGTCAAGGTGAAGCCCAACTCGCCCTCATTCAGGCTAACCAGGAAAGGGGATGACTACATACTCGAGGTCACCAGCCCTCCCAGGGAGGGGAAGGCCAACCAGGAAATCCTCTCAGAGCTTCCCAGGAAGGCCAGGTGCGAGGTCTCCATCCTCAGGGGCTCCCAGGCAGGGAGAAAGCTGATTCTGCTGAAAGGGATAACCGCAAAGGAAGTGGAGGCCTTCCTATCCTCCTGAGAGCCACAGAAGTACGCCCGGACCGAACCATGCCCCCACGTATGCTGCCACAGCGAACTGGGCCAGCCTCCCCACGGCGGCTGCGATCATGAACTTCCTGAAGTCCAGGCCGAAGATGCCAGAGGTCCAGGTGAACACCTTGAAGGGAATGGGCGAGAACGCCGCCAGCAGGACTGCCCACGCGCCGTATCTGTCGTACCATTTCTCCACTTTTGGGATGTGCTTTGCGAAGAGCCTCTCCGCGGCGGGCCTCCCCAGCTTGAGGCCCAGAGCATAGCCCACCACTGCCCCAACCAGCGATCCGGCAGTGGCCACCATGGTGATGGCTAGTGGGTCAGTGCCCAGGGCGGTAAACGGGGCGATGAAGGTGGCTGTGGGCACGGGAAAAATGAATGACTCGAACAGGGAAATCAGGAACGCTCCGCCAAGCCCGTAGGCCTCCACGAAGGCCTGGGCCCACAGCACGAATCCCTCGAGCATGGAGAATATAATGCGCAGGGAGGTTAAATATCGGCTGGTTCCTGCCCCTTCTCAGCCATTTTCATGTACCATTCAAGCCTTTCCCAGAGCGCCTGGTCCAAATTGCCCTTCTTGGCAACAGCTTCTGTGCAGTTGTGGTCGAGGCACAGGACATTGATGGCGTTTTGGCATTCGAATCCAGCTTTACCGATGTAGCCGCTCCCTGGGAGATGGCCCCAGAGGTCGTGGGTCCCCCCAGCCATGATTTTCCCCTTGTTCCTTTCGCTGATGCATTCCTGCCGCCTTGCTATCACTCCAGGCACTTTCTTCATCCCAGGCTCCCTGACAGGAAGGTTGCCTGCGTGAAAATCAATGATGAGGTCTTCTCCTTCCCTGAAATCAAGCAGGTAAGCTCTGGTAATGCCCTCCCTTCCGTAGTCATCGTGCCTCCAGAAATATGCTTTCATGTCTAAACTTGTGTAAAAAGATTCAAAAAGGGGGCGTGTCCCGAGCAGGGTCAGGACGTCACGAAGGCGTCCCTCCCTGTCTCGAACTGAACTGGAATATTTATCCCGCCCTGCTCCTGGGAGGGTTGGGGAGCCTCTTCTTTCTTCCTGTACTCCAGGCTGAAACCATCCTGCTGGCTCTCCTCCCTCTCGGGTTCCTTCTGGATTGCCGGCAGACCCGCGGCCTCCCTGAGCTCCGCAGCCATGTGGGTGCTTTCCCAGGTGAACTCGGGCTCGCTCCTTCCGAAGTGGCCGAAGGCAGCGGTCTTTCTGTATATGGGCCTCCTGAGGTCCAGGTAACGGATTATCTCTGCGGGCCTGAGGTCGAACCTCTCCTTTATCAGCTCCACGAGCTTCTCCTCGGGCACCTTTCCTGTCCTGAAGGTGTTGACCATTACCGACACCGGCCTGGCCACGCCTATGGCGTAGGCTATCTGCACCTCGCACTTGTCAGCCAGCCCCGCTGCCACCAGGTTCTTGGCAACGTGCCTTGCCATGTAGGATGCAGAGCGATCAACCTTGCTGGGGTCCTTGCCGGAGAATGCGCCACCCCCGTGTGAGCCGTGGCCCCCGTAGGTGTCCACAATTATCTTCCTGCCCGTGAGGCCGGAGTCCCCTGGCGGGCCGCCCACCACGAATCTTCCGGTAGGGTTTATGTGGTACTTGGTATTCTGGTCCAGCCAGTTACCGCACACGGGCCTGATGACATGCTCCATGATTCCCTGGTTTATGTCCTGGTCAGAGACATCCGGGGAGTGCTGGGTGGAGATGACCACTGTGTCCACCCTCAGCGGGGTGCCGTTGTCGTACTCCACTGTGACCTGGGACTTGCCGTCAGGTCTCACCCAGGGAAGGATTCCCTGCTTCCTGACCTCGGCCAGCCTTCTAGTGAGCTTGTGCGCCAGGCTTATCGGAAGCGGCATGAATTCAGGGGTCTCGTTGGTTGCATAGCCGAACATCAGTCCCTGGTCGCCCGCTCCCTGCTCCTGGTGAAGGCCCTCACCCTCTGAAACTCCCTGGGATATGTCAGGGCTCTGCTCGTGCAGGGACACCAGCACAGAGCACTGGTCAGCGTCGAAGCCGTAGACAGGATTGTCGTACCCTACTTCCTTAACAACGCTTCTGACAACCGACTGCACGTCAATGGTGGCCCTGGTAGTTACCTCGCCTGCCACCACTATGAGCCCCGTGGTGGTGAGGGTCTCCACCGCGACCCTTGACTGGGGGTCCTGCTGGTATATGGCGTCCAGCACGCCGTCCGATATCTGGTCGCAGAGCTTGTCCGCGTGTCCAGGTGTTACTGACTCCGATGTAAACA
>CAZSLL010000039.1:0-3010 GCA_964607835.1 uncultured archaeon | reverse complement strand
AGTGATGCAGCCGGTCTGTTCCGGTTATCCAGAATATCGAGAAATCAAACTTCTTCTCCCTTAATATCATCATGGCCGAACGGGAGCGTTTTCCAGTGACATCTATCTGCTTCTCAAGGGCTTCTTCCGGATTTGACCAGTCAACTCCAGCGCACCATCCGTTTCCGATAGGAAATCCCTGAAGCTCTTTGATTGTACCCTTTGGATAAACGCCTAACTCACTGGAATCGGACGGACCGTGGTTCGATACCAAAATTCCATTAAGCTTACGGGCAGGATAGGTTCCGATCAAGTTTAAAACAGCTGAACTGACCCCCCTTTCTCCGAGATAGTCCCATATACATTTGTCATCTATGTCATTGAAGCTTACTATAGAACCGTCTGGTTTCTGAAACCCAAAAAAACCAAGCTTGCCAGGATTCTTTCCCGTGAAGAAGGTGGGTATGGCAGGCACGGATAATGCAGGATACGTGCTCCTGTTCACGAAGTTCGCTCCTTCCTCGATGAGCCTCGAAAGGTTTGGGAGCTTTCCCTCTTTGAGCCATGGATCAATCAAATCCCAGGACGAGCCGTCGAATCCGATTATTATTGTCTTGCTGATATGTATACACCCCAACGGAATTTGGTACTTAAAACATTTATCCTTGCATGAGAGAATCAACGCTAACGTACTTGCTCCCCAGCCTCTGGGATTCCCTGAAGGCCTTCTCCAGCAGGCCCCTCTTGTAGGGGTTAAGTGTAACGCTGTGGACGGTGACGCAGAAGCAACCATCACTGGAACGGGAGTATCTCAACCCATTGATGAGCTCCCCAGGTTTAGTGGAATTAATGATACCATAACAGTAAAGCTCCCTGTGGCTTCCGTAATCCAGGGGGTATGGGTACCTTATGGAGTCGTGCCTCTTCCTGAACAAAGCCAGCCTCGCCATGTTCGCTATGTGCCTGGGTCTGAAGGACTTTGGCCGGGCCGTTATTGAAGGAGCGCCCACTATGTTGAGCCCATTGTCAATCACGGCCTTCATTCCCTGCCTGGAGAAAGCATGATTCGGAGCCACGAAGGATCTCACCTCTGTATCGAATGCCTGCTCTAGGTGCTCCTTCCCCTCCCTTACTTTATCATGGAGATTGTCATCGACTTCAAACTCGTACCCGTTGTTATAATGCCTGTGGCAGTAACCGTGCATCATTATGGAGGCCTTATCCTCATCGATTTTATTCTTGAGGAAAGAGACCAGCTTGCTGTTCCCGCCCACTGGGTAAAGCTTTCCGTCTCTTTTTCTTTCTGGCAGGAACATTGTATTGGCCTTTATGAAAGGTATCACAGCAAAAGACACAGGTACATCTTCCTTCCATAATAGTCCGAAGGCCTTCTCTAGGCTGGAAGGGGTAGTGAAATAGGATATGTCATCGTCCCTGACAGCGAATCTCAACACGCAACCATGCCTCCTTGTTATTATCCTGATTGTGTTTTTAAATGTTGGTGGGATATATTTCCATATGAAAATTCTCATCGCCGGGATTGACGGCTACCTTGGATGGGCACTGGCCCAGCACCTGGGGGCCAGGGGACATGAGGTCTCAGGCATTGACAACTTCTCCAGAAGGTCGGCTGTGAGCGAGATAGGTTCTTGGAGCGCCACCCCCATAAGGAAGATTGATGAGAGGGTGGATGCACTCAAGGAGGTCCATGGCATTGACGTGGACTTCTTCCCCGGCGACCTTAAGGAGTACCATTTCACCAAGGGCGTAATCAAGAGGGTGAAGCCTGATGCCGTAGTGCATTTCGGGGAGCAGCCTTCCGCCCCGTACAGCATGATGGATGCCAAGCACGCCATAGACACCCAGATAAACAACATTGCAGGCACAATGAACCTGCTATACGGGATGCACAGGGAGGCCCCAAAGTGCCACATGGTAAAGCTCGGTACAATGGGCGAGTACGGAACCCCCAATATGGACATCCCCGAGGGATTCTTTGACGTTGAGTTCAGGGGCAGAAAAGAGAGGCTTCCCTTCCCCAGGCTGGCCGGGAGCTGGTACCACTGGAGTAAGGTACATGACAGCAACAACATCATGTTCGCGTGCAAGCTCTGGGGTCTCAGGAGCACTGACATCATGCAGGGTGTGGTATACGGGACCAGGATAGACACCATGACTGATGATAGACTGCTCACAAGGTTTGATTTCGACGAGGCATTCGGCACGGCCATCAATAGGTTCTGCGCACAGGCCATGATAGGCCACCCGCTAACTCCCTATGGTAAGGGTGGACAGAGAAGGGGCTTCATAGCACTAAGGGACTCCATGCAGTGCCTCACCATATCGCTGGAGAACCCAGCTGAAGAAGGCGAGTACAGGGTTTTCAACCAGTTCGATGAGGTTTACAACGTGCACGAGCTTGCGGAGAACGTGGTAAAGGCCGCCAGAAAGAGGGGTATAGAGGCAGAGATACAGAAGGTGGACAACCCGAGGGTGGAGGCAGAGGAGCACTACTACAACCCTGACAGCGAGAGCCTTAGGAAGCTTGGGTTCAGGCCCACCAAAGAGATGCCCGAGGAACTGGACATAATGCTCAGGGACCTCGAAGCCCACAAGAACAGGATAGAGGAAAAGAAGCACGGAATAATGCCCAGGATAAAGTGGGTGGGCGGCGCAGGGGAAAGGAAGGACTAACCTCCTGGTAATCATAATGAGTTTCCTTAATTCACTGAAGAATAAGTCAAGGGAGAAGGGCCTAATCAATCTCCCAAAGGCCCTAATTGGAGTGGCATACTACAGGTACATTTTATTATCCAGGAATCTGGCATTCAGGTTTCTTTCGCTAAAAGCGAGCGAGGGGTTTCTTCTCAGAAACGTGCAGGGCAGCACGATGTACCTGGATGTAAGGGACTCAGGAATATCTAATGAGCTTTCACTCGACGGAATCAGGGAAATCGAGTCCACAAAAACAGTAAAGGCCGAGGAGCTGGGCGACCACGAGTACCGGGCCGAGATCTACCAGGACGGGTTC
>CAZSLL010000038.1:0-3138 GCA_964607835.1 uncultured archaeon | reverse complement strand
TGCTGAAAGCAGAGTCTATCATGGATTGCATCTTCCTCATCTCGTCAAGAGGATCCATCCACCTCATGTCCATCACCCCCATATTTTGGCCAGGAGGAAGGGCTCGGGGAATGGGACCAAACATCCGGTGCGATCCCCCCGCAAAGCCGCCCGAGACAGCCTGAGCAGGCGGCCCCTTGGCCGAAGCGAACTGCAGACAAGGAACTGGAAAACCACCAGTGGGGTTTGGCCAATCTTTCCCTGCCTTGGCTCCTCCCGGCTCTTGTATATTTCAAGTATTATATATACACTTAAAATATTTAAATGTATCGCTCAAATATATAACATGGAAAAGGTTACCGTGCGTTTCATGAGGCAGCCCACTGGCGACAGCATTGAAAGGGACCTGGAATGGTTCTGCGAATCCTTCGGCCTTCTCGGACCCAGGGACAAGGGCAAGACATGCCTCAGGCTCTTCAGGTCTGTGATAGACGCTGCGAGGAAGGAGGCCGAGGTCTCCATCGAGGAGTTGTCCAGAAAGGCTGACATCAGCAGGACCTCTGTGGTTCACCACCTCAGCATATTGGAGGACTCAGGGCTCGTGGTCAGGGAAGGGGGCGGGTTCGCCCTCAGGATGAGGAGCCTCCAGAAGGTGGTGGATGAAATCGGGGTGGACCTTGAAAGGACCCTGAAGTCCATAAGGGAGATTGCAGAGGACATTGACAGGGACATGGGCCTGCTGGTCAGGAAGAGGCAGGATTAGCCATTGCCACTACGCATTACGCCAGGTGCTTCTCCAGGTGGTCCTGGAGGAACTGTCCGAAGGCCTTGTCCTTCCTTGCGAGGGCCAGGATATCGCTCTTCTTCAGTATTTCCCTCTTCTTCGCAATCTGGCCCGCAAGATGGGATGCCATCCCTGATGCCCTGAGTCCGCTTTCCGGGCCCGAGAGGCTGGCCTCAAGGAGCTTTGAGGCCTCCCTGTGGCTTCTTTTCACCTCGGCTGTCCAGAACTCGCCCTCCACCCATACCCTGGCGCCTGAGGCGTACTTCTTCAGGAAATTGGATGAGTGGCTGTCCACGAATATTGATGGGCCCCTGAGCTTCCTGACCGAGGGGAGCTCTGAAACAGAGAGCTCATAAATGAATACGCAGGATTTCCCGTCTGACCACACGTCGTGGCCGAACACGCTGAACTCCGCCTCCTCGAGTATGTCCCTCACACGCCTGGCTGTCCTCCTGAGCTGGGGCCAGAGCACATCCTCGATTACCTGGGGGGCAGGGCAGCGGAATCCCAGGAGAGTGGTTCTCTTCCTGGAAATGTCCCGCTCCACCTGGGCAATGTTTGGGCCGGGAGGCTTCCTCTCGAAGAAGCCTGTGGAGGGCTTCTGGCAGAATTCCCTGCAGGCCTTCACGAAGCGAATGAAGTTCTCAGGGGACAGCGCAGCAGCCACGTTCCTTCCGGGGTCCACGGGGTCAATGACAATGAGGGGCTGGCTGGGGAACTTTTTGTGTATGTTCCTGATATCGCTTATCGGGTACACGCCCTCTAAATTGATGAGGGTCTTTCCTGCCCTCCAGTTCCGGGCCTGGCTGGCAAGGTCCCTGAAGGTGCGGTACTGGACAATCAGCAGCTCGCAGAGGTAGCCCGAGAAGCCCTGGGTCTTTGTGTCCGAGCCGTACACCCCCCGGGACTTGCAGAACTGCTTGAGCAGCCTGACCTCAGGGGCAAGTCCCTTGAGGAAATGATGCGAGAGCCACTCGTTGTGAAAGGGGGTCCTGTCCACGGCTGACTTGATTCTCATGGCAGAGGGAACCCTGTAACAGGGAACTATGTCCACGTCATACTCCCTGAGCCTGACCCTGGTGTACGGGTGCTCTGCGTATGCCACCGTGGCTTTCCCCCTGAGGAGCCCTGAAATCTGCTTCCCAAGCTCCAGGCCCTGCTCCTCGAGCTTTTCCCTGGACATGCCAACCGGGAAGCGTATGAATATGTCAAACTCCTTCTTGTCCTTCATCCAGGTGTCCCTGGTGAAGCTGCCCGCTATCACGTAGTCAAGGCCCTTTCCCTTTATGGCCTTCTCAGTGGCCCCTGTGACCCTGCTCACCATTTCCTGGGTCCTCTTCTGCTCCTGGGCAGTGGGGGTTATCCTGTCAAGCACGTCCTGGAGAATCCGGTCTGTCTTGCTGACGACGGGCATGTATATTATTTGGCTGGTTCTGTTAATTAATGTTAGGCATTTCGCCAGTCGCAAAGCTTTTAAGCCGGATTTCCAGTGTATAAACATGTTCGGGTTCCTGAACCGCGGCAGGGGGCTTCTTCTGGAGAACCACGCAGACCCGGATTTGCCGGTGGGCGAGCTTCCCAGGGGCTCTGTGCACGGGCTCCCCGACAGCGAGAGGGTTCATTCTGCTTTAAGCCTGTGCCTCAGGGGGCACGGGCAGATTCCAATAACCGACAGCAAGGGGCTGGTATTCAAGGGGCTGGTGACATCGAGGCATCTTCTCGGGCACCTCGAGGCAGGGGACAGGAAGAAGGAGCCCCTGAAGGAGGGGCTTTCCGGGCTCATGGACAGGGCAGTTCCTGAGCTCAGGAGGGGCTCCACCCTCAGCGAGGCCGTGGACATTTTCCAGAAGACCGGGCTGGAGGCCATACCCATGGTCAATGCCGGGGTGCTGGACGGTATGGTAAGGGAGAGCGACATAACCAGGCTTTTGCAGTCGAGGACAGGGGTGAAGGTGAGCGAGATAATGATAACCAAGCCCATAGTGGCCAAGGTGTCACATCCTGTGTCGGACGTGGCAGGGATGCTGGTGAGGGGGGGCTACAGGAGGCTGCCCGTGCTCAGGGACCGGTTCATAACCGGGATAGTGGGCTCCTCTGACATCCTCAAATACCTCTCGGGGTGCGGCAATCTGGAGGCCCTGAGAAGGGACCGCACAGAGGTGGAGAGGGCCATGAACAGGTTCGTGGTCACGGTGGAGCCCCACCAGGACGTGAGCGAGGCCGCCCAGCTCATGGCAGGGAAGGGGGCGAGCCTGCTCCCCGTGGTGGAGGGCTATTCCGTGGTGGGGGTCCTCAGCCAGAGGGATATCCTGGACGCGATGTAGGGTTTCCTGTAAACTAATTTGGGGAGGAAGCGATAGCTTTATATATTAACC
>CAZSLL010000037.1:2070-3615 GCA_964607835.1 uncultured archaeon | reverse complement strand
GCTTTCAGCAACATGCTCTCAGCCCCTGCACTCCCCTACAGGGAGCCCGCGGGCAGCGGGGAGAGCTGGAGGGAGCCCCTGTGCAACATGTGGGAGGACGACAATGCAGTGAACCTCTCCATGGAGATTCCGGGGGTCCCCAGGGAAGACATCAGGCTCAGTGTCAGGGAGAATGAGCTTGAACTGAAGGCTGAAAGCAGGAAGGAGAAGAAGGACGTCAAGAAGGGCTCCAGTGTCTTCGAGAGGACGTACGCTGGCTTCTACAGGCTCATACCCCTTCCCGCAGACGTGGATGCCCAAAAGACCACGGCCAGGTACAACCACGGGGTGCTTGAAGTGAGGATGCCCAAGACAAGCGAAGGAAAGAAGAAGGGCATAGAGGTAAAAATCCAATAGGAAGGTTATTCCCATGGCAGGAAAAAAGAGGGCAGGCACCCCCGAAGGGCAGGGAAGCAAAGGAAAGGGGACCTCTTCCCCTGGCCATGATACCAGGGTCAGGGAGCTCGAGGACAGGATGCTCCGCATGCAGGCTGACTTCGATAACTACAGGAAGAGCCTGGACAGGCAGAGGTGCGAGCACGAGGAGCGGGCCTCTGAGGTGATAATCAGGGACCTGCTCTGTGTGGTGGATGACTTCATGAACGCTATATGCAAGGCACGCAGCGATTCGGAGAAAGAGGGCCTGGAGAGGCTCTTCAGCAAGCTCATGTCAGTGCTCGGGAGGCACGGCCTGAGGCCAATCGAGGCAGTGGGAAAGCTCTTTGACCACTATTACCACGAGGCTGTCATGAGCCAGAAATCAGAAAAGGAAGAGGGGGCAGTGCTAGAGGAATTCCAGAAGGGCTTCATGCTCAACTCAAGGGTGCTCAGGCACTCCAGGGTCAAGGTGGCCAAGAAATAAAACATTTGCCTGCAATAAACCAGGTAAGTGGTGAAGGCTTGGCCTGAAATCGCAAGCTAACCGGAGGTGGACAGAATGACAGAAAAGAAGGAGAAGATAATAGGGATTGACCTGGGCACTTCAAATTCCCAGGCAGCCGTGATGATGGGAGGAAAGCCCGCCATAATACCCTCTGCAGAGGGCGCCACTGTGGCTGGTAAGATGTTCCCGTCAGTCGTGGCTTTCACCAAGGACGGCCAGAGGCTGGTGGGAGAGCCCGCCAGGAGGCAGGCAGTGTCCAACCCTGAAAGGACCATATCAGGCGCCAAGAGGAAGATGGGCACCAAGCACAAATACAGCATAAACGGCAAGGAATACACCCCCCAGCAGATATCCGCGTTCATACTCCAGAAGATAAAGGCAGATGCAGAGGAATTCCTGGGCGAGAAAGTCAGCAAGGCAGTGATAACCGTGCCCGCGTATTTTGATGACAACCAGAGGACAGCCACCAAGGACGCCGGAAAGATAGCGGGCCTGGATGTGGTGAGGCTGGTCAACGAGCCCACGGCAGCTGCCATGGCATACGGCCTGGACAGGAAGGAGGGCGAGAAGAAGATAATGGTGTTCGACTTCGGCGGGGGCACGCTCGACGTGACCATAATGGA
>CAZSLL010000037.1:0-2060 GCA_964607835.1 uncultured archaeon | reverse complement strand
ACGGCACATTCACAGTGCTCTCCACGTCAGGCGACACCCAGCTCGGCGGAAGGGACATGGACGAGACCCTGATGAAGCACATTGCTGACGAATTCAGGTCAAAGGAAGGCATAGACCTGAACAGCGACGACATGGCCATGCAGAGGGTGAGGGAGGCTGCAGAGAAGGCAAAGATAGAGCTCTCCACCACGCTCGAGACGGAAATAAACATACCCTACGTCACTGCAGACGACAAGGGCCCCAGGCACCTTGGCATGAAGCTTACCCGCTCCCAGCTCGAGAAGCTGGTCATGCCCTTAATCGAGAAGTGCAAGGGTTCTGTTGACGGGGCCATAAAGGACGCAAAGCTCACCAGGGACAATGTGGACAGGATTATCCTTGTCGGCGGGCCAACCAGGATGCCCGCTGTCCAGAGGTTTGTTGAGCAGGCGCTGGGAAAGAAGGCAGAGAGGGGAATAGACCCCATGGAGTGCGTTGCGGTCGGCGCTGCCATCCAGGGAGGCGTGCTGGCAGGTGACATAAAGGACATGGTCCTACTGGACGTAACCCCGCTCACCCTTGGCATAGAGACCATGGGAGAGGTCATGACCCCGCTCATAGACAGGAACACCACCATACCCGTGAAGAAGGCCAAGGTGTTCTCCACTGCAGCAGACTACCAGAACGCTGTCACCGTGCACGTTCTCCAGGGGGAGAGGACCATGGCAAAGGACAACACCAGCCTGGGCATGTTCAACCTCGAGGGCATACCCCCGGCTCCGAGAGGTGTGCCCCAGATTGAGGTAACATTTGACATAGACGCCTCTGGCATCCTCAACGTCTCTGCGAAGGACAAGGGCACAGGCAAGGAGCAGAAGATTACAATAACAGCCTCGACCAAGCTCTCTGACGATGATATAGAGAGGATGGTAGAGGATGCAAAGGAGCATGAGCAGGAGGACCACAGGAAAAAGGAGGAGGCAGAGGTCAGGAACCAGGCGGATTCCCTGCTCTACACCACAGAGAAGACCCTCTCAGAGCTTGGGGATAGGCTCTCCAAGGAGCAGAAGGAGAAGATAGAGGCCGGGCTGAAGTCCCTCAAGGAGGCCATAGAGGGCAAGGACACAGGGAAAATCAGGAGTGAGACAGAAAGCCTCCAGAAGGCGGTGGGCGAGGCAGGGGCCTCCATATACCAGAAGGCAGCCCAGGAATCCGCCAAATCCTCCCAGGGCCAGGCCGGTGATAGAAAATCAAGCAGGAAGCCAGGAAGGTCCAGCGGCGAGGAAGAGGCGGTTGATGCAGACTACATGGTGGATGAGGACAGTGAAGAAGTCAAGGGCAAGTAGCTGAAGCTCGCTGGTGGGAAAATGGATGCCTGCTGCAGGGAACCAGGAGAGGGCAAGAGGTGCGTTCATGGAAAGGGACTACTACGAGACACTGGGCGTTTCCAGGGACGCATCAGAGGATGACATAAAGAGGGCTTTCAGGCAGCTCGCCCGCAAATTCCACCCTGATGTTAATCCCGGAAAGAAGGATGCCGAGGAAAAATTCAAGGAGATAAATGAGGCGTTCGAGGTTCTCAAGGACCCTGCCAAGAGGCAGGCCTATGACCAGTACGGCGAGGCAGGCGTGGAGCCAGAGGGCTCCCGCTCTTCTGGCAGGGGCTTCCCGAGCTTTGATGACCTGTTCAGGGACTTCGGCTTCGGGGACATATTCGATGTTTTCTCGGGCTTTGGCGGGAGCCAGGGACATGCCCGCGGTCCCGAGCCAGGGGCTGACCTTCGTTACGAGCTCGATATAGGGCTTGATGACGCCTTCAGGGGAGTGACCACCAGAATAGAGGTTCCAAGGTTCGAGAGGTGCTCTGAGTGCGGAGGAAGCGGGGCAAAGCCCGGCACTTCCACAAAGGAGTGCCCCAAGTGCAGGGGAACAGGTGAGCTCAGGGTGGTCAGGAGCATGGGCTTCATGCAGTCCATGAACATAAGCCCCTGCGATCGTTGCAGTGGAGCAGGCACCCTGATTGACTCGCCCTGCCCCAAGTGCGGGGGAACCGGAAGAGAGAAGAGAACAAGAAGGGTCGA
>CAZSLL010000036.1:0-4163 GCA_964607835.1 uncultured archaeon | reverse complement strand
TACTCCTTAATTTATAAAAGCTTTGTATCATAGCTTATATGGGATTTGCATGAGGGTTCTGGTTACGGGTGGATGCGGCTTCATTGGCAGCAATCTTGCCAGGGGACTTGTTGAGTCAGGGTACGATGTCACGGTCATGGACAGCCTTCACACCGGATCCAGGGACAACCTGAAAGGCCTTCCGAACAGCGTAAGGTTTGTAGAGGGCGCGTGCCAAGACCTTGCTAAATCAGGCCTGAAGGGTTTTGATATGATAATGCACTTCGGCATATACTCGAGCTCTCCTATGTACAAGGATAACCCCATGCTCGTGGGCGAAGCCGTGAAGGATGCCATCGCTGTGTTCGAGTTCGCCAGGGAAAACGGCTCAGGCGTGGTGTTCGCCTCATCCTCGAGCATATACTCAGGACTCGGGCTTCCGTTCAAGGAGGATATGAAACCCCTGGTCAGCGACTATTACACAGAGGCCAGGTACGCCATAGAGAGGCTGGCAGAGCTCTACCATAAGCTCCACGGCGTGAGCTCCACTGCACTGCGACTGTTCTCTGTATACGGCCCCAACGAGGAGGCAAAGGGAAGGTTCGCCAACGTCATAACCCAGATGATACTGCAGGGCGAGTTCGTGATATACGGCGACGGAAACCAGAGCAGGGACTTCATCTACGTTTCTGATGTGGTGAGGGCAGCTATGCTGGCTATGCAAAAGTGCAGGGGATTCAGCGTCTACAACGTGGGAACAGGAAGGGAGACCACGTTCAACGAGGTGGCTGATATAATCAAGGGATTCATGACCCTACAAACCAGCAACAAGCCCAACCCCATAGGCAACTACGTTGACAGGACGTGCGCTGACACCACCATGATGAGGAGCGAGCTCGGCTTCTCGCCAGAGGTAAGCCTCGAAGAAGGCATAAGTAAGACAATAGAAAACTACAAGTCCCTCGAAGAAAAGAGCGGTGCCTGAATGCTCTTCTGGATATGTAAGGGCCTGTCCCTGGATTCCACAGGGGTGGGAAACTACGAGAACAGCCTTTTCAGGGAACTAAGCGTCCATTCCAGAATATCTCCAATTGAATACCGTGACCCAGGGCTTCCCTTCCTTTCCGAGACAATAGGTCAAGATCTGTGCCACCCGTTAAGGATAATCAGGGAAATTCCGCCAGGAAAGGCGGTACACATAACAGGTCAGAGTATGGCCCATTACATCAATCTCCTTTCTGGGAGGAACCCCAGGAACGTGCTCACTGTGCATGACATTTACTCTGTCCTCTGGAGGACAGGATGGCCGCTCTCCCTCCTGCAGTCAAGGCTCGTTCTCAGCGGAATCAGGAAGGCAGGAAGGATAATAGCGGTTTCAGAATTCACAAGGGAACAGCTAGCCACCAGGCTCGGCATCAGTCTTGACAGGATAAGTGTGGTGTATAATGGAGTGGACCACCAAAGGTTCTTCCCTGCCAAACGGAAAGGGGAGTCCAGGGAACTCGAGCTCCTCTACGTGGGGGCATCAGCTCCCTGGAAGAACCTACCTGTGCTCATCAAAGCACTAAGCATCCTGAAAAGTAATGGCGTGGACTTCAGGTTCACCAAGGTGGGCTCTGACTGGGGCGGTCCAGGACTCAGGGAGCTCGTAAGGAAGCACGGTCTCCAGAAAATGGTGAGGTTCGCGGGAAGGGTCCCATCCAGCGAGCTCCCGGGCTACTACCAGAGGGCTGACGCATTCATTTTTCCCTCAATTTACGAGGGATTCGGGCTTCCTTGCCTCGAGGCCATGGCTTGCGGTTGTCCTGTCATAGCGTCCGGTGCAGCCTCCCTGCCCGAGGTGGTTGGCGATGCAGGTATCCTGGCTGACCCGCACGATCCAAGTTCCTTTGCCAGCTCAATCAAGATGCTTGCTGAGGACTTCTCCTTGAGGAAGGAGCTGAGCAGGAGGGGAATCAATAGGGCCGGGGAATTCAGCTGGAAGCGTTGCGCAAGGGAGACCAGAGAGGTCTACAGCGAGTTCTGAGCCCTTCCCAGCTTTTATATTATCATGCTCATCTATGAATGATACCATGGATGTCTCTTTCGTGAGCGACACCATTCTTGGAGGGAAATCCCTAAGGGGGGTGCAGGACTATCACATGATAAGGCTCATCCATGAGAATGGTCACCTGAAGAGGGTGGTATCCAATGGCCAGCAGGGCACCCCCCTGGGCAGGAAGGTGAGGAGGGTCCCCTTATCGAGATACCTTGATACCGCCCTTTTCAACATCAAGAAGAGGGGCCCCTTCGATTTCCCGAGCAGGTACATTTCAGAGAGGCTCTTCGACAGTATAGCATCCATGCTCGTTCCGGAGTGCGACGTACTCATTGCCTCGCCCCCAAGATGGATCAGGAGCATAGAAAGGGCAAAAGCAATGGGAGCCTCTGTGGTTGTCAGGGACTCTGTCGCGAACCAAAACTACACAATAAGGCTCAACAGACAGGAGAACATGCTCTACGGCACAGATATTCCCCTGGAGTTCTACAGGAACAGGAAGATACATAACAGGGGCCTTGAGCAGTCTGACCTTATAATGGCCTGTTCTGAGTATTCGAGACGCACGCATATCCATGAGGGTATAAGCAGCGAAAAGATAGAAGTCATAAACACGGGAGTTGACACCAGCAGGTTCAGCCCCGAGAGGGACGACCCGGACGGTTTCAGGGGCATATTCGTGGGTGCACTGAGGCCCATGAAGGGAATAAAATACCTGTTCGATGCATGGGAGGGCTTTGCCAAGGGGGGTCAGGAGCTCATCGTGTGCGGGGACATCGAGAGGAGCGCGAGGCCCATGACACACGAATATGCCAGGAGAATTAATATGAAGCTTACTGGTTTCGTTGACCCCTCTCATTATTACAGGAAGGCCTCGGTTTTTGTTTACCCGTCTCTGACCGAGGGATTCGAGAAGGTCACTCTCGAGGCCATGGCATCAGGCCTGCCCGTCATAACAACCACAAACACGGGTGCAGCAGGGGTAATGAAGGAAGGAAGAGAAGGTTTCGTGGTTCCCATAAGGGACTCGAAAACAATAAAAGACAGGCTGGGATACTTTTATGATAACCCCGGTGAGTCAAGGAGAATGGGAAGGAATGCGAGAAAGCTTGCAGAGAGGTTCTCTTGGGACGCATTCTCCTCCAGGGTATGCAGAATAATAGAGAATATGCAGTGAAGGTGGTTTCATGAGGTTTGCGATAAGGGACGACGATATATCATACTTCACAGAGCCAGATCAACTCGAGAAGGTATATTCAGGTATATGGGAAAAATGTCCTATATCCCTTGCAGTCATACCCTTCCTTCACGGCAGCGCAAATTTTGTGCCAGATGCTCACAAGAATGACAGAGTCTATCCAATAGGAGAAAACAAGAGCCTAATCCGATTCATTAGGAAAAAAATAAATGAGGGAAGGGTGTCCGTAATGCTCCACGGCTACTCCCACAGGCGCGATAGTGCAGGACACGAATTCGAGCATGACAGCAACCTAAGAGAAAAAATCAGGGAGGGCAAGCAGTACCTGGAGGGACTCTTTGACACACAGATAAGATGTTTCGTTGCACCAAATCACGCGTTCTCGAAAGAGGGTATGTTAGCTGTGTCATCCAACGGTCTCGACATTGTGGGAGCGCCTTCTGTTAAGGCCAGACCCAAGGTAATCGGCCTCCGGCATATGACTAACATGATTAGGCTATCCGTGTTCAGGGCAATGAACAAAGGAGTGAAATACCACTGTGCGCTCTCATACGGTAGCCACAGGGAGCTTTACTGCTACGGTATAGTGCCTTCCACGGGGTTCGATGAGCTCAGGAAGGGACTGGAATTCTCGCAAAAGAAGGATGGCGTTTTCTGCGTCGCTGTTCACAGCAACAACATGACAGACAGCATGCTCTCGCTTCTCAGGCAGGTCTTCACGAAGTCAGAGGGCATGCGCCCGGAATACATAAGCGTAGATGAGGCCTTCAGGCCCTGATGAACACGAGGTTGAATGTATGAGAAAGACCATTGTAATCGGGTTCGACGGCTCGTCATGGGACCTCATTGACCCATGGATTAAACAAGGAAAACTACCATTCATCGCAGAAATGATAAAGAATGGGGCGAGCTTCATGAACAGAAGCACCTATCCCTCACTCTCCATTC
>CAZSLL010000035.1:0-4349 GCA_964607835.1 uncultured archaeon | reverse complement strand
CCGCCAGCACATTCTGCCAGTCAGGGGCTGTTATGATAACGGATTTGTTTGTGGGAGAGGGGATGTTGGTTTGTTCACAAATTATATTTACCTTTTGAATTCTAGTTAACTTACTGCTTGAAAGCATCTTTTTTCCAAAAATAAAAATGTTGTTGTTGTATCCAATAATTGAATCATTTAATACAAATGTAGATTTTCTTGTCTCACCTCTTTCTGCGGAAAAGAAACTTCCGATACCAACATTATTTACAAATAAATTTAATTCCACCTTTGAATACCAAGCAGATCCTTTGGGGGTAAATGTATATATATCTACAAGATAAGAGTCACATAATCCAATTGAGGAAAAATTGAATATTTCCAAACCATTCCTTCCGTAATTTATACATAAGCCTGAACTGCAGTATCCTACTTCGCAATAATGGTTGTGAGGGGGCAGAATATAGTACCCATTGCGCCCTTCACCGATTACGTGGCTATTATAATACTCAGGCCTTATGTAATCACTCCATCTAGCATAGGTATCCATTCCGGGTGAATAATCCGCTAGAGAATAATTCGATTGAATATCTGATTCCACAATAGGGGTATTAATACATACTAAAAACATAATTGGTAACGAAAGAAACACTATCCTTTTCATTAACTATTATTTAAAATAACTATATTTATAAAATTAACTATAAACAAATGATGTTTATCCATTGCACTTTTGTTAAATCACTTGATGTCCCGTTTTCATCATAAACAATAAACAAATTGTTATAACTTGTTTTGTTGAAGTATTCCAAGTTAGCTGATAATTCAGCAATTTTTGTTCCTCCTGTATAAACAGAAATAACCAACCCAATAGTGATACCATTTGCATTTCTTTTAAATCAAATTCAAAATATGTTAGATTATGAATTCTAATTTAGGTTTTATTTTCGGCATTCATGCAAACATTTCCAGAATATTGAGAAAGAATGAAGGGAACTTAAAAAGAGTATCAGAATTCATTATTCTCAATAAACTCTCCTCGGTTTTCCCCAATGTATATGTCTTCAGCCACGACTCATCCAGCAAACAGAAAATACTTCCCAAGAATGTCAATCATGTGCTTCTCTATAACCAGCTATTCTACCTCCTGTTCGGATGGTTACTCCTTCTCTATTACGTCAGGAAGCATAAGATAGGCCTCGTGTATCTTGAGTGCTCGGCCCTTCCCATGGTTTTCATGGTTAACAAGCTAACAAGCGCAAAGGTACTCCTGAATTACAATTATCTGCTGCACAGGATCTATGCCACTGACAAGAATGTGTCCTCGCTCAAGGCCAAGTTCACCAAGAACAGCCTTATGCCTTTCCTTGTGAAACATGCAGAGAGGCTCCTCATCCGTTTCGTGGATTATTTCATCGTGACGAGCAGGGAGATTGACGAGTTCATTGGGAAGAGGAAGAAACTGGACATAAAGAAGGGCATACTCCTGAGCAAGTATGACCCAAAGAAAGTGAAGAAGCATCCCGTGTACTCAAAGGTAAAGGGCCCATCTGTAGTTTTCGTTTCCAGGCTCACCAAGGTCAAGAACCCGCTTCTGTTGATTGAGGCATACAAACGAGCAAAGAAGCAGATACCGGACCTAAACCTAATAGTGTGCGGCGATGGCGAACTCATGCAAAAATGCAGGGAAGCCGCTGACAGGGATGTGCACTTCCTTGGCTTCGTGAATGACATCCCAGGCGTCCTTAAGGGTGCTGATATCTATGCCCTGACCTCCAATTATGATGCCTCCCCGCGCTCCCTGATGGAGGCCATGGCCATGGGAAAGCCCTGCATATCCACCAAGGTGGGAGGCGTCCCGGATTACATGGACGAGACCTGCGGAATCCTTGTGGAACCCAAAAAACCGGATGAGCTTGCAGAGAAGATAGTCTACCTTCTTAAGAACAAGAGAAAGGCCGAAACTCTTGGAAAAAGGGCCCGGGAGAGGATGCTAAAACACCATGACCTGGAGAAGAACATGGATAAGGCAATAGATTTAATGCTTAGCCGCATTAAGTAACAAGATTTATATACATCATCCGGAGTATCTATATGGCCTCAGTGCTCGTTACCGGCGGTTCTGGATTCATAGGCTCCCATCTAGTGGAGGGACTACTCGAGAAAGGTCACCAGGTAAGGGTGATTGACAACCTCTCCAACAGCTCCCTGAGTAACATAGAGCACCTGAAGGACAGGATCGATTTCGTCCAGGGAAGCATAACCGACCTGGAGACAATGATGAAGGCCGCGAAGGGTGTGGAATACATATTCCACCAGGCAGCTGTGGGCTCTGTTCCCCGCTCCATCGAGAAGCCCCTTGACACCCACGAGGCAAACGCCACAGGTACCCTGAACGTTTGCATCGCCGCCCAGGAGGCGGGTTGCAAAAGAATCATAAGCGCCTCCTCGTCCGCTGTATATGGGGGCATACTCGAGGTCCCCAAGAGGGAGGACATGAGGCCTGTTCCCATATCCCCGTACGGAGCAAGCAAGATTGCAGGGGAATTCTACCTGGAATCCTTCTACCATCTGTACGGAATCGAGTCAGTGAGCCTCAGGTACTCTAATGTCTTCGGGCCCAGACAGAACCCCAACCTCCAGTATGCGGCTGTAATACCCAAGTTCATCAAGGCCATCATGAACAATCAGGCACCTACCATATTCGGGGACGGGAAGCAGACAAGGGACTTCACCTTTGTCAGGGACGTTGTGCAGGCCAACATCAAGTCAATGGAGGCAACCAAGACAGGAAGCGTTCCCCTTAATGTGGCACGGGGGCAGGAGACCACCATTATGGAACTGGTTGAGCTAATCAACGATGTCCTTGGGAAGAGCGTGGAGCCTGAATTCCTTCCAGCGAGGCCCGGGGACCCGCTTAGGGCAACCAATGACATATCCAGGGCCAGGGAACTCATTGGCTACGAGCCGGAATACACTGTTAAAGGGGGCCTTGAGATAACATCTGAATGGTACAGGAAGGGCTGAATCATGATTGATAAAATCAGGAGCAAAGATTTCACTATATGTGTGGTGGGCCTAGGTTACGTGGGCCTGCACCTTTTTATGGCATTTGCAAGAAATGGCTTCAGGGTCATTGGATATGATATTGACCAGAATAAAATAGAGAATCTTAGGAAGGGAAGGGACATAACACGGGAATATTCTGACGAAGAGGTCAGGGAGATTCTGGAAAAGAATGTAGAATTTACCTCAGAGCCCACTTCCATAGGAAAAGCTGACACCGTTCACATGTGCGTTCCCACGCTGCTCAAGAACAGGAGCGAACCTGACCTGGGTCACATAGAGAGCGCCTCCAGGACAATCGGCAGGAACCTCATGAAAGGTTCCATTGTGGTCAACGAGTCAAGCGTTTATCCGGGTGCCACAGAGGAAGTAATAAAGCCCATACTGGAAAAAGAATCCGGATTGGTTTGCGGCAGGGACTTCATGCTAGGGTATTCCCCTGAGAGGGTGAACCCCGGGGACAAGGACCATGACCTGGGTAAGGTGGTCAAGGTTATCAGCGGAATGGATGACGAGACCATGAACATCCTGGCAGAGCTTTACGGAAATATTGTTCCTGCGGGCGTATTCAGGGCAAAGAGCATCAAAACAGCCGAGATGTCCAAACTCATGGAGAATATACAGAGGGACCTTAATATCTCCATGATGAACGAGTTCTCCATAATATGCAGGAAAATGGGAATAAGCATAGGAGATGTCATTGATGCCGCAAAGACCAAGTGGAACTTCTGCGAGTACATGCCTGGCCTGGTCGGGGGTTATTGTGTCCCTGTGAATCCAATTTATCTCCTGCACAAATCCAGGGAACTGGGCTACGATCCAAAGGTCATCGCGGCCGGAAGGGAACTGAATGACTCCATGCCTGACTATCTATTTGAAATGATTGAGGAGGGCCTTGGCGGGAGCGTCAGGGGAAGGAAGGTCCTTATAATGGGCCTTGGCTTCAAGAAGAACATCAAGGACCCGAGGGAATCCCCCTCAAAGAGGTTAATTGAGAGGCTTGCGGAAGAGGGTGCAGAGCTGTTTTGCTATGACCCAATGCTTTCAAGGGAAGCGGTCAAGAGAGAATTCGGAATCGAGCCTATTGTTAACCTGGAGGGGCTCTCTGGAATAGAATGCATTGCTGTCTTGGTGGGGCATGATGCTTTCAAGGAGATTTTGCCAGAGAAGTTAGAGGCAATTTCCGGAGACAAACCATTACTTATTGATGTACAGTCGGTCTTTGAAATTGATAAGTTTAACAAATCAAAAATATTATACTATAAACTATAGGCGAAACTATGAAAATCCTTGTTACTGGATGC
>CAZSLL010000034.1:0-4497 GCA_964607835.1 uncultured archaeon | reverse complement strand
ATGTCCTCCTCCTCTGTGATGCGCCTGATGTCCTCCTTGTCCCTTGCCCTGTCAGTGGCGCATTTCATGAGAATGATGTCATGGTAGTCCGCCACCCTTATCACGATGTTATGACCGTACTCAAAAACCTTCCTTGACCGCTCTTTCATTCCCTCGGAGAAGGTGAACCTTATTACCTTGTTGAGGAACAGGTCGAACCTCTCCTCAGGGGTTCTCCTGAGCATTATGGGCCTGTCCTTCCCGCGGGAATACACAAGGGATGCGTCCATGAGGCTGTAGCCCATTCCCTCCAGGGCTGACCTGAACTCCTTCCTGTCAACCTCGTCAAGAAAGACCAGGTCGACATCCACCGTGGCGTCCTTGAAGCCCCAGTATATCATTGCGTTCCCGCCTATAGCGTAAACTGTCAGCCTCCTCTTCAGCCTTCTGGAGAGCTCGGTGAACAGGCTCTCCTGCTCCTTTGCGGATATCATAGATATGCCTCCAGGTCGCTCCTGTTGAACGGAAGGTAGACCTTCCAACTTTTCTCGATTTCTTTGTACTCCTCTTCTTTTGTCTTGATTCCCGGGATTATATACTGGAATCCGTCCGATTCCGAGGGCAGCATGAGCCTCCTGATTCTCCCGTCCATCCTCCTGACCCTTATTTTCAGCTTCCTGGACAAGTCATACAATGCCCCTGCCTTCCTCTCGGCACCCTTCTCCTTTGAGATGGAGTAAAGGAGCTTCCAGTCGGATATCTTTCCGAACAGGGAGAGTGATGCAAGTATGACCCTTATCCTCCCGGACTCTATAGCAAAGACGAGTGTCTCCTCCAGAGAAACATCCCTCCCGTAAATCCTGTGGGTCTCGCTCACAGCCAGCTTCATGGGGGAGTACTCGTTGATTATATCGTAATATCCCCTGCCCCCCAGCATGTTCTCATGTGATATGCGGTAAACCCTCTTCTTTGTTCCCGTGTAGCTGGTCTTCACGAATCCTGCCTTCCTCAGCCTGTGGACATAATATATGGCCTTCTGCCTGTCAACCCCAAGGATATTCATGACTGAATCTATTGTCTGCACACCTTCCAGCCTTTTCAGCAATCCCCTCAGTTTCATAATTAAATGTATGTTCAGTTATATATAAAGTTTACTTATTATTGGTTCAAATAAAATCAATGTAAGCCCTATCATATATAAACTTTACCTTCTTATAGCTGAGGCTTAACCTGGCGATAATGAAAATGCCCGGGGGCTTGAGCCCCCGAAAAAAGGATTCTACTTCCCGAGGTCCTGCCTCGAGATTATGGCTATGCTGGAGAAGATGTCCTCCTTGTCCATACCCACCAGGTACCTGATTCCCTTCCTCCTGGCGAGCTCATTGAGCCTGTAGTCCACCTTGCCGTCGAAGATGACTGCGTGGGGCTCGTCCAGCGTCTTCAGGGTGTTCTCCAGCTCAGCTACGGGTACCCTTCCGAGCAGCTCGTACTTGTCGTTGAATATGCACGCTGCCCTGGTACCCACAAGCTCCTCCAGTGTCTTCCTGAAGAGCTCGGTTTCCTGGTCAGAGAGCCTGGGTTTCCTCGGTCCCCTGGAGTCCCTGTCCCTCCTGTCGAAGGAGCGGGAATCCCTCCTCTCGTACGAGTCAGACCTTCCCCTGGAGGGAGGCCTGGAGTCCCTTGAGCGGGAATCCCTCCTGTCATACGAACTGGAATCCCTCCTCTCGTATGTTCTTGTGCTCCCGGGGCTCCTTGAGTCAGAGCCCCTGGAGGGTGCCCTTGCTGACGAGCCTGAGGATGGCCTGCCCCCTGATGTCGAGGAAGACCTTCCACCTGAGGGAGAGCCCTTTGGAGCTGCCTTGGGTGCGGGTTTCTCCTTGCCCTTGCCCTCCATCTCGTCGTAGTCAATGGCCCTCCTGGGCCCTTCAGAGAAAAAGACGCCAGCAGGGACCTTCTCTCTGAGTGCCTTGTAGGCCTCCTTCTGGGTGAGCTCCTCGACCTCCTTGCCCTCAGGAGCCTGGGCTATGAAGTCAAGGTCAGTCTTCTGCATTATCTCCTTCGCGATGAGCTGCCCTCCCCTGTCGCCGTCCACGAACAGGGTGGTGTTCTTCCTCCTGCACAGGTCTATCACGGCCTTGGACACAGATGTCCCCTCTATGGCCACGGTGTTCCTGATTCCGAACTTGAGCAGGTTTATGACGTCAGCACGACCCTCCACAATCAATATGTTGTCAGAGTCCATGACAGCAGGGCCTGCGGTGAGCCCGAACACCTCGGTCACCTCCCCTGTCCGCACAGCCTCCTTTATCTCGTCCGAAATATCTGACGTGTCAGCCGCGCCGGTCTCAGATAGGTTCCTGAGTATGCTCTTGGCCTTGTCAATGACATACTTCCTCTTGTCAGAGCGTGTGTCCTCCACCTCCTTCAGGCTTATCTTTGCGGTGCAGGGCCCAACCCTCTCGATGGTCTCCAGCGTCGCAGCGATGAGGGCGGTTTCCGCCGCATCCAGGGAGCTGGGTATGAAAATCTCCCCCTCTGACTTGCCCTTCACTGACTTTATATTTACGTCTATTCTTCCTATCCTGCCTGTCCTCTGGAGCTCCCTCAGGTCCAGCTCAGACCCGAGCAGCCCCTCTGTCTGTCCAAAAACAGCGCCTATTATGTCAGGCTTCTCTACAACTCCGTTGGCCTTTATCCCGGCCTTTATCACGTATTTCGTGGATGTTGGAGCTAGCTTTGACATGAAAATCACCTCTTTCCTTATTTTTATTTCGCAGAGCCCTGGCTGGGCACCGCTTTGGTTCCCTTCCGAGCCTCAGTATAGAGTCCATCTTGAAGTCCTCTATCTTGTTGAACCCGAATGCCATAATACGCGACCTCAACCTCTGGTTGGGGTGAATCCTGCGGGCGCGCAGCAATACAGAAAGCCTCGCTGCGATATGGCGCCCTTCTCTGTCAAAGTCCGTGAGTATTATGATATCCGAATACTTCTTGCCTGCACCCTGGGTGTCACGCCCTGGATGCTTTCCTTGATTTCCGGGGTCTCGTGCCTTTCCGGCTTTATGACCGTAAGGTGAGCCAGCCCTTTCAGGCGGCTCTGGTGAACCCTGTAATCCCATCCCCAGCAGCTGAGCGGCATGCTCCGCCACTTTCGAGAGCGACCTGCCGTTGACGGGTATAATATTTGTTACATCAAGGGTATTTAAAGCCTTCGCATCCTTCTTTCCCTCAACAATAACCAGGCAGGGCCTTACCTCTTTCCCGAAGAACTCGAGGACTTCCTCTGCGTCAGGCTTTCTCCTGTCCTTCATGCCAACCTTCCCTGGCCCCTTTACTTCATGTCCCTGGAAGCGAACATCTCCCTCAGCTTGCCTGATACATACCTTCCGAACGCCCCCCAGTCAGTTTCCACTGCAGTGTAATGCTTCATGACAGGCGATGGGAACATTGAGCTCGAGCCTGCGCTGGCAGAGGGCTCCTTTGAGTCCCAATCAGGCCTTTCCCCCAATGTATCCGGATACTTGTTCATTTAACCACCTGATAATAATTAATCCATCTGCTTTTATACTTTTCCTAAAAGAAATGGGTTTGTTGCGTAAGTAAGGATTGGGTGTGACTACTGCAACACAGAAGATACTTTTGTAACAGACGATAATGTGTTAATCTATACTATTTTTTCATGTCATCTGAACCTTCGATAATTTTTAATACTCCATGAGCTACATAAAAAATCTCCCTTTTCTTAAGTTTCAGTTCTGTGACTATGCCTGTTTTTTTTATTATCTGAACCAATGTCCAAGCTGCTGGTTGACTTATTTTTAATAAACTTGAGACTTCTTTTACAGTGAAAAATGGATCCCTGAATAAGAATTCTATTAATAGTGGCATATTAGAACTCTGTGACATATCATGTGTTTTTGATAACAGCTCTTCTTTGTATTCTTGGAGTTTGTTTATAAGATCTATTGATTGATTTGCCTGATACTCAAGCGCCCTTAAGAAGAATATTATCCATCCATCTATTTTACCATTTGCGCTAACTTCAAAAAGAGCATCAGTATATGCATCCCTGTTTCTGTTGAAGAACTCGCTGATATATAGAAGTGGATGATTAAGAATTCCTTCTTTGCATATCTGTAACATGATAAGAAGCCGACCAAGCCTTCCATTTCCATCTCTAAAAGGATGTATTGCTTCAAACTGATAATGTGTCATTGCAATTTTGAATAGTGAATCATAATCTCCAGAACCTATAAACTCAATAAGGTTTTCTACCAAATAAGGTGTGGATTCCGGTGAAGCGGGCACAAATCTTGCTGAATCAAATGTATCTTGTCTACTACCCACCGCATTTTGCATTATTTTGTATTCTCCTGGGTTTTTGTCATGTCCCCTAACTCCCTTCAAAAGAATTTTGTGGATTTCTCTCAATAATGATTCGTTGATTTGAGAGTCTCTCTTTAATGCATATTCTAATGCTTCTCTGTAATTGTTTATTTCCTCGTTATCTAATCTTTT
>CAZSLL010000033.1:1383-4972 GCA_964607835.1 uncultured archaeon | reverse complement strand
GCTGTGGAGTCCCTTAACGCAATTATGCTGTTTTATCCGCTTTGGAGAAACTTTTAGACCAAAAAGGACCTTGGAAATATAGCAAATCCAAACCTTTAACAAATCTTGAAGAGAAGAAATCAAACGTCTTGTCATTAATGAATCTCATGGGCAAATCAATAGGAGAAATCTTATTTGTATAAAAAAAGGCCCTGTTCACCATTTTACAGAAGGGAAGGGCCATTTTGATGATATTTTTGTCCACGATTGAGACTTCATAATCTGCGACAACCACCCTCTTTAGATAACCTTTTAGATAAGCACTTTTGACGGAATGGAAAACGATTTTTCCTTTTATGGCATTTCCAGCAAAAACTGTGTTTACAAATAATCCAATTTTCATGTGTATGAGAAGATTGTCATTCTATTTAAGTACATGCCATCAATCTGTACCATGAAAATTCTATTTGTTTGTTCTAACCCTCCCTATGATGGAATTTTCGGGGGAGGCGTTGTTATGCTACGAAATATTGCCGATATATATACACGGCAGGGACACGAGATCCATATTTTGGCAGAGAAGAGAATGAAACCCCTTAAGGACAAGGAAATACTTAATGGCGTGCACGTGCACAGATATTCCTATATCAATATACCCAAAATAAGAGTTTTCAGTAACCCCTATTCCCTTTCAAAAAGTGTTCGAAAAATCTTAAAGGAACATAAAATCGATATCGTTGTTGGCAACAGTCCTTGGTATGATGGATATATTTGTACAAAAATTGCAAAAAAAATGGGAATACCGTCAATACTGATAGCACATTGCCCTTTCTCAACAATGTCTGTGTTCAATGGTATCTTTAGCAAGAAGGCTCTTTATGCCGTCAACAATTGCGACAAGATTATGGCTGTTAGTAGGTTCGTCAAAAAGGATGCTGTCGAGAAATTCGGCATCGAGGCAAAAAAAATATTTGTTAATTACCATGGCATTGAAAAAGACTTTGGAAAGAAGAGCATAAACAAAAGTATAAAAAACAAATATGGACTTGAAGGAAATTACCCCATTATCACATGCCTATCAAGATTCGGTTTTCCACAAAAGAGACAGGATATTCTGATTAGGTCAGGAGAAGAATTAAAGAATCATTTTCCTGATACTAAATTGGTATTCATAGGTTCTGGCAATTCATCTATATACCAAAACATCGCCGAGGATGAAGGCGTTGGGAAGATGACCCTTTTTTTGGAATCTCTTGACAGAAAAGATGTCATTGATTTATTGAAGGTTACCGATATTTTTGCATTCCCTACTGAATATGAAGGTTTTGGTATCGTGACTATTGAGGCAATGGCTTTGGGTTTGCCAATAATAGCATCTAATGTACCTCCTCTGGATGAAATAATAAAGGATAATTATAATGGAAGGCTCGTAAATAATACTCCTCAAGATTTCGCAAACGGAATAATCGAAATATTAAGAGATAAAAGAAAAATGAGATTAATCTCAAAGAATGCAAAAATTTCATCAAAGGAATTCACTTGGGGAAAGACTGCCAAAAGGCTTGAAAATGAAATGAAGACTTTATTGGTGAAAGCATGATATCTTTAATGAAAAAGATTGTTCTTTCATTTCCAACATTGAAAATTAGAAATTCAACTAGAATCAATCTTGAGAATCAACTTATTGAACATTTCAGCAGAATAGAAAAAGGATAGTACTTGACATAGGCGCAAAGAACGCTCCTTTAAAGAAATTTATACCTCATACCGAATATTTGACTTTGGATATTTTGAAAGATACAAATCCTGATATTTGCTGTGACGCACATACAATTAAACATAAATCCAATCATTTCGATACAGTCATCGCAACTGAACTTCTAGAGCATTCCCACACACCGCAAGAAATAATAAACGAAATACATAGAATATTGAAACCCGGAGGTATTTGCATATTGAGTACAAGGTTTATATGCCCTTATCATCCAGACCCCCAAGATTACTTCAGGTATTCAAAGGATGGTTTAAGACATCTTTTTAGGTCATTCAAGAAAACTGAAGTTTTTCACCAAGGAAATAGATTTCTAGTAATGTGGACATTGATTAATCGTGGGGTGATAATGAATCTATTTCTAAATATTTTTAATCCAATAATTGCAAGAATTAATGTAAAAAAATCGGATTTTCCAAATGGATATATCGTATATGCGAAAAAATGATTACCAAAACACGTTATTCCTTTCTATCCATAAATCAAGTACAGTATTTTCAAAGTAACTGCCTTTCAAATTATTATACACCTTATCAGAAAGATAAGTATCCCTAATTTCCTTCTCCCACTCTCTCATCGGAACCGAAAATGGGTGCTTCTTTCTCTCCAGGTTTCCCCTCGGGAGCACGTTGGGGAAGCTCTCCCTGAGTATGTGCTTCTCCACACCCTTCATTATCTTGAGCCTGGAGGGAATCCTCATAGAGTAGTCCACGAGCCTGTGGTCCAGGAAGGGAACCCTTGCCTCAAGGGAATTTGCCATGCTCATCTTGTCCACCTTCATGAGGAGCTCCTCGGGGAGCCAGGTCTTGATGTCCACGTACTGCATCTCCCTCATGACATCACCCTTCTGATAGTAGGGCCTGAAAACGCTCATTATGTCCTGGGAGATTTCTTTACCACTCCCTTCCAGGAGCTTTGCATTCTTCACGAAGGGGGAGATGTAGAACCTTCCGGCCTCCTCCAGAGAGCTGGGATAGAGCCTGTATTTCCCTGGTGTCAGGCTCCTTGCAAGTGACCTTACCGGAGATGGAAGCCCGGTGTAGTACCTGGTGAGCCTCTCCCTCCCCTGCATACCATATTTAGGATAACCTGCAAATAACTCGTCCCCTCCTTCCCCTGTCAGCACGACCTTGACCTTTCTCCTGGCAAGCTCTGACACGTAGTAGGTGGGTATGGCGGCGGGGTCTGCTATGGGCTCGTCCATATGCCAGGCTATCTTGGGAAGGATTTTTATGAACTTATCCTTATCGATAATAATCTCGTGGTGCTCTGTGCCGAGATGCTCTGAGGCAGCGCGGGCATGCTCCAGCTCACTGTAGCCCCTCTCCTCAAAGCCCACGGAGAATGTCTTGACCTTCTCGCTGATTTTGCTCATGAGCCCAACAATGATGCTGGAGTCCAGGCCGCCTGATAGGAAGGCGCCAACCGGGACGTCGGCCAGCATCCTCTTCTTCACCGAGTCCTCAAGGAGCTCCTGGATTCCTTTCTTGCATTTCTCCTGGTCTTTCTCTTCCTTCCCGAACGATACATCCCAGTATTCCTCAACATTAAGTTCCTTTCCCTTCAGGGTGAGCAAATGCCCGGGCCTGAGCTTCCTTATTCCCTCTATGATGGTAAGGTCCCCTGGGATGTACCTTAGAACAAGATACCTGTTGAGGGCTTTCCTGTCGAGCTTTCTCTGGATTCTCGGGAACCTTAGGAGGCTCTTTATCTCAGAGCTGAAGGCCAGGCATTCCCCGTCCCAAAAGTAATACAGGGGTTTTATCCCGAGCCTGTCTCTGGCCATGAAGAGCTCCTTCTTCCCGGAGTCCCAGAGGGCGAATGCGAACATTCCATTTA
>CAZSLL010000033.1:0-1283 GCA_964607835.1 uncultured archaeon | reverse complement strand
TCAGTGAAGTAGCCCTTCTGGTCAGGCCCCCTGTGCCTTATTGCATCGCACATCTCCTTAAGGAGATTCTTGTCCTCAAAACCCCAGAATCCTGCTATTCCGCACATAACACCTCTTCATATGCCTTTTCCAGTTTGTTAGTCACGCTTTCCCATGAGTATTTCTCTGCTTCCTTTATGCATTCCCTGCTCATATTTTCCCTTAGTTTTCTGTCTTCCAGAAGCCTCTTGATGTGTTTTCTGAGAGTTCTCGGGTCACCAGGTTCTGCCAGGAACCCGGTCCTTCCGTGTTCCACCACATCAGGTATACCAGCAATGTTCGTGCTTACCACCGGTATTCCCATGGACATGGCCTCCAGAACCACATTGGGAAGGCCCTCTCCCTTAATAGCAGGGAGAACGAAAACAGCAGCCTCTTTGAGGTATTTCTGAACATCCTCGGGCATGACCCTCCCTGTGAAACTGACATTCTCTCCTGCAAGTGACTCCAGATTCCTGCGCTCCGGACCATCCCCCACAACCACGAGCTCAGCACCAATTCCCTTCATGGCTTCGATGAGATATTTCACCCCCTTCCTCCCCCGAAGGTTGCCCACGTAGACCACTTTGCTGCCGTTTGCTTTTGCCTTCTGTGGTTCCACGCCATTTGGGACTGCAACAACCCGTTTTCCTGGGAATTTCTCCGAGACTTCCCTTTGAATACTCTCGGTCTGGACCAGGATAAGCGGGGAGTTCCTTATCACGTATGAAACAATCCTCCTTCCGATAAAGCCCTTGGTTAGGTACCAGTCCCCTCCCCTTACCCAGGGTACGAACCTGATGCCAAAAAGCTTTCCTGAGAAAACTCCAACGAGTCCGTTGGGGGTAAGCATCATGCACTGGAGAATGTCAGGCCTTTCCTTCCGGACAAGCATGAGTGAGGATATAACATGAGAGAAGAAAGAAATCACTGGGAAATCAATGAAGCCGAATCTCCTGACACTGAAGCCTTTTCTCTTCTCTTCTTTTGGCAGATTCTTGTATCTTCTGGTAATCACCGTTACATCATGTTTCCTGGAGAGGTTCCTGGCGAGCCCGAGGGACTGCAGCTCTGTTCCCCCGAGGCCCAGGCTTATTCCATTTTTTAGCTCGAAATCTCCCTCCATGGGAAGGAAATCGGATACCAGTATGCCAATTCTCATGAATAAGATAGATTAGGGAAGGAATAAAAGCGTGTTTCACTTATTGGCCCATTCAAGATAATTCCTTAACCCCTGCTCGATTCCTGTCTTCGGGGAATATCCG
>CAZSLL010000032.1:1315-6025 GCA_964607835.1 uncultured archaeon | reverse complement strand
CGAAATAAAAAACCATCAATGGCATGAGGGGTATCTTGACCGCCCTGCTGTTTATGAAAGCAGCAATCTTTGATTCGCCCAACCCCTCCTTTTTCATCTCCTTCAGGAGAGGGAACCAGAGGTATACAGGGCCTGCCGATATAACGCCTCCCACTACAGCGAATATCCACCCGCCCAGTCCCTTCCTTGACTCCATCTTTCTGACGAGCTTCCTGGGATGTATGAAGGCGTTCATGCCGAGCATTATCACGAATACAAGCGCTATGGCACCCGATATGCTCAGGAATATATCCCAGAACTCCCAGAGCGCTGAAAAGGCGAGCCCTGGGCTGACTGCGAACACGACAATATAAGCCAGGACCCCGGTTCCCAGGAAGAGCCAGTTCCCGTATTTTCTTGGCCAGCTCTTCCCCCTTCCCGGATCCGGCTTCCCAGCTCCACCTTCTCTGCTCACGCGAGCACCCCCAGGGTAGCCATTGTCAGCATGGCTATTATGACCGATGAAACGAATGCGATGGCGTTCCTCTTCAGGGCGAATCCCCTGCCGAGCATTGACATCTCAGCAGGAAGCTGCAGCATTCCCACTGTCACCCACGCGACAATGAACGCGATTATTGCCACCAGAGAGACTCCCGCTGCCTGGAGCTCGCCCCCTATTATGTAGCTCGTGACAGGGTTCCCTGCGGCTATGCTACCCACGGCAGCCCCTGTGAAAGAATCCGCCACCATGTTCCCTGTGAATACTATTGAGTATGCCTCAGGAGGCACGGATGCCTTTAGCAGTGAAATGAAGAGAAGGACACCGAGCATAAGAGGAATTATCTGGGAGAACATCCTCAGGGTCTTCTTAAGGGCACCTGGCTCCTTGCCCGTTTTTCCTTGTTCTCTCATCGTACCATTCCTCTTCCGCGGCATCTTCCGAAGCCGCGCATTCCCATGCCCCTTCCGGCAGGGCCCATGAGCTTGTAGTGTCCGCCCTCTATCCTTATGGCCTTGCCGTCAACCAGGGCCTCTGCAATCTTTTTCCTGGCAGACCCGTATATCCTCTGGAACGTGGGCTGTGAAACACCCATCTTTTTGCAGGCTTCTGTCTGCTTCATATCCTCTCTGTCCATGAGCCTTATTGACTCGAACTCCTCCATGGTGAGCTCTATGCTCTCCATGACCCCAAGGGGGATTCCCGCGGGCTTGAAATGTGTCACATCGGGTCTGCAGTGAACCCTCCTGAACATCCTCGGCCTCGGCGCCATATAACCACACCAATAATATTATGAAAGACGGCCGGGCCTAGCCAACCCTGCCGCACAAACCAACTATTTCTTTTTGGATTCCAGCTCTTTAAGCCTTGTCCTTATGTCCTCGAGCTCGCGCTCAAGGGCCTCCTTCTCTGCCTTCAGGTCAGCGGCCTCCTGCTCTTTTGTGGGCTGGTAGGAATAAGCAGGCGCATAACCCGGGGCGTAGCCCCATCCAGGGCCCATGCCCCTTCCGCGTCCGAAACCCCTGCCCCTTCCGAAGCCTCGTACAGGGGCTCTCCTGTAGCCTGAGCCGCATGGGCCCATGCCCCATCCTGTGAGGGGGCCTTCTCCCCTCGGACCTGTTCCATCTTTTGTTGGCATATTAATCACCTCTCTTTAATCTCTATCCGAAACAGCCATCAACTGGTCCTTTCCCAGGGCTGAATCAAATATTTATTCATTTATTGTAATGAATATATATTCACTAAGGTATTTAAAACTTTGCCCTGGGTTGGCTTTGCTGAAAAGAATCCGCTTAAACCTCCATCTTCCTGAAGAAGTGGGTCCCCAGAGCTATCAGCACCACGAAGAATCCCACCAGAGCCGAGAAGCTCATCCATATGGGGAACTGGGCCACCCCGAGAATGGATGCCCTTATCCCGTCCACCCCATAGGTCAGGGGGTTCAGCATGGATATTGCCTGCATCCACTGGGGGGTCTGGTCAAGGGGGAAGAAGATGCCTGATAGGAAGAACACGGGCATCATTATGAAGCTCATTATCATGTTGAACCCCTCCATGGACTCCATCCGGGAGGCGATGAGAAGCCCGATTCCGATGAACACGAAACTGGTCATGAGCATGAAGGGTAGTGCTGCCAGAATCCCCGTGCTCAGGGGCACCCTGGCAAGCCCGACAGAGATGAGAATTACCAGGACACCGGTTATCATGGCCACTGTGGAGCCCCCCAGAATCTTGCCCATTATGATGCTGGACCTAGGTACAGGGGCCACGAACACCTCCTTGAGGAACCCGAACTTCCTGTCCACCACTACTGAGACGCCTGAGAATATGGAATTGAAGAGCAGGGACATCCCAATTATTCCGGTGGACATGTATGTAAGATAATCGAATCCCATAACACCTTCTCCGAATGCTGAGCCAAGCCCCACTCCCATGAGAACTATCCAGAAGAATGGCATGGCGATGCTGGATACCATCCTTGACCTGGCCCTCCTGAAGTTCCTCATCTCCCTCAGCCAGATGGTGTAGACTCCCTCAAGCATGCTTCTCCTCCACGTACCTCTTGATGATTTCCTGGTGCCCGAATGCGAGTCCCATACCAGTGGCCTCCTCCAGGGGAATCCACCTGAGCTCCCTGACCTCATCAGGGTCAGGTTTCTCCTGTCCAGAAACTGCTCCGGTGAACATGATGACCAGCGCATGCCATTTCTCCCCGGGGCATATCTCGTCTGAGTAGCACAGGAAGGAGGGGCTGAAACCCATTCCTGTCTCCTCCTTCACTTCTCTCCTGATGGCATCCTCTGCCTTCTCCCCTTTCTCAATGTGCCCTCCGGGGAGTCCCCAGCAGCCCTCAAAGGGCTTGTGGTTCCTGAGCTGGAGCAGCACCTTTCCGTCCCTCTCCATCAGAGCCCCCACCGTGGCCCTTGGCCTCTCAGCCATGGCTTTCCCTCCTCCTCATCCTGAGCATGTCCGTGGCAGAAACCTTCTCTTCCCTGATGGTCCTTCCTGTGTAGTGCACGAAAACATCCTCAAGCGTGGGCTCGTGCGTCTCCACTGACTCCACCCTAAGTCCCCCATTTTCCATTTTCCTCAGTATCTCAGGGACGGCCTTCTCAGCAGAGGTTACTGACATGTTTATCCTTCCGTCCACGCACCTTAGCTTCCTGACGAGCTTCATCCCCTCAAGCACCTTTTTTGCCCTTTCCCTTGAGCTCCCCCCTGCCAGTCTGATGGTTATGACATCCCCGCCAAGTTCCTTCCTGAGGTTTCGCGGAGTGTCCAGTGCAATTATTTTTCCGTGGTCGATTATGGCCACACGCTGGCAGATTGCATCGGCCTCCTCCATGTAATGCGTGGTGAGTATGATGGTAAGCTTGTCCCTCTTCTGCATCGCCCTGATGTAGTCCCATATCTTCCTCCTGGTCTGGGGGTCAAGGCCCAGTGTGGGCTCATCCAGGAAGAGTACCCTGGGGCTGTGCATGAGGCCCCGGGCTATCTCCAGCCTCCTCCTCATGCCCCCGGAATACTCCTTCATCTGCCTGTCAGCAGCATCCTCAAGGTCCACGAGCCTGAGTACCTCCCCTGTCCTCTTTTTCCTGAGGCCGGAGCCCATGCCGTAGAGCCTTCCGTGCAGGTCCAGGTTTTCCCTTCCCGTGAGCTCCGTGTCAACAGACGGGTCCTGGAAAACTATCCCTATGCTCCTCCTCACGCTATCCTGCTCGCTTGCCACATCCTTTCCATTGACCTCTGCCTTCCCGGAAGTGGGCTTGAGTGTGGTAGTGAGCAGTGATATGGTCGTGGTCTTGCCCGCCCCGTTGGGCCCGAGCAGGCCGAATACTTCACCCTCCTCCACCTCGATTGAGACGCCATCCACTGCCTTCACGGGACCGAAATGCTTCTCCAGATTCTCTGTCTTCAGGGCAAAGGCCATAACTGATATATGGGCCTCCTCCAATTTATTTGCGCGCCATTTTCGCATGGCCCGGACTGTATGGTGAAATAAAAGAAAGGGGCCCCTTCGGGCCTAATCCTTCTCGAGCTTCCTGTGGCAGAACCACCAGTCAAAGCAGCCCTCTTTCCCTGTTCTTTCCCTGGCGGTCTTGATGTCCCCGGCCGGAGGGATTATCACGCTGTCCTTTATTATCTCGTTTTCAGGCCAGCCAGCCGGAAGGGCCACTCCCTTCTTACTGGAAACCTGCAGGGCCTTCACTGCCCTCAGAATCTCGTCCATGTTCCTGCCAATCTCCTGGGGATAGTACACCATGAGCCTGAGCATTCCCTTGTCATCCACCACGAAGACAGCACGTACGGTGTTGTTTCCTTTTGATGGATGAAGCATCCCAAGCCTCTGCGCGACAGTTCCCCTCTCGTCAGCTATTATGGGGAACTCGATGTCCACCTGGAGATTCTCCTTTATCCACTCCACCCACTTTATGTGGGAGAAAACCTGGTCGAGCGAAAGCCCTATGAGTTCCACTTCCATCTCCCTGAACTTCCCGGCCCTCTTCTGGAAGGCCACGAACTCGGTGGTGCACACGGGCGTGAAATCCCCGGGGTGGCTGAACAGCACGAACCACTTCCCGGAATAGTCGTGGGGAAGCTTCATCATGCCGTGCGTGGTCCTGACCTCCATCTCAGGGAACGGGTCACCCAGCAGAGGGATACCCCTGGCTTCAGTCTTATCGTCCATAGAAAAACCTCCTTTTGTCAGCAATGTATTAGCGATATTTAAA
>CAZSLL010000032.1:0-1215 GCA_964607835.1 uncultured archaeon | reverse complement strand
ATGGAGAATGATGAATCAGCATTCTCCCTGGTCCTTCCATGATTGCCGTCCACAGAGCACTCCACCCAGCATTTCTTGTCAAGGGCCTGGAAGATGAGCCCGGTGGTCACTGCTATGAGCAGGGCCGAGCCTATGATGTAGAGGGCGTTAAGCCCGAAGAAGCCCACCAGCAGGATGGTTATGGGAAGGTTTGCCCACGGGCTGGCCAGCAGGAAGGCAATCACAGATGGGGTGGAAGCCCCTTTCCTGTAAAGGGCTATGGCTATGGCCAGGATGCCGTGAGAGCAGGCCGAAGCCAGGAACCCGAACAGCACAGCGTATAGTATGGAGCGCTTCTGGTGCATGGAGAGGTACTTCCTTATGTACCTCCTGGGTATGTACCGGTCTATCAGCCCTCCAACCAGGAAGCCCAGGAGTATGGCCCACCATATGAGGGCAAGATAGTCATAGAAAGCCTGCCAGAAAGGGAGAAGCACCTCTATCCCAACATAGAACAGCGCCAGGTGGGCGCCGAGCAAACCCATGAGAACCCAGGTGATTAGGGCGAGCCTTTCCCTGTACCACGCCCTTGCGGGGGCTGCGCAGTGCACGCACTTCTTGTCTTCCCCTTTTTCGTGTTCCCCACGCTTCATACGTCTTCCTCTATCACGAGCGCGCCGATATACCCGCAGTGCCTGCAGCGCCACTTCCCGGTCTGGCCCCCTGTGTCCAGGGTTATGCTGTATGACTTGCAGGCAGGACATCTCTTGTGGGACATGCTAGAACTTGAGAATACTGGCTTAAGAATCCCGCCCCGCTACCATGAAGGCCTCGGCGTATCTCTTCTGCCTGTAGGAGCCAGCGAAGCCTCCTGCGCTTTCCTGGCCGAATATTCCCCTGTACAGGTTGAGCCCGATGGTGGCCTCCCTGGTGAGTGTCCTCTCGGTCTGGGATTTGTGCTTTTCCATGGCATTCCTCTTGAGGCCCATTTCCTCCTCGCCGAAGAAAAACAGGAAATCCGGTTTCTCCAGCGGGGTCCAGCTCTCCCAGAACCAGAGCTCGCCTATGCCCTCCTCCGCGGCGGCCTGGGACACCATCCTGCTAACCGCCCTGTGCGTGGGGTGGGCCTCGCCCCCGTGGGGCAGGAAGACCGCCCGGGGTTCCTCCTTCCTGATGAGCTTCCTCACCCTCTCCACTGCCCTGGCAGAGTCCAGTTCGCTCTTGTGGAAGTCCATG
>CAZSLL010000031.1:0-6054 GCA_964607835.1 uncultured archaeon | reverse complement strand
TGTCTATCCCTGCGTCATGGGGTCCATTCTCTATGCTGCACCCGTCAGGTCCAGGACAGTCAGTGGCATCCAGCGTAATAGGTGTCCCTGTGGTGATCCAATGAGGATAGTCACCTCCATCGTTTATGTCCTCCGGGAAGGAGGGCTGACCGTAGGTCTTGGTCGTTACCGGGTCTGTCTTGTCGACACAGATTGGTATCATCACAGGTGCCCAACTCTGCTCGAGGTCCCGAGGCTCGGTTCGCATGAACCTGCAGCACTCTGTTGCAGGAGCATCCATGGTGAAATCAAATGTATCTGTATCGCCTGGTTCAATCTCATTACCTGTCTCAGCGTTCCACTGGCAGTAATTGCCAAAGCCTGTTGTCCCATAGTACGGACCGAACCATCCTGTCTTACTTGCACACTGAAGGTCATCAAAGTCCCCTGACTCATAGACCCTGAACTCGTGCACAGTATGGCCATCGCCAGCTAGCACTTCTGCTTGGAATGACTGATCGTCTATACCTCCTGCAGAAATGTTAGGAGTTACAAAGACATCAGAATCTTGCACAGCAGAAGCAACGCCTCCTATAATTAGAACACCGAAAAGAAAAACCAGTGTCATCAAAGCAAAATTGTTTGTTTTGGGTTTATTCAACCAAGTTTTTTTCATCATTATCCCCCTTTGGTTTAAACATATACCGCCTTCTGACGGTACCTTCAAATTGTCTAAAAAGCTTAAAAAGGAAGATGTATCCAACATTACTGTTGCACTACAATTTATTTTGCTTTTCGATAACAAGGACCATGGTATATAATTGTTGCACTACAAGCACTGAAAGGTGGTGAAAGTTTTTTAAAAGCATTGGATTCCACTTAAAAGTGTTCACCGAGGAATAGCAATTTTTTATTCATTGATGTAATTGGCTGGTTGGCTAAATATCCTTCTTGGTCTTTATCCACACGTTGGGGTGGTGGGAGGCCTGCTTCACGTACCCGTGGACCACGCACGTGATGAGGAACATCCAGTAGCCGAATACCAGGAGCTGGAGGGATGTGCCCAGCCTCTGGTGGCGGTCCGAGAGGCTCACGGACAGGTAGCTGCCCGGGATGGCCGCGAGTATCCAAACGCCCAGTATGGTGGCGGTCCAGAAGGCCACGCCAGGGAACCCCAGGTAGGTGATGAGGCTGATGATGCCCTGGTCGAAGAACAGGAAGGCGAAGAACGCCGAGAACACCGGGACCCCGGGGCTCAGCAGGCCCTCCAGGGCAGAGCGCCCCCTGTACAGGATGGCAGAGAAGAGCCAGGAGCCGAAGAAGGATATGATGAGGAGGTCCTTTATGAAGTCAGGGAAGGGCACCCCAAGGTTCCACACCATGTCAAGGAGTATTCCCCCTGTGGAGAGCAGGAATGCGATGGGCAGGATTATGTAGGCCAGCCAGAAGGGGTATATGAAAGTGGCAGAGCGGCCGTAGCGGGGCCTTCCCACCTTGTCCCTGTGCTTCCAGGTCACCTGGAGGTTGCCCCTTGCCCAGCGAACCCTCTGGTCCCAGAGGTCCCTGAGCTTCAGGGGCTCGCTTGAGACCACCTTCACGCTGGTGTCGTAGTGTATCTTCTTGCCTGACTTCATCATTATGTTGAAGGACAGGTCAGTGTCCTCTGCCAGGGTGTCAGGGGGGTATCCGCCCATGTCCTCTATAAGCCCGTGCCTGAACACTGACATTCCTCCCGGGATTATGAAGTGCACGCCAAACACGTTGAAGCCCCGCCTGGTGAGCTCCTGTGTGGAGAAGAACTCGAAGTCTATGAATCCCTCGAGCAGGCTCCTGCCGGTCTTCTCTATGCTGGCGTAGCCCACCACCGCGCCCACCTCATTGTCAGCGAAGTGCTTGGCAGACTGCTCGAATATGTCCCTCCTTATCCTGATGTCGCCGTCTGTGATGAGGATGAGGTCTCCCTTTGCGTAGGGGAGGCCCGTGTTCAGGGCGTAGGCCTTTCCCTTTCCCCCTCCGGTCTTGTTGACCAGGGTAATCCTGGGGTAGTCATCGCTCACCTTTGCGATTCCTTTAATTGTCTTGCCGGTCCTGGAGTCCACTATGTGGGTGGCGTACTTCTTTATGATTTCAGGCGTCCTGTCAGTGGAGCCATCGTTCACGATGACCATGTGCTTGAGCCTGCTGGGGTAGCTCGTTCCCATGAAGGCCTGGATTGTTGCCTCAATGAAATCCTCCTCGTTGTAGGCAGGGGCAAGGAAGCAGAACCTTGGCCTGTGTGTCCGGTCCAGTTTATAGGTCATGAACTTGGCCTTATTGAACAGGGCCATGAACATCATGAATATCCCGAAGAAGAGCACTGCGTATCCAGAGTATATCATTCCCGCTACCATTGTGGTGATTATGCCTGCCATGATTGGTTAGGGGAGGAAAGGTTAATATAATTGCTGGTTTTTTAGGACTGGCTGATAGCTAATAGAGTATATGTAATGATATTGAGGGGAGCTGCTCAGGTTATTCCTCTGGTGAGGCAAGGGGGATTCTTCCCTTGATGGTAAGGGTGCCGGTCACGCTGTCCAGCTTCTCGTCGCCTGTGTAGCCTCCGCAGTGACTGTACTCTGCCCAGACCTCGCCGCCAAGGCCCTCTACATATCTTCTAACGCTCTGGAGGCCCTCGCCGAGGTTGCTGACCCCCTCATCACCGCCGTAGCCAGGCCTTCCCAGTCTGTCGCCCTCGAACATGCTCTTCTCCTGCTCAGGGGAGATTTCCCTGTCCACCCCGTTCCAGAACTCGAACACCGCGTATCCGTCCTCCTCTCTGACAGAGCAACCACCCGCCATGCATCCGTATTTCAGCATGTTGGTAATGAGATTGCATGGGACCCTTGACTGGAACCTCCTGGGATCCATGCAGGTCCATATGCCCTTCCCGTTGTCCGTGTTAAAGGAGATTTCCCTTTCCTCAATCGATTCCCTGATATCATCTGATTCCAGGACCCTCTCGAAGCAATAGCCTATCCTGTCATTTATCCTCGGCTCGTCCCTGAATACGCCCATGCCTCTCTCCAGGGCACCCCTCACGCTTCTGTAAAGCCTGAGATTGGCGCCAGTTACATCAAACATGTTGGGAGGAAGCGCCGACCTTTCTCCACCCGAATCCCTGAATGCAGTATCCCCGTATTCGTGGAGGGCGAGCCTGAGGACAAGGATGCTGTTATTCATGTCATGAGCCTGTTCTGTCTGGCCGATTCGGTTCAGGTCGTCCCGGCGTCCCTCGAGGATGGACAGGTGCCCGAGCAGTCCCTCGTATGCCTCAGGTTCCAGAACGATATTAGGGTCTGCATTGTCAAAGGATTTCCTGACACCCTCAAGGCCCTCAAAAATTTCTTTCCTGACATCAGCGGGGTTGGGCCTTCCCTCCTCCTCTTTTTCAGAATCTGCGGGGCCTGTTCCCGGCCTGCGTTCAGGCGTGGGTTCTCCTTCGTGCATAATTAGATTGTGGAGAAAAGCATAAAAAAGCACCACTCATGAGTGACTATTATACATATTAATTATTAGTTGTATAAAGGGCTCACTTCCCGTTGCAGTCCAGCTTACCCGTGTTCATGAGCAGGTCGAAGGCCGATAGGTTGGGCACGAACCCTGGAAAGGCCTGGGGATAGGGCTTTGGGTCATAATCCTGGAACACAAGCTCTATGCCCGCGTCCCTGAACTTCTCGGGCTCTATGTATTCCCTGGCGCCGTCGCCTGAGATGAAATGCGTCCCGCCGCACCTCTTCATGAGCTCCACTATCATGTCAGTCTTCCTGAAGCCGTTTCTGAAGTCCAGCTCGCTCGAGCGCAGGACGTCCACCTTGACCTTGAACTTCTCCAGGAACCACATGATGAGCTTTATGTTGAACTCGGCGAGGTTGGGCTCATTCTGGGAATATACCTCCCTGAACTCCCCGAAGAATTCCGGGAAGAAGGGGGCCTTCATGTAGTTGTGCTCCATGGTCCTGAGGTGCTTCCTCCTCCTGTGCGAAAAGACGCCTGATATCATGGCCTCCTTGAATGGCTTCCAGTTCCAGTGCTCTGAGACAGGCACGGTGAGATAGTCCCAGCCGCAGCCATTGCTGTTGGTGCGTATCCTGTTCCTGTGGTGCCAGTTGTCCTTTCCCTTTGAGAAGGTGAGGTGGTCCACGATTATGAAAAGGTCGGATTTCGCTATCTTGTCAAAGAAACCATTGTAGGGAAGGAAATTGGGCTGGTGCATCGATACCCTTAGCATGGAAATCACTTTGAGGGCTTGTACACAATATTTATATCTATTTAGTGACAAATCGAAACCCTTAAAAAGGGATATTGTTCAAGAGCACGGATGCACTACACAGGATGGCTCAGCGTGCTGTTGAGTTGCTCCTGTTGAATATGGACGTGATGAACCCTGTGATGTTCCTCGTTATGTTCTCGAGGGGCCCGGGCTCCTCCGGGAGCGGGGTCTTGTCAACATCAATGGTGGCGAAATCCATGAGCAGTGCCTCGTTCCCTGCCATGTCCTCTGCCCTGACAGAAAGGGAGTGCCTGCCCTCTTCAGCATCATCAATACCTATCGCAAAGCAGTGCGCTTCACCGCAAGACTCGAAGCTGCCGAAGCCCGCGAGTTCCATTGCCACTATCTCCGTTAGGTCAGTCACGCGGCAGGACACTGTGGCGGATTCGGATGCGCCGTAAGCCAGTGCCTGCTCGTTGATGGAACATGAAAGCTCAGGCGGCGTGGTGTCCCTGGTCACGCTGGAAACCGCATGGCCTGCTCCCTCTGAAGCAGAGTAAGCCACCTTTCCGTAGGCGTCAGAGCACCTTATGTAGTATTCATGGCTTCCCTCGCTGAGCTCCACCAGGGTCTCGTGGGCCCTGGTCTTCTGGCCCTGCTGGAAGTCGTGCCCTTCGCCGTACTCGAAGTACTCCTCAGAATACTGGCACACAGTGGGGGCATTGGTCAGGGCAAAGAGGTTGAACTCGTCCTTTGTGGTCAGAAGCCCGTCAGGGGAATGGTCGATTATTATGGGCCTCGTGAGGCCTGGCACGTAATCCCTCAGGTTCTCGGGTACGTCCACGTATCCGAGGTCAGGCCTGTCCACTCCAGAGTAGCCGTTGCCCTGTGTGTTCACGCCTATGACCCTGGTGACCTCAGGGGAGTTGTGCACAATCCAGTGGTAGTAGGTAATGTCAGCGCAGTTCACGCTGTCGAAACCGTACTCAATCATCATGTCAATCTTGGCCTGGCAGTATGCGTCAGGCGCAATCTCGGTAAGCGTCCTCGAGACAGCCTCGGCCTCGAGCTCCAGGTTGTTTAGCCTCTGCATTGCCTGGGCCATCTCCTGGTCGCTTGAGAAGTATGAATCAAGGTCAGCGGCAATCTGCTCCTCATGGTCTGAGGCGTGGTTGCCGAAGAGGAAGCCGATGGCGCCGTGGATTGCATCAACCAGGTCTCCCTTGGTAATGCCCTCGTCATCCTGGAGCCACTTATCCTCATTTGCGAGTATGTATTCGCCCTGTCCGTTGATGGCGTTTCCCATCTCACCAACAGCATCGCCTATGTTTGTGCCGTCTATCCAGACCTCCACGTTGCCGTCTGTCTGAACGTTGGTTTCCAGATTCACCTCACCAGTGGTCTGAATGTTGTTGGTGACATTCATGTCAGCCAGGGCTGAGCCTGAGAGAACCATTAGCATGCAAGCCATAACAGCGAACGCGATTGTCTTCATTCGAACACCTTTTATTTCAGTAGCCACTTTTTGATAGTAAGCTTTAAATACTTACTGGTCAGTGACACAAGAAATGATTATTCTTATATTAGTTGTGTGTTCCATGATTGCTGCATTGGCCTGGCAGCGTATTGCTTAACAGTTATTATGTATTATAATGGGAAGAATAATGGGATGACTCGTTGAGGGTGCAGCCCCGGGGCTGGGAAAGGAAAATAAAAAAAATAAGTCCACGGGGCTTTCGCCCCATGTTTAGTTTAATTTCTGAAGGCTTAGTTGCCCCTTACGCCGAAGTCAGGCATGCTCCAGGTTCCTGTGTAACCGACATGCA
>CAZSLL010000030.1:0-6242 GCA_964607835.1 uncultured archaeon | reverse complement strand
ACGGCCTCGAAGAAACTGTTGGCCAAGAAAGCCAGCTCTCCCCCGAAGAGAGGGGCGAAGACAGAATCTCCCCCGAAGAGAGGGGAGGAGACAGGCAAACCCGCGAAGAAGAAGGCTGCTCCAAAAAAGGGCTGATGCCTAAATCCTCTTCTCCCTGAATATCTTCTTGTACCTTCCGTCTTTCTCTTCCCTGGTTATCATCAGCCCCATGCTGTCGTAAAATGCCTGGGCATCCCTCTCCTCTTCCCTGTCTGACGTGTATAGCCTGAGGAACCGCTTGCCCTCTTTTCTCGCGATGCTTATGATATGGTCCAGAAGCATCGCTCCAAGCCCCTTTCTCCTGTAGCCAGGGGCCACGCAGAACCAGGCCAGCCAGTAGGCCTCTTCATGGTCTTCCCTGAGAGAGTAGAATCCGCTTATTCCGCCAACCCTTCCTGATTCCTGGTCCATTGCCACGAAGTATCTCAGGCCGATGACCCCGTAGGACTGGTAAAGCTTTATGCTTTCCCTGCTCCCGGGATTAAGGCTGGCCGGGAGCCATTTCCGGGGATAGTCGTCATCTTCCGGTTTCGTGTCAAAAACCTTCAAAAGGAGTTTCAGGGACTGTTCCAGGGTGCTTTCAGACAGCGGCTCGATTGTTATGCCCATGGAATATTCTTGATGAGATGCTTAATAATCTGAGCATGAACTCACAGCCTTGATATCCATACGGGTATAGCCGAGGCCATGCCTAGGAAGCATAAGGGCAGTATTATTTTCCCGGAAAGACCGATGCGTGCGGAGTTCCTGATTATCCACGTGTCAAAGAAAAGGTTTGTTTTCAGCATCTCCTTTACCGAGAAGCTCGACCTGCTTATTTCAGGGACTTTAATGGCCACCTCTGATAAAGAAAGCCCCCTTTTCCAGGCCTCGAGCATGATTTCGGGCTCTATCTCGAATCCGCTGGTCCTGAGGTCAAGCTTTCTCAATGCCTCGCTCCTGAAGGCAATCATTCCCGAGAAGGGGTCCCTGATGCGGTAGCCCGTGACCAGCCTTATCCAGAAGAATCCGAAAGAGTTGAGGAGCCTCCTTCTCATTGACCTCATGATGCTCCTCCTTGCCACGGCTATGTCACTCCCGGTATTTTCGAGGCCATCGAGCATTTTCTCTATATCAGAAGGGTCCCTTTCCCCGTCCCCGTCAATCTGTACTATGATATCTGCACCTTTGTTCAGAGCGAATGAGAATCCCTCCCCGAGCTGGGCTCCCTTGCCCCTCTTTCGGGCATTCAGTAGAATGGCCTTTCCTGATTCTCTCACTATCTCCGGTGTCCTGTCTGTGGAGGAATCAGAGACAATTATTATTTCAGAGTGCCGTGACGCTTCTTCCAGAACCCTGAGGATATGCCTTTCCTCGTTGAATGTTGGAACAACAACAGCTGTCTTCATTTCATCCCCTGAATTCAGCCCTGTATATGCGGAACCCCGTGGAATTCGAGTATGGCTCAAGTTCCAGGTGGTCTGAGACAAAGCCGTATTTTCCCTCTATATCGCTCACCCCAAGATAGTCATCCTCGATTAGCATGAGGCACGTTGCGTTGCTGGCCTCGTTGTACGCATAAACACCGTCGAAAAAGCCTATCGTGTCAAGGTCTATCCATCTCCGTCTGTGCTCGAGAATATCAGAGCCTGTGGCCATGTAGTTGTTCACCAATACTGTGCATTCGGGTGGGGTGACTGACACGGCGCGAATCTGGAGTCCTGTGCGCGGGACATCGGGCCTGGAGTCCCTGAAAATGCCTCCAGGCATGCTGAGCCCTGAAGTCAGCAGGAGCAAAATAAATGCAGCCGGAATCAGGTATTCCCGCTTCATCCTGAATCTTTTTTGCATCCAGTGCAGTGAAAGCCCTGCCAGGATTGAGTATGGCATGCTCAGTGCAGACATGTATCTGGGATATTCCGGGCAGTCCAGAGTTGGGCAATAAAAAAAGCTTGTGTACAATACAAAGAAACTTAGAAACCATGACCAGAGAAACAATGCATTAAACTTCTCCTTTTTTGCCAGAAAGATTATGCTGAAAAGGAATAGCATGCTTGCCAGGGGGCTGAACAACTGGCCAATCCATTCTGGAAAAAAGAGAGCGCTTGCCGTCCATGGAAGATGCATGAAAAAATAGTCTATTGAGAAGTCAGACATACCAGGCGGACTGTGGCCTCCCATAAACAATATCCAGTGCTGTACTGGTATCTGGGTGGCTATCAGGATTGCCAGCGGAAGGATGAACCTGCCGGAAAGAAGGAACTCCCTCTTGCTTTTCCTGTACCTGTGCATGAACAGCACGAACATTGGCACCAGAAGAATCGAGTTCTCCTGCCTGAAGTATATTGAGAGAGAAAGGGTCATTGCCACGAGAAACCAGTTCCTGAGCCTGCCATTGTCGATTGCCATGAGGAAGAACATGATGGTCAGCCCTATCATGAAGAGCGAGCTCGTCCTGACAGCGGTTGTGGGTGCTATGAGGATGTCTATGGGGACCAGGGAAAAAACAAGCGAACTGTAAAGCGCAATGCTGTCCTTCCTGAAAAGCTTCCTTGCAATGACAAACACTACCAGGATGCTCATGCTCCCGATCATGCCGTTCATCACCATGACATTAAGCGTGTTTACGCCAAATGTTGTGTAGAGGAGGGCAATGAGATATGGGAAACCCGCAGGAAAGAGCACATCGAGATAAAAGCCGCAGTCGCTTATCTCGCCCACGGCGCAGCCCTTCATGAAAAGTCCTGTTGCCATCCATGTCCTTGCTGTTTCAGGGTAATGCATGCTGTCGAAACCGTGCGCAAAGCTGTATTCAATGTTTCTCAGGAGGAAACCCGCCAGAAAAATCAGAAGCAATATGATAAGCGTCTTCCTGTCGATGCCCGACAAATACTTCCTGATGTCCCTGGCGTTGAGGAGGAGCGCAAACGCGAACACGGCATAGATTGCCGTCATGATTATGAACATGTTCTCGAAGAGAAATCCGCCCATTGCTGTTTGCGTATAATGGCCTGTAACCACGACATCGCTTATCGAGAGCATATCTTACCACAAAGTTTCCCTTTTGCAGGTATACATAAGGAGAATAGCAAACACATATTATATTTAAACTTAATATTCATTACTTTTGTCATGACCACAGCCGAGTCAGTGATACTGAGCCAGGTAGTGCTGGCTATGATAGGCATCTTTTTCGTGCTCGAGCAGAGACGCATGAGGAAGGCCCTTGAGAGGCTCTGCAGAAAGTGACGTGTGTCTTTTTCTGGTCTCTTTCCCCCTGAAAGGCTTATTACAATGCTTAAACAAATATCAAAAAAGCATTCCATGGTCGTGGGAGAATGGCAGTAAGATACATAGTCCAGAAGAGGGAGGTCAAGGAGAGGCACGGCAGGAGGCCCCAGCTCATGGGCCCCTACAGGACGTGCTATTCTGACATAAAGCCCCCCTTCGACCTGACAGACAAGGACACCATAGAGGCCAACCTCCTGAGAAGGTACGGAGAGGGCCGGTACCAGGTCAAGGCCGTGGGAAAGGAGGAGGGCGCTGAGAAGAGCACCATAAAGATTGTGTATTCCGGTGACGTGGAGAGGTTCAGGCCCCGCTCCAAGGTATGGACCAAGGAGGAGAGGACGGCCCACCTAAGGGCCAAGTGGAGGAGCCCCAGGGACAAGCTCTTCGCCCTGGTTGGCTTCACCGTGCTCTACACCGCCTTTGCATGGCTCTTCCTGGCCAGCTTTGCCCCTGGCCTGGACTCCTCGCTCACCATCCTGGTGGTCATTGGCCTGGTCATCATCTTCCTTGCAGCCGCATTCTTCATTGACATGATGCTCTTCGAGACAGAGTAGCGCATTTACATAATTTTCATTCAAATGACCACATTAAAGTGGTAAATTTATATAGAGCTGGGGCAACTAGTCTTATGAACGAAGTCAATCTATACTCGGTTGAAGAAGCCATAGACATGATTAGATTCTACAAGACCGAAGCCGATAGGCTTCCCTTAATTGTGGGAGTGTTCAGCCTTGGAGCCGATGCAGGAAAGTCATATTTCTGCTCAAGGTCCATGAAAGATATCCATGAAAAAAACAACTGGGACATTGCCTTTACAAGACACCCTGGAAATGACCCTATAGTTGATTTTCATTTTGATGAACTCGAATACCTTCTGCTTGAGATGGAGCACAACTCATATTCCCCTGACGCTAGTCTTATGGATTCTGTTCAGAAAAGAATTAAAGGAGCGTATGGAAGGGGTTTTGACAGGAATGTTCTGGTTTTCAATCCAAGAATGATTGGCCCTGATATCGAAAAGTTAGATAAGCACTTCGATCTCCTGGTGTCAAATCCCGGGAGTCAACGGAAGATAAGAAGTAAATTTAACTCCTATTTCCCCTGAAGGGACTCCAGGAACACGTGCTTGACCTCTGACGCATCCTTCCTGTGTTCAGGCCACCTCACGCCCTTCCTGAGCAGGATTAGCCTTTTCCTGGGTCCTGGTATGGAGCCCTCGATTATCATGTAGTCTGCCCTGACCTCTCCGTACGCGAGCCAGCCGCCCTTTGGTGTGAGGCCGTCATTGCCGAGCTTGAGTACCCGTTTGTTGTACTCTGTCCTGGTCTGGAACCCCAGCTGCCCGGGCTGGGCTATCTTTCCTGGAAGCACCCTGGCCCTTCCCCGGTCTCCCAGGACGCCTCCGTGCCTCCTCTTCTTCTCGTGCTTCCTGGGCCTTATCTTGACCCCGAATCTCTTCACAGGTCCCATCCATCCCTGGCCTTTGCTCACTGACTTCACATCCAGCCAGTCGCCCTCCTTTATTATGTCTGCTGCCCTGACCTCCTTCCCGAGCTGCTCCTTGGCATAGTCCCACTTCTCAGAGGCCTCTTTGCCTCCTACCTGAATTTCGAAAACCTCGGGGGTCTTCTTCTGGAGCGCCGTTCTCCTGGGGGTCGTGTGCACTACGAGCCTGATGTCATCGAACTTGTCGGCCTGGGAGTCCAGCTCCTTGATTTTCACTGAGGGGTCTGCCTTCTTGGGAATCTTGAAAGCCCTGTCCAGGTCCTTGTTGAGGTTCTGGGCCCATATTGTGTGGAGGTTCCTCTTTCCATAGGGGGTCTTCCTGTAGGTCCTTATCCCGCACACCACCAGGCTTGGGCATTCCAGGACAGTCGCTGGCTTGACAATCTCCATGCCCTCTGTGGCAGAGCCCTTGGTGTTGTCCACATAAATCACCCTGGTCATGCCTGCCTTGTATCCTGCGAACCCTGCCATGCCTCTGGAGGCCCTGAGGGACGGGTTGCCCAGTCTGGGGTATATCCTCTTTGCCCTCTTCTTGGGCCAGTATGCCCTCGAGCCTGACCTTGGCTTGTGCGTCTTTGCCATTTTCTCACCTTAACCGTTCACTACGGTAACCCTGCAAAGGAAGCTCTCATGAGCTTCGATTTGCCATTACCTGTTAGCATGTCTCCTTAAATCCTACCTCTTCTTGCCTGTCCTCTTGGCAGCGAGCGAACCCACCTTGGCCCCTGGAGGTGCGTTCCTGGATACTGTCTTGTGCTTGCCCAGTCCGCCGTATCCTGAACCGAAGGGGTGGTCGTATGCGTTCATGGCCACTCCTGATGTCCTCGGGTAGAGCTTGCCTCTCGCCTTCATGGCGTGGAAGGCCGTCCCTGCCTTGACCAAAGGTTTGTCTGCCCTTCCCTCTCCAGCGGGTATGCCCATGGTCACCCTGCAGTTGGGGTGTATGGACTTCTTCTTCTTGGAGGGAAGCTGGATTATGCATTCCTTGGAGGTCTTTGACACCAGGGTGGCTGCAGAGCCCGCTGTCCTGCACAGCTTGGGCCCTGAGTTTGGGTAAGTCTCTATGGCGAACACCCTGGTGCCCTCCTGTATCTGGGATGCGGGCTTTATGAACTGGTTTATGGTGTCCCCTACCCTTATCCCATAGGGCGCTATGACGTAGCCCCTGGAGTTGTCAGAATACTCCACCTCTGCGAGGGGGGCGTCCCTCATCCTGTCCTTTATTATGTCAGTGACTTTGCCCTCGAGGGCGCTGTACCTGGCCCTGAGCTGGACAGCCCTTCTGGGGGCCCTGTATGTGTGGGTCCCCCTTCCCCTTCTCTGGGATATGATTCGCTTTCCCATTTCAGCACCTTCTAATCATCAACCTTCCTGTAAACGACTTCCCTGTCATTCACCTCTGCTGCCCTGTAGACCGCGGGCTCGTC
>CAZSLL010000029.1:0-6528 GCA_964607835.1 uncultured archaeon | reverse complement strand
AAAAAGCCAATAACCTTGCGATAACATATACCAATAATAAATAGATCTTGCAGTTCTTCCATTACCATCATTGAAAGGGTGTATATAACCTATTAAAAAATGAAGAATAATTCCTTTAATAATGGGGTGGATGAATTCTTCTGATTCACTATTCGCAAAATCACATAGTTCTTGGATTAAAGAAGGAATTTCTTTATAATCTGGAGGTATATGGGCAATAAGTTCTGGATACATAGCATGTCCTACCACTATTTCATTGTTATCTCTGAAATGACCTTCGTCCTCAGAATCATCAAGAGTTCCTTTAGTTACTTTTCTCTGAATTTCTAATATCAATTCAGGAGTAATCTTTTTTTCTTTAATGTCTAAAATGTACTGCATAGTTTCAAAATTATTTACAATCATCTTTTCAGATTTATTTTTAGGCTTTCTTTTTTCCCGGAGCATGGATTTAGCAACCTTTCTAGTTGTTGAAGCACCTTCAATGATACTTGATGCAATTGCCTCTTCCATCAAAGAACTAATCATATACCTTTTTTGTAACCCCAGGGATTTACTCTGAACTTCAATATTGCCTGCTAATTGTTTATCAAAATGATGTAACTTTTTATTAAAATCTGAAATCAAAGAATACTTCATGTTTATTGACTTTATTTCTAATTTTTCATATTTTTCAGAACGCAAAATTTTCATAAATGTCCAAATATATTTTGCATCCTTTTCGTCTTTCACCCTATACTTTAATTCAGACCAATAAAGATATCTCTTATTAAAGTCAAAGATTTGTTCAAATAAATCTTTTTCTTTAATTACCTCTAAGACATGTTTAGATTCCTCTTTGAATATTTTCTTCCAATCAACGGGTTTTTCAGGTAGTTTCATTTTAATCAATATCTACTAATTTAGTAGTTATTAGTAGATATTAGTACTAGCTACTATTTAAACTTATCTACTAATTTAGTAGTTATTAGTAGATATTAGTAATTAACATATAACCTAAATCACATAAGATTGCACTCTTTAGATTGAACGGAACCCCCTAGTCCTTCGGACATTTTCACTCCCTTCGGTCGAATTTATTGGGAACTCAAATTTTACTCTGCGAACGCAGGTTTCCAGAACTCCGCTTCGCTCGTAACTGGAAACGAACTTAACAGGGCTTAAAGGGTTCATTCGTCGTTCGCCAAGCTCACTCCTCATTCTCCCAAATCGCCTTCGGCGACTTCGTTAAATTCCGATGTTATGTGCAATCCGCCTCCGCCCGCCAACGAAAAGAAGGCATTTAAATATGATGTCTTACTGTTCAATATGAAGCAGAATTATATCTCATTATTGACAATTTTGCTAATTGGATTAGTTTTTATTAGTGGATGCACATCTTCAGAATCTCCTACTACAAGCGGATCAACAATAACAAAGAAATTTGTTATCGATAAAACTTATGAAGATAATGCACGTATTGCTTCGCGTGAAGCTGTACAATATTGTAATAGAAATCCATACGGAGTTTATGAGACTGTAATATATAATGGAGATGGTTTGGGCGTTCCATTTTCAATAGAATGTTAAAAGGTTGATAAAATGAGATGGGGTAGTTTTATATTTGGTGTGATATTTATCATAATTGGACTTTTAACAGGTTTTGGTATCATTATATTTGGTCCAATTGGTCTGGTTCTAGTAGTTTATGGTGTTGGTGAATCAGAACCCGAAAAGGTTCAAAAACAACATCTTGAAGAAACTAAAAACCTAAGAGAAGAAATACAAACATTAAAAGAAAGTGATATTATAAAAGAGCAAACAAAACAAATTGAGGAACTGAAACAAGAAATAAATTATCTAAAAGGAAAGTCGGAAAAACCAAAGTCAGCAACTAAAAACAAATAAGTTACAGTGGGTGATAAAATCTCAATCAAAATTCTTTCTATGGGATCGGGAAAAATAGAAAACCCTGATGCAGAAAACATGGTCAAATTTGCTGTTCAACTGATAAATCGGTCTCGAACAATGATACAGAATAGAAGTAGTATTGATGAAAGAATCGCTATACTTCATCTCGATCATGGAACCGAATTGTTAATGAAAGCTTACCTACTAAAAGAAGGATATATTATAAATAAAGTCAATCAAAATAAATTCAAAGAAGGGGTAAAAAAAGATTCATCAATAAATGAATATCTTATTAAGAATAGAACCATAGATTTCATGGATGCATTTAAGGTGGTTTCTAAAAAAGTTGGTTTATCTGAAAATACAAAAAGCATTATTACTAACTTCCATAATCTAAGAAATGAGATTCAGCATAGAGCGCTTGAAGTACCATTGGACAAATCTGAAAGAATAGAAGAGTTTAGACCTCAATTGAGAGAGTTATACGAAAAGATATTCCCCGAATTATGCATATTATGTGAACACTCCACAGAGGGGAAGATAACACTATACGATCGTAAGATAAGGTTTTGACAACGGCGGGCGGGCCACGGCGGACTTCTTCGGCTTCGCCTCAACCAAGCTGCGCTCTCACCTATCGGCTCGGGGAGTTGAACACAATTAGGCGGTTCCGAAATGCATGGCGTTTCTAAGCCTAAAATTTGCTTTGCAAAAACCTCTAAATTCCTATGTTACATACAAAAGGTTCCGCTCTGTCCGGCCACAGAAACACTGTTACGCCGTGTGGGGCAGCAGGGGGTGCTGATAAGCTTTTTAAAACGATTCCCGTATCCTTAACCATGTCGCTGGAAGGACTTCTGAAGGAGCTTGAACACAAGAAGGCAGAGGAGCAGGAGAGGAGGCTCGAGGATGTCAGGGAGCAGTACGAGAAGGCGCTGCAGTCAAAGGAGCAGGAGATTTCCTCGCTCAAGGAGGAGATTGATACCCTCAGGAACTGGCTAGACCACTCCGCTCTCCCGGCATTCAACCCAGTATCAAAGAGGAAGGACTCCATGGGGCTCATCAAGATGAACTTCAACCCGGACAAGCCCTGCCCTGAGATGTGGGGCCCGGGCGAGAAGGACCTGCTAGAGTCCGTTCCCAGGGAGAGGGAACCCGCTTCCGGATGGAATGAGGACACCCCCGCCGGGCGCTCCCTTGACCAGAAGCCATGGGAGCCGCTGGAGAGCAGGCTGGAAGATTCTTTCGAGAAGCCCGCAAAGGAGTCTGGCTTAACCTCTTTCAGCGCCGGGCATCAGAAGGAAGAGCCCGGCATAGAGGTGGAGCTCCCCAAGGCCGAACTGGATAATCCTGACAGCGGGCCCGGCTTCGAGCTGAGCAAAGAACAGGCCCATGAACATGAGGAAATACCCACTCTCAGTCCCGAGGCTGAGCTGTCTGATGCCTCACCAAAACCGGCTGCCAAGAGGCCCGCCCCCAGGAAGCCCAGGGCAAGGCCCTCCGCTGCAAGGGCAAAAGCCACGAAGAAGGCCTATTCCAGGAAGAATACCCCCAGCAGGACAAAGAGGAAGGCCTGAACCCACTTCTCAGTGGCCGTGATATAATCAAAGAAATAGTTTCTGGCCTAGCCAGCCAAGGGACCAAATCATCCCTTGAGCTTGGCAGCCTGGTCCTTGGAAAGGACCCTCCAGCACTCATGAGGACCGCTCTGGGACTTGGTTACAGCAAAGAACCTGCCCTTCTTCTCCTCAATCCTGAAGTTGCTGGACTTGAACTTGCTCTTGGACTTTACGTCATAGAATTCCAGTTCCGGCATTTTCAAAACCACCTTTATTATAACAACCACCAGGAGCCTGAACTCCGATGATGCTTTAAATAATTCGGTTCCCAGCTTTATAAAGCTTAAAAGTGGCGCTGACTACCGTTTTTCCTGTTTTTTGGTCTTCACCCTGCTGGTTACACGCTTCAGGATTATTATGGAGCCGCCCAGGGTGACTGCACCTGCGAGCAGCCCGAATGTCACGGCTATGTTCTCGAGCAGTGTGTAGTCCCAGAGCAGCACAGCGCCCAGGAAGAGAATCATGAACCCTGATATTAGCTTGAGATTCCTGACCCCCTCAACAGAGAACTTCCTCGAGCCCATGCTCCACGCGAACACCAGCACCACCACGGAAATGGGCAGCACGTACATCAGGTTGTAGAACAGCAGGTAAATGTAGTACTCCATGCCAGTTATGTTGCTCAGCGTGAGCGTTCTCGTGTATACGAAAGGGAACCCTATGGTGCACAGCAGCTCGTACATGTTGACAGTTGCCGCCAGCACCACGGTTCCCGCTGACAGAGAAATCAGTGAATCCATCCTTATTAGCCTCTCAAGCCTGTCCATGAACCTCTCCTTCTGGCTGGTGGGTAGGGTCAGGGAAACCCCCTTCTTGAAGTAGAAGAAGTCCTTGATGTTTATCACTCCCGCGGCTATGGCAACCGCCGCCGCTGCCACTGTGAGCACGCCCAGCCCGGCCCCGAGTATGAACACGTTGAGCCACAGCGACATGAACATGAAGTATATGAGCCCTGAAAAGAACACGAATATGCCACCAACGAGCAGAATCCTCTTCCTTGACCTCGCGAATGCCATTGCGCTGAGCAGGAAGCTCAGTATGAAGAAGGCGCAGGGGTTGAACCCGTCAGCCAGGCCCAGCAGAATGGTTATTGCAGGTATTGACATCTCCCCGAGGTCTATCTCACCGAAAAAAGGAAGGGTGAATATGGAGCCGCATTCGCTCTGGTTCCCCGGGCTTCCTGAAGGGCAGGTCTCGTTGTACTCCAAGAGCCAGGAGCCCTCTATCATGAAGGCCCTCTCGAATCCTATCTCCCCGCCTGATATTGGCGCGGGTTGGGGGCTGACCTCAGCATAATCGTGCCCCGAGCCCTCCAGGGCGCTCTCAGGGTCTTCAGTAAAGAGCAGCTCCCTGAGAAATGAGCTCTCCACAGGCCCATATTTCTCCTCTCTCAGTAGGAGCCTTCCGTTTGCCCATACCTTGAGGGGCTCCCCCTCCAGGGAACCCAGGTCAATTTCAGAGAATTCCCTCTCTCCCTCCAGCAAAACGCAGGGATTCTCCCCCAGCCCTGATGGATCCATAGCAGGAACATCAATCCTTCCTGAAAGGGCCTCCTGGGGGGACACGAAGACCTGGGGAACCGCGGCCTGGGTCCCGTATTCCCGGGCATACTTTCCCAGGAGCTCGGAGTTGGGCTCTGCCCACCCATCGAACAAGTACTCCAGCACCACCAGGCCCTCGTTATCCGCGGTCCAATGGGTGAGCACCAGGGGATCGGTGTATTCGCAGTTGGGGCAATGGGTGTATGTGAAATATACAAGGCATGTCTCGCCCGAAGCCAGCGCCATGACAGGGGATAATGCCAGGAATGCCAGTACGATAGTGAGAGTGATTCCGGTTCTCATAATCACTCATTATGCAGTAACCATATATAAATCTTGGTTTCAAAAAATGAAACTGATTGAATGGATGGCTCAAAGAAGATGTTGCTCGGGGTCCTTACCATATCTGTCTTTGTTTTCACGATATCCCTTACATCGCTCTACGTCCAGATGACGATAGAGTCAGGGGACGTTTGCGGGTGCATTATACCCCTTCCATTCTTCATACCATTCGTTGGCTCTGTTGGGCTTTTCATAGGCACGCTGGTATATTATCTTTTTCACGATTCGGGGGGCACCATGGAAAGGCAGGATACGTCCCCGCTTCTCAGGCTACTCGAGCCCAGCGAGTCAGTGATAGTGAAAACCCTTGCCACGTCAGGGGGAAGCCTTTACCAGTCAGCACTCAGGAAGGAGACAGGTCTCCAGAAGGTAAAGCTCTCCAGGCTCCTGGACAGAATGGAGGGCAGGGGAATAATAAAGAAGGAGCAGAGGGGAAAGTCCAACATGTTAACCCTGAGCAGCGAGCTCATGGAGCTTTTTCAAGGAATCCGCTGACCTTTTCTGCCATCTCCCTGAACATCTTCCCGAACTCCTTATCCTGTAGGGCTATGGGTTTCATGCTCACTGTTGACATGACAACAGATTTCTTGTAGGGCATCTTCCCGAGTATGGGTATGCCCCTTTCCTTTGCGTAATCCTCTATCTTCCTGCAGAACCCCTCGTCCAGGTCTGACTTGTTGATGATGAGCATCCTGGGAATCCCGAAGTGGTCTGATATGTAAAGGACCCTCTTGAGGTCCTCGAATCCAGAGGGCGTGGGCTCTGTTACCGCTATGACAAGGTCAGTGCCCTGAATGGAGGCAATGACCGGGCACCCTACCCCTGCCGCAGAGTCCACGAAAACGAGGTCCTTGCCCAGCTTACCGGCCTGCTCCTGAGCGACCTTCCTGGTCTCTGCAACTATCTCTCCTGATGCGAGCTGTCCGAGCTTGAGCTCGCCTGAAACCATGTCAATACCATATCCCTTTCCCGTATAAATCGTTCCTATCTGTTTCCTGTCCTCTCCAATGGCTCCCACAGGGCAGGCTATCATGCATGCCTTGCACCCTATGCAGAGGTCAGGTACAAAGGCAGGATTCTTCCCCTTCACGGCCACTATGGCGTTCTGCTTGCACACGGTGGCGCACTTCCCGCAC
>CAZSLL010000028.1:0-6892 GCA_964607835.1 uncultured archaeon | reverse complement strand
TGTCTGGATTATATCTCCATTATTTGACAAGGCAATGAGAGAGGAGCTCCCGGGAGTTGCTCCTCTCTGGTCTTCAGGTGTTTGGGGAACTAAGCATAGGAGAAGCTCATTTCCACTGGTCCTGTTTCTACCCGCTTTTCGACCAGCTGGCCGCATTGTGTTCCTATGTGCCTTTTGTCCTGGTTCTCTGGCACATGTCCGCACGATGGGCACTTTATAGTGCCTTCATTCATGATGAGGCTTGTCCTGCATATCCTATGTACCGTCTTGAATCTTGCTCTTGCCATGCTTGCCCTCCGACTCAGTTCAATGTTAAATGTCAGCTTCCGCTTCAGTCCGCGCTTTGAAAAGAAATTTCAGGTTCATTCCAGCCTCCTTTCGAATCGGTATTGGGTTTGAATATAGGGGGGCGGGTCACGGACTCCTCCACCCCGGGTGGTCCTTTCGGTCCCGGGGGAGAATCCGGTTCCCGCCCCCCGAGTCTCATGCGCAGGAGGAGGAAAGAGCTCGAGCAAGGCCCGAATTCAGGTCCTGCGCATGGAGACGTCTCGAGAAATCGCTTAATGTTCAGTCAACAAAAGGCTCCACCTAGATGGGCCTTTTTGATTTTTGTTTTGTTGTATATTGATGAGCATGATACTTGTCAGGGGTTATGATGACGCGAATTGCCTATTGAATAATAGTGAAGGAAAATGATTTAAAGGTTCCTGAACTGCACCCTCTCGAATTTGCCCTCCTCCTCGAACTCCTTGTCCGTGGCTATTAATATGGAGGGCTTCTCCGCCCTGGCGGCCTCCTGGATGACCATGTTCTTGATTCCTTCAGTGGCGCATATGAAATAGCTGTATTTCCTGAGCCTCTTCTGGATGTCCTCCCTGTCGTTGGCCTTCTGGATGACTATGTCCAGCTTCTTCTTGTTCTTCTCTATGGTGAGTATGCCTTCCTTCAGGCTGGCGTTCCAGCCCCCCATCTTGAAGGTGTCCACCAGCTCCTTGTCCTTCACCGGTGAGGTCAGGACAGTGTCGCCGTACCTGGTGTCATACAGCTTCTGCCCGAGCTCGGTGAGGTAGTAGTAGTTGAGCTTGTTTTTTCTTATCTTGCCCACTCTCATGCCCACAACCCCGAGGTCGATGAGCAGGTCTGCCTTGTTCTTGTAGGCGTTGCCTGACATCCTGAGGTCCTTGTATATCTGGGAGGCGTAGCTTCCCTTCGCAGCGCCAAGCACTCTCATTATCTTCCAGCCGTCGTCGCTTATCTCCTTCTCGAGCTCAGGGTCTTCCCTGAGGTCGGGCTTGGCGGGTTCTGCCTTGGCCTTCCTGGGCATCTCCACGGGTATCTTTCCCTTCATGTGCTTTGCAATGTCAGTGTCAGTCACATTGCCCTTCTCCATGTCGAACTTGGGGAACTGCACCAGGAAGGGCTCTGTGAATTCCGCGCCCCTCATGAGCATGAATCCCTGCCCAACGGGCAGCCTCCTCATGTAGTATCCCTCCTCGTCGTAGTCCAGTCCCAGCATGTGGCTGGCGTCCAGCACGTCAGAGCTCTGCTTGGTGTCAAGCCCCAGGTTCATGTATATATGGGTGGACGTGTTCCCCAGAGCTGGGTAGGAAACCATGGATGGGTGCTGGTCCAGGTAAATCATGCCTATGCCCAGTTCCCTGACCTCCCTGAATATGAGGTCAACCACGGTCTCAGAGCCCATCTTCTTGGCCTTGTCCCTGTTCAGTATGTGGTGCGCCTCCTCGAGTATGATGGTGCCTATGAGCTTCTCCTTGTTTCCGCTCTCTATGAGCCAGTCCCTTATCCACTGCAGGAGTATCTCTATGAAGAATCCCTTGTCGTTTGTATCAAGAGACTCCAGCTCCAGGATGGTTATCCTTCCCCTCCTGAAGAACTCGCTGGGCTGTATTCCCTTCTCGCAGTCAAAGACCTCGCCCAGCTCCTTGAAGCAAAGGCTCTCCAGCGGCCTCTCTGCGGTGGCCAGCCAGTTCCTCTCCCTGACAGCCATCTTCTCCTGGCCGTACTCCTCGAGGTAGTCCTTGATGTCCACGAGCCTGGGCTCCTCGTTCTCCTGGAGCATGTTGTCCAGTGCCTTAAGTATCACGTGCCTCCCTCCCCCCATCAGCCAGTATGCGTGGTCGAATATCTGGGCGAACTCCTTTATCCACTGGGACATGAGCACGCCCTCCGGGGGCCTGAGGGGGTTGAACCTGAAGGGCGCCGTGTTCCTTCCCACTGTGTAGATATCAATCCTGTCCTTCAGCGGTGTGGACAGGAGGTCCTTGTAGTTCCTCTTGGAGAAATCAAATACAAGGACGGGTATTCCCTTGTCAGAGAGCTCCCTTATCAGGTTGTAGGAGATGTTGGTCTTTCCGTAGCCAGAGGAGCCGAATATTGCCGTGTGCATGAGAAGGGCCTCCTTCTTCATCTTCATGGGATAGAGCCTCTTCCTTCCGTATAGTATGGTGCCTAGCTTGATGTCTCCCCTGGAGAACACCTGCCTGTCAGGGGGCTCCACGAGCACAGAGCCCTGCATGTCCTCGCTCGAGAACACCGCGGCCTTGGTGGCGTCCACGACCTCGAATATCCTCTTCCTTACCTCCTCGTCCCCCAGGAGGTAGGCCCTGCTCAGGGCTGCAGCGTTCTCCCTCCCGAGAACTGGTATGAGCTTCTTTATCTCGTTGGCGATGAGCTGGTCATCGCTCCTGTGAATCATTTCTTCCCTCCCTTGAGGTCTATGTCCTTGAATATCCTCTTAATCCTGCTCTCGACCTCGTACCTCTCGGCGAGCTCCTTGAGCTCTGACCTGAGCTCGAAGAGGTCCTTCCAGAACCTCACCATCTCGTTCCTCTTGTCCCTCCTGAGCTGGCTTATGTCCAGTTTGAGGTTCCTCTTCTCGTCTATGTCAGTGAGCCTGGATTCCATGGTCTTCTTCTCAGCCATGTCATCCTCTATGTCCTTAATCATTTCCTTGTGGAGGCTCTTCCTGTCCTCTATGGACTCCTTCACGTCCGCAATCCTCTCCTCCAGGAACTGCACTCTCTCCAGCAGGCCTCCGATTATCTCAGGGGCCACCCTCTTTATGCTCTCTATGTCATCCTCTGGCTTCTGGACTGCAACCCTCCTGGGGGTCCTGACCTCCTTGACCAGGAATTCCTTCTCTGTGACTACATCCTTCTCCCTGAGTCCTATGTCCTCCTTGGGCAAGCCGTAGAAATCCTCTTCCTCCTGGTCTGTCTGGTACTTGGGCCTCTCATCCTTCTGCATCTGAACACCTCTATCCCGCGAATCCCGCGGTCATGCGTATATTATGCCTTCCTTATTTAAATGTTTCGGTCTTTTGTTGACAAATTTAGTCTTGCGTCGAAAAATATCCAAAATAAAGCTTTATTTACGTGTCTTTCGTCTCAACTGCCTGAATACTGTATATTAATCCCTTTGTGTGCAATTCTATGCCATGGGCTACCAGGTAAAGGCCATGCCGGATGACTTCATTGTCAGGGAGAATGCCAGCCCCGAGCTTGGCTCAGGGAGGTACGCCTGCTACAGGCTCTCCAAGAGGGGCTGGACCACGGGCTCGGCAATAGGCATGGTTTCCAGGGCCTTCGGGAAGAGGAGCAAGTTCATAAATTTCGCAGGCAACAAGGACAAGCAGGCCGTTACAGAGCAGTTCATAACCATACTCCACGGCCCAAAGCGCGGTCTCGAGCTGGACCAGGGCAATGTCAGGCTGGATTACCTGGGCCAGACCAGGGAGAGGATGAACCTGGGGAGCGCCCAGGGCAATGAATTTGAGATCACGGTAAGGAACCTCGGTCCGGGCGAGAAATCCGCAATTCCCCCTGCATTCCCCAACTACTTTGATGAGCAGAGGTTCGGCATGAACAAGAACAACCACATCACGGGAAGGCATATCATCAGGAGGGAGTTCGAGCAGGCGTGCGCCCTTATCCCAGAGACCAGGGAATGGCTGGAAAAATCCCCGCGGGATTATGTGGGCGCCCTGAGGAGCCTTCCCAAGAGGGTTCTCAGGATTTATCCCCACGCCTACCAGTCATGGCTCTGGAACACAGCGGCCTCAGAGGAGATATCCCGCCACAATCACCGGGAGGTTTCCTGGACATTAGGTAACCTGGCCTTTCCTGAGGAAGGTCTGGATAACCGGGAAATCCCTGTTCCCGGCTATGAATCCCCGCGGGATAATGGAGGGATTATGCAGGGAATGCTGGAGAATGACGGAATTGAACGGAAGGATTTCAGGCTCCCCCAGTTCCCTGAGTTCGACCTGAAAGGCGGGGAAAGGGACCTCCTGATGGAGCCGGAAGGGCTGGATATAACAAAGCCCGAAGACGATGAACTCAATCCGGGTAAGCATAATGTGCTTGTCAGGTTCTCCCTGGGGAAGGGTAGCTACGCCACCATGGTCATAAGGGCCATATTCTCCTAATCCCTTTTCCTGGCCTTGGTTCCTGAGGCCTTTTTACTTTCCTTCCCGAATGGGGGCCTGGATGACTGCCTCGGCCCGAGCCTGGGCCTGAATGCGTAGTCAGGCACTGTCTCCTGCCTTATCAGATAGTCCATGAGGTCCTCCATGCCCATCCTGTAATACCATACAAGGTAGAACAGGCTGAATGCCAGCAGGCCCTCAATGGCCAGCCCCTCAAGGAAGCCAATCATTTGGAACTCGAGCGTGGTTATGAATGTCAGGATTATCACAAGGATTATGAGCAGGGTCATGTAGTTCACCTGCCTCACGCTGTGGTAGAAGTTATCTATGAATATCTCCTGGCTCTCTTCATCCAGCCTGTGGAGCCTGTTCTCGAAATAGCTCAGCCTCAGCCATATCCCGCCAAATGTGGGCTTTGGGAATCTGACCTTCCTTATCCTGCTGAGAATCGAGCTCACTGTTTCCTTTATCAGCTTAGTGAGCCTGGTGTAGACATTGCTCTTGCCGAAGGGAGGGTCCATGATTATTCTTTGGCATGGTTCAACAAAAAGCTTGCACCAGATTACCTTTCCCGCTCACCCTTTATGAACTCATCCACCATCTGCCTGGCTATGGAGTCAGGGAACTGGTGGGCGGGGTGCTTCATGGTGTAGGATGATATTGAGGTGAGCTCGCCGCCGATTTTCCTGTCAAGGGCAAGCTTAGCGCACCTGACCGCGTCAATGACCACCCCTGCCGAGTTTGGTGAGTCCTCCACCGAGAGCCTGAGCTCGAGCTTCACGGGCACGTTGCCGAACTTCCTTCCCTCTATCCTGATGAAGCATAGCTTGTTGTCGTTCTGCCATGGAACGTAATCACTGGGCCCTATGTGTATGTTGTCCGGATGAAGCGGCACGGGAAGCTGGGACTGGACTGACTCGGTCTTGCTTATCTTCTTGCTCGCGAGCCTCTTCCTCTCAAGCATGTTGAGGAAATCCGTGTTGCCGCCTGTGTTGAGCTGGTATGTCCTGTCAACCTTTACCCCCCGGTCAGAGAAGAGCTTGGTGAGCACCCTGTGGGTTATGGTGGCGCCTATCTGTGACTTCATGTCGTCCCCTGCTATGGGGATGCCCGCTTCCCTGAATCTCTTCTCCCACTCAGGGTCAGACGCAATGAACACAGGCATGCAGTTGACCATGGCCACCCCGGCGTCAAGGCAGGCCCTGGCGTAATACTTGGTGGCGTCCTCAGAGCCCACCGGCATGTAGTTGAGCAGGACGTCTGCTTTGGTTTCTTTCAGGACCTTTGCCACGTCCACAGGGCTCTCTTCAGATACCCTGAAACCTCTGTCCTCCGGATAATCCTTCATGTGGGCCGCAAGCCCGTCAAGCACAGGGGCCATTTGTACCTCAACCCCAATGCTGGGGACGTCCTTGTGGAATATGGTGGTGCAGTTGGGCTTCTCGAATATGGCCTCTGACAGGTCCTTGCCTACCTTTCTCCTGTCAATGTCGAAAGCGGCCACAGGCCTGACGTCAGATATCCTGTATCCCCCGACGACGTTGTGCATTAGGCCGGGAACTGTCTCGTTGTTGTCCTTTATGTCCTTGTAGAAGTAAAGGCCCTGCACCAGTGAGGAGGCGCAGTTGCCCACGCCCGCTATCGCGACCCTTATCTCTTTTTCCATATGAACATCCTGTTTGTTTTATGTTTGTAAAATAATATGCCTCGAATGCTTTAAAAACGTTTACCTTCAGGGAAGGTTTATGAGGAACCTTTCAGATATCGGCCGAAGAAAGGGTTATCTGTCCCTTCTGGAAAGGATGAAATCATGCTTCGAGGGGGACATATACTCAGGAGTGGGGCTCTCTGACATTGAGCGGGTCAAGGAGGACGCCAGCGGAAAGAGAACCAGGCCCCTTGGCGAGACCCTGGCCTACATCGAGGCTCCGGATCTCATTATCGAGCCAGTCTATATGGGGGATGAATTCGGGTGCTTCAGCCTGGCTGACGACACGGTTCCTGAAGGGGTGAAAGCCCTGTGGTCAAGGCGCCCCACGGAGTCATGCGCTGACTACAATGACATAACCGAGTTCTCAGAAGTGGGCAGGGCGTTTCTCAGGGATGTTTTCCTTCAGATTCTCAGAAAAAGGGATATGCCAAGGATTATAGATATTTCCAGGTACTCGCCTGGCGAATCACCCCCTCAGAGAATTCTAAGGCTGCTCGAATAAGCTTTTAAACCCTCCCTCTCATGTTTTGTTACCCGGGGGCGTGAGGTAGTGGCTATCCTGGCAGGCTCCAGTTGTCATCTGGAGCTTAGACGGAACGTCTGCAGGTATATTGACTTCCGGATGATAGAAGGATACCTGTTCACCCGAGTTCGAGAACCCTTTTCCGGCAGTTCCCGCTTGCACAAAAGCGTTCGCGGAAAAAGGAAGGAAGTCTCGGCGCCCCCATATTATT
>CAZSLL010000027.1:0-7077 GCA_964607835.1 uncultured archaeon | reverse complement strand
ACTCTTCATTATATTCCCTCTCTTTCCGGGCCCGAAAGCCCATTCAATTCTTAGAAACCGTTCACCCCGGAGCAGGCGAGACGCGCTCCAGGTGTTCTAATCTAATTTATCAGCGATTGCCGGATAATCAATGCTCTCGCCAAGATCTCCCCATATCCGGCAGCTCTCAAAACACATACCTGTGTGGGTTCTTGCCTCAATCTGATACTTATGCATCAAAAGGGGCAATCCGGAGTTGCGCTTGATGTTTTTCATGTACTCCTGGGAATTACAAAAATCCCTCCCAGAACTCATCATATCCTCAACCGTGTATTTGACATACCTGACTACATGGTGACCACTGAGCAACATCTCGAATTTTTCCTTCTCGAGACCATCGACAATCCCGTTGCCGTTTCCGAAACATTTGTCAGCGATTTCCTGCATTCCTTTCACAAGGTGGAAGATATACCTTGCATGGTCATCTGCAATATCGCTTGAAAAGTAGTACAATATCTCGGTGTCGTTGGAAATCCTGGCGTTGTTCACCTCCACGATGAGATTATACACCAGTTTTCCGTTGAAACCAAGTTCCTCCGCACCGGCCGAATAAACCGAGGAAAAGAAGAATGAAACCATAATGAATACCGTGATAATGATAGCTCTTGCTTTCATGTCGATACCCTCCTTCTTGAATAAAATTGTAAAAAAGAAATCCTAGACCAAACGTATTAACCTGAGACCTTATTTTCTCAACGCGATGGCTGGCCAGATCTGCCCGCTTTCCGGAACGCCATACCGGTCATTCGCGGGCTCCTTTGGTGCCATTGGGCGATGCCATGCGCTGCCTTTTCAGTGCGTGGTTGTGTTCCCGTGGGAACATTGCTTGTTGATTTTTGATAGCATGATATCCAATAATGTAACTACTACAATAGAGTGACAATATAGTCTTTATAAATGAATTGGTAGCTAAACAACTCACTCACCGGTTTTTCCTTCGTCTCCGCAGGTGCACTCGAAATCCGGGTACCTGATTTCATCCCCGGGATGGATGTAGATTTTCTCCGCAAGCTCAGGGTTTATCTCCCTTATCCTCTCGAGCCATGTCTGGTAGTTGTGGTCCCTCTTGTGGGGCTCTATTCCACATTCTCTTGCCTCAGCAATGTAGTCATCCCTGACTCCCTGCGCAACAACTGCCATCCTGTCGCCTTCCCTTACGGTGTGTGTTTTCCAGGTGTAATCAACACATTCATGTTCAGGTATGCCAAAAGCCCCGCTCTTAACATTATCCATATTATCCCAGTCAACAGAAAGGGCTCCAGCCACAGCTCCTGCACCAAGTGCTCCAGCCAGCCAGGCCCTTGGGCTCTTGTAAAAGGGCCTCGTTGCCATGTATCTTGCTCCTGCCATGAAACCACCTATTGTCACTATAAAATAGTTACAATAAGGGTATTTAAAGCTTCCTGTGGCCTGGCATTGTGCTGAAAAAAATAATTAGTGGGAGCTATACGAGCTCCCCAATGTCAATGGTTTCTGTTTCCTCGATTATGTCATTTTCAAGATTGTCCACAATCTCCTGCTCATTTTCCTGGTCAGTTTGTTCAGTGGAGGAACCTGTCCCGTCATCTGTCTGAACGCAACCGCTTGCGGTCACTAACAGAAAAACGAACATCATTGCCACCAGAATCTTCGTGTTCATTGCTCTTCACCCCCATCTGTTCCAGTTCCCTGTCCAGAGAAGTCGGGACTTACAGACTCTGGCAGTGTCTGGTTGATTCTCTTGTTTATGTCATCCTGGGTCAGCCCCATTGCCTGCTTAATTGCATCAAGCCTCTCCTGAACCCTTTCAGACAGCCTTTCCTGGAACATTTCCCGGGCTGCCTCGATAGCTGACTCTGCTCTCTGTGTTTTCTGCTCAGCTATACTCTTCATTTCCCGGGCCGCCTCTGCTTTCTGGGCGGATGTCATCTCATTTACCTTTTCCCTTATTTGTTCCATTATCTGTTCCTTGCCCATTTCACCGTTCTTTGCTTTCTGGGCAAGGTTCCCGCTGTCAGATGACTTCATTGCCTGAATGGCGTTCTGGATCCTTTCCTCGTTGTGCTCCCTTATTGCATTCCTTAACGTTTCCCTTGCTTGCGTCATTTCCGCTTCAATGCCGTCCATGAGCCCCTGCTTTAACTGTGTCTTTTCCTGCTCACTGAACGAATTCTGGGTTATGTTCCTGAAATGCTGGGAAAGCTGCACTGCATCATGCTTGATATCAACGAAATCCTGGACAACCTCGTTTGTTGCTTTTCCAGAATCCACAGAGCCCGCTTGCTTGCTCACTTCCTTCAGCTCTTCTAGTATGGTCTCGAGTTCCGTGACGTCGAAAGACTCGTTTATCTCGGATACTTTCTGAACAACCCTCTCTCCTATATTGATTTGCTTTTGCAGTGAATACTGGAGCTGCATAAGCCTGACCTTTGCACCGTGTGATGTGACCATTATCTTTGACTGCTCTTTCGTCTGTTCGGATATCGCAGTTTCATCAGAATTCTGTGCAGCAACGATAAAACCGAATGACAATAAAAACATGCTAACAACCACCAGCGCCGAAAAAGTTTGTTTCATTTGATGCCCCTCCTTAGTTTATCTTAGTTATATTTGTGTCCGCAACTAAATAAAATTTTCGTCTTAATATCCGGAAGGTCAGAATTCTCATAGGAATCTCTGCATATTCCTAATAGGTTTCTTGTCAGCAAATGCATGCATTTTATCGTCTTCTTGTTTTCGCCCCTAAGCGCCGGTTTCCAAAAACCCTATATCCTGTACCTCAGCATGGCCCCGAAACCCCCGAGCGAGAGGAACCGCTCCCCTGCCTCGTGGTCAGATGAGATTATTGCCACCCTCCCGGCCTGCTTCTCTGCGGCGTCCATGAGCCACTCGCTCTCCCTGAGCCTTTCCTCAGATATAATCAGGACCTCAACAGCGCCGAGTTTCACGGCGTCCGAGACCTCCCTCTTCCCGTACGTGGCCAGGCCCTCCTTGTGCACCTCCTCGAGGAACCTCTCCACTATGCCCGCTTCCCTGGCTATCCTGGTGTCCCTGAGAATCCGGTTCGCGGCATTCCTGACGAGCTCGGTCACCCCTGACCTGCCTGTTGCGTTGGTGTGCTCGAGCACGCATTTCCTGGCCAGCCCGGGGTCCCTCTTCTTTATGTGCGCCAGCAGGTTCTCCCTCTCGAAGCCTGGCCCCGCAAGAACGATGGTCCCTGCCTCGGGCTTTCCCTTCAGATACCCCAATATGTCATTCCTGAACTTCTCCACATGGCTCTCGTCCTCGGCCTTGTCAGGCTCCATGTGGGCAAGATGCCCGAGCCCGGACTCCTTCAGCACCGCGAAATCCGCCTCGTCCCTGTCAAGGACGCAAATCATGAGCAGGCTCTTTTTGTGCCTGGCCTTCTCAAGCCTGTCGAGCTGGTGCTGCTTCCACTGCTCCTTCCTTATTGTCAGGGAGTCCCCCACCCCTATGGATATGCTGTGGTAGGAGCCAATCCGGACCCTGTCCTCAGGCCCTGCTATGACCGGGCCCCTGAGCCTCAGAGCATGCGAATCCGGGTGGAACTCTGCTTTCTCCAGCCCTATGGTAAGCACCATGGGAATCCTGTCCCCCTCCCTTATCTCGCTCCCCCTCTTTATGGTGGTCTTCCTCATGGTCCTGGCGGTGATGCCGTCCCCCTCCCCGAGCACCTTGTCCAGGTGCCAGAGGTCGTCCATGGTCTCGGTCTTTACCCTCACTATCCCGTTTCTGAGGTCCCTCTTCTGGATTTGCATGAAAACAACCACCTAATACGGCTTTTTATATTATCGGCGCGAATTATATATTGGAAAGCCGCCTGTGTGGCGGGCGTTCTTCAGGCGAGGCGTATGGGGAAGAGGCGCGGCGAAGTCGACGATTTCATGTGGGTTCTCGCTATCGCGCTCATTCTCATCATCGCGGTTGGCGCATTCAGCTACTTCGTTCCCTACACAGGCCCCCTGACCAACATCTCTTTGACAACATTTGCCCCCGGAGAGGTTGGCTACGTGGAGGACTTCGTGGCCAGGTCAGTGGACCTCAGAACCTTCAACGTGGGCGAGGAGCAGGCAGAGCTGCTCAGGGCCTTTCCCCAGCTCGAGTTATCAAGGGGCCTCCTTGGCGGGAACACCGAGGAGTTCGGGATAAGCGTCCCTGAATACCACATGGAGACCCAGAGGAGGGTTGCCATAAACTTCAACGTCTACGACACCAACAGCTACGGGGACCTCGTAATCGAGTGGAACGGCAGGGAGGTGCTCTCAGACAGGCTCTCGAGGGGGAGCCATGAGCTCGTGATTCCCGCGGAGCACGTGAAGGCCTCCAACACCCTCAGGGCCTACACCACTGGCCCTGGCCTCATGTTCTGGGCCTCAAGCGTGTATATTCTCAAGAACTTCAACGTGGAGCTAAGCTACGGCCCTCACAGGACCATACCCTTCGAGCTCCTGCCCAGCGAGATGGACGGGTTTGACAGGGTTCAGCTCACTGGCTACGCATCAGGCACCGGGGCCCTGGAAATCAAGATTAACGGTGTCCAGGTCTACAGGGATTCGCCAACAGGCATGCTCGATCTGGAGTTCGACGTGCTCGATGCCCCCATCAGGGCTGGCCAGAACCTCCTCACCTTCATAGACCAGACAGGGGTCTACACCATAAGGGATTCTGTCTTCAGGATTTACACCAGGGGCGACCAGGCAGTGGCCTCCCGGCGCTTCAACCTCACGGACGAGCACTACGGCTTCCTGGTAAACAGCATATTCCAGGGCAGGGTGGAGTACCTGATAGAGAGCATCCCTAAACAGGGCGGCGTTGAAATTGCCATGAACGGCGACCCCATTCCCACATCCCCGCCGAGGGTGGGATGGAACAGCGCCACCTTCACCTCGGAATCCGTTAGAATGGGCGAGAACATCGTGACCATCTCCGGCACAGGCCACTTCAACATCCCCGAGCTCAGGGTGGAGCTGGAGCGCTAGCTTCTCAGGCAAAGATAAATACGGTCTCTGTTAATTAATTAATGGGTGGCACGTCTTGGTTAAAGGCAAGGTTCTGAAGGACAGGATAAAGGGCCAGACCATCGAGCTTTTCAGGCGAGGATTTCCCAAGGAAATGATAATCAAGGAGATATGCGCCGAGCTTTTCGTCGAGCTGGAGAAGACTCCCCATGATAGGGTGCGTAACCTTGTTGAGACCGTTGTGGACAATAGCTTGTCCGAGATTGACCCCAATATTGGCTCACTGACAGACAGAGAGAAGGAATATTACAAGAATCTTGCTCACCTCAAGAAAAAGTTTGCTGAGAGGAAGATAAGCAACGAAGACTACTGGCAGGGCATATCCAGGCTTGAGAATGAGTATGGCGATGACGTATCGGAGCTCCGTCACAAGAAGTACTGGACAGGGAAGAGAAGGGAGCAGAGAGAGAACAAGAAGAAGAAGGAAGACAGGCATGACGAGAGTATGGAGGAAATCAGGCAAAAGAGGGAGAAAGTACGGTCCGATAAGGAGAGAAAGGAACATGAAGAATACCAGAAGAAGCTGAAGTCAGGAAAGGGCTTCAGTGTGCTTGGTCACGGAGGAAAGGTTTTCTCCAGGGATAATGCGGATGATGTGTCAGTAGAGAAGGGCTTTGAATCCATGCACTGGGCCCACCAGCGCGACGCCTGGATTGCATTTTACAACCAGGAGATGGAGAACCTCCGCACTGCCTACGAGAAGGGGGATATAGACGCCAAGCAGTTCAGGGACAACACCAAGGCACTCAAGGATTACGTGAACCAGAAGATGCCCAAGCGGGGGAAGTGGTCCTGGCGGAGCAAGAGGATGAGCTCCCACCACTACATGGGGCAGATGAGAAAGGTGGCCTACCTCCTGGCCGCCATCGTGGTTGGCGTGGCAGTGACCGCAACCACAGGGAGCTGGTTCTTCCTCGTTGGTTTCATGGGCGTGGGCGTTTATCTGGTCGCCCCTGACACCAGGAACATTGACCAGAAGCCCGGCCAGAAGATTGGGCTGAGCTCCATACTGCTTTTCCATCCCGAGACCAGGAGCAAGCAGAACACCGCGGGCTTTCTGAAGAGCCTGGGAAAGGTCACGGCAATAGCATTCTTCGCCTTCGGGTTCAACAACCTTGGTGATGTTTTCCACCTCTTCTACATAGCCACCGCAGTCATCGGCTATTTCCTGCTCAAGGTGGAGTATTCCGACTCTTCTGAGTTCATAGAGTCCCTCATGAGGTTCTTCCTTGGTATCATCCTCATCCCCTGGATATTCAACGACATATTCGATTCCCTGGTGCTGGCGGGCATAGCCTTCGCCTTCTTCGCGGTACCGCCGCTCCCTGACGAGTCCAACAAGAACATTGGCGAGGTGCTCTCCAGAGGGTTATCGGGAGCCACCGCATACTACGAGATGGCAGAGAAGTTCATCTTCGCCATAATCATGGTGATAGTGGGCATAGCCTCAGGAGCGTTCGGCTTCATCGGCATAACCCCTGCGGCAGGGTGGCAGCTCACCGGGGCCCTGCAGTACACCTTCCTGTACTTCTGGATTGTGTGCGGGATAGCGGGGTTCTTCTCCCCTGCCAAAGAGAGGCCCATCACGGGCGGGATAATGCTCGGCGCGGCCACCATAATATACGGAATAGGGCCGGGCTCCCAGCAGGTGGGCTCTGGCCTCCTTGGGCAGTGGTGGCCGAGCGTGCACAACACGTTCACCTCATTCACAGAGCCCATGTCCAACCTCATGGGAGATATCGGGGGGACCTTCAGCCAGGGCTTCCTCCTGCTCACCAACCCCGTGGGCTACGCCACCCAGCTCATGAACGGCACCTACGCCTCCAACCCCACGGGCCAGACAGGGGCCTTTGGCCTGGAGATGGAGGAGCTCAGCATCACGGGCATCTATCCGGAGCAGCCCTTCGTGGTGACCTCAATACTCAAGAACCAGGGGGCCTACCCGGCGGGGAACGTCTACCTGAGCATACTGGCTGAGTCACCGGACAAGTACTCCACCACAGGGTCCTCCCGCACAGAG
>CAZSLL010000026.1:0-9462 GCA_964607835.1 uncultured archaeon | reverse complement strand
TCCCGGGAGCTCCTCTCTCATTGCCTTGTCAAATAATGGAGATATAATCCAGACAAAAGGATTTAATGCATTGCACAAAGTATACTCAACTCATGCTCTCTTAATTTACCAATAAATTTTCGATTCCGCCCATGGGATGGAATCATTCCCTATCGAACTTTGGGGTCCACTGGTCGCCAATGCCTCTGCAAACAAGGCCTTTCGCAGAGACATGTATGAGAAAGGCCTGATTAATATTTGCTTGCAATGTCTTCCCTTTTTCGGGGAGGCTTCTTTGATAGTGGTTATCCGTAAACACAAAAAGAAAGGAGAAACGGAATGAAGAAAACCGCTTTAGCGCTGGCTTTACTGTTCATCCTGGTGGGATTCTCTTTTCCCGCTGCTGCCCAGGAAACTGACCTTGAGCCGTGCATCAGTGAGATCGTGGTCAACGGCACCCAGGTCAGCACCGTTGTGCCTCCCAGGCTCGCCCAGGCCATCGAGAAGAGGGCAGAGATGGAGAGGCTTCATGAGCGCCGGTATGATTACAACACTTCCCAGGACAAGGTAAGGGACCTCGTCATAAGGCAGGGCGTCCGGGTAAATTAGCGGCGGATTTCCGGTGGGCTTCTCGGGAGAGGGCCCACCGCGCTTTAACCTGTCAACTTAAAGGGTTTCAGAGAGAAAAACTCGTAGCAGCGTGCAGAAAAAATAATCATTCCATGTCCTTGTACTTCTTTGACCAGAGGATGATTGTCCATCTGGAAACCCTGATCCCCTTCCTCCTGAGGTGCTTCTGGGCCTCTGAGGAGGAGAATCCCCTCACCTTGTATAACCTTACGGCCTCTCTTATCTCTTCTGGAGAGAACCTCATCCTGAAGTACCTGTCGTGGGGGGTGAACTTCCTGCCGCAGGCCTTGCAGAGCCTGAGGTGCTTCTTTCCCTTCTCGTTATACCGGAACCCACGCCAAACTGTGTTCTGGCTCCTGCAGTAGGGGCACTTCTCGTTTGCCATAATATACTATTGCTTTCTTATATATTAGTCAACTTACCGAGCCTTCATTAATTAACACTACAAATAAACATCGTTTGTAATGCAGATAAGGGTCTTCTTAAAAGCGTTGGATGAAAAAAGAACATTTATAAAGGTTAGCTCACAGAATAGGAAGTGTTTATAAGAGTTGTCCACCACAGTGTAGTAACATAATCCGGAAAACTCCGGTTTCACCGGGTATCACATCACGCTCACCCATCAAAGAAGAAAAAGACATCAAAAACCCTGAACAAAACGTTCCGGGTCAGGAAGTTCCCATTGGATTCAGGGAACCTCTGGAGGAGGATTGCCTTCCTTCCAAACAATGCAGGGAAGGAGGTGACCCAGACGCCGAAAGGCACGGAGGAGGCATTCGTCCATTCCGGCAGGTGCAGCTTTTTCTCTCCCTGTTTTCATCTGGATTCCGGTGGTCTTCTTTGTTCTGAGGTGCGGTGAGGTCCACTTAAGTGGAGTGGTATTGGTATTATTCTGCAAACTTCTTTCAACAGAGACAAAAGGAGGAAAGACACCATGAAGAGACTCATTGTTGCAATCATCTGTTCCATTGGCATGCTCTTCGCTTTCGCACCGACCGCCTCCGCCGACTGGGCCTATGGTCACGTCAACATCGGGGGCTCGGCCGCGGACTTCGCCTGGAGCGGTGATGCCGGAGCCATGGCGGGATTTGAGGGTGAAGGCGGATACGGCGCTTGGGGACCCAACTATGCCGAGGGCGGCATCGTGGCCACTGGCTTCGCCAACGCCAACGCTTTCGACGCCGGCTGGATTGCAGGTTCCTACGCTGAGGCCGGCCTGTTCATCGAAGGCTACGGAATCGGATGGCTGGCAGCGGTCGGAATGGAAGGCGGCGTCGGGCAGTTCAACTACGCCGAGGTGTCCTCGCCCTGGACCTATGCATGGGGGACCAACCAGTCTCAGGCCGAGGCGGCCGGTTTCGGGATCGAGTTCTTCGGCTACGAGTATGAAGCCATCGGAGCCTACACCGAAGGCGGGACCCTGGCATGGCAGTGGGCCGACACCAATACGGTCTACGCAGGCGCCTACACCTGGAACAACTCAATGGCCGGCGGCGACTACAGCCAAGTGAGCGGCTCCGGAGAAGTGGGCGGCGGTGCCGTGAACTACGGGTCCACGGGCGGCGGAATAGCCGAGGGCGGAGCGGGCTTCAGCTACTCCGGCCAGAACTTCGGGGGCGGACAGGCCTGGACCAACAACCAGGTAACCGTGAACCAGGGTGCCAACAGCATCCAGGTCCAGTCCTCCCAGTTCTCGGGCGCCTCTTCCGGCGCGTTCTGATCAACCCTGAACCCGGCGGCCCTCAAGCCGCCACCCTGAAACCGGGGCCCTGCTCTCAGGGGCAGGGCCCCATCCCAAAAACTTCTGATTTCAAATGTGACCCCAAAGAACGAAAAGGAGGAAAGAGTTATGAAAAAGGCACTGACAACGCTTCTCTGCGTAGGACTAATCTTCGGCATCGCGGGCTTCGCGAACGCCGGACCGGTCATCAACTCTCCCGGCGCCTCCAGCTCAGACTCGGCAGCCGCCGCAAACGCAGGCGCCAACGTAAACGTGTCCGCCGAGAACGCCTCGGCATGGTCCCAGCAGTCCTCGACCGTGACCGCGAACCAGAGCCCGACCCTGCAGGTCACCAGCTACGGGTCACCCATTCCCGTTCTCCCGGAGACCGTGCAGCCCACCAACCCCTGGCTCATCAACGCGCCGGCCAACGGAACAGGCTACCCCAACTACCAGCCCGCCAGGCTCATCACGCTCTACAAGAAGACCTTCACCCTGGCTGAGCTCAAGAACATGATGCGGGGCGGGGACGTGGACGTCATCGCCAACCCCCTCAAGGACGGCGGCAAGGCCGTCAAGGAAGTGACCGTTCTCATCACCGCACCGGTCAAGAACGAGGACACCGGCAAGGATGAGCCCAGCGTCTACCCCGGGTATGACGCAGGGGGTTTCGTGACCGCAAAGGCCGACGACTCTGACACCGTATCGGTGCACACGGTTGCCGCCGCGGCTTACGAGGCAGGAATCAACGGATGCGACGCCATCCAGGTCACGGTGGAGGGATTTGAGAAGCATGCCCGCGGGTGGAGCTTCGGCATGAGCCTCGGCGGAGTCCTGGGCTGGCTGGCAACGGCCGGCGTGGACAACACCGCTTCCTCTCTCTCAATCAACGGCCCTGGCATCTCCTGGGGCGATTCCTACAACCTAGGCAAGCCCTTCGTCACAGCGGTCATGCTCAAGAAGGTCTAAATCCGGTTCATGTTTGTGTGACCAGCGCGCGCTTGCCACACCCCAAGGGGGACTCCGGTCCCCCTTTTTCCCCTTGTCCTGTCAAATAAGAGGGATAAAAGAAGAAAAGCGAGTACCCTACATCCTTTCAGGAGCCTCAATATCCAGGAGAGCCAAAGCATTCCTCATGGTTTGGGCGAATGCATCCACCAGGGCGAGCCTGGCATTCCTGACCTCACCGCTTGCCTTGATTACAGGAACCTCCTGGTAGAACTCGCTGAACCTGGTGGCCAGCTCGAGGCAGTAATTGGCTATGTAATGGGGTTTCATGTCCCTCGCGGCGCCCCTGACAGCATCGGGAAGCTCTGACATCTGCTTGAGCAGGCGAATCTCCCTTGGGCTCTCGTATGAGTATTCCCTGGGAACCTTCCTCCTCCCGGCTTTCTCCATGATGGACATTGCCCTTGCATGGCTGTACTGGAGGTATGGGCCAGTGTCCCCGTCAAAGGATATGCTCTCCTCTGGGCTGAAGTGTATGTCCTTGGGAAGGTCGATTCTGAGCAGGAAGTACTTGAGAGCGGCAAGGCCTATCTGGAGGGAGCGCTTTTCAAGCTCCTTCTTCCCAAGGCCCTTCTCCCTTTCCATTATCTCCTTCTCAGCGAGCTTCCTTACTTCCTCAATGATGTCATCAGCATCCACCACCTTGCCTTCCCTGGATTTCATCTTTCCCTCGGGAAGGAACACCAGCCCGAAGCTCAGATGCCTGCACCTGTCCGCCCACCTGTAGCCAAGGAGCTCGAATATTTTGAAGAGCTGCCTGAGGTACATGCCCTGCTCAGAGCCCACCACCCAGAGGGACCTGTCAAGCCTGTGCTTCCTGAACTTGTGGGGCGTCAGGGCAAGGTCATTGGTGACGTATATGTGAGTGCCGTCAGACCGTATTATGACCTTCTTTCCAAGGCCGTGCTTCTCGAGGTCAACCAAAAGGGCGCCATCCTTCTCCTTTTTGATAATGCCCCTTTTCTTCCCCTTCTCAATGACCGGCCCTGCCTTGTCCCAGAATTCAGACTCCCTGAACACAACATCGAATTCCGAGCCGAACCTCTTGTAGGTCTGCTCGAACCCCTTCTCTGACCAGGAGCTCATTCTCTTCCACAGGGCCCTGACCTCTCTGTCGCCCTTCTCCCAGGCATTGAGCATTTCCCTGGCCTCCTTCTCGAGCTTCTCATTCTTTTTCTTCTCGAACATGACGTAGAACTTTCCCACGAAATGGTCAGGCTTGGTGTTGGGCTTCTTTCCCTTCCCCCATTTCCGGTAGGCGAGCATGGACTTGCATATGTGGGCTCCCCGGTCATTGTAGAGGTTGGCCCTGATTACCTTGTGCCCGGTGGCCTCAAGAATCCTGGAAACCGACATCCCTATGGCCTGGTTCCTGAGGTGGCCAAGGTGAAGGGGTTTGTTGGTGTTCGGGGCGGAATACTCCACCATCACCCTCTCCTTCTTTCGGGCATTGCTCATGCCGAACCCCTCCTTCTCCCTGAGCACCTGCCTCACCAGAAGGAGGCCCGCCTTCTTCCAGTCAAGGTAGAAGTTGACATAAGGGCCGTAGAAATTGATTTCAGAAATCAGGCCCTTTGGCTTGAGTTTCGAGCTGAGCTCCTTTGCAATCTCTGCAGGGTTTCTCTTCTCCTTCCTGGCCAGGAGAAAGCACGGAAGGGCGAGGTCAGAGCCTATGTTGGCAGGGGGCTTCTCAAGCGCCTCCTCCGCAAGCTTCTTCGGGACCTTCCCCGAAAGAGAGGAAAGCACGTCCCTCCGGAACCTCTCCCTGATATCCATGTTAGATATTGTGGGCCTTTGATTAATATTCTTCCTCAGGACTTCTTCTGCATCTCGTTGAGCCTATTTATTATGTATTCCGAATACCAGGAGGCCCAGTTCTCGTCCTTCTGCCCCGTTTCCTGCTCATGCTTGGCATGGGCAGCCTTCGCTTCCTTGAGAAGCATCTCCAGCACCTTCTCTGTGAGCTGCATACAAATCACCTGAATCCCTGAAAAAAGAACAGCACAATCGGTTTATTGCTTAGGGTCGGGCCCATATAAAAAGTTTCCCAGAATTACGGGGAGATTTGGATAGCCCCGCCCGGAATAGCCAGGAGATTCTGGAAGCGAGCGGAACGCAGTGAAGCGAAGCTCCTTTTGGCTGAAGCCTTTTCTTGAAAAAGGCTTCTTTCGAACCGGGGTCACTGGTTTTCCTCGCTCATGGGCGGCAGGGCCGCCTCGCATCTTTGGAGCACCAAAGACCAGTATCCATAGCCAGCCATCTTTATTTCAGGTTTCTTTCCCAAGGGTTTCTTGAGGAAGCGGAAGCTCCTGTAAAGAAACGCTTTTGGCCGCTAGACTACGGGGCTGTCCAAGATAGGTTTTGTACAAAGGGCTTATAAATCAAGCATCAGCAGTGGGGGTTGAGGTCCCTGATGACGGGGGCATCGTACCGGAACTGGACACCTTTGGGGAGTTTGCCTCCGTATAAGTCAGTGACAAGGGAGCTCATCTCATCAAAGGTACGGCAACGGCGTATCCCAAGGGCAGCGTTGATGCCCCCGCATATGGATATGTATCCTTCCTCGCCCTCTGCATGGGTGAACCTGCCGCTCTCGTCCCTAATTATGCGGATTTCCGAGGGCCCGTACTGGAAGCCTGAGAATGCCATTCATATCCCTCTGCTTGAGGGGTGTCAGAAACAAATAAAAAGGGCTCAGATTTGGCCCTTGGTGGCCCTGATGCCCTTCTGGGTAATCACGAATGCCGTGCCCAGGGACTCCACCTTCTCAAGGAATCCCATCTCCTGAAGTCTGGCCACGCTCGTGCTGCTGCCGTTGTAGTCGCTCCTCTCCAGACCCCTGGCAATCTCCTCCTTGGTCACCAGGAGGTTTTTGGAGGCCAGCTCCAGTATCCTTCTCTCAACATCGCTCATCATTCCCATCACCTTAATCCCCTAATTCAAAAACAGGCGCTCACCTGCACACAAGCCCCTTCCTGAGACTCTCTGCCTTGGGCCTGCCCAGCGCCTTCTCCACTATCCTCAGGCCGAACTCAACCGCTGTCCCGGGGCCCTGGGAGGTTATGACATGGCCATCCTCCACCACCCTATCGGAGCGCGGCTTCGGAAGGTGCCTCTCCTGGCCCGGGTAGACCGTGGCCCTCCTGTCCTTCAGGACCCCGCATTCAGATAGAATGACCGGGGAATAGCATATGGCGCATATGAGCTTTTCCTTCTCGTTGAAGTCCCTTATCATGGACATTATATTGTCTGACTTGTGGAAGAGCTTGGCCCCGCTGCCGCCGGGAAGCACGAGCCCGTCGAACCCCGAGGGGTCCACGTCCTTGAGCATGCAGTCAGCCATGAGCTTTATTCCGTTGTCGCCGGTTACCCAGCTCCCGGGCATGCCGGCTGTAACGACCTCAAGGCCCGCCCTCCTGAGCACGTCTATCACAGAGACGGCCTCTATCTCCTCAAAACCGTTAATAAGCGGTACCAGGAATCTCATCTTTCTCCACCAGCCCCAACGCTCGCCTTTTTATATATACAGGCATACATTTTTATAGGTTAGCGACCACTAGTAAGGAAAGGTGAAACGCATGCCGGTATTGGGAATCAAGCTAAAGACCCTGAAGGCCAAGAGGGGGGACGAGAAGGCGACTTCTCAGATAAAGGTCAACTCAGTCCCTAAGATAACCGACGTGAATGAGACCAGCATGCCAATGTTCGGAAAGAAGGCGCTTTCGGTTGACTTTGATTTCGTCACTGACTACACGCCCAACCTGGGCACCATAAAGATGTCAGGCGAGGTCTATTTCGTCGCGGACAACACCGAGGAGCTGCTCAAGTCATGGAAGGACAAGAGCGAACTCCCTGACGCGGTGAGGGTGGAGATACTCAACCACCTGTTCAGGTCATGCCTTCTCAAGGTAGCGAACATGGCAGACGACCTCCAGCTTCCCTCGCCCATGGCCATACCAAGGGTAAAGCCAAAGGAAAAGAAGGAATAGACCCGTTAATTTTATCCCCGGATGGGGCCAATTATCAACCGTGACAGCCATGGATGTAAGGGCCCATGTTTTTGTGTCAGGAAGGGTTCGGGGGGTTTTCTTCAGGGACTATACCAGCCACAGGGCCAGGCCCCTGGGGGTGAGCGGCTGGGTGAGGAACCTCCCAGACGGAAGGGTGGAGGCCGTGTTCGAGGGGCTGTCTGAGGCGGTGGATAAGGCCATAGAGGCTGTGAGAAAGGGAAGCCCATCCTCACGTGTTGACAACGTGGAAGTGGACTGGGAGGAGCCCAAAGGGGAACAGGGCTTCGGGATAAGGGCCTGACTATCCCCCTTATTTGACAACACAAAATGGGAATCCCCGTAGAGATTCCCGGAAAGAATTGGTACTTCCTCCCTACCTGGTGACCTTGACCTTTTTCTTACACCCCGGGCACCTGACTCTCTTTCCCCCGTTCTTATTGTTCTCCTTCCCGAACGGTGTGTAGAACCCATGTCCGCATCTCGGGCACCTGACCCTCGTCTTTGTTCCCACGGCTCCCCCTTTCTCCCCTTCCGGGGCATAGAAATGACTGGGAAAAGGCCTGCAACCCTGATTCGCTGGCAAGGAACCGAATACCTGAACGGCTCCTTTGAATGGCAAATGCTGTTTATTTGATGAGAGTGATTCCCTTATTCAGATGGAAAGCAATTAAACCCCATACTGTTCTCAGCCGCCAAGGAAGCTGCCCAGGCTGGACTGTTTCCCTTTCTCCTTTCCCTCTTCAAGCTTCTTCAGGGTTCCCGAGACCCTGTCCTCTGAGAACCCATGCTCATCCACCAGCAGGCTTCTCAGGCCCTGCGGGTCGAGCTCCTGCCTTTCTATCTCCCTGTCCTCCACAGGGGGGTTCATGAAGAAATCGAATATCTCTTCCGGGGAAGTTTTGAACTCCCAAGGGACCTGCTTCATGGCCGCGTCAAGGGTCTTGTGCTCCTTCACGAGTTGTAGGGCCTTCTTGGGCCCAATCCCCTTTATCCCGCCCGCATTGTAGTCAGTGCCCACCAGAATGCCAAGCAGAATGAGCTGCTCCCTGCTCACACCGAGCGAGGCCAGGACCTCCTTCAGCTCTATGAGCTCGGGCTTAACCGTGACGTAGGCCTCCCTTTTTGGCACCTTTCTCCTGCCTGATATGCCAAGGTTCTTGACCAGCCTTTCAGCCCCGAAGAGCAGGGAATCCCAGTCCTGGCTGCCCACAGCCCAGACCTTTCCCTGCTTCAGGAGCTGGGTAGCCTGGGCCTCCCCCTCTGAGGGGGCCTGCATCCAGGAAACCCCCATGAGGCCCAGGAGCCTCTTGGAGTCCTCTATCATGTCCTTGGTGAGCCTGGAGGCCTGCTGGGAATATCGCCTCACGGCCTCGGCGTCACCCTCCTGAACTGCCTGCTTCCACTTCACCTCAGCGTTGTCCCTGACCTCCTGTCTCGCTGCCACGGTCTCCTCCTTGAAGGCAGGGGGCTTGCCGTCGAAAACGAAGACAGGCTCTATGCCTGCCTCGATTAGCCTTGAGGTCCGGTAGAACAGCCCTGAAAGATGCGAGGTCACCCTTCCCTTCGAGTCCCTCAGCGGCTCCCCTGTCATCCTGTCCCTTATGCTGGAAAGGAACTGGTAGATTGTGTTGTATGAATCTATGGCTATGCGCCTTCCCCTCATTTCCGAGAAATCCAGCTCGCTTGGATTCACGAGCTCTCCAAGGCTCACTCCCATAATCATGATTAGTTGAGAGTTTTTTATAGATTATTCCCGAAACCTAATGGGATACCATGATGGACAAGGAAAAGCAGCTTGTGGGAGAGGTGACCCACTTCTTCACAAACATAAGCGTCGCCCTGGTCGAGCTATCGGCCCCTGTAAAGGTTGGTGAAAGGCTCTCTTTCGAGGGCTCATCCACGAACTTCGAGCAGGACCTGGACTCCATGCAGGTGCACAACGAGCCCGTTAAGGAGGCCAAGGCAGGCGATGCTGTGGGCATAAAGGTGAAGGAGAGGGCCAGGGAAGGGGACCAGGTATTCAGGGTATGAAACCTTGCTTCCCTGATTCTTTTGCTTATGGCCCTGTAGAAAACATCCAAACAATTAAGCATGTTTTCATGCTTACATAACGGT
>CAZSLL010000025.1:0-12367 GCA_964607835.1 uncultured archaeon | reverse complement strand
CCCAGTTTCCTGAGTCCAGGTTCCTGTCAAGTGCCTGCACCGGGGCATTCCAGTTTATCCCGTCAGTGGAGGTCGTGTAGATTATCCTCCACACGTTGGATGCGTCTCCGGTTAGCCACATGTGATAGGTTCCGTCCTCCTCTATAACAGAGGGTCCGAAGATTTCGCTGGTGTCCCAGCTGCCCTCCTGGTTGTAATCCAGTGCCTGCACGGGCGTGTTCCAGTCTATGCCGTTGGTGGAGTTGGTGTAGAGAATTCTGTAGTTGGAGCCGTCTGAAGCAGAATACCACATGTGGTAGGTTCCGTCCACCAGGACCACAGAGGGGTAGTTTACGTGGTCTGTGTCCCAGGTTCCCTCCTTGTTCACGTCAATGACAGCGGCAGGCGAGCTCCATGTAATGCCGTCATCAGAGTCTGAATACAGTATCCTCCACTTGTTGCCTATGCCATATCCTGAGTACCACATCCTGTACTTTCCACCGTCCCTAATAACTGACGGGGAATATACATCCTGCGTATCCCATGCTCCGTGCTGGTTGTAATCCAGTGCCTGCACGGGGGTGTTCCAGGTGGTTCCGTTTGTGGAATTAGTGTAGAGTATTCGCCATATCCCGCCTGCCTGGCCTGCGTACCACATGTGGTAGGTGTCGCCAACCTTGAGCACAGAGGGATAAGCGGAGTCCTGGGTGTCCCAGCTGGTTTCCTGGTTGCGGTCCATGGAGTCAGTTATGCCTTCAGGCCCGTTGTCCATGTGAAGGAGGAGCTTGTTCCCTGTCATGTCCAGCCAGTCGCCTGATTCCTGGCTGCCGGGAAGCTCCTCACCCGGGTCAAGGACCAGGTTAACACCGCTGGCGTTGGTGTTGTCGTGCGTGCCCCTGTCCCAGGGCGTGAATGTGAAGTTGCTGCCTGCCCACTCGCAGTTGCCCTGGACGTCGCAGGCATAGCAGTTCCATATGTAGCCCTGGTCGAACAGGTAGTCGCTTGCAGTGTTCACTGTGTCTGTCCAGTTGCCGTATGCCCAGGAACCTGAAAGGTCCCTGGTAGCAGAGGCCTGCCAGGAGCCAGAGTGGTTGGACCACAGGGTTATGTTGTCCAGGTCATACAGGCCAGAAGAGGCAGAGCAGTTGAAAAGCATGCTTGAAGTCATGGATATGTTGTGGTCGTGATTCACGGGATCGTGCAGGGTCACATTGAGTGCATCGTACCATGTGCCCGAAAGGCATGTCTCCTGCTCCCCGTCAGAGTCAGGGTCGCCTGAATGGCCGCTTTCATAGCACACGTCGCTGTACACACACATTGTGCTGGTGTTGCAGCACTGGATGTCATTGGAGGATGTGGTGCAGGCACTGCCTGAGCACAACCTGGTAACAGTGTATTCCCCAGCGTCGTCCCCGCAGCAGCTTCCTGTGGTTCCAGTGGAGAAACCAACGTCCCAGTTGTTGATTCCGTCTGTCTTGCACGAGCACCAGTAGGGGTCGTTCTCCCAGTCAACCGTGTAGAGGGTATAGTTATTGGAGCGCTCCCACAGCCAGGTGTCCCCCTCTGCGTATCCGGTAACGCTGGCGTTGTAGGTTCCCTCCACGTCACAGTACTGGTATCCGGGGTGGTAGCTCCAGTTCTCGTACCTGGGGTCTCCCGGCCCGGTGCAGCCGCCTGTCTGGGAGTCATAGTTCATGGCCTGCTTCTCGAACAGCACGGTTCCGTTGGGCCAGAAAAGGGTAAGGTTCATGCTGGATATGTCGCAGAAGTCGCACTGGCCATCGCCGCCCACTTCAGCCGTGCAGTCAGTCCCTCCGTAGAAGAACTGTGCAACAGTGTCGTTGTCAGTGCTGTTCTTGTTCTGCCCGCAGAAGTCAGAGTCTGACTCGGTTGTCCAGAAGGAGAGCCCTGAGCAATAGCCCTCCTCTTCACAGCCTATGTCATTGCCGCGGAAGGTGCAGGTCGAGGTGGAGCCGGAGGCCACCGGGTCGCCTGTGCAGAGCAGCCTGTTCCTAACGCTGTTGTTGTACACCAGCACGCGCACGGTGTCTGACTCAGGGTCGCTCACTGTGGCGTTGGCGGTAACGTAGTCAAAGGGGGCTATGTAGTTGGGGCGGCTTATGGCGGCGTCAGTGGGCGTATTCGGGGTGAGGTTGTAAAGCACTATCCCGTCAGAGCAGTAAGTGCAGTTCAGGTTGGAGCTCGCGTTCTCGAATGTGTCTGTGGCTCCCAGGCCGTCATCCCCGCAGCAGAGTGATGCCCCGGTCATCCAGTTGAAGGCATTGCAGCCAGATGAGTCAGTGCAGTAAGACTCCTGAACGTCCCTGTCCACGTATATGCAGGTCTCGTTGCATATGTACCCGTCCACAGGGCAGGTCAGGTTCTCGTACTCGTCGCACTCAGAGGAGGCCCCGCATGCTGACTCGCACTTGAGGTCAACCTTTCCGCCCAGGCCTGATGTGAAGCCCGAGGTGGCCTGCTGGTGGCTCACCGGGTCGCACTCAACGCAGTCATCCTCTGACTCGTCCCACCTGAACATCTCATCTATCCATGAATCAGAGTCGTCATCCTGGGAGTCAGAGCACTCGTCATGTGCTGTGGTCTCGTTCCAGCCGCCTGTCGCGTTCTGGTCAGCGCAGAAGGTGGGGGTGTCTATGCCCAGGACCATGTAGCCCGTGCAGTACCTTCCGTCCTGGTCGCCTGCGGGGTCTGTTGAGTAGGATTTCGAGCCGGAGTCCCAGAGGTCGCTGGTGCCAGTGGATTCGTCATCGAGTATGAAGTCATAGTTGAGGTCAACACAGGTCTCTGTGGAGCCGCTAACGCCGCACACGCCGCGGTCGCCATCCCATGCCGTGCTCTTGCAAAGGTCTCCGTAATCTCCCTTCACGCCGTCATCGCAAACGACATTACCTGAGCCGTAGTAGTCCCACGTATCATCCCTTATGTCATCAGTTCCGGGGTTGTCGTCATCGACCTGGAAGGTGCAGCCCGATGCTTCCTTGTCATCTGTCCAGTCGCTGTCTGTTCCGCAGTACCAGTCATAGAACCTGTCGCACTCCGCGTAGTCAGTGTCGAAAGCGAATTCAGAGGCGTTCTTGCACGTGTGCAGCTGGCCGTCAACGCAAACAAATTGCCCGGAAGTGGTCCCGTTGGTGAGTTCAGAGCCCTGGAGGCAGCAGGAGGAGCCTGATACAGTGCCGTTCTCGAAGCTGTCATCATAGCCGTCATCCCCGCAGCAGGCTGGTGAATCAGAGAGCCACACGCTCCCGTTGCAGGTCTCGCATGTGTACTGCTCGTTGTCTGCGTCGGCGCTGTAGTCCCCGTCATAGCATGCGAGACCTCCGATGCAGAAGTCATCGCTTGCCCCGTCGTCGCCGCAGCACTGGGAGCCGTTCCAGCATCCCGCCTCCCCCTCAGTGTCGCACGTTCCCTGGGTTCCTGCCACGCCGCACTCGCAGTTAAATGAGCTGTAGTCGCCGTCAGTCCTGTAGTACTCGTTGTAGCATGCGCTGTATGAGGTTCCGTCGCACCAGTCCTCCCCGGTGTCGTCCCCGCAGCAGGCTGACTCGGTTGAGCTCCAGCAACCGGTCTCACCATTGTTGCAGGTTCCCTGGGTTCCCGCAGCAAGGCACTCGCAGAAGTAGTCCGCATCGTCCCAGTCGCTCAGGGTGAAGGCGTCTGTGAGCCAGGATGTCGCGTTCTCCCAGTCATAGGTCGAGCAGCTGTCGTCGCCTCCGGCAGAGGAGGAGCGGGCGTAGAGGTCATATGAGCCTGTTTCAGGGCACCAGCCTATGGTGGCGGTCCAGTTCTCCTTTACCTCGGGCGTGGTGCCGCAGGTGCCTGTCTGGGAGTCATAGCTCATGTCCAGCCAGCCGCTGAGCGCGCCGCTGGGGGCCCTGAGGAGGTAGTCCATGTCCTGTGAGTTGCAGCAGTCGCAGGAGCTGGCCCCGTCGACCGGAGCCTCGCAGTCCTGGGGGTCATCGTTGTATGCATAGGCGTAGTCATCGCCGAATTCGAAGAGCTGGGCGTGCTTTCCCTCTGTCCACCTGGTTACCTCAAAGGTGCCTGTGGAATTGCAGCTGTAGTTCTCCACAAGGACCGAGGACACATGCCAGCTCTTCCCCCGGGCGTCAGCTGGTTTCGCAAGGCTGCCGTTTGTGAGCACCAGCCAGGTGCTGTTGGAGCCCTCCATGGCGCTGGTGTTGAGGTAGGTGGTGTTGCCGCATTTGAGGAACTCTATCTCAAGGTCATCGCCTGTGGAGGAATTGTCCTGCTCTAGTTCCATGTATGTTGTGCCGTCAACCCCTGTTATTGTGAGGTTGGCTGTTCCCACTGTTTCAAAGAAAACCGTCCAGTTTCCGCCTATATTTGGATAGCTCTGGAGGTTGAGCACCGTGATGTTGGAGCCGGCATACCCCGAGAAGGAGATAACGGTGAATGTTATGTGGGTCCCGTTGTCCTGGAAGGGAATATCGGTTAGCTCCCAGGAAGAGCAGGATTCTGTCAGGAAATTGAAGTCACCGCATCTGAGAATGGCGTTAACAGCCCCTCTTTTCTTCAGGGTTATCTCAGTGCTGTCCATGGACAGATTGCTCATGGCAATGGTGTCGGTGGTCAGGGAGGCCTGCCTCTCGGCGACTCGGGCAGAGCCTATCCTGGAAAGACTTATATCATTTAGCTGGGAGAGGTTCGCTCCCATCATGCTGAGCCTGGCATCTCCCAGGCTGAGAGAAACATCCATGCCCCGCGGGGTAGCGATTGCCCTGGTTATGTTGATTCCCATCAGGGAGAGCCTCTCAAGGCCTGTTATTGCCTGGGGGACGGGCTCCTTTACAGTAACGTTGAAGCCAGTCTTAAGGGCATTGAGTTCGTCCTCTGCTATGACCAGCACGCTGTATGTGCCTGTGCTGGAGGCGCTGATGCTTAGCAGGGAACCGTTAAGCTCGAGTCCGAGGCCCCTGCCCCTTGCAGAGAATGAGAGGTTGTCTGACTCAGGGTCCTTTATGAACTCGCTGACATTGAGCGAGAGTGTTGTGTTGGCCACAATGAACTGGTCTGGTATGGCTCCCTCAGGAGCCAGGTTATGGGTCTGGTTGGGCACGGGCTGCTCGGAGAGGGAGTATGATATGGAATCCAAGCGAAGAAGTGTCCCAGGGCCAATCTCCACCATGAGGCGGATTTTCTCTGCAGGGATGGGCTCAAGTGAGCAGGTCTCTGCGCACGCCCCTGAAAAGCGCCTTACAGGAACCATCGTGGTGTTGGCGAGTGGGGGAACGGTCTCGTTTACGGGTGTGAGGTTCAACTGAGGAGTCAGGTTTGCGGGAATTCCGGTATCATTTTCAGGTGTCATGTTTGATGGTGTCAGATTCCATGAAGGGGTCTTGTTTGTGGGAAACCAGGATTCGTTCTGTTCCTGAGTAACGTTAGCCTGAAGGGTGTCGTTCACAGGGGTCTCATTGAGGGTATGGTTCTCCTCGGGTGTAGTGTTAAGGTGACCTGTAGCGTTTTCTGTAATGGCTGTGGTTTCATTGGTGCTGTTCAGGGGAAAACTGGAATCGTTTTCTGCCCGGAACGCGCCCTGGCCAGGGCTTTCACTCGCATTGGTTAAGTTCATGGCGAGGCTGGTGTTAGAGAGGCTACCATCGTGCAAAGAGGAGTTCTCGGTATGATTATTCCGTCCGGGCTCGTCCGCTGCGGAAAGGGAGGAATTGTTGCTTTGGTTAACTGTTACCGTCGCATTGGTCTCGTTAAAAAATGACGTATTTGTATGGTTCTGTGGGGCTGAGTCGTCGGGGGTGTTGTTCATGCCATCAGGGAAAGAGGAATTTGCGATCAGGAGGCCGGTGAGAGAAAGCGCGTCAGAGAAGGAGATATTTTCCTGTGAAAAACCAGGGCCAGTGAGGGTATCGGAGTCGAGGACAAGGAGCTTTTGGCCGGAACCCAGCAGCCAGACCCTGACGGAGCCATTTCCGACAATCGCTCCTGATAGCGATAACGAGCTCAGGTTGCCCGGAACCCCCATCTCTAGACTGATGTTTGCTGAATCGGTGAGAGTGATGTTAACTTCCTGGTGGAAGCCCTGTGGGCCAAGGGTAAGATAGCCGGTGTAGCTCAGGTAACCGAACACGAGTACCAGGAGTATGGCCAGGGCGGCAGCGCTAATCTCTGCAGGGCCCCTTTCATCCTCCACAGGAACATCTGTGGGGTCTGGCTCAGGCCCCTCCCTGGGGGGCTCTGTTCCCAGGTAAACGTGCTCCAGGGAGCCGTCCTCCTGCTCAGCGGTCTCGTAGAAGAAGGGGCCGTATACATTGTCGCCCTTCCTGACCCACCTAGCGTAAGCCAATAAACCTACCCCCTAACGCCGCCCTTAAGTGTCCTGAAGAGAAAGAGAGAGTGCCCATTGCACTACATGTAGTATAACTGCACCACATGTTATATATTATATGCATAGATACTATTTATTAATTACCCTACACATAGCTATACGGCAACCCTGTAGGGTAAAAGGGGTTGTAGTGCAATTGCCTGGCGGGTGTCTTTTTGCTCAGGAACTTTATCTCAGGGGATTTCGGGATTTTCTCTGGTTCGATTCCCGATATACTGGCTGTTATGGAGGGAATCAAGCCCATGGCCAGGCTCAGCTGCAGCCCATCTGAGCTCCCCAAGGGGCTTGCGTTCTTGAGGGAAGCCGGGCTCGCATGTGAAACAAGCGAACGGGTATATGCAAGCTCATATTACATATACGTATCGAAATCAGAGGATATTGCCCGGGATTCAAAAAAGGCTGACAACAGCTTCAGGAACATCCGCTCCAACAGGGAGCGGTCCAGGAGCATCATGGAATTCGGAAGGCTGCTTGGGTATCCCGAATGTTGCTCAAGCTTCCTGGCCAGGAATATGGACCGGAAGGGCTCGAGCCTTGGGGAGAAGTTCGCCCCGAAGAGGAGGATGAGCTTCCTGGCTAACAACATCCTGAACGGTGTTACTAATCACTATTTCTCGTTCCATTATCCATGCAGCTATGACTGCAGAGAGACCCTGAACAATGCGGGCAGGCTCTACAGGGCAATGGGAAGGGAACTTCCTGATATGAGGTCTGAGGTTGACATGTACCTCAGGTCCCCGTTTCTCGTGTTTTTCGACCTGGGTCTTGATTATTCAAATTCATGGGACACCAGAAAGGGGTTCTGGTTCGACGGCACAGCAAGGGAGGGAGCTATATTCTACAACAGGGCAATATTCTTCGAGACGTGCTTTCCAGAATACAATGAAAGGCATATGCCCGGACTGGGCAGACTCAGGGAAGCTGTAACGCGGGGTGACGCAATAATGGCAGAGGGAAAGACAATGAAGGTCTGGAGCGGCGACAGGCTCCTCTATGAGCACCGGAACAAAGAAAAATGCTGGGCATCTGTGTTCGATTTCTCTTGATTATCAGAGCATGACTATGTTCAGGTCATCTGAAGGGCTTGCCATGAGGGTGGTGTTGCAGGACTCCTCGCAGCACCACTCGAGCTTCTTGTCGCTCATGTATGGTTCTGAAACGCATTCCGCTGTGGTAAGTGTGCCCTTGTTCCCTGGCGCGAGGGGCTCCCTGCAATTGAATATGTCCAAATCTTCACCCTCATAGAAATACATGCTCACCCTCCTGATTGATTCTGTGCCTGGATTGTAGAATGAGGTCACCAGGTTCCCGTCTATGCACCTGGATGCGCCGTATTCAATGTGACACCCATCCAGTGGCACGCTGGTGCTGGGTGGTTCATAATCCGCAACATACCCGTCCCCTTCAGGTGGTTCCTGGTCTACAGGCTGGTCTACAGGCGCAGGAAACAGGAAAGAGGTATCAGGAGGGCTTTCAATTAGCAGCACAAGCCCCCACACGCCTATGACTGATATGAGAAGGATGACTGACAGCATCTTCTCGTTCCTCTCGACAAAACCTTTTTCTTTCATCTAAACCGGAACAAGCTCCTCGAAGCCCCTCCTGTCCGCGTACTCCTTGAATATTCCCTCGCAGATATTAAAGTATTTGCAGGCTCTGCATTGAGGACCCTTTACCCGCCCGTTATTGGCCCTGTTTTTCTCGACCTCCAGGTCGATGAACTCCGGTCCCACATGCTGCTCTCTCATCCTTTTTCGGGAATTGAATTCGCTAAGTTTGTTGAGGTTGAAGAGCATGTAGCACATGGGCACGTACCTTATATGGGTATGGAGTATCTTATGCCTCATGCCCGTGTCAACGGTCTTCTTGAGATATGGGAGTATCTCTGTAAGGGTGGGAACAATCTCATCGAAATGCTCAAGTGCGTGGCCCCTGGGGTGGATGAATATGAACTCCATGGCATCGGCTCCGAGAGAGGCATTATTCTCGGCAATATCATGAAGGTGCATGAAATTGTCCTTGACTATCACGGTGTTAGTGCATATGTAAAAGCCCTTTGAAAGGGACCTGAGGTTCTTTATGCCCCTGACAGCATACCTGTAGGAGTTCCTGGACCTTGTCAGATAATCGTGCAGCTCTGAATTATGGCCATGCATCGAGAAGACTGCCGAGTTCAGCCCTGCCCTGACCATTCTCTTCGCGAAGTCCCTGTAGTAGAACATCTTCCCGTTTGTTGTGATGCTGATGGTTCTGTAACCCAGTTTTTTGGCGTGCCTCACGAGCTCGAGTATGTCTCTCCTTATGGTGGGCTCGCCCCCCAGAAAGTCCACGAACCCAGAACCCCTTTTCCTTCCTTCCTCAAGCTCCTTTTTGATGTTCTCAGTGCTCATGTCAGGCAGGGTTCTTTTGTAGCCCCCGTCGTAGCAGAACCTGCAGTTGTTGTTGCATGAATAGCCTGTGATGATGGCGGTCTTGATTTCCATTTTACCTCTGTCCCTGGGATATAACATAAGGGAAATCCCAGAGATTTAAAAGGATTCCTTACAATGGGCTTTCATGGGTAGCATATCCAAGATTGAGATAGTGACCGGATTCACGTGCAATAATAACTGCATGTTCTGTTCAGTGGGCGACAAGCTGAGGACTTACGACAAGACCACTGAAGAGGTCATGTTGGACATCGACCGGGCGTGCGGGGAGAATCCCTCTGAGATAAACCTCACCGGCGGGGAGCCAACCATGAGGAAGGACTTCTTCAGATTGCTGTCACACGCGAGGGAGAGGGGGATACCCCAGATAAGGGTAACCACCAACGGCAGGCTGTTCTCCTACAGCGGATTTGCCAAAGAGGCTGTGAGGGCAGGCCTTACAGGGGCCATAGTCTCATACCACACACATGATAGGAATCTTCATGACTCCCTCTCACGGGTCAGGGGATCCTTCGTCCAGACCAGCGCAGGCCTGAAGAACCTTGTATCTGCCGGTTTGGTAATTGACATTAACACAGTGCTTACTTCGGAGTCAGTGAGTAGCCTGCCCGAGACCATGGAGTCAATCAATGGAGTTAGGTCGGTGTGCATCATATTCCCAACAATAGACGGGCATATGAGAAAGAACATGGGGCTTGTTCCAAGGATGTCAGAGTGCAGGGAAAGTATTCATTCTGCAATAGACGTGCTGGAAAGCAAGGGTATACAGTCATGGGTGCTAAACTACCCACTCTGCTTCATGCAGGGGCATGAGAATTGCTCCAGCATGATGAGCATGAACACTAAGATGTTCTGGCCAGGAAAGGACACCAACCTGGACAGAAAAAGAAAGGGCGATAATGCCCATGTACCTGTCTGCGGAAAATGCATGTACAGGGAATGCTGCCCCGGAGTGATGAAGGGTTACCTCGAGGCGTTCGGAGACAGCGAGATAGAGCCTGTCAGGGAGGCCGCAAAAGGAGGGGCTTATCCCAATGGGTGACAGACCACCGCTTGTCAGAGGGGACTGAACTCCTTCTCGCCTGCGAGTACCAGGTATGTCTTCCATATCATGGGACATTCCTCTTTTTTGCTGCATTCCCCGCATCTCTCTGCATAGGCAAGTTCGGCTCTTTGTTTGGTAATTCCCATTGCCTTCTCATGGTGCCTCTCTGGTATGGTGCACAATGGGAAATGAAAGAGCCTGGTCTCAATACCCGAGCTTTCCAGCGTCTCCGCCGCCCTGATTACATGGGGAACTATATCAGAATACCTTATGAATAGCTCCTCCCTGTTCTTGAATGCGTTCCCTGTGTATTTCATGTTGATGAATACCACCCTCTCCACGCCAGGGAGACATTGCTTTATGAAATCTGCAGTATCAGCCAGCTGCCGGTAATTCTTCCTGTTCACTATTAACCTGAGCTCCACAGCAATTCTCATTTTGAAAAGGTTTCTTATGCCTTCAACAGTCTGTTTACAGCTGCCTGGTGACATGGTTATAGAGTCATGAATATGAGGGTCATGGCTGTAGAGCGCAATCCCAACCCGGACCCTTTCCAGGCCCACTGAAGAGAACCTGTCACAGAACTTGTTGTAGCTGAACATCCTTCCGTTGGATACCAGGAAAGTCATAAGGCCTGGCTTTTTCTCCCTGAGGTACTTCATGGCCCTGAAGAAATGCACGGATATTGTGGGCTCGCCCCCTGTTATGCCCACTGTATCACATGAGTCAGGCAGCCTGTCGATTCTGCCCTTTATCTCACTCCAGTCCATCTGCCCCCTCATGGAGGAGAGCCTGGAATCTATTATGCAGGATATACAGTTGTTGTTGCACAGGAATGTGAGGGGTATGTCCATTGTTTCATTTATGGCTTTATACTTAAGTTTTAATCGACAGATTGTATAGCCTGAAGCTGAACCCTTTACCAACATATTCCCTGAAGACGGCTGTCTCATAATTGTTCAGGTTTTCCCTGCACTCCTCATTGTAAGAGCCCCCATAAACCACAGAGTCATCGCATTCCCACATCACAGCCTCTGTGATAATGCACCTGCTAGCTTCATCTGGCATGCATCCAATCCCGTCGTAAAGCATTAGACACCCGGTATTGTTGATGATAACAAGGGCTTCTTTTTCATCTGGAATAAGAATCGTATTGGGAAAGGGTTGTGTCATAAACAAATTCGGGTACATATACATAACATAGCAGCTCTGAGGAACATCATTCCCAATGCTCTCAAAAGCAGCAGTTTCCAGGGATGAGAGGGGATTAAGAAGGGCCTTCTGGTTAAACCCGCTATAGTATGGTGGCACGAAGGGATAGAACGATATGAGAGGAAGAAAAACCAGAAGAGCGTAAACCAATATCCTGTTTTTTTGCTTTTGAGCTCTTTCAGTTACAAAAATGAATCCGGCCGTTGCTAGCACAGTGATTGAAAGATAAAAGGGAAGCAAATGCCTAAGTGAAAAGACCATTATAGACCCAAAGAACAGTGCCAAGAAAATTGGCATAAAGGTTTTCCTTCTGGCCAAGAAAAAAATACCAGGAACAGCCAAAGCATAAAGCAGGAGTGGCTCTGCAAAACTCTGTGAATACGTAAGATAGACTTCAATTATGTTCAATCTTAAGATTGTCGTTTTTGAAAAAACATCCATGTATCTCATGTACTGGGGTATTGATAATGCCAATGATGTCAGAAACATAATTATCGGGAATATGAAATAGGGGCTTTTCCATTTAACATTTCCATGGGATTTGTAAAGCAGGTAAAGAAAAATCATTAGTGAAATAGCAGCAAGCTCAAGCCTCATGTGCAGCGAGACAGCGAGAGAAAGGACAAGAAAAACGTATGCAGATGGTCTCTTCAATCTCTGATAAAGCAAAAGGGAAAGCATACTCAATAGGAGGAAAAAAAGTCCAACCATATCTGTTGTGACAGAATGCGAATGCATTATGAAAGAAGGGAAAATTGAAATGACAAGAGCGGAAAACAGCGAAGCGTCATTCCTTCTGAAAAAAAGTTGTGAGACCACAAACATCATGACGATATTAACTGCTCCGAAAATTATTGGAACCATGTATTTGTACTCGCCTGGCCCAAAGAATGAGAAACTGAAGATAAAGGGAACCCCGATGGTTTTAAAGTATTCCATGCACGAAATGCTCTCGTATCCAGTATAATAGCAGAGCATAGGCTCACCTTGCTGGTAAATCGAGTGTGATGCCCCCAGAAGCCAGTAACCATCCATGTACTTTATGATGGAAGGTGACTCTAACCTGAGTAAAAGCCCAACCATAATAATAAAAAGGAGCGCCATCAGGGTCTTCCTGCTCGCGCGTAACATTTCCTTCAGTATATGGCCCAGGTTCATAACCAAAGAAATAAAGAGCAATGAAAATATGGCTCCAAAAATTATGAGAGGAGGGTTCATATCATAATTATGCAACTTGATTCCTAAAAGCTGGAGTGGGAGGCGTGGGAGGAGTGGGAGGCGTGGGAACCGTGGGAGGAGTGGGAGGAGTGGGAGGCG
>CAZSLL010000024.1:2498-13586 GCA_964607835.1 uncultured archaeon | reverse complement strand
GGAGCAACTAGAACACTCTTCCGGCTAACCGTGAGAAAATACGCCGGGGACAGGACGTTCCGGAAGTTGCCCCGAAAGTGTTTCCCGTCCAATCCTTTCAATAGGACGGGTCGGCATGCACTTGAGCGGGCAACTCCTTTTGCTCCACGGCTTTTCTTGAAAAAGCCGTGCTTGAACCTGCAAGTCCTTTCGGACACCAGTTCTCTCGCGTTCATCCACGGCGAGTGCCGTATCACAAGAGCTGGGCTTCGAGACTGGCGCGTTATCCGGGCTCCCACGGTCAGATACCGTTTCCCGGTCCGAAGGACCGGCTGTCAGGAGCTAGCCGTTCCGCCACCCCGGCAGTCCACTGTTTTTAAGTAGTTGGAGCAATTTAAAAGCATGATTTCGGTCAGCGTATCGCTCAGGGGAAGGAGCAAGCCCTGGTCCAGGCGGGTAAGGACAGGGGCCAGTACAGCCGGGGAGCTCATATCAGAGCTCTGCATAAACCCCCTGGAGGTCCTTGTCAAGGTCAACGGGGAGTTCATCCCTGACACCGAGAGGCTCAGGGACGGCGACATGCTGGAGCTGCTGGAAATCACGTCGAGGGGATGAATCATGGCAAAGATAGAGGCAGTCATTTTCGACCTTGACGGGACCCTGGTATCTGTGGGAAGGAACTATTCCTATATACAGGAATTCCATATGTTGTTCAGGAGGCTGCTCTGTGAATTCACGGGAAGGGACTGCAACGGATTCAGCGGGGACAGGCTTTACGACACCATCAGGCTTCCCTACAGGGAATCTGTCAGGATTCTCAGGTCATGGGGAGTCAGGGACCCCGCATCATTCTGGAGAGCGCTCGAGAGGGAGGATCTGGAGAAGAGGAAGAGCATTTCCAAAGACCTTGTCTTCCCCTACCCGGACGCCAAGAGCCTTTTGGGAGAGCTTGCCGGAAACGGTATGAAGCTTGGGGTGCTTACCAACGTCCCTGAGCCCATAGCGAGGCTGGAGCTCGAGAAGGCGGGGTTCCTTGAGAAAATCCATTCATTGAGAGCGTTCAGGTACAATGACGAAAGGAGCAAGCCCAGCGGATGGGGAATCAGGAGCATGCTGAATGAATGGGGCATTCCGGGCAGCAGGGCATGGATGTTCGGTGACGACGGCCAGGACGTGGTTGCGGGCAGGGACGCAGGGGTCTGGACAGGGCAGGTCATCAGGAAGGAACATCCCGTCAGCGTGTCAGAGGAACCCGACGTCAGGGGCAGTAATCTTCTGGAGCTCTGGAGGAAGGCCAATGAGATGTAAATGCGGAAAGAGGGCGGTGTACTTCAGGAAGTACGAAGGCACCCTCCTTTGCAGGGACTGCTTCCTGAGGACAGTTGAGAGCCGTATCAAGAGGACCATAAGGAAGCACAGCATGGTCAGGAAGGGAGATACCGTGGCCCTGGCCATGTCTGGGGGCAAGGACTCCACCGCAGCAGCTTATCTGTTGCACAAGGTGTTCGGGAAATGGAGGGACGTGAGGCTGTTCGCCCTCTCAGTGGACGAGGGGGTGGAGCCCTACAGGGCTGAGAACCTGAAGAGGGCTGTGAAATTCTCCAGTAAGCTGGGCCTTGAGCACCATGTGTTCTCCTTCAGGGAGGAGTTCGGCAGGACCACTGACCAGGTTGCCAGTAAGGCAGGGAAGCGGAGGGGAGGAATCCAGGAAATATGCACATATTGCGGGGTGGCCAGGCGCTACCTCATGAACAAGAAGGCCAGGGAGCTGGGAGCCACCAGGCTCTGTTTGGGCCACAACCTGGACGACGAGGTGCAGGCAGCCATGCTCAACTACATGAGGGGAGACCTGGCCCGCGCGGGAAGGATGGAGGCCGTGACTGCCTGGTCCACTGAGAATGAGCAGGGAAGGCTTTTCGTTCCCAGGATAAAGCCTTTGAGGGAGGTGCCGGAGAGGGAGAGTGCCCTGTACGCCCAGCTCCGGGGGTTCGAAATCCTGGAGGGCCACTGCCCCCACGCTGGCGGGGTCAGGTTTGACATCAGGGAATTCCTCAACAGAATGGAGCTCAAGTATCCGGGAACCAAGTTCAGCATCCTGGAGACCTTTGACAAGCTCAACCCCTGCATGAAGAGGCTTGCCGGCCAGAAATCCGGGAGAATCATAAAGTGCAGGAACTGCGGAGAGCCCTCCTCGAGAGCACTGTGCAAGACCTGCGAGTTATGGAGGAGCTAGAGGCTTACCTCTCCGAACCAGCAGTTGATGGCAAGGAGCTGGCCGTCACGAACGGTCTCCCGGCAATCCCTGTTTGCTGCCACAGAGAAATCGCGGCCCCCCTCATGCCTGATATACCCGGAGAAATCTACGTCAACGATAACAGCGTACTCCCCTACCATTCCCTTCAGGTCATCAGAAGTGTATTTTCTCATTGAACCAAATCTTGGGTCGAAGAAATAAACCCTTAACGGACTTCCTTTATTATGATGTTCTTCTCGAACTGCCAGTATATGACCTCTGCGCCCTCTGAGCCCGGCGTGAGCCTGTCCCTGAACTCCTCGGGGATGGTGGTCTCGAAGGTCTCATAGGTTTCAAGGTCCATGAGCTGGACTATGCTGCCGTCAATGGATATGACCTGGGCCTTTTTCTTGTCAATGATGGGCTGCTCGACCGCTGCCGTGGCGGGCTTCAGCAGGACCCTTTTCTTGCTGTCGAAGAGCCCTGAGCACTCCAGCCTTACCTTGGCTGCACCATGCTTCCCGGGCTTGGACTTGGTCATGGAGGTGACCTTGCAGGCCTCTCCCTCCACCACAATGTAAGAACCAGGCTTTGCGTTCTTGATTTCTGTCGTGGTCGTTGGCATTGGATAATGATTATGGGAGTGGACATTTAAAGCTTGTCTTCTTCACCATGCTCTTCTGCGATGGTGGGGGGCCTCTCCAGGTTGCAGAAGGTGCTGTGGAAATTGTATGCCCCTGCGTTGAGGAAGACCAGCCTCTGGCCAACCCTGGGGTCCCTTAGCCTGGCCTCATACCTGAATATGTCCATGGAGCAGGGCGTGCATCCCTTTATGGTGTAGGTGTCTCCCTCGCCCTCGCCATCGACAAGGAGCTTGTGGGGCACGATTATGGTGTCCAGGGAGGTGTTGTACACAGATGCGTTCACTGTTATGCTCCTCCCGTCGACCGATGTTATGCAGGTCTCCAGCCTGACAGGGGGTCCGGCCAGGGGCCTCCCGGGCTCCATTATCATCTTGATGTCCCAGGACTCCAGCCATTCCCTGAGCTCCCCTATCTTGCCCACTATGTATTCCATGTTGCCGGCCGAGGTGTTCTTGTAGTCTATGGGGATTCCCCCGCCAATGCTCATGATGTCCATGCTCCTGAGGGCCTCCTCTGAGAGCATGCTCTCCAGGCTCTCCCTGAGGGACCAGTTCCCTGTGTTCTGGGTCTTCCTGTGGAAGTGCACTCCCAGGTTCCTGATGTTGGGGTTCTGCCTGAGCTCTTGGACCAACTCGTTGATTTTCCTGGCAGTGAACCCGAACAGGTAGAACCGGCCCTTGTATATGGTGGTCTCCTCGAACCGCATCCTGAGCATGAGGTTTACCTTCCATCTGCCCTCCTCCAGCACCCTTAGGAGGTTCCTAAGGTCTGGCTCATTATCCACCACAAAGTTCTCCAGGCCGTATATGAGGAGCCGCTTGAAGAAGGACTGGTCCAGTCCCTGGGGAAGGAACCACACCCTCCTGAGGTCGCTCACCCACCCCAGTCCCTCGGGGGTGTGCACGCTGAAGAAGCAGTCAGTCTCACTGTCCAGGACCATGCCCACCTCAGGGTTGGTCTTAATGCTGTAGGATATCCTGGGGCAAAGCTTACTGAGGAAGGCGTACTGCTCCCTCAGCTTTGGCTTGCTGAGCACGAACCTCGCCTTGTGCATCAGTACCCCTCCATATTATCGTAAACATGGGTCATGACCAGGGGAAAGAGTATGCTGACATCCCCTATAACCGTGGCCTCGCTGGCGTCCACCTTGACCTTTCCCCAGGTCTTGCCCTCGCTGGTGGTGGCCCCTCCCACGCTCCCTGAGTGCTGGCCGGACGTTGTCATGTATACAGCGTAATCACATCCACCGTTCAGGAGCATGCCGAATATGGCGTGGTGCTTGGACACCCCGCCCCCCAGGGCAATCACGCCCTTCCGGTCGTCATGGCTGCTGCTGGAGAGCATGGCAGAGAAGTCCTTCACCACGTCCACTGTGAAATCAGGGTGCTCCTGCTGGAACATGTGCAGGTGGAACCCCAGGGAGCCGTCGGTTATGGCCGGGCAGAACACGGGCACACCCTTTCTGGCGGCCTGGTGCAGAAAGGAAGCCTCGTCCTCCAGCATGAGCCCCATCTCCCTGAGGAGCTCGGGCACAGAGGGCCTGGGATTCTTCTCATGGACCTTCCTGAGCATGGGCAGCATGATGTCCTCGAATTTGGCGTAGCTCTCGTTGGGTATGAGCAGGTTGCCTATCCGGTTCATGCCCCTTTCATAGAGGGATGTGTCATCCGGACTGTATCCGCCAACCAGGAAGTCCTCTCCGGTTGCCTTCATTATGTCCTCCTCTATGGCTCCTGTGGTGGTGACCACCACGTCAGCCAGGCCGTCCCTGACCATCTGGGCGAACAGCCCCCTGAGACCTGAGGTTACCATGTTGGATGTGAAAGTGAGATAGATTCTGGCATTGTCTCTCTTCATCTGCGCGATTATGCCGGCCGCCCTTCTTAGCTCCGATGCCTGGAAACCCACGCTTCCCATCCTCTCCACCAGCTCCGATGCCTTCATGCCCTTACCGATGGATATGTCCCTTACCTTCATTCCTGCCTCCCTGCGAGTCCTTTCATGGCCTCCCTGAAAGCGAAAGCCGCGTTGAGCGCCGTGAGGGTTCCCACCCTCTGGCTGGCGCACTCCACTATGTCCATGCCTGCCAGGTCCAGCCCGGTAGCCCTGCGGATAACGCCCAGGAGCTCCTCCATGCCCATTCCTGATGGCTCAGGGGTTCCCACCTCAGGGGCCTGGGACGGGTCCAGAACGTCCAGGTCAAGCGTAAGATAGGCTTTTCCCTGCACTCCCTCCAGGGTCTCGGATACCCTCTCATGCAGGGTCTCCTCCTCCTTGTTCCAGGACCTTGCCCCAAGCTGGACCAGCCGGATGTTTCTGTTACTTACAGCATGGTGCGCCCATGTTATGTGCGAGAATGGGTTGCCCATCCACTCAGGCATGAGGTCCCGGTGGGCATCGAGCTGGATGACCGTGAGGCCTTCATAATGCCTTGCGAGCAGCTCCACTATGGGCAGGGTGATGAGGTGCTCCCCTCCCAGGAAGACCGGGAATGTCCCCGGGCCGGACTCCAGGATATGCCTCACTGTGTCCTCTATGGCCTCCCTGGTGAGTTCCCAGCTTCCCGGAACGCACTCCACGTCCCCCAGGTCAGCCAGCTTCAGGCTCTCCAGTGGGTTCACCTTGTCCCTCGGGTCGTAGCCGGGCAGGCTCCTTATGGCCTCCCTTATGAAAAGGGGGCCGTGCCGCACAGGCATGCCTGTCTCTGTCCCGTCCCAGGGAACGCCCACCAGGCACGCCCTGCATTCCCCGATACTGTGCTCGTAAGAGAATGTCTTTCTCAGATATAGCATGGTCTGACCACCTTGTGCCAAAAGGAAATGGCTTATATTGGGAGCTCTTTCTTTGTAATGAAATCAACGTCTTCCTTCAGAACGGTCTTCCTTCCCGCGTGCCTGCAAAGGTCCGCAATCTCCCTTGCCCTGTCATGGGCGTCATCGAGTATGTAGCCCTTGATTATCCTGACAGCCCCCCTGGAGATTCTCTTGCCCGAGGCCTTCTTGGCCACCCTCTCCAGAGGCGCGGTGGGGAATTCCTTGCTCCTCATGCTAGACATTTGTGGGCTAATAATATAAAAGAAAGAACAAGTCTACTTGGCCTTCTTAGCCGCGGGCTTCTTGGACTTTACAGGCGTCTTGGAAGGTTTGCCCTTTGAAGAGTTCGCCTTTCCTCTCCCCGCGGGAGACCCGGCCTTCTTCTCCCCTTTCTTCGGGGGAGACTTGTCGGGCTTTCCTGTCCCGATGGCCTTCTTGACTGAATCGAACATTGCCGGAACATCCCTCTTGGTGTGCTCCTTGACGTGCATGCCCCTGAGCCTCTCGTCTGCTGGCAGCACCTCTCCTGAGTGGGGCACCTCTATGCCCGCGTCAACCGCTCCCTTGAGGGTGCTGTAAATTCTGGAGCCACTGGTGGATTTCTGGAGCCCCATGTCAAGGACAGCGTGCTTCACGCCTTTCTTCTTTCCCATGGTGCCGCAAAGGTATCCCGTGAGGTAGGCTGCGGGAAGGTTTCCTGTAGGGGCCTTCCACCCGAACCCTGAGAGGTCCCTGCCTGAGCAGGACACTATGGACTTGTCCCCCTTTGGGTCGTGCTTCACCAGCTGGCAGGTCATGCTGTTGGTGCTCCTCCTGACCACGAGCCTGGGCTTGCCTGACCTCAGAAGGCCCAACCTCTGCCTGTAGTCAGTCCTGAGCTCCCGCCTTCTCCTGTGCCCTATGACCCTTACCTTTCCCCGCGTCATGTCAATCACTTCTTACCTGCTTCCTTTTTCGCCCCTCTCTTCGGGGGATTCCCCTTCTTCTCCCCTTTCTGCGGGGGAGAGTTCCTGGAAGGCTTTGCCTGCGCTGCCCTTTTCACCGCCCTGGGGGATTTCTTAAGTGCCTCAGATGCCTCCCTCTTTCCGCTCTTGAGCATCTCGTTCTCCTTCATGTAGAACAGTATGTGCTTCCGGTTCCTGAAGAACCCGCCCTTTACCCTCCTGTAAAGGGTCCCGTAATCCTGCTTGGTTATCTGACCGGACTCCCTCATGTCTGCCAGCAGCTTCCTTAGTGGCCTGACCTTCTCCATCCACTGGGTCTTGTCGTTCTTCCTGGCCCCCTTGGTGCCCTTCCTCTTGCCAGGGCCCTTCATCCTTCCCTTCTTCTTCTGCTCCAGCTTCCTCTTCACACCGAACTTGCTGGTGCCCTTCTTCTGGACAGAGCTTATGACCCCTTTCTGGATGAGCCCCCTGATGTCCTCCCTGGTGAGCGCCTCATCGGTCTCCTCGCCCTGGGTCATCCTGACCCTTGAGACCCCGCACTTCATTATCTGGGACGCTATCCTTTTCTGAGAAGATGAATTCATTCTAATCACTCCCGAAGTCCTTGAGCGTGGGCTTGAACTCCTCGTCCTTCTTTATGTCTCCCCTCTTCTTGAGCAACTCCCTTGAGAGGAGCCACATGACCAGGGCCACGCTTTTCCTGCCGTTGTTGTTGCATGGTATGCAGAGGTCTATGTCCTTGGATATGTTGAAGGTGTCGCACAGGGCCACGATGGGTATCCTCCTCTTCCTGGCCTCCTTGATTACCTGCTCGTCTATGAGCGGGTCCACCAGCAGGACGACATCAGGCTCGTAGAATCCCCTGTACGAGGGGTTGGTGAGCGTTCCTGGGGAGAACCTGCCTGAGACCGCCTTGTTGCCAGTGGCCTCAGCAAAGCCCTTTACTGCCTTGGAGGCGCTGTCCTTCCTGGACACCACCATAACCTTCCTGAACCCGGAAAGGAAATCCGAGGCTATCCTTATCCTCTCGTCCACCTTCTTGAGGTTGAAGACTGCGAGCCCGTCGTCCCTTATCTTGTACACGAACTGCCTCATGAATGGTGTGCATGACTTCATGCCTATGTGCACCCCTGCGGTCAGGTACTCGGTCTTGTTAACCAACATGTCCTCTGCCATTGAATCACTGGTCCCGTATAACAGTTAATACAATAAGAAGATAGGTATTTAAATATACCTTTCCCGTAACCGGCATGCATCTCCTGTCCTACCCGGTCAGGGAAGCCTTGTCATCCTGGCCTTGGGAATCTCCTCCCAGAGCTCCACCAGCCTGTTGAGTTTGGGGGTGTCCAGGCCTGATATGCCGCACTTTATCATGGGGGCGCTCCAGGCCACGGCCAGGTCAGCCAGCCAGTCGTCATCTGTCTCGCCTGACCTGTGGGACGGTATGCATGCCATGCCCTTCTCCCCCGCCAGCTTCACAACATCAAGGGTCCTGCTGAGGGTGCCTGCCTGGTTGGGCTTGACCAGCACTGCGTTGGTGGATGATTGCTTTATGCCCTGCCTGAGCCTTTCCAGGCTGGTGCAGTACAAATCGTCCCCCACCACGAAGGCGTCCTTTCCCAGGGAATGCGTGAGCACCCTGTGCTGCCTGAAATCATCCTGTTCAAGGGGGTCCTCGAGGTAGATGAGCCTGTACTGCTTTGCGAGCTCCTCTATGTGCTCCAGGTGCTTCCCCGCCTTCACTGAACCCCTCTTGTATGCGTAGGCCTTTCCGTCCCAGAGCTCAGAGGACGCGAAGTCCACCCCTACTCTCATCCCGAAGTCGTCAGCGTACCCGGACAGCATCTCGAGGGTCTTCTCGTTGTCCAGCCTGGCCATCCAGGCGTTCTCCACGTTCTTTCCTATGAGCAGCCTCTTCTCCTGGAGGTCATTGCCTATGGTGAGCCAGGCCTCCATGAGGTCGCTTATGGCCTGGTAGGGGTTCTTTGGCCTGTGGGGTATGAGCAAAAACTCCTGCCAGTCAGCGCCCCCTCCGTGGGCCCCGCCGCCTATGACGTTTGAAACAGGGACAGGGAATGTGCATGAAAGCCCCGGGTTGCCCAGCCTCCAGAGCTCTCCCTTGTGTGATGCCTTGGCCGCTGCCATGGAGACCGCGAGTGCCAGGTTCTCGCCTATCCTGCCCAGGTTCCCGGTCCCGTCCATCTTCTCCAGGACCCTGTCCACTGCCTGCCAGTCCTTTTCATCCATGCCCACGAACCTGGGCCTCACCGAGGAGAAGAACCTGAGCACCTTTGAGACAGGAAGCTCCACTGCCTCGTGGCTTCCCTTGGATGTCCCTGATGGCACAGAAGCGGAGTATGTGCCCGAGTCGCTGTAAATCTTGACCTTTACAGAAGCAGTACCCTTGGACGTGAACACAGGGAACATCCTGATGTTTCTTATCATGAAGAAGAATTAGCATGCTTGGTTAATATTACTTGCATGGCTGGGTCCTGGGCTTTATGTTAATTGGTATGGCGCCTGCCTTCCACTCCAGCTCTGCTATGTCCAGTGCCCTGGTCATGCTCTTTGGCACCTTGACCAGCACAGGGGAGCCCTGTGATATCTGGAGCGCCCTGGCTGAAACAATCCTGGTCTTCTCGTACCTGGTAAGGTTTTTCTCGCTGGGCATGTGACCAATATGGCAGGGCGTATTTAAAAGCTTTCTATCCGATGTACCTGAGCTGCTCCTTGCCCTCGACAGGGGCGCGCTCGTCCTTGGATATCTGCTGGAGGGCCTTCTTCTGGAGGTTATCGACCTTCTTCATGAACTTCTCCATGTCCTCCACCCTGCCCTCGAGCTTGCTCATGTCTATCTTTATCTTGAGAATCTTGATTAGGCTGTCCAGTATGACCTCTGCCGCCTTGGGGTCTGTCACTATGGGGAATCCCGAGGTCTCCCCGAGCATGCAAACACCCTTCATACCCCTCTCCTTTCCGAGTCCCAGGAAAAGGCCCGAGGCACCCACGATGTAGCCCACTTTCTCGCCCGCAGAGAAGTCTATCCCGAATTTCTCGTACTTCTTGGCCAGCTCCTTGTCTGAAACCGCGCCGAATATCTTGGGGTTGTCCTCGACCTCGCCTGTTGCAAGGCCGCCTATGGTGAACATCTCCTTGACCCCGAGCTTTTCCACGTAGTCGAGTATGGTCTCGATTACCTGGTAGTGCCCGTGGGTGGACAGGCTCTGGCAGTCACCCACAAGGAAGATGATGTCTCTCTGGCCAGCCTTCTTGGCCTTCCAGTAGTAGAACTCATTCTTGAGCAGGTGTATCTGGTAGTTCTCGTGGAGCATGACAAAGGGGAAAAAATGCTCTGAGTAGAGCTGGGCGAACTTCTTTGCGCCGAGCTCCTCAATGAGGTAGCCTGCCGCCACCCTTCCTATGTTTCCCACGCCTGGAAGCCCCTCTATAAGCAGGGGGTTCTTCAGCTTGGGCTTCTCGAGGGTCTTGATGACTGTCATTAGAATCGCCTTTGAACACCATCCGGAATATCTTATTATTTGGCAGAGGTCTTATATAACTATCCCGGCCGGAAGGAATGGATAAAAAGATTTCCTTCAAGAGAGTTTCATGGCCAGGGGAATCGGTAATTCCTACATAGAAGGAAAGGGCATAGAGAGGGATGACCTTGTGGAGGTCACTGATATTGAAACCGGTAACATGTACCCGGGATATTACTTTGGACTTTCCAGCAGATTTCTGCAAATTTTGGTGCCCGATCCTGACTCCGGGGGATTCGGTGTCCCACAGTACACTTCCTGCAGCTTTTACCTGAGAAGGGACCTGGAAATGGAACTGGTCAAAAAATTCAGGGAATGACGGGGAAGGCTGCTTATTTAAATCCCTGGGAAACCCCTGCTTCATGAAGAAACTGAGCAGGGCCTATGTCAGGAGCCTTGGTCTGGAGCCGGGCGACCAGGTGCACGTAATCTCAGGGGGAATAGGAAGCACCGCGGTGGTGGCGGGCGTCAGGGGGGAACTTTATGAGCTCGACATTCCTGTTCAGTCGCCACCGGGCTCGAGGCCGGGATACCTGAGGAAACCTGTCTGCCCCGAGGAGCTGGAGTCCATGGATGTCCTTGAGAGGGGGTTCGAGCCCCACAGGAGGGAATGCCCCATGGTGGAGGTCTGCTCTGGCAGGGAGAGATACCTGGGCTATGCCTCAGGGGAGAAGGATGGCCTGCTCCTCGTAAGCGTCCCTGGTGAGCAGGACGCCCGTGAGGTCGACCTCTCTGACAGAAGCAACTACGTATACCCGGTGGGAAGAAAAGGCCCTTTCCTCGAGCCGGAATAGGAGCTTCTATTATATTTAAATAACAATACAATTAACATTAGCCCATGCTGGCTTTAACCGATAGCGAATAAGCCAGAGGGAAAGCAACCCATGCTGGCTTTAACCGATAGCGAATAAGCCAGAGGGAAAGCAACCCATGCTG
>CAZSLL010000024.1:0-2398 GCA_964607835.1 uncultured archaeon | reverse complement strand
GCTTTAACCGATAGCGAATAAGCCAGAGGGAAAGGGAACGCTCCCGTCGTCTAGCCCGGTCAAGGATGCAGGCCTCTCGATGAGAGGCCTTGAGCCTCAGGGGAAAGCCTGAGACGCGGGTTCAAAGAACCCTTTTGGGCAAGGTATACACCCAAAAGCGTTCGCGGAAAGAACGCTGCCGCATCAATAGCGGCATGGTCTGAAAGTCCCGCCGGGAGCACTAAAGGGCATTGGATTCTTTGGCAGGCGTTCTGCCCCTCTGCTAATCGGGCCGGTGGCCTAGTTGGTTAGTCGCCTTCTGGCATGCCAGAATGGAGGACCCAGAAAGGGCACCCGACTGATATAAGCCCTGAGACAGGTAGCCTGTCTCGCCTGGCAGATATCGGGAGGTCGAGAGTTCGAGTCTCTCCCGGCCCATATTTATTCTTTAAACCAAAATCTATGTCAGACGGGCTGGTAGATCAACGGTACATTCCCGCCGCAATGCGGCGGATGTGCGGTAGAGATCGCTGCCTTCGCAAATCACAACCTGCTGTGCGAAATGCCGGTTCAGGTTAATCGGAAAAGGCAGAGGCTCCGGGTTCAAACGCGCTGCTGGTGGCAGGCGGCCAATGCCCATCCTTCCATGGTTCGGTGGGATGGGAAGGCAGCAATCCAGCGAAGCTGAGTATCCCGGCCAGTCCATAAGAATATTAATCAGCCATTGCTATTTCTCTCATGGTTTTCACGGTCTACAACCTCGTTGAGGCGCTGTGGCTCATAATCCCTGCTTTTGCGGCCAACGGGCTCACCCCTCTGCTGGGCCTGAAGAAGGGCCTCCACCCCATTGACGCAGGGCATGAGTTATGGGGGAGCCGCCTGCTCGGGCCAGGCAAGTCCTGGGAGGGCCTGGCCTTTGGCTCCCTTGTCGGGTTGCTAGTGGGAACTGTCCAGATGCTCACCTACCCGCTCCTGCCCTGGGGGCTTTCCAGCCAGCCCCTGACGATAGTGTCCATGGGCCCTGTTCTCGGGCTTGCCCTCGGCCTCGGGGCCATGCTGGGTGACGCGGGGGCCAGTTTCATTAAAAGGAGGCTTAACAGGCCAAGGGGCTCGCCTGTCCCCCTGCTTGACCAGCTGGACTTCGTGTTCGGGGCCCTTCTCCTGGCCCTGTTTTTTGTTCCTCTGAGGCTGGAGTGGCTTCTCATTCTGGCTGTGCTGACTCCGGTCCTGCACCTGGCAGCCAACGTGATAGGGTTCAGGCTGGGAATCAAGAAGACTCCCTGGTAGGGCTGGCTGAAATAAAAATCAAGAGAGAGGCAGTGCCCCTTACTCTTTGGACGGGTTATCTGAGAAGTATTTTTCTATCCTCTCCAGGACCTTTTTGTGGACCTCCTCGACCTCGCCCTCTGCCGTGATGTCGATGAGGTTTCCCTTCTCCCTGTAGAAGTCGATGAGCGGAGCGGTTTCCTTCTCGTAGGTCTCGAGCCTCTCCTTCACGACCTCTGGCTTCTGGTCGTCCCTCTGGTAGAGCTCGCCTCCGCACTTGTCGCATATACCTTCCTTCTTGGGCCTGACGAACAGCGTGTTGTAGATGGCCTGGCAGTTCCTGCACGTGAGCCTGTTGCTTATCCTTGCGATTATGGTCTCGTGCGATGCCACCATGTTCACCACAAGGTCTATGGAGGCTATGCCTTCCAGTGCCTTTGCCTGTTCTATGGTCCTCGGAAACCCGTCCAGGATGTAGCCCTTTGAAAGGTCTTCTCCCTTAAGCCTCTCCCTGAGCATCCCGATTATGACGTCGTCAGGCACGAGCCTTCCTGAGTCCATGTATTCCTTGGCCTTCGTGCCGAGCTCGCTTCCCTTCTTGACCTCCTCCCTCAGCGTTTCGCCTGTGGAGAGCTTGGGAATTCTGTAATGCGCAGCTATCTTGCCTGCGTGCGTCCCCTTTCCTACCCCGGGCGCGCCGAGGAAAATCATCTTCATTCTCAATCAACCTCCTGGAATCATTGGAAAAATTGGTTAATATTTGAAGGCGCGCTTATAAAACTGACTCAACCGGGATGGCGGCACGACCATTTTTAACGAGCCATGCCAAAGAATAATCATGACTGAAAAGAGCATTGACTGGATTGAGGGCTTCAGGCTTTCAAGGGAAAGGGGAGAGATTACAATCTCCGGACAGAGGCACACCATAGTGAACTCATACGCCTTCAGGGCCTACAGGGACGCGATATCCGAGATACTCGGGCAGGGTGCAGATGCCGTCCTCTACCTCGCCGGCAAGAGGCACACAGAGGATTTCGTCAAGAAGGCCCTCAAGAGGAGCGCCCTGGCAAGGATGGCCAAAAGGTTCGGCTGGGGGCGGGACAAGATGGCCAGGAGGGTTGTGGACATACTGACACAGTACGGCTACGGCAAG
>CAZSLL010000023.1:0-14933 GCA_964607835.1 uncultured archaeon | reverse complement strand
ACTCAGAGGCATGCCGGTCCCACGCGGCGGTGCCGGGCCTTTACGAAATCCTGCCCGGCATCTGCTAAGCATGCGTCCGGGTTCTGATAAGGGGAACCGGGGCATGTCGCGTCCCTCCATATGCTTTCACTTTCGACTGAGGCCTCTTTGGAGGGGCGCGTTTTTTCCAAGCCAGGGAGAGGGAACCCGGAAAGAGGGGTTTTCCCAGGGCCTGGCCGCGATGCCCCTCAACGGTAACTGACACCACCTACCCACGTGTCGGTTTGATACGCCCCTGGGCATCTGAGCAGGGCGGGCCGCTACGAACCGCATTTTCGGGGCGGCCCAAATCCCGGCTTTTTACTTGTATTGTCTAATTAAAGGGATAAAAAGAGGCCATCACCCGATACGCTTTAATTACCTTACAGCAATCTCAGACCTGATGAGCGATAAAGGAGTCATAGAGAAAGTGTACGTGGACCGGGAGAATATCCCCTATGCTGTGGAGCATATCCTTGATGATATGTGCCCTGTGTTCCGGACAGGAGAGAACCGGTTCCTGGCTGCCCCGGTTTCCTACCTTTACAAGACCATTTCAATGGTCCAGATAGAGTACCTTTCAGCAATGCATGTACCCCGCTTGAGGGATTCCCGTCGCTAGGCACGTAACCTATTTAAGCGTACATTGTATTTACTTTACAGGGGTGAACAAATGACACAAATACATTCCAGGAATTTCCGTGTAGTAGCGCAGCCAGGCACTGACACCAGGCTTATTACAGAAGTGGCCAGCGTGTTCAGGGGTCAAGGCTACAGGAACGGGATTTCCGGTGAGCTTGGAGACTACCAGTTCATAGCAGGCCCTGACGCAAATAGCCCGTGGGAGTTCTTTTCCCCTGGTCAGCTAAGGAAATACAGGGAGTCCGGGATAACCATACTCGAGGTATAACACTCTCAAGCTTTTTACCATGCGGAAACAATACAATATCATGAGGGCCCAGTCCGCAGTGGAGTACTTTATAATAGCAGGCATGGTTCTGGTTTTCATGATACCCGTGTGGGTGTACATGACCACTACCCAGCAGGAGACCGCACAGGAGCTCGCGCTCTCCTACACCCGCAACGCGGCCAAGCAGATAGCTGACGCCGCCAGCCTGGTGCATTCCCAGGGCTCGCCTGCAAAGATAAACATCAAGGTGTACATTCCCAAGGGTGTGGAGAACGTCACCCTTGCCGAACGCACTGTGTTGTTCAAGGTCAGGACAGGCCCACGGCTAACCGAGGTGTGGTACACCTCCAACGCCCCGCTCCAGGGAGGGGAGGACGTTCCCCTGAACGAGGGCTACTACTATTTCGATGTCATTTCGCACGATACCTATGTCGAGGTCAACCGCACGTACTAGGAAGGCGCAGTTCAGCGCAGAGTTCATGATACTGTTCATAATATTCATGATAGCCATATCCACGGCCCTGGCGGTGAGCATAAACAGGACCCAGACCGTTTCCAGGGCCCAGGTGGACGTGACCGCAGGCAGGATTCTCGACGAGGCAGCTGGAAGGGTGAACACCGCCTTCCTCGAGGGGGACGGGTTCTCCATGAAGGTGAGTCTTCCTGAGAAAATACTGGGCAAGGACTACACCCTGGAGGTGGAGTCCAACGAGGCCATACTCAGGCTCGGGGGAAAGACCTATGTGTCATACCTCCTGACCAGCAACGTGACAGGCGACTTCGTGAAGGGCACCAACCTGGTCAGGAACAGCCATGGAAGGATAATCATCAAGGAGGAGGCATGAGAGGCCAGGCCTGGTCCCTGGACTTCGTGACCTCGGTTACCATATTCTTCATGATACTGCTGGTGCTCTTCTTCGTGTGGGAGTACACCTCGTACCAGCACACAGAGCAGATGATGTTCAATGACATGGAGGAGCGGGCCCTGGGCACAGTTGACACCATAATAAGGGTGCAGGGATACCCGCCTCAGTGGAGCCCCTCTAACGTGGAGATTCTGGGCCTGGCCATGGAGGAGAACGTGCTTAACCAGACCAAGCTCATCCATTTCGTGGGCATGGATTACCAGGAGGCAAAGAGGCTGCTTGGAATTCCTGGCTATCATTTCTATTTCAGGGTGGGGCACCTGAACGGCACACTGGCAGAACTGGAGGGGGTGCCTCTGGAGACAGGGCTTGACCCCACCTCCTACACCAACAGCACGGTAATAGTGCCTGTGGAGAGGTATGTGCTCTTTGACCACAGGGTGGCCAGAATAAAGTTCATGCTCTGGCGCTAGACATCGAACTCAAGGAACTTGTAGCGCACCTTTATCTTGAAGCCGAGCTCCTTGATGAACTTCCTGATTACAGAATTCTGAGAGTCCTTTTTCTTCTTGAGCATGTCCAGGTCAATGCCCAGGCCCATCAGGAGGAACGGATTCTTGATATCGATGATTATCTCTCCCTTCCTGTGGCTTATCTCCACGACGTCTGACTCGTCAATGGTTACGGTTATCTTTGCCTTCCTGAAGAACTTCTCTATGAGTTCTTTCCTCGAAGAAACATCCATGTTGCTCCTATTTGCCCTTGTCCGGTATGAGCGTGAAGGTAACCTGGCCCTCGAGCTTGACCTTTGACTTGCCCACGTTGAAGGCCACTCCGTCCAGGCTTACCCTGGCGCTTGCCTCTCTTCCGCTCACAACGTCAATGAGTTTGAGTATCAGGTCTTCCTTGTTCTTAATCATCTCCTCGACAATTCCCATTGCATTCACCTCTCTTGTTTATCCGGCATTCGGCCGGCATGCTAAGACTTATTATAATTGTTGACCAAATATTTAAAGCAAGTTTTGGTGCAGCCAATGTCAGAGAAAATCATAATAGGCAGGGACAAGCACGACCTCGAGAAATACGGGGACAAGGGAACCGTGCTCATAGGAAAGCACATAGTGGGAGAGGGAGAGGACGCCCACCTCACCAACCCCGTGCACATGGACGTGAGCGGGCCCCATATAGTTCTGGTGTGCGGGAAGCGCGGTAGTGGTAAGTGTGTGGAGGAGAACACCCTGGTGACGCTTGATGATGGCAGGTTAATACCCATAAGGGAGCTTGAGAATGACGATTCCAGGGTCATGGGACTGGGTTGCGATCTCAAGTCATCCAGCCTGGAGAAGACAGGTTTCTTCAGCAGAAAGGTAAACCGGCTTGTTTGCATGAAGACAAGGAGTGGGAAGGAGATAAAGCTCACCCCTGAGCATCCCCTTCTCACCATAAACGGCTGGAAGGAGGTGAGGGAGCTTGGCATAGGCAGCAGGATTGCCACCCCACGCAGGACCGGGGCGTTCGGAAGCAAAAAACTTGGCCCCCACAAGATAAAGATTCTTGCCTACCTCCTGGCAGAGGGCCACATGAACAATAATTTCGTGCTCTTCAGCAACTGTGATGATGCCATTTTCCACGATTTCTCGGAGTCAGTCAGGGCATTTGACCCGGGTCTCAAGATATCCGAGCACAGCAACCCAGGATGTTACAGGATAACGAGCTCGAGGAGGAGCATAGATTATTCGAAGACCATCCACGGCCCTGACGGAAGGTTCATGAAGGGCTCGGTCACAAAGACTGCGAGGAGCTCCATCTCCAGGTGGCTTCGTGATATCGGGGTCTACGGTAAACTCGCTGTAGAGAGGAGCATCCCGGAAATGGTCTTCCAGCTGCCAAGGGAAGACCTCGCCCTTTTCCTCAACAGGCTTTTCAGCTGCGACGGGAGCATATACAAGCACAAGACAAGTCATGGTTACGTCTGGGAGGTATCCTACTCGAGCTCATCAAAGGAGTTTGCAGACCAGGTGAGTCATCTCCTGCTGAGGTTTGGGATTCTCTCAAGGGTCAGGAAGAAGCGAGTACAGTTCAACGGAAAAATGTTCAGGACATATGAGGTGGTTATCGGGACCACGAACGCAATGGAATTCGTCAGGGAGATTGGCTTCTTCGGGAAGAAGGAGAGAGGGGTGAGAAGCCTACTTTCAGAATCAGATGGCATACCAAGGAACCCGAATGTTGACACCATACCCAAAGAGATATGGAAGGCCTACAGGCCGAAGTCATGGGCAGAGATTGGCAGGGCCATGGGCTACAGGCATCCCAAGGCCCTGAGGGAGAGCATGAGGTACTCCCCCTCCAGAAAAAAGCTTGCCCAGATAGCCATGCTGGACCAGAATCCTGTCATAGGACAGATTGCGGCATCAGACATCTTCTGGGATGAGATTGTGTCCCTCGAGCTGCTTGATGGGGAGTTCAATGTCTGCGACATTACTGTGCCTGTTGTCCACAATTTCGTTGCCAATGACATATTCGTTCACAACAGCTACAGCGCGGGGGTGGTCGCTGAGGAGATGACCATGCTCTCTGATGATGTTAAGAAGAATCTCTCCATACTCATGGTGGACACCATGGGAATCTACTGGTCCATGAAGAGGCCCAACGACAAGGACGCTGAGCTCCTGGGTGAGTGGGGGCTCAAGCCCAAGGCCATGAAGATGAGGTTCTTCATACCCAAGGGCCACGCTGAGGAGTACCAGAAAGCGGGAGTGGAGTATGATTTCCCCTTCACCCTTCCCTGCGGGGAGGTGAGCCCCACCGACTGGATAGTGAGCTTCGGGTTCAGCCCCATGGATGATTACGGGCTGCTAACCGAGAGGGTGGTCAAGGGGCTCCAGAAGGAGAGGGGCCTGAGCTACTCCATCCAGGACATAATCCAGAGAATCGGGGAGGACCAGAAGGCGGGAAAGAAGACCAGGGATGCCCTGATATCCAGGTTCATGGCCGCAGAGGGCTGGGGAATCTTCGAGAAGGAGGGCACCCCCCTGGAGAAGTTCTTCGCTCCCGGAAGCATATCAGTGGTGGATATATCCCATTATGTCAGGTCAGGGCTTGGATGGTCTGTCCGCTCCATGGTCATAGGGCTTTTCGCCAGGAAGGTCTTCCAGGCCAGGCTCAGGGCCAGGAAGACCGAGGAGCTCGAGGTCATTACTGGCGAGAAGAAGAAGACCATACCCCTGGTGTGGATGATGATGGACGAGGCCCACCAGTTCGTGCCCGCTGAGGGAGTGACAGCTGCGACAGAGCCCATGCTCACTCTGGTCAAGGAGGGCAGGGAACCGGGAATATCCCTCCTGCTCATAACCCAGATTCCCAACAAGCTCCACCCAGACGTGCTGGCCCAGTCAGACATGGTGATATCCCACAGGCTCACATCGAGCTCTGACCTCACGGCACTGCAGGGAATAATGCAGAGCTATGCCAGGGACGACATCCAGGCCTACATAAACCAGCTACCCAAGGCCAAGGGGGCTGCCGTGGTCCTGGACGACAACTCAGAGAGGATATTTCCCATCCAGATAAGGCCCAGGCTTTCCTGGCACGCGGGGGGCTCTCCAAAGGCCATCAAGGAGCGCGGCCTCTTCGACGAGGTGTGAGCTTTTTTAGCTGAGGGAAGACTCCATCCCATTTAAGTATTCAAAGAAGAACGACCTTCTGTAGCACCTCTCACCGACATAATACTCTGTCTCGGATTCAAAGCCCATTATCTTTTCATTCTCCCTTATCACATGCATCCTGCCGGTTATCCTTCTTCCACAGAAATAACATGCATGGTCATCCGGCTCAGCAACGAGTGACTGTAAGGCGCTCTCCCTGATGCCGTTCTGAAGCCTGGCTCTCGTCCTGAAATACGCAGAGCCAATTTCTGTGCCCATATGAGAAGGAAAATGAAAGGCAGGCTTAAAAGCAGCACTATTTCCCCCCGAGCCTGAACTCGCGGAACTCGACTTTTCCCTTCTCCACAATGCGCTTGATTTCCTTTTGCCGTTTGGTAAGCTGCGAGCCTGCTGCCTTGAACTCCACCAGCACAATCTTATCGGTCTCGAACTGCACCCCATCTATCGGGGAGCCCGTGAACCTGAATCCCTGCTCGTCATACGGGTAGCTCTCGAGCAAGGGGATGAACTGCTCGGTCATCTTCCCGTACTTGCTGGAGAGGCTCTTCTTGCTGAAGAGTGCCTCCTGGAGCTCGAGCTTCGCGAGCTCGTGCCTCACCCAGAGCCGCTTGTACAGGAGTACGAGGAGGCCCACCAGGATGACCAGGAACAGGGATATGTACTCGAGCATGATAATCACATCAGGACTCCGGAGGCGAACTGGCCAAGGAAGAAGGAAACCGCGATTACCAGGATGCTTATGCCCACGTACTCCAGGGCCAGCCTGCAGCAGGCCCCCCTCCCCAGGCCCTTTATCCTGCTCACCAGGAGGCTTATGAGGGTGATGAGCAAGATTCCCAGGCTGACTGAGACAGGGATGGCCTGGCTGAGGGGAAGCAGGAGAACAGGGGTGATGAGCAGAAGCGTGGAGAGGAATGTCCCTGAGAACGAGAGCAGGGTTGATACCCAGACCTCTTTCCGGGTGTGGATGTTCTCGGTTTCCTCGCTTACGTGGAAGCCCCATGCGTTGCCGAAGGAGTTGGCTATCCCGGCGACCAGGATGCCCACGAACACAGCGGTTCGGTCGCCAATGACTCCCAGGCCAACCACGATTCCTATGACCATGATGATGGCGTCCATGGCGCCGAAGGTCATTCCCTGGATGCCGTGGAGCCTCTCAGCCATGGTAGATATTATACTGGGCGCCTTAAAACCTTGGCCCTGAGACAGTCCCTTTTGGAGCCATTGCAATCCCCTGCTCCAGCGCCTACTCCACGTGGAGCTCCACCACGTCCCTGTCATGGAGGCAGTAGTCCAGGCCCAGCCTCTGGCCCGGGAACTTGCTCGAGCCCCACACCCTGGCGAACTTCGCGTTCCCCCATTTCCTGTGAACCTTCTCTGCCACCTCCTTTATGGTGGCCCCCTTCCTGATTATGAGGGGCTCCTCCATGTCAGGCTCCCTGCCTATCCTCTTCATGAATACGCGCATGAGACCGATTCTCCTCCAGATGGCCTCCCTGAGCTCCCGGATTCCTGTGCCCTCTGTGGCCGAGATGAAAACGCACTCACCGAATTTCTTCCTGAGCTCCCTCAGCCTGGCCTCGCTTACCCTGTCCGCCTTGTTGACGCACACCAGGCTGGGGGCATAGGTGCGGTTGCCAAGTATGCAGTCAATGAGCTGGTCCATTGTTATGTCCTCTCTTATGACCACCTCAGCGTTGAGAATCTTGAACTCCCTCATGGCGTCGCCAATCATTTCCGTGGTCAGGTGGGTGAGCTTCACTGCAGAGCCTATGTCCAGCCCCCCGCCGCTCTTCTTGGTTATCCTCACGTCAGGCCTCCTCTGGTCCAGCCTGAAGCCGGCTTCGTGAAGCTCTCTCCTGAGCTTTTCCAGCTGCCCGGGTTTGCCTGCCTCCATGATGAAAACCACCAGGTCAGCCACCCTGGCAACTGAGAGCACCTCGCTTCCCCGTCCCTTTCCCTCTGACACCCCCTCTATCAGGCCTGGGATGTCCAGGACCTGGAGCTTGGCCCCGTTGAGCTCGAGCATGCCCGGGACCACGGTGAGGGTGGTGAAGTCATAATGGCCTACCTTGGACTCGGCGTTGCTTATCTGGTTTAGCAGTGTGCTCTTGCCCACGGACGGGAAGCCTATGAGGACCAGGGTGGCGTCGCCCTCCTTGCGGATTCCATATCCCAGGCCCGCTGACTTCCTGCCCTGTGAAGATTTCTGCTCCCTTAGGCTGGCCAGCTTGGCCTTGAGCCTTCCTATGTGGCCCTGTGTGGCTTTGTTATACTTGGTTCTGCCCAGCTCTTCCTCTATCTCAGCTATCTGCCTGGACACGGGGTCCATCTTCTCCAGTTCTTCCTTGCTCGCCATTCTTTCAGTCACTCCTGACGGGATTTAAAGCTTGCATCCTCTTTTCTGTAATTAATTAGGATGGGAGCGTAATAATATTCATGACTGAGCCGGACCTCGAAAAGGATCAGGCCTTCATGGTGGACCCAAAGGCCATAAAGTGGATTGTGGACAAGGCCGGGCTCTCAGGGAAGGACAGGGTGCTGGAGATAGGGGCAGGCACAGGGAACCTGACCCGGGCGCTTGCCAGCACAAAAGCGAGGATAACAGCAGTGGAGAAAGACCCCTCCCTTGAGAATGCCCTGAGGAGGGCAGTGGGAAGGAAAAGCAACGTGGAGATTGTCATCGGGAACGCCCTCGAGCTCCTCGACAGCGGCAGGCTGAGGTTCGACAGAATAGTGTCCAACATACCCTACGCCATCTCAGAGGCCCTCATCAGGAGGCTCATACACCACGACTTCGAGATGGGGGTGCTTACCCTTCCCAAGACATTCGCCCACAGGCTCATAGCGGCTGACTGGGAGAGGGAATACTCCACTCTATCCTTCACTTTCCAGAGGTTCTTCATAGTCCAGGACTGCCTGGACCTACAGAGGGATTCCTTCAGTCCCATGCCCAGGACCAATTCAGTTGTCCTGAAGTTCGAGTCAAAGCCCAGGGACTCTGTGCTCTGCCAGCTCCTTCTGAGGCAGGGAATGGTCACGAAGAACGCCCTCAGGGAGGCACTGTGCTCGGCAAAAGGCATGACCAAGAACCAGGCAAGGCAAAGAATAAAAAGCATGGGGATAAATAGTATTGCGGACCGGAAGGTTTCTGAGCTCTCTGTCCAGGACCTGAAGGACATCATAAAAAAGGCGGCGGAAATCAGGGAAGATTAATAAACCTGTTCCGGCATTAAATATTATTCAATTTTATGGGGTTTGCTTTCCCATTTTCTCAGGGTGGAAAGAAAGATGTTAGAGCAAGAGAGGACAGTGCAGGACCTTCAGGGCCAGCACAGGGAAATAAGCATATCAGAGTTCTTCGAGAAGAACCGTCACCTTCTGGGCTATGACAACAAGATAAAGGCGCTCCTGACCATAGTGAGGGAGGGGGTGGACAACGCACTGGACGCCACAGAGGAGTACAGGATACTCCCTGACATCTACGTCAAGGTCGAGGAGGTTGGCAGGGACAAGTACAAGATAGTCATAAAGGACAACGGTCCGGGAATAGAGAAGAAGCAGATTCCCAGGATATTCGGGAGCCTTCTTTACGGAAGCAAGTTCCACAGGCTCAAGCAGTCCAGGGGACAGCAGGGCATAGGGGTCTCGGGGGCTGTTCTGTACTCCCAGCTTACCACAGGGGAGTCAACCAAGATTATCTCCTCCACAGGGGACGGCAAGACCCACAAGTACGAGCTCAAGATTGACGTCAAGAAGAACCAGCCCAAGATTGTCAAGGAGGATGTCAAGGACGACGGGGACAAGAAGTGGCACGGGGTCCAGACCACCTTCATAGCAGAGGGCGTTTACAGGGAGCACAAGCAGTCAGTACTGGAATACATAAAGCAGGTGGCCATATCCAACCCCTACGCCAACATTGTCTTTGACAACCCCTCAGGCAGGATAGAGTTCGCCAGGGGCGTTGAGAAGCTCCCTGACGAGCCCAAGGAGATAAAGCCCCATCTCTATGGCATTGAGGTCGGGATACTCACCAGGATGCTACACGAGACAAAGGCCAGGACGCTTCTCACCTTCCTGACCAGCGAGTTCTCCAGGGTGGGGAAGCTCTCTGCTCAGGAGATAATAAAGAAGGCAGGATTGACAAAAGAGAACCACCAGACAGGCAAGGAAGAGCCTGAGTACAATATCTCCCCAAAAAAGGTGGACCACAAGATGAGGGTGGCCCTCATAGAGGCCATAAGGGAGGTCAAGCTCAACAGGCCTCCCACTGACTGCCTCTCCCCTCTGGGCTCAGAGGCCGTGGAGGCAGGCCTCAGCAAGGAGCTCAACCCCGAGTTCTGCGCCTCCCTTACCAGGCCGCCAGAGGTCTACAGGGGATGGCCCTTCCAGGTGGAAGTGGGCATCGCCTACGGAGGGTCCCTTACCGAGGCCTCTCTCATGAGGTTCGCCAACAGGGTTCCCCTGCTCTACCAGGGAGGGGACTGCGCCATAACCAAGGCTGTTAGCCAGATTGACTGGAAGCGCTACGGACTGGGCGGGAACAAGATGCCCGAGGGCCCAATAAGCATTTTCGTGCACTTCGCCTCTGTATGGGTGCCATTCACCTCAGAGTCCAAGGAGGCCATAGCCAACTACCCGGTCATAATCAAGGAGATAAAGCTGGCCCTCCAGGACTGTGCCAGGAAGCTCTCTTCCTACCTTTCGGGGGTTAGGAAGGCAGCTGCCATAAAGGAGAAGAAGATGATATTCGAGAGATATGCCCCTGAGACCGCGGCTGCCATAGAGGAGCTCACAGGGGCAAAGAAGGAGAAGGTCAGGGAAATGATAATGAAGCTCGTTGAGGAGAAATGGGGAGAGATAGTGGGCCAGGACCAGGAACCCGAGGAGGATGCCCCTCCCACAGAGCCAAGGCACGAGGAGAACGGAGACGGTGCGCCCTCTGAGGAAACCAAGGAGCCCGGAGAGGAGCCACCTGAAGAAAGGCCCGGGGAAGAGCCTTCTGATGTTGAGGCCAAAGAGGAAGAGAGGCCTGAAAAGAAGGAGGAAGGTGTATAGATGGAGAAATCAGAGCAGGAGACCATGCAGAACCTCGAGAGGCTGGGCCGCGAGATGCTGGAGTACCTGGAGAAGACCAGGAACCCTGACATCCAGCTTCCCATCAGGGCGCTCTCCAACACCTACTTCGACGAGAAGCAGAAGCTCATCAGGCTGGGAAACAAGAGGAGCCACAGGACTTACCTCAACGTGGCCCACACCAGGAAGTTCATGCAGACCATGATGGTGGCGTCCGAATGCAAGAAGATAATCGACCAGGAGGTCACCATATCCATCAGGGATTTGTACTACGCCCTCAAGAGGACAGTTGAGGGCTCCAGGGAGAACACGTTCGAGGAGCAGGGCGAGTCAGACCCAATAATCGAGGACATCGAGGCTACACTGAACACGCTCAGGGAAAAGCTCCACCTCAAGGCGGACAGGAAGGGATACCTTGCTGGCCCTCTCGTGGTGGGCGACCTCGGGGACACCATAGACGCCAGCAAGATGGGGTCATCGGGGTGGGCCATACCAAGCAACGTGGAGCCCGAGAAAATCAAGCTCGACAACCAGGGCGCCGAGTACGTGCTGGTCATAGAGAAGGACGCAGTGTGGCAGAGGCTCAACGAGGACAAGTTCTGGAAGAAGCAGAACTGCATAATCATGACAGGAAAGGGCCAGCCCGACAGGGGAACCAGGAGGATGATAAACAGGCTGCACAACGAGTTCAAACTCCCTGTTTACGTGCTCACTGACGCTGACGTGTGGGGATACTATATATACTCTGTCATAAAGCAGGGCTCCATCAACCTTTCCTTCCTGTCTGACAGGCTCGGGACGCCGGAGGCAAGGTTCGTGGGCCTGACCACCCAGGACGTGGACAAGTTCGGCATCGCAAAGAACGTCACCATACAGCTCAACAAGGGCGACATCAAGAGGGCCAATGATATGATGAACTATGTCTGGTTCAAGCCCAGGCAGTGGCAGGAGGAGATAAGGCACATGCTCAAGGTGGGCCACAAGCTCGAGCTCGAGGCCCTGTCCAGCAAGGGCATCAAGTTCATCTCTGAGAAGTACCTTCCCGAGAAGATAGAAAAGAGAGACCTCCTTCCCTAATGCATTTAATCCTTTCGCCAATAGCTTTTCATGCCTGTCCAGAAAATATCTGTTGAAAGAGCACCTCATTTCTCGCCTTTGATGAAGGGTTATTTTGTTGTAAGGATTTTCTACAGGAGTGGTCATCCGCTGAGTTCAAGGGAGGCCTATACGACAGAGAAGGGACTTGAGGGATTCTTCTCCTCAATAAGGGCAAGGCATCCCGCCTGCAAGCCAGATGTTTATGTCGATGAAACAGTGGGGTGCAGGGATATGCTCCTTCAGATTTTCGGGCCTGAGTGATTGTTTATTATTCTTTGGGAAGGATTCTCTCCTGTTCCAGCCTGTCCAGCACTGCCCTGAAGATGATGTCGTGCCCCCTCTCGTTGGGGTGGATGCCGTCCTCAAGAATCTCCCTGTAATCCCCTTCCTGGAAGGCACCCATTATGTCTATGAAGGGGATTCCCTCTTTCTTGCAGAAGCCCTGCATGGCTGAATTGAATCTCCTGATGTCCTCCAGCCTGTAGGAGGCCTCGGGGAGCCATGGCACTGGGTCCACCCTGTCCTGGTCAATCATGTGAATGCCAACGAAGGCCACCTCGTTCGTGAGCTTCCTGGCTATGCACAGGATGGAAGCCAGGTTCTCTCTGAACTCTTCAAGTGGCACATTGAATCTCTTTTCTTCGTTGAAGCGCATGGAGTCGTTCCCGCCAATGGCAATGATAATGGCCACGCCCCTGCTCTCACCCTTCTTTATCCTGGCCCTGGCCTCGGACTCCATCCTTCTCAGCAATTCCCTGGTGGAGTCCCCGCTTATGCCCAGATTGTAAAGGGGAATGTAGTGCTTCCCGCGCTGCCTGCTCAGGGAGTCAGTGTAGGCCTTGAGCCTCTGGACCCAGCCTCCCTTTGCATCCCAGGCCCCCCACTCAACGCTTGCGCCGAAAACAAGTATGGTCTTTTCCATGATATCATCAGATGACTGCCCTGTCCTTGCATGCCGGGTTGCCCATGGTGACGTCAGAGATGTGCTTCTGCCTGAGCTTGCAGAAACCCATAATGAGCCTGCCTGCCCTGAGCTGGTCGTTCCTGTCCTGCTTCTGGAAATAGGGGCATTTCCTGCACTCGTGCATGGGAATTACTTGTATGAAGCATTTTTATTGCTTCCGGATTGCCGGAATAATTTAAATGGCACTGCCCAAATACATGTCATGGGCTACACCCTGATTATATCAGAGAAGCCGAACGCTGCAGAGAGGATAGCCCACGCCCTCTCAGGCGGTGAGGCCGAGAAGATAGACAACGACGGCGCACCGCACTATAAGTTCGAGAGGGGCGGCAGGAAGATAGTCGTGGTTCCGGCGGTGGGCCACCTGTTCGTTCTCACAGAGGCTGACTCCAAGGCCAAGTGGAGCTACCCTGTGTTCGATGTGAAATGGATTCCCAGCATTGAGGAGAGGCACAACAAGTGGGCGACCAAGTACTTCAGGAACATAGAGTCCCTGGCAGACGGGGCCTCTGATGTCATCTCTGCCTGCGACTATGACATAGAGGGCTCGGTTATAGCCTGGAATATAATCAGGTTCATATGCAAGACAAAGAACGGCAAAAGGATGAAGTTCTCCACACTCACACCCTCTGACCTGGTGGAGGCCTACGAGAACGCCAGCCCAAAGCTGGACTTCCCCCAGATAGAGGCAGGCCTGGCCAGGCATCAGATGGACTGGCTTTTCGGAATCAACCTCTCAAGGGCGCTCACCCTTGCACTGGAGCACTGCGGCGGCTACTGGGTTCTGTCCACAGGAAGGGTTCAGGGACCCACGCTCAAGATTCTCGAGGACAGGCAGAGGGAGATAGAGGCCTTCAGGCCCACCCCCTACTGGGAGCTCGAGCTGCAGGCAGTCGTGGACGGCAAGGCCCTTAAGGCAGGCCATGCAAAGGACAAGTTCTGGAAGAAGCCAGAGGCTGACAGGGTCATGGAGAAGTGCAGCGGAAAGGACGGCTCTGTGAGCGGGGTGGAGAAGAAGCAGGTGAAGCAGTATCCCCCCTTCCCCTTCGACCTCACCTCCCTGCAGAGGGAGGCCTACTCGAGGTTCGGCTACACACCAAAGAAGACACTGGACTACGCCCAGCACCTTTACGAGCAGGCCCTGATATCCTATCCCAGGACATCCAGCCAGAAGCTTCCTGCAAAGCTTGGCTTCAGGGACATACTCAAGAAGCTCTCTTCCCAGCTCGAGTACGGGGAGCTGGCGAAGAAGCTCATGGAAAAGCCCTCTCTCAAGCCCAACGAGGGAAAGAAGAGCGATCCCGCCCACCCCGCGATTTACCCCACCGGGCACAAGCCAAAGAGCCTTTCATCGTACCACAGGAAGGTTTACGACATGATAGTCAGGAGGTTCATGGCTGTGTTCGGGGAGGCTGCAGTGAGGGAGCAGACCAGGGTGGTCATCAGCATAAAGGGCGAAGACTTCGTGGCCCACGGGATAAGGACACTCAAGGAGAACTGGATAGAGTTCTACAGGCCCTACCTCAGCATGAAGGAGCAGCTCCTGCCTGCCATAAAGCAGGGCGATGCCGCCAGGAATAAGAGCCTGGACATGCTCGACAAGGAGACCGAGCCCCCGAGCAGGTACTCGCCCGCGAGCGTACTCAAGGAGATGGAGGCCCACAACCTGGGAACCAAGGCTACCAGGGCCCAGATTCTCCAGACCCTGTACGACAGGAGCTACATAAAGGACAAGTCAATCGTGGTAACCGGACTGGGGCAGTCTGTTGTCAATGCCCTGGAGAAGCACTCCCCTGAGATTGTCTCCGTGGAGCTTACCAAGAGGTTCGAGGAGGAAATGGATTCCATCGAGAACGGCAAGCTCACCATGGAAAAGGTCATAAAGGGGGCTGAGGATGAGCTCAGGAAGATTCTCGACGGTTTCAAGAAGCATGAGAAGGAGATTGGCGGCCACATACTCGAGGCAGTCAGGGAGCACGAGAAGGTCATACATACTGTGGGCGACTGCCCCAAATGCAAAAAAGGGACCCTCAAGATTATCCATTCCAGGCGGACAGGAAAGCGTTTCGTGGGGTGCAGCAGCTACCCTGACTGCCACAACTCATTCCCCCTTCCCCAGCACGGGTTCATCCAGGCCGTGCCCACCCTGTGCAAGTGCGGGCTCCATCTCATAGAGGTCAGGGCAAAGGGAAGAAGACCCTGGAGGTTCTGCGTCCAGCACGGGTTTGAGTACAGGGACAAGAAGACCTCAGGAAAAGGCAAGGGAGCCCTGAGGAAGACGGCCTCGAAGAAACTGTTGGCCAAGAAAGCCAGCTCTCCCCCGAAGAGAGGGG
>CAZSLL010000022.1:0-16245 GCA_964607835.1 uncultured archaeon | reverse complement strand
GGGAAGCAGGACCATCAATGTGACATATGCAGGCTCTTCAGGGGAATTCACCCACCCTTCATATAATGACACTGCCACAGTGGATGTGCAGGATGAGCTCACAATAGAGGGTGTGCAGGCATCGCCCCAGACCACCGGGCACGGGCAGGAGGTAGCACTTTCGGCAGACGTGTGGTCAAGGGTGGAGATGAGCCAGGTCAGGGCGAATATCACCTGGCCCAACGGCACAAGCCAGTGGGTTTCACTCTCCCGGGGAAGCGGGGACTCCTGGAGCGCGGACATCCAGGACACCTGGCAATGGGGGAACTACACATACTACATAAACGCGAGCAACGCGGCGGGTTTCGGGAACGACACCTCAGGCCAGGAGGGGGAGTTCTACGTGAGGTCAGGGAGCAGGCTGGTGCTGCACACAGAGACTGACCAGTATTCAATGAGCCAGGACGTATCTCTTGACAGGCCCTCCTGGTGGGACAGGGACTTCCTCTACAGGAAGCCAATAAACGTCACCGAGACATCAGGCTCTTCCCTGGAGGACTACCAGGTGAACATAACCATTGACACCGCAGGCCTTATAGCAGGCTCAAGGATGCAGGAGGACTGCGGGGACATGAGGTTCGCCCTTTACAATCAGACCACAGGGCAGTACAGCGAGCTCTCCCACTGGTTCAGCCAGGACCAGTGCAGCTCAGGGAGCACGGTGTTCTGGGTCAGGGTTCCCTCGCTCGAAGCAGGAGGCACCGCAGAGGTCCAGGCATATTACGGCAATGCCTCGGTGGACAGCACATCCAACATAAGCTCCACATTCGTGTTCGGGGATGACTTCAACAGGCAGGACTCCGCAACAGTGGGCAACGGATGGACAGAGGACTACCCCAGCTTCGCCAGTATTGAAGCAGGCATGCTGAAGGTGGCCTCAGGCACATCAACAGGGACATACAGGGAGCAGGTGCACCACAGCTTCGCCGGGCCCGAGATGGACTACGTTCTCGATTATTCGGGCAACGCGAGCCAGGCAGACAAGTACGTGTACTCCAACTACTTCGGGGAGTCCTCTAACACAAGGTTCGGCCTGGTGTTCGGGAGCGACGGAGTCATCAAGCTTCTCAACGGCTCCGCCTTCGAGGACACCTCATACAGCTATTCATCAGGCACTGAGTACGGGTTCAGGATTCGGTACAGGGATTCGGCCGGCACTGTGGACTACTATGTTAACGACACCCTGGAGGGACAGGAGAAGAGGCCCAGCGCCGGGCCCCTCCAGAACCAGGTGGCCTTCGGAGGGGTATCGGGCAGCACGGCATACTGGGATGATGTCAGAATAAGGAAGATTGCCTCAAGCGAGCCATCCGTGGAACCGGGTGGGGAGGAGACTCTGTTCAGCACAGTGAGGAACCCTGACGGCCACGGCCTCTCGGGCTATGCCATCCTCACAGTGGAGTCCAATTCCTCGGGGGAATGGGAATGGATCTCCACCCAGGTCAACGACACCGGGCCAGGTTACCTGAGGACTGCCCAGTCCAATGGCTACATCAACCTCTCGGAGCTCTGGGATGCCAATCCCTGGAACACGGGTTCTGAGGCTGAGGGATGGTACAGGGTGAAGGCAGAGTTCACAGACCCCTGGGGCAGGCCACTGAAGAACGATTCAGGACAGAATCTCTCAGCAACGGACATGTTCTACCTGAGCAACCGGGCACCATACCACTCGTCCCTTGGCTCCAGCGAGAGCTATCCCAGGCAGGGGGAAACCCTGCTGCTATCGGCTTACTGGGAGGATGACGACGGGCTGGAATCCTGGACACTGTCCTGGAACGCCACACAGTCAGGGAACTGGGAGAACGTTTCCTACGGGGATTTCAGCGGAACAGGGAACTGGTCCAACGCAAGCATCGAGGTTCCGGTCCAGGCCAACAGTACCCATGCATTCAGGTTCTATGCCAACGACACCAGCGGGCTCATGAACTCAACAGGGCTGGGGTACTTCACTGTGTCAGGGAGTATGCTGGTGAGGCTGGTGGAGCCCCTGGACGGCAAGCTGGTTGCCAGGAACATAACCTTCACTCTCAACGCCACGGTGACCTGCGCGAACGGCACCTGCGGCGATGTGCAGGCCAGGGCAAGGTACAACCAGAGCGGCCAAGAGCCTGACTCTGACATACCGGAGAGCGAGAGCGCCCCGCTCTACCTGGCCTCGGGCCAGAGCCCTGATTCCTGCACAGGCAACCCGCTTGAGGACGGGGAGAGCTGCCAGCTATCCTGGGAGGTCAACGCCACCGGCCAGGTGGGCTCATCATGGAGGGTGGGCTCACTGTTCCAGTCAGGCCAGGACAACGTGCATGACAACCATACCAGCAACAGCACAATCCACATAGTGTCCTGCATAATAGACCTCACTCTGGGCTTCAGCAACGTGTCCTTCGAGGCCATAGAGCCGGGCATGACCAGCAACGCCACAGGCAACCATGACTCCCAGTACAACATTACAGTGGAGCCCACAACAACATGCAGCATTGACATCTACGGAAGGGCTGACCATCTTGACAGGGATTCCGGCGGGTACAGCATCACGGTGGGAAACATGACCTACAGCAACACCACCAACCAGCGCACCGAAGGCAGGGAGATGAGCACGAGCTGGAAGGCATTCGGGCTCTCCAGGCAGCCAGGGACTGACCTTGAGACATTCTACTGGATGGACGCCCCCCTCAGTGTCATGGAGGGACAGTACAACTCGACCCTGTACATACAGGGAACAGAGGAGGGTGAGCAGCCATGAGGAGGCTGATTCTCCTGCTGACAGTGGCAGCACTGGCCATGCAGGCCATGGGGCAGGCAGCAGAGGCAGGACCCTCCCTGGGAAGCGCTCAGGGAAGCAGTCGTGGCAGCATAGAGCAGGGAGGGGAGACCGTATTCAGGCTCTATCTCTTCAACACCCAGCAGGAGGAGGGGGTAAAGGTATCCCTGGGCACTGAGAAGGGCAGCGGTCTGGCAGTGAGCATCAGCCCGGCAGAACTCGAGCTGCCATACTCGGAGCCCGGGAGGGCCCTCGAGCCCGAGCCGGGTTTCGTGTTCATAGGCACCCCTGAGGGTGACGTCAGGGCAAGACAGGTCACTGTGAGGGTTTCCGCACCTCTCTCGGCAGAGGAGGGAGTGTATGAGGTGGTGGTCTACGCAGCCACTGAGAGGGGCCAGGGGACAGTGGGAGCGTCACAGACCAGGAGGTTCAGGTTCACGGTGGAGGTAGGAGAAGGCGAGAGCCAGGCCATGGAGCAGGGAGTGCAGGCCCAGTCCCCCAAGCAGGAGGATGCTGATGAAAATGAGACCCGGGAAGGGGACGATAGCGACAGCAGCGGGAAGGACGAGCAGGAAGGCTTACAGGGAGAAGAGGAGGGCGGCTCCATAACCGGCGCAGCCACGGGCATCCCGGTGTTCGGGCCTCTCATACTCATGGCAGCCATCGGGCTCCTGGTGGCCCTCAGGCTGCTGAAAAGGATTTAACGGTTAGGAGGCAATAGTTAACCATGCTTGCGGTTCCGGTAGGGAAAAGGAGGAACGCGGCCCTTGCAATCTCAGCCATCCTGCTCATCCTGGCAGTGGCCCAGTTCACTGGATACTTTACCAAGACCATTTCCCTGGGCGTGAACGTGGCGGCCTCAGTCCAGGGGGACATCAGTATCATCGAGGTGCCCTCCCATGTCACACAGTATGAGCCCGCCAACCTTTCCTTCTCCCTGAGCAACATGGGAAGCCTGGCCCTGAGCGGACGGGTGCGCGTGGAGGTAAGGGACAGCACGAATTCGACCTCTGATTCCTTCAGCTCTGGGCTTTACTCCCTTGAGCCCGGGAGCTACATAACATACACTGCACAGTGGTACCCTGACATTAACCTGGGGAACTACACCCTGTATGTCTGGGACAATGAGACAAGCCCCACTGACATGGACTCAGTCAATCTCTCTGTCAGGTGCACGCCCGGGGAGTACCGCTGCTTCGGAAGCCAGCTCAGGGTGTGCTCCTCAGGAACCTCATGGAGTCTGGTGAGCGAGTGCACCCACGGGTGCCAGGCAGGTGCCTGCAACCCAGAGCCAGAGGACACCGGAGGCGGGGGCGGGGTATCAGCCATTCCCTCCATGCCCCACAGCATGAACACTGACTACGTGGAGCCTGAGGTCTCTGCGGGCGGGAACTACACACATACCATCAGGGTCACAAACAACGGCACCAGCGCCCTCACTAACATTTCCCTCGAGGCCTGGTCTGATGAACTGGGAATCAGGGTCCCGGCCATAGAGGTCGGCATCCTCGAGACAGGACAGGCCGCCACCTTCATCATAGACCTTGGCGTTCCTGACATGGAGCCCGGCCAGTACCAGGTGGGCTTCAGGGTGATTTCTGACCAGCTCACCAGGGAGGGCAGAATCATTGTCACACTGGTACCCGGAGAGGAGGGCTTTGTGGAGCAGTGCTCTGACTCTATTGAGAGGTACTTCAGTACCCTGGACTCCCTGGACATGGACGTGAGGTCAGCAGAGATAAGGGGATACGAGATGGAGGGGGTCAGGGAGCTCCTGAGGGACGCCATGGAGGAGCTGGACGTCATGAGGGACCTCAGGGAAAGGGGTCTGCATGAGGAGTGCAGCCTCAGGACAGACATACTGAGGAGAAAGATAGAGCAGGCAGTCATGGCCTACTCCATAGCCATAAGCAGGCCGGTGAGCATAATCTCATATCCCTGGCTCGAGCACACCATAATGCTCTTCACCATAATCGCCCTGGTGGTGGTGATAGTGGCCCTGGTGGGCTGGAGAAGAATCATGTCATGGTACGACAGGCACAGGCTGAGGATGCCGGACAGATGGTAGAAAAGGTTACTTCTTGGGAGCGGTCTCTATCTCGCTCTTGAGGCTGCGCATCCTTCCCTCATATGTGTTTACCAGATTGTTCATGTACTCCACGACGTACTCCTTGAAGTCTTTCATCTCGTCCCGGTTTGACTCAAGCCTCTGGCTGAGGTCTCCAATGGCGTTGTTGAGCTTGTCTATCTGCTGCTTGTCCTGCTTGGGAAGGGCCTGGATGCTGGACCTGTGGACCTCCTTCCATGCATCGAACTCCTCAATCATCTTGTCCATGGTCCTCAGCCTGGTGTCCACCTCGGTCTTGAGACCTGACAATGCCTTGTCAAGGCCCATCTTCATGTCGGTCTTGCTGTCCAGCTTGACCTGAAGGCCGGCTATCATGTTGTTGAGGTTGGTGAGCATCTTCTCTGATTCGCTGAGCCTCCTGCTCATCCTGTCGTATTCATCAGCCAGCTCACCGTTGCCCCCTGAGCCGTTCTGTGAGCCAGGAGCCTGCCTCAGGGAGGCCTCGGTATCCCTTATCTTGGATGCCTGCTCTGAGATGGCGTCTATGTTCCTCTGTGTCTTGGAGTAGAGGTCATCAAGCTTCTGCTTCATGCCCATGAACTCTGATGGTGGGGGCATAGCCTGGGTCCTTGAGGAGAGCTCATCCAGCCTGGAGCTTATCTTGCCGAGCTCACGGGAGTCTGCTGACTTCTCCACCCTGGAAGCCAGCTCATCAATCCTCTTCCCGAGGGACTCGAGCTCGCCTGCTGGCGGGCTGCCGCCCTGGATGCTGTCAAGCCTCTTCCTGAACGCGTCCATCTCGCTGTCGAACATGTCCTCATTGGTCTTCATCCTGTCTATGAGTTCGTCCTTGATGTCAGCCGTCAGCCTGTCAGTGTCAATGCCCACATTCTTCTCCTTCTCCAGCCTGACATGGAGCTCTGATATCATGTTGTTGAGCTTCATGATGAGGTTCTCTGAGTCGTCCAGCCTCTTCTTCAGCCTCTGGTTCTCTGAGGACACCCTCTTCTCGGCTGCCGCGGACTCCCTGTCAATCCTCTCCCTGAGGCCCTTCTCGAGCTGGGCAAAGCTCTCCCTCTGCCTGGTAACCTCCTCGAGATTCTGCTGGGTCTTCACGTGCATGTCCTGGAACTTTCTTAGCAGGTTCTCGAACTCATGCTTCCTCTTGAGCTCGCCTGTCTCGGCATCCTTGATTGCCTTCGCGGTCTCCTCGCTTATCTCCTCGTCCACTGCCGCACGGTGCTTGTTGAGCATCTCCCTTATCTTGGTGTCCTGGCTGTCCATGGCGGCCTTGAGCCTCTGCTCGAGCTGGCCAACCCTTCCCTTCTCCTCTATGAGCCTGTCGTTCATGCCCCTGAGCTCGCCCGAGAGGCTCTCCAGCCTGCTCTCCAGGGTCTCCCTGCTCTTGGCGAAGTCGCTGAGCTTCTCCCCTACCTTGGACATGACCTCTGAGTCGAGGTGCTCCTCAAGGGCCTTCAGGCCTGAGAGCTGCTCCCTCATCTCGCCAATCTGCTTCAGCTCCTCATCCATGCCGGACAGGCGCTCCTTGAGGGACTCGATTTCAGCCTGCTTCCCTTCCAGCCCTGTGAGCCTCTTGCCGATAGAGCCCATCTCCTCCAGCCCCTTCTCCAGGCCCGAAACGTTCTGACTTATGTCATGTGACAGCCTCTCCTCAACCTGCTTAAGCCTGTCCCTCATGAGCTGCTCCATTTGCTTCTGGGCTGACCCCATCAACTTGTCGTCAGAGAGCGCCCTCTTCACTGCTGAGTCCAGCTCGGCGTCCTTAACAGTGGTCTTCTTGTCAACCTCTGAGAAGGCATCCTCGAGGTTGTCAATCCTCTTGGAGACGGATTTTATGGTCTCCACGAACTCTGATTCTGAGACTGACTTGGTGCTAAGGCCCTGGGAGAGCTTCTCGAGCTCGCCCACCCTGCTCTTCAGCCCGGTGATGGCTGAGGCGTTCTTCTCCATTCCGCCTGCCTGCTTCTCAGAAAGGTGCCTGGTGACCTCGCTGAACCTCTTCTCGTAAGAGCTTATCATTCCCTGGACATGCTCCATGACCCGGTCCTTGAACTCTTCTATCTCCTTTGCCCTGGAATCGAGCTTGCTGGACATCTGATTGACCGCAGACGCCAGCTCGTCTATCCTCTCCTCCCTGGCCTTGCCCTCTGACCGGTTCTCCTTCTCCAGGGACATGAGCCTCTCCTGGGATGTGGAGAACTCCCGGCTCATTCCCCTCACGTCTGACTTAAGGGAGGCCACACTCTCGGCCAGGAACTCCTTTGACTCGAGTATCTTGTTTATGGTGCTTGTATGCTTTTCCAGCGTTCCGGGCAGGTTCTCGGTAACAGCCTCAAGGTGGTCAATCCTCTTGTTGATTTCCCCGACCTCTGAGGCCTTCTTGGCAATATCCTTAGAGGCCAGCTCTATGCCCGAGACCCTCTCCCTCAGGCTGTCCAGTTCCTTGCGGTTCTCTGAGACGTGCCTGGCCGCGGTGGCCACGTCAGAAAGGCTGCTCCTGATCTGGGTTATGGCACCGTTCTCCTCGAACAGCCCCTTGGAGAGGTCCTGGATACTGGAGGAGAGCTTCCTGTCAACCTCAGAAATCCTGCTTTCGATGAGCTTGTTGGCGCTGTCATGGGCCTTCTTGAGGAGCTTCTCCTGGCCAGTAGCCTGCTCAATGGAGGCCTCCAGACTAGCCACGTGGGAGCGCAGGCTCTTGTCCAGGCCGGCTATCTCTGAGTGTGCCTTGGCAAGCCCCCCGCTGAGCTCTTTGACCCTTGACGAGAAGTCAGAGGAGCGCACCATGCTCCCCGAGAGCTCCTCCAGTGAGTCCAGCTTCTCCCTGAGCATGGATATCTCGCCCGGAACGGACTCCAGGGATGCCAGGGACTGTGAGAGGCCGTCCAGCCTCTTCTCATGGGTCCTGGCCGTGGTTCCCATGTCCTGCTCGAGCCTCGATACCCGCTTGAGCTCCTCTCTCAGGTCGTCGAACTGGGACCCCTTGAGCTCCTCCAACCTGCCTGTTATGCTCTTCTTGAACTCCGAGAGGTCAGATGCCACCTCATCGGTCTTGGACCTGGCCAGTTCCCCGAGGTCCCTTATCCTGGTGTCAATGAGCTGGGCGTGCTTCCTGAAGTCCTGCTGGGAAACCTTGCCTGAATCAACAGAGGACCTGAGCCTTTCCAGGTCCTTGCCCAGGCTTCCCATGCCCTTGGCATGGGCCTCCTCCAGCTCTGTGAGCCTTGAGTCAAGGTATTCCCGGTACTGCTTGAAGTCCTCGCCAGATACCTTTGATTTTGCCAGCCTCTCGGCGTCCATGACCTTGGACTTGAATATCTTGATGTCAGCCGCGAGCTCCCTGATGGAGTCTATGTTCTTGGTCACGAACCCGAACTCCTTCCTGAACTCATCCGCCTGCTCCTCGTTGGCCTTCTTTAGCCTGGATTCCATGTCCTTCTGGAGGGAGGCCAGCTCCCCTGAGAACCTGTCAGCGAACTCCCTTCCCCTCTTGTCGGCACTGGCTATGGAGGACTTGAGGACCTTGAGCTCTGACTGGAGGTCCTTCATAGAGGCCAGGCCCTTTGTCTTCTCCCTGAGCTCCCTGATGCTCTGGCCGAAGGCATCGTCCACCCTCTGGTCAATTCCCTTCTCCATGTCCCTCAGGCTCTTTCCCACCTCGGCCCTGAAGGCGGACATGTCTGCTCTTCCTGACTCTGAGAACTCCTTGAGGAGCACGGCCTGGTTCCTGAGCTCCTGCTGGTGCGAGGCCAGCTCGTGGGAGAGCCTTCCCAGCTGGCTGTTGGCGGACTTCTCCAGGGAAAGCAGGGCCTTTCCCAGTGATTCTGACTCCTTCTCCGCAGAGGTGAGCCTCGAGGAGAGTTTGGTAAGCTGCCCGCCGTGGCCTGAGAGGGTGTCGCTGAGTGATTTGGATAAGGAGGCCCGCTCCCTGGCATCTGCCTGGATGGACTTCTCCAGCGTATCGCCCTTCTCTGTTATGGAGCGGAGGCCTGAGAAAAGCGAGGCCAGCTTCTCGGCATGCTCTGAAAGACCCTTTTCCATGCCATCAATCTTCTGGAGCTTGCTCCTGCTGTCAGATGAGAAGCCCTTCTCGAGGGAGGCAATCCTCTCCAGCGAGCCCGATAGCTTCTCTGAGAGCCCCTCCACTTCCTGCCTGTAGCATGCAAGGTCCTGGCCCAGGCTGTCCAGCCTGGATTCCTTTGCCTTATCTAATGAGGACATGCCCTTCTCGAGGGATGCAATCCTCTGGAGGGACTGGGAAAGACCCTTCTCCAGCCCGCTGGCCTCCTTTGCCAGGGACTCCAGGGAGCCCGATATCTCGGCTTTCGAGTCAAGTAGCCTGGTGAGGGTCTTGTCATGCTGTTCCAGCCGCTTTGGCACTTCCCTGGTTATGGAGTCCATGGCCTGGGATTTCTCCTTGAGCTTGTCGACCAGGTTGTTGCTCTCCTCCATGTGAGTGGTCAGTGTGTCAATGCCGCTGCTGAGCCTCTTCTCCACATCCTGGTACCTTGCATCAAACCATTTCTTGATGTTTTCCTGGGCACCCTCCATGACCCTCTCCTTGTTGAGGACGTCCAGAATTTCCCTCTCCAGCCTGCCCTTGTCTGTGGAAAGCCTCTTGTCAACGGTGAAGAGCCTGTTCTCAAGCTCCTCAGCCCTCTTGGATATGCCCCTTACTGCGCGGTCGAAATCCTGCCTGGAGACCGCCCTGTCCGCCAGGGCCTGGGTGGCGTGCTCGTTCTCCTCTGCCTTTTCCCGGAGGGCCTGAACCTGCTCCTGCACGGGCTTGAGCTCTGACAGCTCCCTGCCAAGGCCGTCCAGCCGCTTCTCGCTCTGGCCCATGGCCTGCTCCAGCGAGGAGAGCCTCTGGAGCTCCTGCTTGAAGTCCTTTAGCCTGTCCTTCAGATCCTCCTGCCTGCGGGACTCCAGGTCCTTCCTGAACTTGCCCAGGTCCCTCTCCATCCTCTTGGAGAGCTCCTCTGTGATGAGGGCAGAGGCTGTCTTCTGCTTTGTCTGGAGGTCCGAAACCCGGGAGTCCAGCTTCCGTGCAGCCTCCTCCAGAAGGCCCGCCCTCTCCTTGACCTGCTCCAGCTCCTGCTGGGAGGCCTTTATCCCCGAGACCTCTGAGGCCAGCTTGTCAAGCCTTGTGGTCTGGCTTCTCCTGAAGGAGTTGAGCTCCTGCTCTATTGAGGTAATGCGCTCTATCTCCTCCCTGAACTCCTCCAGGGCCTTCTTGGCGTCCTCCCTGCGGTTGACGTCCATCTCCTTCCTGAGGTATGCCATACCTGACTGGAGGCTCTTCTCTAGCTGGAGCTTGGCCTCCTGATAGAAGGTGCGCTGCCTGGATAGCTCTGACTTGACCCTCTCCACGTCAGAGAGGCTCTTCTCGACTATGACCAGCTCCTTCTCGAGCTTCTCTATGGCCCTGCCGTTGTTGTCCTCCTGCTTCTGGAGCCTGTCCTCAAGGTCAGAGAGACCCTTTACGCTGTTGGATATGCCCGCCACATCCATCTTGAGGTCATTGACCTGTGACTTGACGAAATCATTCATCTTCTGGAGGGAGTCCCTGAAGGAGTCCCTGTTCTTCGTGATTCTCTGGGAGAGCTCCTCGCTCCTCCTGAGCATGTCCTGCTTCTCCTTCTCGAGCTCTGCTATCATGGCCTTCTTGGACTGGGAGTCCCTCTTCAGCCTCTCTATTCCCGACTCGAGCTCTGTCATCTCCTTCATAGGCTCCTCAGCTCCTTTATGAGCTCGCCCACCTTGCCCCTCTGGTCAGTGAGCTCCTGCTCAAGCTCCTTCTTGTCAGACACAACCTGCGCCAGCGCCTGCTGGAGGTCCTTGTTGTCAGAGTCCACCCTCTTTGCGAGCTCCTTTATGCTGGATTCCAGTGACTTGAGGCTGTTACCTGTAAGGCTTACCCTGTTCTCGAGCTCGCTTAGCCTCCTGGCTTCTCCTTCCCTGTCCCTGTCAGAGCGGGTGTCCATTCCGGATATGGCCTGCTCCATGCCCGCCACCCTCTTCTCCAGGGTCTTGAGGTCGGTCAGGGGGCCGGAAAGTCCGGTCATGGCCTCGGAAAGCTCATCAGTCCTCTTCTCCTGGGAGGCCCTGAATGCCGAGAGCTCCTGGCTGAGGAGCTCTATGCGCTTGAGTTCCTCCTTGAACTCCCCTATCTGGGACTTGGCGTCTGAGTTTCGCCTGTCCTCGAGCTCCTTCTTCAGGGCCTTCAGGCTCCCGTCTATGTACCTGGTGAGCTGCTGCCTCAGTGCTGAATCCGAGCCCTTGTGGAACTCCGTTGCCTCTGCCAGCTGGGTTGAAAGCCCCTTGAAGCCCTGCTCCAGCTCCTTGATTCTCTGCTGGGAGAGCTCCATCTCAGGATAGGCCCCCTTGAGACCCTGCTGGAGTTCGCCAATCTCCCTCTGCATCCTGGCCAGGGCCGTGTCGTAGGCCTTCCGGCTGGACCGGAGCTCTTCCTCCAGGCCGGACAGGCGCTTGACCTCGGACTTGAACTCGGCCAGCTCGGTCTTTGCCTGCTCCCGGGAGGCCTTCTGGAGCTCCCTCTTGACCTGGGATATCTCCCTGTTCACATGCTTGCTGAGCTCATCCTTGGCAGACACCAGGTAGTCCCTCTGGTTGTTCAGGCTCTCGGAGAACCTGTCCTCTGTGTTTTCCAGGCGCTGGGAGAGCTTGGAATACTCGGACTTCAGGGTCTCTGCCTTGTCGTACAGGGACCTGAGGGCGGTTTCCTGCCTTTCTGTGGACCTGACGAAGTAGTCCTTGGTGTCTAATAGTTTGTTTATCATATTTCCATGGTAGCTGAGGTGCTTGGGCACGTCCTTCATGGAGGCCCTGAGTATCCTGATATCCTCGGCCAGCTTTCCGCTGGCGGCGTCTGAAGAAACCGCCTTCTTCTGCAGGGTTGCTATGTCACCCGCGAGGCCGCGCTCGAGCTTTGACATTCTGTCCTCGAGCCACTTCCTCACGTTCTCAGGTGCCTCGATGTTCGATATCTTCTTGTCAAGGTCCATCTCCACCTTGCTCATCCTCTTGAGGCGCTCCTCCATGATGTCGTGCTTCTTCTCGAAGTCAGCGAACCTGGGGTCTATGAGATTGGTGAAGGAGTTGCTCACCTCGTTCTTAATCATGTCGGCCTGGGCCTTCCTGATGTCCCTGAGCTCCTGCTTGAACTGGTCCACCACACCTTCAATCTTCCTCCTGACATTGACCTTGAGGATTTCAGAGCGCTCCTTGTCCCTGGTGGACTCCTCATCGATTTCCTTGTACAGGTTATCCTTGTCAGCCCTGAGCTCCTCTATGTCGTCCCTGAGTTTCTCGAGGTTGAGGACCTCCTCCCTGAGGTGGCTTATCCTGGAGTTGAAGTCGTTGATGGTCTCCTGCATGTCCCGAATCTCGTTTATTGCGGGGTCGAGCTTGGCGCGAATCTTCTTGCTCACGAGCTGGGGTATTATCTCATCGATTATCTCGTCGCTGGAGAATATGAGCTTCCTTAACTTCTGTACGTTCTCAGGCCCCAGCCTCTGCCTTATGTCACCCATCCTCTCCTCGAGGTCCGGGATTCTCTCCACTGCCTTGGTCCTGTCCTCGAGAAGCGACATGCGGTAGTCCACTTTCTTGGACAGTGTGTCCAGGCTCTTTGCAACGCCTGCCAGGGAGCGCTTGGTCTCGTAGAGCTCGCTCTGGAAATCGACCTCCTCTCCGAATGATGCCAGTCCCTGGGCAATGCTGGTCCCGCCTCCTCCCTGCTGGGGCGCATGCTGCTGTTGCTGCGGCTGGGGCTGGAAGGTCTGGGTGTTGAGCCTCTCAGCCATCTGGTTAATCTTGCTCTCCAATGAGGAAATCTTCTCCAGGCCTTTGAGGTCTCCCTTGAGGTCAGAAATCTTGGAGCTAACCTTCTTGCTCACTATGTCGTTTATCTGCTTCTTCACGTTATCAGGCCCGGGCTGGGATGAGCCTCCGGGCTGGCTGGGCTGGGCTGAACCAGAATCCTGGGAGGGCTGTCCAGATGCAGGGACCTGTCCGCCTGAGGAGGACATCCTCTGCTCCATGTCACCGAGCTTGCCGCCGAAGGGGTTGGGTTCCCCGGGCCCGGAAGATGCAGAGCTCCCTGTGGTGACTTCGGCGGAGCCTTCCTGGCCTGGTTGGCCCTCTGCGGGCTGGCCTGCAGCCACCTTTTCCTTGTCGACTTCCTTCTTGATGTCCTTCAGTCCTCCGCTGTCTGCCATCTGAAATCTCCGTGAAGAATTGAGCGCTCGCTTTCCGGGCAGGCCATGTGCATGCCATGAGGCCTGAACGGTTTTGGTGATTTCCTGAAAAAAGCGCCACCTTTTGCTAGCATGTTAAATAATTATGTTGCTTTATATATTAATTAATCAGGGGCTTTTAATACATCTATACTATTACAGAAGGCTTAATTTTTTGCAAAAATTAGCTCCTGAAAAAGTGTCGGTGTATGTTCGCCTCGGCTCATTTTTGGGGGGTTTTGGATTTTTTGGGATTTTTATATAGTATGGAGGTACAAATATTCACTAGACATGAAAAAAAAGGAAAAGGTGACGGGGTACAAGAACTTCTGGCTCATCTGGCTGAGCTGCGCAGGAAAGCCGCAGGAGGGGGACTCGCTTTTCCACATCCAGACCAGCTGGGGAATCCAGACCAACTATCTCTACCACAACGAGGCCGGGCTGGGCAGGCCTCTGTACACCCGTATGATAAGGGACGGGTACCTGGCCAAGTCAGGCACCAGGCTCAAGGCACTGCACGCCTGGATACCCAGCTATGTCAACGGGATGGCCGGGCTCACCACAGGCGACAAGTGGTGCCCCAGCAGCCTCATAAAGAGCCGGTGGGCACCTGTACAGAGGTTCATAGAGGAGCACTCTGAAACCCTGTTCTCGCCAGAGGCCCTGAGGATTCTCTACAAGGGCGACCGGGACCTCCTGGGACAGACCGGGAGGTACATATTCAACGACATCTTCCTTTACGTGCTGTTCTCCAACGTCATCCTGTATGCCAAGAAGTACAAGGCAGACATAGTGATGAGGATAATCTCCACTGCCATATCACTCTTCTCTGAGAGGGACCTCCTGAACTACATGAGATACCTGCACGAGAGGCTTTTCAGGGAGGTACCTGCCATCATAGCGAGCGAGGCTGAGCTCAACAAGGTCATGTACCCGTTCCAGTGGTAGCTGCGTTTATATGGGCGCGGGCCCAATTATAACCATGGTTGACCTGGTGGGCCTGCTCGTGAACATCATCATCAAGATAGTGATACTTGCCCCGTTCCTCTGGTTCGCCGGCAAGAGCATCGCAGACCCAAAGCACGTGAAGTTCACTGACGCTGCCTGGATTGTCATCCTGGGAACCGTGCTGACCGCGCTTATAGGGTTCCTCGGCCCGGGGTGGATGGGGACAGGGATAATATCCGCCCTGGTCGGCCTCTTTGTGTGGCTCCTGCTCATCAAGCACTTCTTTGACACCACCTGGCTGAAATCCCTTGCAGTGGCTATAATTGCCGTGATAATAATGGTAGTGGTGGGGGTATTCCTGGGCTTCCTGGGTATTGGCCTCCTTTTCGTTCTCCTGTGAGGCCCCCGCACTGTGAGTTTTAAATATAATGAGGAAGAATAATTATAACGGCGTTGGAACAACAGCAAGGCGAACCGGTGAGATGCTTGACAAGGATAATAAGCATAGTTTCTGGCAAGGGCGGAGTGGGAAAGACCACCATGGCCATCAACCTCGGGTCTGCCCTGGCAAAGGAGTACAAGAAGGATGTCGTGCTGGTGGACTGCAATATCACCACATCTCATCTCGGCATGTTCCTGGGCATGTACTACTACCCCATTTCCCTGAACCAGGTGCTCTCAGGGGACGTCAACATAGACAAGGCAGTGTACGATTACAGCATACCAGGGCTCAGGATAATCCCGGCTTCTCTCTCACTCGATGACCTAAAGGGCGTGGATGTGAGCACCCTCAGGAAGCACATCAAGAGCCTGTTCGGCAAGGCGGACATCGTCCTCCTTGATGCTGCCCCTGGTTTCGGCAGGGAGGCCATGTCAGCCATCAAGGCCTCTGACGAGGTGCTCTTCGTGATGACCCCGTTCGTCCCTCCCATGATGGACATAATCAAGTCCTACCAGCTGGCCACCCATAACGGGGTCAAGCCCCTGGGAGTGGTCATGAACATGATGGGCGAGGGCAGGCACGAGCTCACCACCTACGAGGTGGAGCAGCTCGTGGAGCTCCCTGTGATATCCCAGGTACCCAGGGACAAGGACGTCCTCAGGAGCCTGTCCTCAAAGATTGCAACCGTGGACCTCTACCCCAAGTCAAGGGCCAGCAAGGAAATCAACAAGCTCGCGGCCTTCCTGGTGGGAGAGAGCTACAGGCCCCCGGGGCTCATGTCCAGGCTGACAGGGAAGCTCAGGAGGCAGAGGCCCCCTGGAATCGACTTCAGGGCCAAGGGCCTTCCAGCTCCTCCGAAGCCGTGAGGAAAGGCTTTTTCTTTGAATCAGATTCAGCAGCCAAGGCTATTTGCTAGCATGGTAACATAGCAAAGACTATTCCAATAAATAAAAAAAAGGCATAAGAGGGGGTTATCCCCTGCTTATGATGCACTTGCAATTATAGTTAGCGTTCCCTGGCTGACGTCACCGTCCGGCACTCCGCCCGGTATCTTGGGCTCGAGCCAGAAGGATGTCAGGCTGCCGGGCACCAGCTCATTGGGGTTGCTTCCGTCGAAGAATACCTGGTCATTGGTGCAGTTCACGTTTGTGTCAAGGTCTGTGTTCCACCTGGCCAGAGTAACTGTGCTGCAGTCAGATGACACCAGCGCGCAGTAGCCGCTGAAGTAGCCGCTGCCAATGTCAACCCCGTCCCCGCCTGCGGGAATGGAGAAGCTGTCGTACTCTGCTGCGTTGCTGAAGTCAACCGAGCCCTGCTCGCTCACGTTCTTTGGTGTCTTGCCTATGAGCAGGCTGGCTGCGCCTGTCTCGCAGTCCCCTGACGCGCTCGTCCTGTTGGTGAAAAAGTAGTAGTCCTGAGCCACGTCATTATCCCACGCTGTGCGGATTATCCCGAAGTACCCTGTGCCGGCTCCCTCGGTGAAGTCGGTTGGCGATGTAACCTCCCCTGGTATGGATTCGTTCCAGTTCTTCTTGTTCACGTAGAAGAATCCCGCAGAGGACGTGTTCATTAGTATGAACTCGCCAGCATCGTAGTTGGAGGGGTTTCCAGAGCCGTATGGGTTTGCGTTGTCGTTGGTCATGTTGGCCCTGAGCTGGGTTATGTTCACCGAGCCCACGTTGGTCACGGTGAAGTAATTCGGGGTGCCTGT
>CAZSLL010000021.1:15870-16315 GCA_964607835.1 uncultured archaeon | reverse complement strand
GCAGCCTGACATCCTTCTGGCTCGAGCCCAAGATACCGGGCGGAGTGCCGGACGGCGACGTCAGCCAGGGAACGCTAACCATCATAGCCTCTGCCGCCTAGGCGGGAGAACAATATCTTGTTATCGGTTTATTCCCAGACCACAATCGGGTTAAAACATTTATATAGCAGCTATCCAAATAATGTTTAATAGTGATAACAGATGGCGAATAGCATCACTATTGAAGGACACAGAGTGTTCTTAGGCGGCGTTATGGCATTGCTGCTACTTATAGGCGTAGCGGCAGCCGGAAGCACCGACGATGTGACCATAGGCGTGAACATTACCCAGAGCGTTTCTATAGATGTGAGCCCCAACAGCGTGAGCTGGGTAGGCCTCAACGTCGGTGAGACAGGCACCCCGAATTACTTCACCGTGACCAACGTGGGCTCGGTGAACATAACCC
>CAZSLL010000021.1:0-15770 GCA_964607835.1 uncultured archaeon | reverse complement strand
GCAGCCTGACATCCTTCTGGCTCGAGCCCAAGATACCGGGCGGAGTGCCGGACGGTGACGTCAGCCAGGGAACGCTAACTATAATTGCAAGTGCATCATAAGCAGGGGATAACCCCCTCTTATGCCTTTTTTTTATTTATTGGAATAGTCTTTGCTATGTTACCATGCTAGCAAATAGCCTTGGCTGCTGAATCTGATTCAAAGAAAAAGCCTTTCCTCACGGCTTCGGAGGAGCTGGAAGGCCCTTGGCCCTGAAGTCGATTCCAGGGGGCCTCTGCCTCCTGAGCTTCCCTGTCAGCCTGGACATGAGCCCCGGGGGCCTGTAGCTCTCTCCCACCAGGAAGGCCGCGAGCTTGTTGATTTCCTTGCTGGCCCTTGACTTGGGGTAGAGGTCCACGGTTGCAATCTTTGAGGACAGGCTCCTGAGGACGTCCTTGTCCCTGGGTACCTGGGATATCACAGGGAGCTCCACGAGCTGCTCCACCTCGTAGGTGGTGAGCTCGTGCCTGCCCTCGCCCATCATGTTCATGACCACTCCCAGGGGCTTGACCCCGTTATGGGTGGCCAGCTGGTAGGACTTGATTATGTCCATCATGGGAGGGACGAACGGGGTCATCACGAAGAGCACCTCGTCAGAGGCCTTGATGGCTGACATGGCCTCCCTGCCGAAACCAGGGGCAGCATCAAGGAGGACGATGTCCGCCTTGCCGAACAGGCTCTTGATGTGCTTCCTGAGGGTGCTCACATCCACGCCCTTTAGGTCATCGAGTGAGAGAGAAGCCGGGATTATCCTGAGCCCTGGTATGCTGTAATCGTACACTGCCTTGTCTATGTTGACGTCCCCTGAGAGCACCTGGTTCAGGGAAATGGGGTAGTAGTACATGCCCAGGAACATGCCGAGATGAGATGTGGTGATATTGCAGTCCACCAGCACGACATCCTTCTTGTACTCCTTTGCCAGGGCAGACCCGAGGTTGATGGCCATGGTGGTCTTTCCCACTCCGCCCTTGCCAGAAACTATGCTTATTATCCTTGTCAAGCATCTCACCGGTTCGCCTTGCTGTTGTTCCAACGCCGTTATAATTATTCTTCCTCATTATATTTAAAACTCACAGTGCGGGGGCCTCACAGGAGAACGAAAAGGAGGCCAATACCCAGGAAGCCCAGGAATACCCCCACCACTACCATTATTATCACGGCAATTATAGCCACTGCAAGGGATTTCAGCCAGGTGGTGTCAAAGAAGTGCTTGATGAGCAGGAGCCACACAAAGAGGCCGACCAGGGCGGATATTATCCCTGTCCCCATCCACCCCGGGCCGAGGAACCCTATAAGCGCGGTCAGCACGGTTCCCAGGATGACAATCCAGGCAGCGTCAGTGAACTTCACGTGCTTTGGGTCTGCGATGCTCTTGCCGGCGAACCAGAGGAACGGGGCAAGTATCACTATCTTGATGATGATGTTCACGAGCAGGCCCACCAGGTCAACCATGGTTATAATTGGGCCCGCGCCCATATAAACGCAGCTACCACTGGAACGGGTACATGACCTTGTTGAGCTCAGCCTCGCTCGCTATGATGGCAGGTACCTCCCTGAAAAGCCTCTCGTGCAGGTATCTCATGTAGTTCAGGAGGTCCCTCTCAGAGAAGAGTGATATGGCAGTGGAGATTATCCTCATCACTATGTCTGCCTTGTACTTCTTGGCATACAGGATGACGTTGGAGAACAGCACGTAAAGGAAGATGTCGTTGAATATGTACCTCCCGGTCTGTCCCAGGAGGTCCCGGTCGCCCTTGTAGAGAATCCTCAGGGCCTCTGGCGAGAACAGGGTTTCAGAGTGCTCCTCTATGAACCTCTGTACAGGTGCCCACCGGCTCTTTATGAGGCTGCTGGGGCACCACTTGTCGCCTGTGGTGAGCCCGGCCATCCCGTTGACATAGCTGGGTATCCAGGCGTGCAGTGCCTTGAGCCTGGTGCCTGACTTGGCCAGGTACCCGTCCCTTATCATACGGGTGTACAGAGGCCTGCCCAGCCCGGCCTCGTTGTGGTAGAGATAGTTGGTCTGGATTCCCCAGCTGGTCTGGATGTGGAAAAGCGAGTCCCCCTCCTGCGGCTTTCCTGCGCAGCTCAGCCAGATGAGCCAGAAGTTCTTGTACCCCGTCACCTTTTCCTTTTTTTTCATGTCTAGTGAATATTTGTACCTCCATACTATATAAAAATCCCAAAAAATCCAAAACCCCCCAAAAATGAGCCGAGGCGAACATACACCGACACTTTTTCAGGAGCTAATTTTTGCAAAAAATTAAGCCTTCTGTAATAGTATAGATGTATTAAAAGCCCCTGATTAATTAATATATAAAGCAACATAATTATTTAACATGCTAGCAAAAGGTGGCGCTTTTTTCAGGAAATCACCAAAACCGTTCAGGCCTCATGGCATGCACATGGCCTGCCCGGAAAGCGAGCGCTCAATTCTTCACGGAGATTTCAGATGGCAGACAGCGGAGGACTGAAGGACATCAAGAAGGAAGTCGACAAGGAAAAGGTGGCTGCAGGCCAGCCCGCAGAGGGCCAACCAGGCCAGGAAGGCTCCGCCGAAGTCACCACAGGGAGCTCTGCATCTTCCGGGCCCGGGGAACCCAACCCCTTCGGCGGCAAGCTCGGTGACATGGAGCAGAGGATGTCCTCCTCAGGCGGACAGGTCCCTGCATCTGGACAGCCCTCCCAGGATTCTGGTTCAGCCCAGCCCAGCCAGCCCGGAGGCTCATCCCAGCCCGGGCCTGATAACGTGAAGAAGCAGATAAACGACATAGTGAGCAAGAAGGTTAGCTCCAAGATTTCTGACCTCAAGGGAGACCTCAAAGGCCTGGAGAAGATTTCCTCATTGGAGAGCAAGATTAACCAGATGGCTGAGAGGCTCAACACCCAGACCTTCCAGCCCCAGCCGCAGCAACAGCAGCATGCGCCCCAGCAGGGAGGAGGCGGGACCAGCATTGCCCAGGGACTGGCATCATTCGGAGAGGAGGTCGATTTCCAGAGCGAGCTCTACGAGACCAAGCGCTCCCTGGCAGGCGTTGCAAAGAGCCTGGACACACTGTCCAAGAAAGTGGACTACCGCATGTCGCTTCTCGAGGACAGGACCAAGGCAGTGGAGAGAATCCCGGACCTCGAGGAGAGGATGGGTGACATAAGGCAGAGGCTGGGGCCTGAGAACGTACAGAAGTTAAGGAAGCTCATATTCTCCAGCGACGAGATAATCGATGAGATAATACCCCAGCTCGTGAGCAAGAAGATTCGCGCCAAGCTCGACCCCGCAATAAACGAGATTCGGGACATGCAGGAGACCATCAACGACTTCAACTCCAGGATAAGCCACCTCAGGGAGGAGGTCCTCAACCTCGAGAAACTCAGGGACGACATAGAGGAGCTCAGGGCTGACAAGGATAACCTGTACAAGGAAATCGATGAGGAGTCCACCAGGGACAAGGAGCGCTCTGAAATCCTCAAGGTCAATGTCAGGAGGAAGATTGAAGGTGTGGTGGACCAGTTCAAGCAGGAGCTCAGGGACATCAGGAAGGCCCAGGCCGACATGATTAAGAACGAGGTGAGCAACTCCTTCACCAATCTCATAGACCCCAGGTTCGCTGACTTCGAGAAGAAGCACGACATCATGGAGGAGCGCCTCAAGAGGATGAGCAAGGTGGAGATGGACCTTGACAAGAAGATATCGAACATCGAGGCACCTGAGAACGTGAGGAAGTGGCTCGAGGACAGAATGTCAAAGCTCGAGCGCGGCCTCGCGGGTGACATAGCAACCCTGCAGAAGAAGGCGGTTTCTTCAGACGCCGCCAGCGGAAAGCTGGCCGAGGATATCAGGATACTCAGGGCCTCCATGAAGGACGTGCCCAAGCACCTCAGCTACCATGGAAATATGATAAACAAACTATTAGACACCAAGGACTACTTCGTCAGGTCCACAGAAAGGCAGGAAACCGCCCTCAGGTCCCTGTACGACAAGGCAGAGACCCTGAAGTCCGAGTATTCCAAGCTCTCCCAGCGCCTGGAAAACACAGAGGACAGGTTCTCCGAGAGCCTGAACAACCAGAGGGACTACCTGGTGTCTGCCAAGGATGAGCTCAGCAAGCATGTGAACAGGGAGATATCCCAGGTCAAGAGGGAGCTCCAGAAGGCCTCCCGGGAGCAGGCAAAGACCGAGCTGGCCGAGTTCAAGTCCGAGGTCAAGCGCCTGTCCGGCCTGGAGGAAGAGCTCCGGTCCAGCCGGAAGGCCTACGACACGGCCCTGGCCAGGATGCAGAGGGAGATTGGCGAACTCCAGCAGGGTCTCAAGGGGGCCTATCCTGAGATGGAGCTCTCCCAGCAGAGAATCAAGGAGCTGGAGCAGGGCTTCAAGGGGCTTTCAACCCAGCTGGCAGAGGCAACGGAGTTCCACAAGGGCTCGGATTCAGCACTGAGGCAGCAGCTCACCAGGTACATAGACGGGAGCCTGAAGGCCCTGAAGAAGGAGCTCGAGGACAGGCGAAACTCAGACGCCAAGTCCCAGATAGGGGAGTTCAAGGAGGAACTCAAGCGCATAGAGCTCCTCAGCCAGGAGCTCTCGGCATTCAGGGCCTCCCAGGAGAAGAGGACTGATGAGCTTTCCGAGGCCATGACCGGACTTTCCGGCCCCCTGACCGACCTCAAGACCCTGGAGAAGAGGGTGGCGGGCATGGAGCAGGCCATATCCGGAATGGACACCCGCTCTGACAGGGACAGGGAAGGAGAAGCCAGGAGGCTAAGCGAGCTCGAGAACAGGGTAAGCCTTACAGGTAACAGCCTCAAGTCACTGGAATCCAGCATAAAGGAGCTCGCAAAGAGGGTGGACTCTGACAACAAGGACCTCCAGCAGGCGCTGGCGCAGGTTGTGTCTGACAAGAAGGAGCTTGAGCAGGAGCTCACTGACCAGAGGGGCAAGGTGGGCGAGCTCATAAAGGAGCTGAGGAGCCTATGAAGGAGATGACAGAGCTCGAGTCGGGAATAGAGAGGCTGAAGAGGGACTCCCAGTCCAAGAAGGCCATGATAGCAGAGCTCGAGAAGGAGAAGCAGGACATGCTCAGGAGGAGCGAGGAGCTCTCCCAGAGAATCACGAAGAACAGGGACTCCTTCAGGGACTCCCTCCAGAAGATGAATGATTTCGTCAAGTCACAGGTCAATGACCTCAAGATGGATGTGGCGGGCATATCCAACAGCGTAAAGGGTCTCTCTGACCTTGAGGACAGGCTCCAGAAGCAGGAGGACAACAACGGCAGGGCCATAGAGAAGCTCGAGAAGGAGCTGGTCATAGTCGAGAAGAGCCTCTCTGACGTGGAGAGGGTCAAGTCAGAGCTATCCAGGCAGCGCACCTTCTATCAGGAGGCCAAGCTCCAGCTAGAGAAGAGCCTCCAGTCAGGTATGGCATACCTCAGGAAGGAGATGGACGTCAACCGCAGGGAGGACGCCAAGAAGGCCCTGGAGGAGTTCAGGGAGGAGATAGAGCGCATTACCTCAATAGAGCAGGAGCTCAACTCCTTCAGGAGAAGCCAGACCACAAGGCTTGACAAGCTGGCCTCAGAGGTCTCGGGGATAAAGGCCTCCCAGCAGGAGCTGGAGCAGGTCAAGGAGAGGGCGGGCCTTCTGGAGGAGGCTGCACGGAAGCTGGACTCCCGGGTTTCGGACCTCCAGACAAAGCAGAAGACAGCCTCTGCCCTCATCACAGAGGAGCTCTCCAAGAGGATGGAGAGGGACCTGGGCAAGTTCAGGAAGGACCTGGAGTCCCGCAGGCAGGAGGATCTGAAGGACAGGCTAAAGGACTTCAAGCAGGAGCTCCAGAGGCTCTCCTCGCTGGAGCAGGCCATGGGCCAGAGCGAGAAGCGGCTGGACGGCCTTGGCAGGGAGCTGTCAGAGCTCAAGCCCGTGCAGGAGCAGGTTCAGGCCCTCCGGGAAAAGGCAGAGGAGAACGAGCACGCCACCCAGGCCCTGGCGGACAGGGCGGTCTCCAGGCAGGATTTCGACCGCGCAGTAAGGGGCATATCCAAGAGGGCTGAGGAGCTTGAGAACAGGCTCTTCACCGTTGACAAGAGGCTTTCCACAGACAAGGGCAGGCTGGAGAGGGAAATTCTGGACGTCCTCAACAAGGAGAGGGTCATGGAGGGTGCCCAGGAAAACATCAAGAAATGGTTTGATGCAAGGTACCAGGATGTGGAGAAGAGGCTCAGCAGCGGCATTGACACACTGACCACTCACATGGAGGAGAGCAACAACCTGGTCGACAAGCTCAAGGAGAAATCCCAGGCCATGGACTCCATAACCAGGGAAGTGCCAAAGCGGCTGGAACAGCATGACAAGACCCTCACCAGGCTACTTGACTCGAAAGCCGAGATATCGGGCTCCCTGGAGTCCCTGGCAAAGGAGGCCAGCGGGCTGGAGAAGGGTCTTTCCCAGTCCCTCCAGAGGATTGCATCCCTCGAGAAGGGCATGTCCTCATTAGATAAGGCAAAGGAATCCAGGCTGGACAGCCTGGGCCAGGACCTTGCATGCTACAGGCAGGAAGTGGAGGGGCTCTCAGAGAAGCTATCGGGCTCGCTGGAGAGGATTGCCTCCCTCGAGAAGGGCTTCTCATCTGACAGCAGGAGCAAGCTCCAGAAGATTGATGGCATGGAAAAGGGTCTTTCAGAGCATGCCGAGAAGCTGGCCTCGCTTTTCTCAGGCCTCCGCTCCATAACAGAGAAGGGCGATACGCTGGAGAAGTCCATCCAGGCAGATGCCAGGGAGCGGGCCTCCTTATCCAAATCACTCAGCGACACCCTCTCAGGCCACGGCGGGCAGCTTACCAAACTCTCCTCGAGGCTCACCTCTGCGGAGAAGGAGTCAGAATCACTGGGAAAGGCCCTGCTTTCCCTGGAGAAGTCCGCCAACAGCCAGCTGGGAAGGCTCTCCCACGAGCTGGCCTCGCACCAGCAGGAGCTCAGGAACCAGGCCGTGCTCCTCAAGGAGTTCTCAGAGTCAGGAAGAGCAGACATGTCCGCCTTCAGGGCCGAGGTGGGAAAGAGCCTGAGGGACATGGAGAAGGGAATTGACCAGAGGGTGGACGATGCCTTCGGCCAGAGCATCAGGGAGCTCAGGGAGAAGACAAAGGGCCTGGCCTCTATGAAGGACCTCCAGTCAGAGCTCAAGGTCCTCAAGTCCTCCATAGCCAGTGCCGACAAGAGGGGAAGGGAGTTCGCTGACAGGTTCTCAGGGGAGCTGGCCTCCCTCCAGAAGGACATGGAATCCAGGCTAAAGAAGGCCAACGAGGAGCAGGCGGATGAGTTCAGGAAGGAGTTCGGGTTCGTGACCAAGAACATAGACTCCATCAGGGAGCTCGCGGCTGACATCAAGATATTCAAGTCCAAGGTCATGGACGCCGAGAGGCTGGCAAAATCAAAGGTATCTGGCGAGGACTTCAAGCAGTACCGGGAATACCTTGACTCAAGGCTCACAGAGCTGGAGGAGGCCCATGCCAAGGGCATGGGAAGCCTGGGCAAGGACCTGGAAAGGCTCAGGTCCTCTGTTGATTCAGGCAAGGTTTCCCAGCAGGACTTCAGGAAGCACGCCCAGCTCATTGACACCAGGATAAGGGACCTCGGGGAACTGGCCAGGTCCAAGACCGATGAGGTGGCATCTGACCTCTCGGAGTTCAAGAAGAGCATAACAGGCAGGTTGGAGGAGCTCAAGGGGTCCCAGTTCGACGACCTGAGAGAGGAGCTCAAGCGGGTATCGAGGCTCGAGCAGGACATGGGAACCACGGCCAGGACCCATGAGAAGAGGCTGGACGGCCTCTCACAGTCCCTGGCATCCCTGGAGTCCGTTCCGGGCGAGATATCCATGCTCAGGGAGAAGCTGGACTCACTGGAGGAGCTCTCGGGGAGCATGGTGCGCTCCTCTGACTTCTCGTCAAGGGTCAAAGAGCTCAGCGGGGGGCTTGCCAAGGCACACTCAGAGATAGCCGGCCTGGACAAGAGCCTGCGCTCCCACGTGGCTAGTCTGGAGGCCTCCATTGAGCAGGCTACTGGCCAGGAGAAGCTCCTCAAGAAGGCCCATGACAGCGCCAACAAGCTCATCGAAAGCAGGATTTCTGAGGTTGACAGGAAGCTCTCCTCCAGTATCCAGGACCTCTCCAAGGGGCTGTTCGAGGAGAACGGTGCCATAACCCAGATCAGGAGCAGCCTTTCTGACGTGGCCACCGCGGCCAGGCACGTCTCAGAGAACCGCAAGGAACTGGACAGCCTGAGGGAGAGGGTCTCGGGCATAGAGCTGGCCTCTAAGGATATTGCCAAGAAGGCCTCAGAGGTCGGGGAAATCAACAAGAGGATTGACCACCTTGAGGCTGTTACCGAGAACCTGCCCGGAACGCTGGAAAAGCATACAAGCACCATAAACAAGATACTCGAGTCAAAGGAGTTCCTGGCCGAGAGTGTGGCCTCCCTTAAGTCAGACGTGAGGGGAATGAGCCGGGAGTTCTCCACATCCCAGGAGAGGCTCATGTCCCTGGAGAAGGAGAACCGGTCAGAGGGCAAGGCCAGGGAGGAGAGGATAGACGAGCTGGCGTCTGCGGTCAATCAGATGTCCAGCAAGCTCGATTCCAGGGCAAAGGAGATAGAAGAGTTCAAGGACCGGGTCATGGAGCATGTCCAGGGAATGATAAGCTCTTACGAGAAGAGGTTCAGCGAGGTCACCAGGCACCTTTCTGAGAAGCAGGCAGGCGGAATGGAGAAGAACGCCTCAGCCATCACCGGGCTGAAGAGCAGGGTGGGCGAGCTCGAGAAGCTCTCCCAGGGCCTTAGCACCAAGTCAGTCTCAGAATCAGAGTTCGTGGAGACCATAAAATCCGTCTCCAAGAGGATTGACAACCTCGAGGATGCCTTCTCAGAGGTTGACAAGAAGACCACTGTTAAGGACGCCGAGCTGGACTCAGCAGTGAAGAGGGCGCTCTCTGACGACAAGTTGATGGGGTCAGCCCAGAAGCAAATGGAGCAGCTCATGAGGGACAGGCTTAAGCAGGTTGAGGAGAGGCTGTCACATGACATAAGTCAGAACGTTTCGGGCCTGGAGAAGGGGCTGGAGGAGATGGGCTCTATCGGCAAGAGGCTCACAGGGCTGGAAGGGAAGCAGGCTGAAATCGAGTCCCTCAAGGAGCGCCTGTCCGGCATGGATGAGGAGCTGAAGCAGATTGGCGAGATGAGGGAGCAGCTCTCAGGCCTGAAGGCCCTTGAGGAGCACCTCGACTCAGAGGTCATGTCCAAGGTAGGGGAGAAGCTCAGCGACTTCGCCAAGAGCAGGGAGACCCTGGAGAGCAGGCTGGAGAGCCTCTCGGGCGAGCTCAGGGGCATGAACGACAGGCTCATAGAGGAGAAGGGAAGGGTTGGCCAGCTCGAGCAGAGGCTCAAGGCCGCCATGGACAGCCAGGACACCAAGATAAGGGAGATGCTCAACAAGCACCGTGCGGCAGTGGACGAGGAGATAAGCGAGGAGACCGCGAAGGCAATCAAGGATGCCGAGACAGGCGAGCTCAAGAGGAAGCATGAGTTCGAGAACCTGCTAAGAAAGTTCCAGGACATGCACGTGAAGACCCAGCAGAATCTCGAGGAGGTTACCAGGCAGAGGGAGAGCTTTGCCCAGCTCGAGAAGGGCCTCAGGGAGAGGATTGACAGGGAGTCCGCGGCAGCCGAGAAGAGGGTGTCCTCAGAGAACCAGAGGCTGAAGAAGAGGCTGGACGACTCAGAGAACCTCATCATGAAGCTCAACAACATGATATCAGAGCTCCATGTCAGGCTGGAGAAGGAGAAGAATGTGGGCATTGACACTGACAGGCTGACGGCTGACATCAAGGACGAACTCATAGACAGGATGAAGACCAATGAGGACATGTTCGACAGCGAGATGGACGCGTTCAGGAAGAGGCTTGACAGCATCCAGGGCGGCAGCCCGCCAGCAGGCGAGCTCGAGTCCCTCGGGAAGAGGATTGATGAGCTGGCTTCCAGGGTGGAGAAGTCAGCAGACTCCCGTGAGCTCGGCAAGATAAGCTCCAGGCTGGATGAGCTCTCCTCAAGGACCCAGGCTATGCCCCCACCATCAGAGTTCATGGGCATGAAGCAGAAGCTTGATGACCTCTACTCCAAGACACAGAGGAACATAGACGCCATCTCAGAGCAGGCATCCAAGATAAGGGATACCGAGGCCTCCCTGAGGCAGGCTCCTGGCTCACAGAACGGCTCAGGGGGCAACGGTGAGCTGGCTGATGAATACGACAGGATGAGCAGGAGGCTCAGCGAATCAGAGAAGATGCTCACCAACCTCAACAACATGATAGCCGGCCTTCAGGTCAAGCTGGACAGCAAGACCGACATGAAGATGGGCCTTGACAAGGCATTGTCAGGTCTCAAGACCGAGGTGGACACCAGGCTGAGGACCATGGACAAGATGATTGAGGAGTTCGATGCATGGAAGGAGGTCCACAGGTCCAGCATCCAGGCCCTTCCCAAGCAGGACAAGCAGCAGATAGACAAGCTCAACAACGCCATTGGAGACCTCAGCCAGAGGCTTGAGTCAAACCGGGACGAGATGAAAGACTTCAAGGAGTACGTCGTGGAGTACATGAACAATCTGGTAAACACATATGAGGGAAGGATGCGCAGCCTCAAGAGCGAGATAGAGACCGCTCCCAAGAAGTAACCTTTTCTACCATCTGTCCGGCATCCTCAGCCTGTGCCTGTCGTACCATGACATGATTCTTCTCCAGCCCACCAGGGCCACTATCACCACCACCAGGGCGATTATGGTGAAGAGCATTATGGTGTGCTCGAGCCAGGGATATGAGATTATGCTCACCGGCCTGCTTATGGCTATGGAGTAGGCCATGACTGCCTGCTCTATCTTTCTCCTCAGTATGTCTGTCCTGAGGCTGCACTCCTCATGCAGACCCCTTTCCCTGAGGTCCCTCATGACGTCCAGCTCCTCCATGGCGTCCCTCAGGAGCTCCCTGACCCCCTCCATCTCGTATCCCCTTATCTCTGCTGACCTCACGTCCATGTCCAGGGAGTCCAGGGTACTGAAGTACCTCTCAATAGAGTCAGAGCACTGCTCCACAAAGCCCTCCTCTCCGGGTACCAGTGTGACAATGATTCTGCCCTCCCTGGTGAGCTGGTCAGAAATCACCCTGAAGCCCACCTGGTACTGGCCGGGCTCCATGTCAGGAACGCCAAGGTCTATGATGAAGGTGGCGGCCTGTCCTGTCTCGAGGATGCCGACCTCTATGGCCGGGACCCTGATTCCCAGTTCATCAGACCAGGCCTCGAGGGAAATGTTAGTGAGGGCGCTGGTGCCGTTGTTTGTGACCCTGATGGTATGTGTGTAGTTCCCGCCCGCAGAGACCTCAGGCTCCACGTAGTCAGTGTTCATGCTGTGGGGCATGGAGGGAATGGCTGATACCCCGCCCCCGCCTCCGGTGTCCTCTGGCTCTGGGTTGCAGGCACCTGCCTGGCACCCGTGGGTGCACTCGCTCACCAGACTCCATGAGGTTCCTGAGGAGCACACCCTGAGCTGGCTTCCGAAGCAGCGGTACTCCCCGGGCGTGCACCTGACAGAGAGATTGACTGAGTCCATGTCAGTGGGGCTTGTCTCATTGTCCCAGACATACAGGGTGTAGTTCCCCAGGTTAATGTCAGGGTACCACTGTGCAGTGTATGTTATGTAGCTCCCGGGCTCAAGGGAGTAAAGCCCAGAGCTGAAGGAATCAGAGGTCGAATTCGTGCTGTCCCTTACCTCCACGCGCACCCGTCCGCTCAGGGCCAGGCTTCCCATGTTGCTCAGGGAGAAGGAAAGGTTGGCGGGCTCATACTGTGTGACATGGGAGGGCACCTCGATGATACTGATGTCCCCCTGGACTGAGGCCGCCACGTTCACGCCCAGGGAAATGGTCTTGGTAAAGTATCCAGTGAACTGGGCCACTGCCAGGATGAGCAGGATGGCTGAGATTGCAAGGGCCGCGTTCCTCCTTTTCCCTACCGGAACCGCAAGCATGGTTAACTATTGCCTCCTAACCGTTAAATCCTTTTCAGCAGCCTGAGGGCCACCAGGAGCCCGATGGCTGCCATGAGTATGAGAGGCCCGAACACCGGGATGCCCGTGGCTGCGCCGGTTATGGAGCCGCCCTCCTCTTCTCCCTGTAAGCCTTCCTGCTCGTCCTTCCCGCTGCTGTCGCTATCGTCCCCTTCCCGGGTCTCATTTTCATCAGCATCCTCCTGCTTGGGGGACTGGGCCTGCACTCCCTGCTCCATGGCCTGGCTCTCGCCTTCTCCTACCTCCACCGTGAACCTGAACCTCCTGGTCTGTGACGCTCCCACTGTCCCCTGGCCCCTCTCAGTGGCTGCGTAGACCACCACCTCATACACTCCCTCCTCTGCCGAGAGAGGTGCGGAAACCCTCACAGTGACCTGTCTTGCCCTGACGTCACCCTCAGGGGTGCCTATGAACACGAAACCCGGCTCGGGCTCGAGGGCCCTCCCGGGCTCCGAGTATGGCAGCTCGAGTTCTGCCGGGCTGATGCTCACTGCCAGACCGCTGCCCTTCTCAGTGCCCAGGGATACCTTTACCCCCTCCTCCTGCTGGGTGTTGAAGAGATAGAGCCTGAATACGGTCTCCCCTCCCTGCTCTATGCTGCCACGACTGCTTCCCTGAGCGCTTCCCAGGGAGGGTCCTGCCTCTGCTGCCTGCCCCATGGCCTGCATGGCCAGTGCTGCCACTGTCAGCAGGAGAATCAGCCTCCTCATGGCTGCTCACCCTCCTCTGTTCCCTGTATGTACAGGGTCGAGTTGTACTGTCCCTCCATGACACTGAGGGGGGCGTCCATCCAGTAGAATGTCTCAAGGTCAGTCCCTGGCTGCCTGGAGAGCCCGAATGCCTTCCAGCTCGTGCTCATCTCCCTGCCTTCGGTGCGCTGGTTGGTGGTGTTGCTGTAGGTCATGTTTCCCACCGTGATGCTGTACCCGCCGGAATCCCTGTCAAGATGGTCAGCCCTTCCGTAGATGTCAATGCTGCATGTTGTTGTGGGCTCCACTGTAATGTTGTACTGGGAGTCATGGTTGCCTGTGGCGTTGCTGGTCATGCCCGGCTCTATGGCCTCGAAGGACACGTTGCTGAAGCCCAGAGTGAGGTCTATTATGCAGGACACTATGTGGATTGTGCTGTTGCTGGTATGGTTGTCATGCACGTTGTCCTGGCCTGACTGGAACAGTGAGCCCACCCTCCATGATGAGCCCACCTGGCCGGTGGCGTTGACCTCCCAGGATAGCTGGCAGCTCTCCCCGTCCTCAAGCGGGTTGCCTGTGCAGGAATCAGGGCTCTGGCCCGAGGCCAGGTAGAGCGGGGCGCTCTCGCTCTCCGGTATGTCAGAGTCAGGCTCTTGGCCGCTCTGGTTGTACCTTGCCCTGGCCTGCACATCGCCGCAGGTGCCGTTCGCGCAGGTCACCGTGGCGTTGAGAGTGAAGGTTATGTTCCTGGCAACCAGCTTGCCGTCCAGGGGCTCCACCAGCCTCACCAGCATACTCCCTGACACAGTGAAGTACCCCAGCCCTGTTGAGTTCATGAGCCCGCTGGTGTCGTTGGCATAGAACCTGAATGCATGGGTACTGTTGGCCTGGACCGGAACCTCGATGCTTGCGTTGGACCAGTTCCCTGTTCCGCTGAAATCCCCGTAGGAAACGTTCTCCCAGTTCCCTGACTGTGTGGCGTTCCAGGACAGTGTCCAGGATTCCAGCCCGTCGTCATCCTCCCAGTAAGCCGATAGCAGCAGGGTTTCCCCCTGCCTGGGATAGCTCTCGCTGGAGCCAAGGGACGAGTGGTATGGTGCCCGGTTGCTCAGGTAGAACATGTCCGTTGCTGAGAGATTCTGTCCTGAATCGTTCTTCAGTGGCCTGCCCCAGGGGTCTGTGAACTCTGCCTTCACCCTGTACCATCCCTCAGCCTCAGAACCCGTGTTCCAGGGATTGGCATCCCAGAGCTCCGAGAGGTTGATGTAGCCATTGGACTGGGCAGTCCTCAGGTAACCTGGCCCGGTGTCGTTGACCTGGGTGGAGATCCATTCCCATTCCCCCGAGGAATTGGACTCCACTGTGAGGATGGCATAGCCCGAGAGGCCGTGGCCGTCAGGGTTCCTCACTGTGCTGAACAGAGTCTCCTCCCCACCCGGTTCCACGGATGGCTCGCTTGAGGCAATCTTCCTTATTCTGACATCATCCCAGTATGCCGTGCTGCCCGATACCCCTCCGAAGGCCACCTGGTTCTGGAGGGGCCCGGCGCTGGGCCTCTTCTCCTGTCCCTCCAGGGTGTCGTTAACATAGTAGTCCACAGTGCCGGCCGAATCCCTGTACCGAATCCTGAACCCGTACTCAGTGCCTGATGAATAGCTGTATGAGGTGTCCTCGAAGGCGGAGCCGTTGAGAAGCTTGATGACTCCGTCGCTCCCGAACACCAGGCCGAACCTTGTGTTAGAGGACTCCCCGAAGTAGTTGGAGTACACGTACTTGTCTGCCTGGCTCGCGTTGCCCGAATAATCGAGAACGTAGTCCATCTCGGGCCCGGCGAAGCTGTGGTGCACCTGCTCCCTGTATGTCCCTGTTGATGTGCCTGAGGCCACCTTCAGCATGCCTGCTTCAATACTGGCGAAGCTGGGGTAGTCCTCTGTCCATCCGTTGCCCACTGTTGCGGAGTCCTGCCTGTTGAAGTCATCCCCGAACACGAATGTGGAGCTTATGTTGGATGTGCTGTCCACCGAGGCATTGCCGTAATATGCCTGGACCTCTGCGGTGCCTCCTGCTTCGAGCGAGGGAACCCTGACCCAGAACACCGTGCTCCCTGAGCTGCACTGGTCCTGGCTGAACCAGTGGGAGAGCTCGCTGTACTGCCCTGTGGTCTGATTGTAAAGGGCGAACCTCATGTCCCCGCAGTCCTCCTGCATCCTTGAGCCTGCTATAAGGCCTGCGGTGTCAATGGTTATGTTCACCTGGTAGTCCTCCAGGGAAGAGCCTGATGTCTCGGTGACGTTTATTGGCTTCCTGTAGAGGAAGTCCCTGTCCCACCAGGAGGGCCTGTCAAGAGATACGTCCTGGCTCATTGAATACTGGTCAGTCTCTGTGTGCAGCACCAGCCTGCTCCCTGACCTCACGTAGAACTCCCCCTCCTGGCCTGAGGTGTCGTTCCCGAAACCCGCCGCGTTGCTCGCGTTTATGTAGTATGTGTAGTTCCCCCATTGCCAGGTGTCCTGGATGTCCGCGCTCCAGGAGTCCCCGCTTCCCCGGGAGAGTGAAACCCACTGGCTTGTGCCGTTGGGCCAGGTGATATTCGCCCTGACCTGGCTCATCTCCACCCTTGACCACACGTCTGCCGAAAGTGCTACCTCCTGCCCGTGCCCGGTGGTCTGGGGCGATGCCTGCACATTATCTATGGTGAGCTCATCCTGCACATCAACAGACCCGGTGTCGTTGTATCCGGGTCTTGTGAATATGCCCGCTGAACCCGCATAGCTTGCGTTGATTGCAGAGCTCCCTGTCCCTGCCTGATAGGGCACGCTCCCGTGCAGCACTGCGTGGCCTGTTGAGTTGGTGGCATTGTTCCCCACAAGATATCCGCCAATCCTGAACTCCATGCTTTCCCCGCCCACAGCAGACCCGTTCTCGTACTCCAGCCTGGCCTCCAGCCTT
>CAZSLL010000020.1:0-17698 GCA_964607835.1 uncultured archaeon | reverse complement strand
GCATTTCCCTGTTCATCGTGGCAGGGGTGTCCAAGACCATGATTGTCCAGATGTTCAACCCCCTCACAGCTGCGGGGGCCTTCCCCACCGTGGGCAACCCGCCCTCCGGCATAATACCCTTCGCCATAACAGCCATAGGGGCGGGGGAACTCTCCAACGCTTTTGTTTCCTTCCTGCCCATTGTGGCCACTTTGCTGGTTTTCCTGCTCGTGGTTTACGCCAACTCAATAAGGGTGGAGATACCGCTGGCGTTCGGCTCTGTCAGGGGCTTCGGCAGGAGGTGGCCGCTCAAGTACTTCTACACCTCCAATATACCCGTCATTCTCATAGCAGCCCTTCTGGCCAATGTCCAACTCATGGGAACCATGATGGCGAACCAGGGGTGGACCTGGCTGGCACAGCTTGACTCCCAGGGAAACATATCGGGCGGCCTGGTTTACCTGCTCATACCTCCAACCAGCCCCGGAATATCAACCCTTATGATTACGGTGGGGCTGTTCGCCCTTTTCGGGGCTATTGCCACCTACTACAGCAAGAGGGAGGGCCTCAAGCTCATGGCGCTCTCCGGCATTGCGGGCGGGCTTTTCTGGTTCGCCCTGGTCAATGCCCTGGGCCTTACATCCTACGCAAACATACCTCTCCTGGACTGGGCCAAGGTCCTGGTGTACAGCGGTTTCATGATAGGCGGGGCCACGATGTTCGCCATGTTCTGGGTAACCACCGCGGGAATGGACGCAAAGGCCGTGGCAGGCCAGATTCAGTCCACGGGCATGCAGATACCAGGCTACAGGAGGGACATCAGGATTATCGAGAGAGTGCTCAATCGTTACATACCGGCCCTGACAATACTGGGCGGAGCGTCTGTAGGGTTCCTGGCGGCGTTCGCTGACTTCACAGGGGCCATTGGAACGGGCACGGGCATACTACTTGCCACTCTCATAATACAGAACCTGTATGAAGAGCTGGCAATGAAGCACATGGAGGACATGCACCCGGCGGTGAGGAAGCTCTTCGCCAAGTAGGGGCATTAGGATTCAGGAAGGTGATTAAGGAATGGTTTTCGGGTTCCCGGGATACATTGAAGTTCTGGTGGTTTCTGTAGCACTGTCCCTGCTGTCTGTCCTTATATCCAAGTTCGCCACCAACCAGACCGCTATCAAGGGAATGAAGGGGGACATGAAGGCGCTCAACGCAAAGATAAAGAAGGCCCAGAAGGAGGGCAACCAGAAGGAGGTCAGCCGCCTTTCGAGCGAGCTCATGAAGATATCCGGTAAGCAGTTCCAGATGAACATGAAGCCCATGTTCATATCCCTGTTCATCTTCATAAGCGTGTTCTGGTTCTTTGGTATGTTCTACGAAGAGCTCACCGTGGCGAGCCCCGTAAACCTCCCCTTCCTGGGAAATTCTCTGGGCTGGTTTCACTGGTACCTCATGATAGTGCTTCCAGGCAGCTTCATGTTCAGGAAGCTGCTCAGCGTGGAGTGAGCCCTGCCCGAATCAATTTATAAATGGACAAGACATATTCTTTTAGATATCCCAGCCGCTGCCGGAAAGGCCTGCTGCAGGGATATTTCCCGGGATAGCTCAGTGCCTCCTTCCCTAAAGGGAGGGAAGCGGGAAATTGGCTAGAGCGCACGGCTGTAGAGCTCCTTAGGGTCTTTTGAGGCAAAGGATAAGCCAGTGACAAAGCAGAGACCGTGAGGCCGCGAGTTCGAGTGAAATGCCGGATATTCGGCAGGAACGGAAGTCTCGCTCCCGGGATTCCTAATTCCCATTTTCAGAGATTTCTCTCTCGATGCTTATTATCCTGTTCGACCTTACTATTACATTGTATTCAGCATCATCCCACACAAAATTATATTCCGCGTCAGGTTCCACGATAACTCTGTAGACTTCTGTGCCCCCTTCACTGAAAGAGTAGGACAGGTTCAGATTCTTACGGATGAATTCGCAACCGTAAATAACCCCCGGATACGTATCGCAACTGGGTTCTTTTATGTAGTAGACATCACTGCTCTCGTGGATAAGCCTTATGGAGTGCTCCGGAGTTTCTTTATTAACCATCGTACTCAAGCTGATTACTTTTCTTTCTCCATCTACAACATCGCTTGCAACCAGCATCCATAGTGACGTGATTATGGTCGAGTTCTGAGGAATCCTCATTATAGCGGGAAAGTTACCATGATCATGCATTGTCCTGGAGTCCATGAAGATGCCGGAAGGAAGAGTGTGAAGCAGAGATATCAGGGCAATTGCTGCAAGAATCAGGATAGTTATCGCCATTGAGATTGCTTTGTAAGGCATTCTCTTTTTTAGTATCTTGTGCGGGATTCTCTTTCTGAGTATCCCGTGAAGAAGATATATAGCATAACCTGTCAGGATGCTGTATGGCACAGAGAACTGTATGCAGTATCTCATGTAGCTCCCGTCAGGATCATGTGACAGGCCTTCCATGAAATTCATGCAGTAAGAAGAATAAGCCATGAAAAATATCAGGAACCAAAGGAAAACAAAGAACAATCCATAATGAGAGCGCTTTCCTGAAAGGACATAATATACTGATATACAAATACCTGCGAAGAAAAAGAAGCTGGCTAAATAGTTGTACGGCATTAACTTACCAAAAGGCACAAAGCCTGTAAGGAACCATGCAATATAGGGAGCTGCCCTAATCATACACATATGTGACATAACAGGCAGACCAAGTGGGTGAATGACTTGGGCAACTGGCGAAAACACAGTCCAATACATGACATGGATCTGGAAGAGCATGAAGACAGCCCCAGCGACAAGCAGCTTTCTGAGATTCCTGAGTATATCATATCTGAAAAGAAGGAACCCTGCAATAAACATCAACAACAGCACGTAGTTTTCCTGCCTCATGTAAATAGAGAATGATAATGATAGAGCGAACAAGACCCAGCTCTTCAGGTCGTTGTTCCTTATCGCAATGAGATAAAATAGTACGGCAAGCGATATGAAGAAGACCGATAATATCCTCTCGCATCCTGTGCCTGAGAAAATTATGTTAAGCGGGATAACTGAGAATATCAGAGAAGAATATAAGCCCACATATTCATTTCTGAACAGGAGATGACATAACAGAAAAACTATGATAACAGTGAGGCTGCTAAGGATACCGAAGAGTATCAGAACGGGAATTGAGTTTATGCCGAAAGCCATGTAAACCAGTGCGGCCAGAAAAGAGGATCCGGGGGGCTGCAGTGCATAATGATAAGCATAGCATTCGCCCAACATTCCGTGTGCACATGCCCTCACGTACTTCCCCTCTACAAGCAGGTACTTCGCGCCCTCAATAGATGCGTAATCATCTGTATTGAGACCATACCAGTATTCGGAGTTTCTCAGGGAGAACCCGAGAAGGAATATTATTAGTAGCATTATCCAGGTATTCTTTTTTATTCCGGTGAAGTGTTTCGCAATAGCCCTGCGGTTGAGCAAAAGAAGGTATAACAGCGCTATCAGATGGGTAGAAAGGTAGAGAATAATATGATTATCCAGGAAGACATAAACTGCCTCAAGCATACTGTATTATAGAATGAATAATCTTAATAATCATATCTCGGCTGACAGGCTTTCTCTTCCTGAGCATAATTTGGGCTCCCTCCACGACACGTTCAGAAAACACCAGAGGTTCATCGGAGAGGTAGGTTATCTCTGGCCAGCAGCCGTACATACAGCCTGAACATGCACTGACCATATTGTCTATCATGTTCATGAATTCATTTGAGCGATATGTTCGAACGAATCCCGGGTCGAGAAGAGATACCCCGGTGGTCATCTCGATGCAGGGAGAGAAAAGACCAGACGGGGATACCGCAAAATAAAGGTATGGTGATTGGCATTTCCATCTTGTTAGCCCATGCTTTATGAAGGACGGGCTTTCCCTGAGAAACCTGAAGGTATTGTATATATTGTATCCTTTCCTCTTCATGCGGATGAGGTCTGCGTATGTGCTGTCAACAAGACCGAATTCGGTCTTCCCGAATGCGAGGGATGGTTCAGGGCTCCTGAAATTCATGTTCTTATCACAAGAGTCCCTGACATGAACCGGGATTATGGAGGTATAGAAACCTATCCTGTCTGAGAAGTCGACTATGTTCTTTATCTCCTTTATATTGAAAGGTGAAAGAACGGAATTTATTACTGGCATGCTGCCCCTCCTGGGCATGAGCTCTGAGAACAGAGAAACCGAGTCCATTATCTTCTCCCATGAACCCGGGACGCCCGTGAGACTGTCCTGTTTTTCAGGTATAAGGGAATCCAGTGATATCGATACATCATCAAGACCTGCTCTTAGAGCATCACTTATGCCATCCTCGGAGCATAAAGTACCATTGGTCTGCAGTCTGGTGCTCAGGCCTTTTTTTGTGAAGATTCTGATTATATCAGGCAAATCACTCCTGAGGAAGGGTTCCCCTCCTGTCAGAACGACAACTCCTGCATTAAGCCTTCTCAAAACGAGTGCCACATTCTCAAGTTCATCAAGGGACATCTCCTTCTGGTTCTTCCAGGATTCCATGATGCTGCACATTTTGCATCTGAGATTGCATCTCTTTGTAACAGCAACCTGCACATAAACAGGGTTCCTCTTTGTCACTACTCCACGCAAGACAGAAAAAAGCGAACGGCATGATGTCATGAGGCATCACCTACAATTTTGGCTGCTCTCCTGCTTAGTGCTATTATACTGTTATAGTCTGATACAGGATAAGACTGGACCATCCCGGTTATGAAGAGGTTGCTGAGAGGGGTCATTATGCCAGGCATCATATCAAGATATCCTTTCCTGTAGAATGGTTCTGCATACATGCTTCTGCATATCCTCGAAAATGACACGTCTTTGCTGAAACCAGGGTAAAGCTTCTCAAGGCAGGATTTCTGAACACCAGTCACCTCTGCATCGCTCATGGAGAACATGGATTCACTCTCATCGAGGAAGTGGAAAACATAGAGTATATGATGGCCATTGAAATACCCCGGGGGAACAAGGTTGGTGAGCTCCACGATTCCGCCGAAGGGAAAATTGCGGCCATGGAACACAGTTCTGAAAGAATCCGTGAGCTTCCTTCTGAGAAAGAATGTTGTGCATATGAAGGCCTTATATCTTATCCTTCCAAGAGAGCTACTGAAACCTGCAGGAAGGTCTGCTATCCTGACCAGTTCAGGAAGGGGTATCGTGCTCACTACAGAATCGGCAGCAATCTCCTTTTCATTGAATTTTACAGAAGCCTTCCGACCCCCAAAGCGCATGCTACTGACGTTCGCATTTTTTATTATCTCACCGCCTGAGCGGGTTATCTCTTTCTCCAGTGCCGAGAACATCCTTCTGAAGGAGCCTATGAGATAGCCTGCTTTCTCGCTTCCCCCGAAGAGGCTCCTTGAATCGAATCTTGGCTTGACCCTCCCGAACAACCACGCAGCCGAGGCGTCATCACTGTCATTGCCCCATTTGGATTCTATGATTGGGCCAAATACCCGTTCATACAACCTTACGCCCCCGTTCTTCACAACCCAGTCCTTTGCAGAAACCTTGTCCATGCTCTCCCAGTCCCTGACTGACTTCAACCTGATGTACATCCGTGCCAGCCGAACCTTGTCAACCCCGGATATAAGGCCGGATCTGAGCATCTTAATCGGAGAGAAATTCAGCAAACCCTCTGTCGAATCTAGAACGAACTCCAGCTCGTTCCATACGATATCATCATCCAGTCCCAACTCATTTAGAAGGTTAATGATGTGAACATCGTTCCTGAACATTATATGATAAGAACTGTCAACTGAAAGGCCGTTTACCTCATACCATCTACCAAGCCCTCCTACTGATTCCTCTTTTTCGAGAACGACCGGCCGGAATCCCATCCTGGAAAGGAAGTGTGCCACAGAAAGACCTGATATACCTCCACCTACCACAACAATATCTGACATTGGATTTATTTTATTAGGAAAAGCAATATAAACTGTATTAAGGGAATCACTGCACAAAACCAAGGCCTTTGTGCAATCCCTTCACATAGTCATCTATTGCTGCTGTGACAGCCTGCAGAGATGTCCTGTACCGGAGCCTGGATGAGACATCGCTTTTACCTTCTATCCTTCCCAGCGCACCGCTGGTATCAGGATTTAGCCTTATTTCACGATTCTCATTGATTAGGCCGTTGTCATGCATTGCATTGTTAACTGTTTCCATTATATCGCCTATGGATATCTGCGACGAGGAATAGATGTTCTTCACATGAAAACCATTATCCTGCATGAGAAGCATATCCCTCACGTCAGAGAGGTATACATAATCCCTCTCTGTATCAGATCCGTTGATGACGATATTCCTTTCTGATAACAGCTTTTTCATGAAATCGCTTATTATGTCCATGGGCACGCTTCCTCTGTAGTATCCGCCCACTATCCTCGTTATCCTCATTATCTGCACAGAGTCGGCGTTCCATTTCTCGATTATCTTCTCTGCTTCGAGTTTTGAAGTGGCATATGGGTCGTCAGTCTTACTCAGGCAGTTCACGAGCGCCGCGGATGAGAACACAACTGATTTTATATCCAGCCCCGAACTCCCAAGCACGGAAAAAATGTTCTCTGTTGCAGTCACGTTCATTCTGTGGAAATCTTCTGGAGTATGCATGCCTCTTTTTGACATGTCCTTCTCGAACAGCCCGGCAAGATGGATTATCCTGTATTCTTCTCCCCTGTCAAGGGAGCTAACGATTCTCGCGAGCATGGCTCTGTCTGTCAGATCACATCTGATGAAATCACTGCAATCTGTGTCATTTCTGATGTCAATATTTATCATTCTCTCCCCTGAGGGGGGATGAGAAATGATGTACTGCCCCAAGTAACCGGAACCGCCTGTAATGATATAAACCATATCTATCAGATTAGACTTGAAATATTAAAAACCAATAATATAAAATTTCGGGTCATATGAAATATGTCCTTATCTTGTTGAAAGACTTCCTGATACCAAGAAAGGAGTTTGCGATATATCTGAGCCTGTTCCGGTGGAAATAGAATCTGAGGAACGCAATCCTTTGGTACTTTCTTATTATTCTCTCGGGCAGGACAGAGGATACGAACGGGCTTCTGGAATAATAGTAACCGGTTTCCCACTCATCCTGTATGCACCACCCGGACGCTTTTGCCGTTTCATGCAGATATGTTCCCGGGAACGGACACAGTATGGAAAAAACAGCCTCGTCAAGCGATGAGTCCACTGCGAAAGAAATGGTTTTCTTGATTTCAGACAGCGTCTCGGTCTGGGCGCCAAGTATGAAGAGTCCCCTCACCATTATACCGTGACTCTTGAATGTGCGTATAGCTTTATCGGCCTGCTCCGGGGTTATGCCCTTCCTGTATATATCGAGTATCCTCTGGGTACCTGATTCGATTCCTATGCCAACCATCCTGAGACCGGCCCTCCTCATCTTCCTTATGAGTCTTCCGCCAGGTATCAGGTTCGCTCTCGCGTGGCAACTCCAGATTAGATCGAGCTTTTCATCAATCATCATGGTGCAGAAATCATCGACATGCTTCCAGTCAAGAAGAAACGTGTCATCATATATCTGGAACGCTTCTATATTGTACTTCTCTTTCAGGTGCTTCAGTTCTTCTATAATGTTCCTGGGGCTTCTCCTCCTCATTCTGTTTCCGAACATCTCCCTGACAGCCGGCTGGCAGAAAGTACAATTGTAAGGGCAGTATCTCATGGTGAAGACAGATGTCCCCCTGAGACCACTGGAGACGGCATCCATCTGAAACCAGTTCCTGATGTAGCTTTCCATGTCGAGGAGGTCCCTTGCAGGAAACGGGACAGTGTCGAGATTCTCTATGAAATATCTCTTCCCAGACCCCTGTATAGTGTCCCCTGTTTTCACATAAACATTTGGTATGCCTCTCAGGCCACTGACGCCTTTCTCTCGGAACTCCTGCACAATGCGTAAGAATGAGTATTCACCCTCGCCCACGACCACAGCATCCACGTTCCTGTCCTCAAGCGTCTGATCAGGAGAAACCGAGGGGTGAGGACCGCCAAGAACCACCAGCGGTGTGCCCTCAACTTTTGCGATGCCCGCTACATTGAGGGCATCCCTGAGCATGGTGGTCGTAGAGTATATGCCCACTATATCAGGATTCTCGTTTCTTATGCTCCTTCTCACATATTCCCAAGAACCCCTGAATGTAGTGTCAAGTATCCTTACCTGCACCCCATTGTCCCTGAGATAAGCAGCCACATATGCTATGCCAAGCGGAGGGTCACCTGTCCTGTGACCCATCGAAGGAAATATCAGAAGCACGCTCATATAAACCTCTTCAGGACCCTGCACAAGCTCTCTGAAACACCCTCGACTTCGGTGGAATCCATAAGGTTATGCAGCGGTGGTGAAAGAAGCCTCCTGCATGCATCCTCTGTTACAGGGAGACCTTTCCTGTATATTGCATAAGCAGGTTCAAGATGGACAGGGGGATATGTCTTGGTTTCTACCCCCTCCCCAAGGAGACTGGTTCTCACAGACTCTGCATCACACGGAAGCTTTATTGTGTAATACGTATAAGCGTGCTTCACATAACCTGGTATCCCTGGCACATCAACCCCCATTCCTGAGAGGGATTCGGTGTAATGCTCGAAAAGAAATCTTCTCTTCTCCATGACGCTTTCAAAGCTTCTTAGCTGAGCGTTCAGCAGTGCGGCCTGCATGTCAGTCGGCTTGTAGTTCAGGCCGAAGAAAACGAATCTGCCGTTTACCCTGCCGTGATCCTTCATCGCCCTGGCTTTCTCGGCTGTCTTATCGTCATCTGTTATCATGCACCCGCCTTCGCCGGAGGTGAACTGCTTGATCGTGTCGAACGAGAAGCATCCCGTGTCGCCCCAAAGGCCCACACCCTTCCCCCTGAATTCTGCCCCGAAGGCCTGTGCGCAGTCCTCTATTATACGGAGTCCATGTTCATCTGCGATTTCCCTTATCCTCCCCATCTCCGCGGGCATCCCGAACATGTGGACAGGCATTACGGCAGATATGCCAGCATCTTTCTTCACAGCAGACTCAATCTCGTCCGGATCAATAGTATAAGTACTGGGGTCTATGTCGACAAAGGATGGAGCGCACCCGGAATTCACGATTACGTTAGAAGTCGCGGGGAACGTGAGCGAAGGAACGAGCACCTTCCCCTTTATGCCGAGCGAAAGCAGAGAGAGGTGAAGCGCCCCTGTGCCGCTGCTGGTGGCAACCGCATGCCTGGCACCCGTAAGCCTACATATCTCCTTTTCAAGCTTTTCTGTCTCAGGACCCTGCCTAAGCCAGGCCCTGTCCAAGACTTTAAGAACAGTGTCTCTCTCTTTATCACCAACTACTAAATCCACGAACCGGATATTTTTCATAATAAAATTAATGCCTTAAACGTTTAATAATATCATGACACCATCCATTTCGGTTATTCTTCCTGTTTTCAACGAGTCGGACAAACTCGAAACAAGTGTTTTCAGGCTAAGAATGTATCTCGACTCACTGAACACTGAGTACGAGATAATCATAGCAGAGGATGGCTCCACTGACGGAAGCGATAAGATAGCAAAACGGCTTGCCGAGAGAGATGTTATCATTCATATCCACAGTGATGAGCGATTAGGGAGGGGAGGTGCCCTCAAGAGAGCCGGTAAGCTGGTGAGGGGAGAATACATAATCTACATGGACGCGGACCTGGCAACTGAATCCAGGTATATAGGAATCATGATAAAGCATCTCCGGAGATACAAAATCGTCATAGGTTCAAGGTACCATAATCATTCGAATGCATCGCGCAGCGTTAAGAGACTTTTTCTTAGCAGAATCTATCACAGCATAGTAAGAATCATGTTCCCCTCACTGCGTTTATCAGACACAGAATGCGGTTTCAAGGGATTCAGGAGAGGTGTTTTCCTCTCAATAAACAGGCAAGTGAGGAATAACGGATGGAGCTGGGACCTCGAGTTCCTGGCAAGAGCGAAGAGAAGGGGTCTAAAGATAAAAGAGATACCTATAACTTGGAAGGAAGGCAGAACCACTACTGTTAACATTATAAGGGACAGCCTGTCGCAGTTTCTTGAGATATTCAGGATAAAGGCACTTCTATTCAGTTTGCCATGTAATACCCAATCTCACGCGAAAGGCTCCTCACGTTTCTGAGCGAATGGATAGGTGAAGCACGCATATTTGGTTCTATGTAGCAGCTGTGCCAGCAGCCCCTGCACACCCTGTTCCGGACACTGTTTCTTATGTCATCAAGAGTCTGGGAATTCCAGATATCCCTGAACGATGACTCTTTGACGCTTTTCTTGCTGCCAATACCGAGACAGGGCATGACCTCCCCGTAGCAGTTTATGTCACAGAAGAGATAGCCTGCATAGCATTTTCTGATGAGGGACCTTCCCCTGAAATAATCAGCCATTCCCCTGAGATACGCGGGGGAGTTTATGCTCATGCCTGTTCTTCTCGCAAAGGCTATCAATTTCTCTATCTCGTCCTCGAGCTTAATGATATCACTATGACTGCTTATGAATAGACTCCTCTCCTGAGCAGAATAAATGTTGTGAGGATATATCAGGTGGTAAGGGAGAAACCTTATCTGCTCTGCGCCCAAATCCCGGGCCAGTTCAGCCATCCTCACGAGCTCCATATTCTCAGTGGTAACAAGGGAATTGATTCCTATCTTCATCCTTCCGTCACCGGCTTCCCTGAGATTCATTATGCCATTCACTGCCTTTGAGAATGTCCCATTGACACCCCTTATCCTGTCGTGTATCTCAGGTTGCGGTGAGTCCAGGGATATGATGGCTCTTCTGAGCCCGGATTCAGAAAGTTTGGCAGCCACCTTTCCTGTGACAAGGGTGCCGTTGGTGACGAGAAGCGGACTCATCCCCAGCCTGTTTATCTCACTTATTATACTGTACACATCATTCCTGAGAAGGGGCTCGCCCCCGTCTATATCAATGAGGCGGACGCCCATTCGCTTGGCATCCCTTATGATGCCGAATATCTCCTGTGTTGAAAGTTCCTTTCTGAAAAGAACCGGGTTCTTTTCCCCAACCATCCAAATATTACAGAACCTGCACCTGAGGTTGCATTTCCTTGTAATCTCGATATAGAGAAAAAGGGGCCCCTTTGGCCTGAAACCAAGCATCCTCGAGAGGTAAACATTCATGAACTGGAAACCAGTGCCTGCTAACATAATATCTCCCTTGCAGCAAGGCGTACAGCCTCTTCTGAGTTGTGCACAGGCACCCATCCACGCTCTTTGATATTACTGGTGTCAAGCATCATTACAGGAACGTCCCCCTTCCATCCGCCCGAACCACCACTGAATACATATTCAGGGGTTTTGCCTGTCTCTTCTGATACAATGTCAGCTATTCTCTTAACGCTTATGAAGTCTTCTGACGCGATATTGAATGTTTCTGCACCGCTGCGGCTTTTTTCAGAACCCAGTAGCATGGCAGATATACATTCAGATATGTGGACAAATGATTTAGTCTGTTTGCCGTCACCCAGTATATGCAGCTTACTGCCGTCCTTTCTGATATTATCAATGAAGTCATGGACAACACCCCTTGTAGCGCCGGCCCCGACAACATTAGCAAGCCTGAAAATAACCGCATCAAGTCCTGAGGAACGGCAGTGTCCTGATATAGCCAGCTCTGATGACAACTTGGATGCACCATACAGGGATATGGGCCTCATGGGAGAGTAATCCTCAGGTGTAGGAATACTCTTTGCATTACCATAGACAGCAGATGTTGACGTGAACATCAGCTTCTTTACAGAAGACCCCTTCATCGCATGCAAAAGATTCAGCGTCGCGATGAAGTTCTGCTCCATGTGAGCAGCAGGGTTCTCATCACAGAATCTCACATCCCCGTCAGCGGCAAGATGCCAGACCTCATCAACGTCCTTCATGTACTTGCGAATCCCACTGCTGAGAAGGTCGACTCGATGGAATTCCAGTCTGCTGCTCATGAAAGGCTTGATTGATTCCATTCTGCCTGAACTAAGATTGTCAAGAACGATTACGTTATCCCCTCTATCAAGCAGCTTTATTACCAAGTTGCTTCCTATAAATCCGGCACCGCCGGTGACGAGGATTCTCATTCTTTCCACCATTCCGTCCTGCCCGTGAAAATATAACACGGATTCTGATTTAAGTTTTGGGATGATATTTTATTAGGTGATAGTATAAGGGTTTTTCTTATAAACCCCGGATCGGGAAGGCTGGGAAGATACGAGAGGTTGTTCGTTGCTCCTCCGCTAAATCTTGCGTATGTCGCGTCTGCAATCAGGGATTCTGCTGAAGTCAGCATAATCGACTGCTACGCACTCGAGATGGGCATGGAAGAGTGCGCAAAGAAAGTTGTTAAAGGAAGACCCGACATAGTTGCCGTGATACCAAACGACTACTGTGATTATGTCATAAAGGGATTCGATAAATGGGCAAGCGCTTTCTTCAGCAGAATAAAGAATCAGTGCAGTGCCCTGACGGTGGCAGGCGGGCCTCACGCAATGGCGTTGCCTGAAGAAACCCTGAGATACGCTGACGTTATCATAAGGGGCGACCAGGATGCAGCATTTAGGAGCATCGCAGACGCCATAAAGGGCAGCAAAGCCATGACCAACGCCGATGGCATAGGTTTCACGAAAAACAAAAAACGCCACATAAGGAAACCACTGTACGCAAAGGATATTGATTCCATTACTTTTCCGTCACGCGGCCTGCTTCATACAGGGATATACAAGCACGTCCTTGTACCGAAACCGATGACGACAGTCAAGACATCACGAGGGTGCCCGTACAATTGCATATACTGCACGAGGGGCGTGTATGGGCCATACAGGGAGAGGAGCCCGGACAACGTAATAGAGGAGCTGCGTGGAATCAGGGAAAAGAGCGTCATAATATACGATGACATATTCACGTTCAACAGGAAAAGGACACTGGAGATATGCGACAAAATCATAAGAGAGAACATGGACATCATGTGGGCATGCTCCACAAGGACCGATGCGGTTGACAGGAAGCTGCTGGAGAGGATGAGACGAGCAGGATGCTTCCTGATAGCATATGGCGTCGAGAGCGGGGACCAGCGCATCCTGAACAACCTCAGAAAAGGCATAAGCGCAAAGGAAACGGAGAGTGTAATGAAGATGACGCGCCGGGCTGGAATCAAGAGCGTTGCATACATGCTACTGGGCTCACCCGGAGAGACAGCAGAGTCTGTCGGGAAGAGCATTGCCATGCTCGAGAAGGCAAGGCCGGATTATGTCCAGTTCAACCCCATAACAGTCTATCCGGGCTCTGATATGTACAAGAATAATGGCAATCGCATCCAGGAGAGGACTCTCAAACGCACGGAGAGTATGCTTTACAGGAAATACTACATAAGACCGGGCTATATACTGAGGCAGGCCGCGGGTATGAGGTCTCTCCATGACATGAGATCAGCGATAAACGGCCTCAGGTTTATCATGTCATAGTTTAAACAGACTTCAGGGTATTCGGGCTATGAATTGCTCATGTGCGGAAATCACTTTATCACGTCTGCAATGGATGCGCTCATGGATGCGGGGAACGAGACTATGGCTGTCCTGCTGAAGGCAAGGGCGCTGTCAGTGGCCCACGGAGCCCTCTCTATGAGTATCAGTATGAGAGTAACCACCATGAAGGACAGGGTGTAGGTCAGAAGAACCCTTTTGGCGTATTCCATTCCGTGCTCCCTGAGCCTTCCCCTGTAATAATTGTAGTAAACGAACCCGCCGATGAACAGAAGGGAAAGTGTAATCAGACCCAGAATGTTGGAAAGGGGAAGGGTCTCTCCTAGGAGCCAGGTCTCTTCTGTGAAGGCCACGGGGATGGCCAGGACCGATGCGCCTACCATTACCTGCATGAGGTCCCTCAAATAGAACTTGACCATGAGGGGGCGTACCACCCTTTTGATTATGTTGCCCTTGTCATCAGTCACAGTGATGAGCTCGTTGTGCCTTCCGGATATCTTGATGACTTCTTTCTTGGTCTTTATCCCAGGGGGCATGCTTAGGTTTTGGAAACCGGATATATAAACATAGGGCTTTGCAATATCTATCCCTCCAAGTAGACAATGCAAAGAGAAAGCCCCCTGGGGAGGGGCTTTCGATGGGGGGGGGTTGCCCGTTACGAAGGCATCTTTCCAAGGCGGACCAGGAACCAACCCGGTGCAAGGCCGTCGCCGACACGGGTTGATTTTTCACCAATGCCCTGGGTCAAGAAGGGGTCGAAGGCAACGAACCTCCCTCTTCCAACTCTTTTCAGGATGGGCGGTTTCCTCATCTGTCTCCCTGGATTCTGACTGGTATTCTGAAGACGCACTCATCCCCTGGCCCCTCCCTGGACTCGGGTAGGGAATCCATCAACTCCTGCCCCACGAAAAGTCGGAATCCGCTGGTCTTGGGGCAGTTCAGGACGAAATCCAGCAGTTCCTCGATTTCCATGATGACCTTCTTCTCTTCTCCGTCAGAGCCATCGTAGAAAATCAGTGCGCTAACCCCGTCAGAGAGCTCCATGATAATGACCTTCTTAACCTCGATTCCCAGTGAGGTGAGGATATCTGATGCGAAATTCCTGCTCCTGTTCATGAATTCGCCTTTCATTATGTTTCCTTTTAGGAACTCAATGGAAAACGTTCTGAACAGAAGCCGCATAGAAACGTCATCGGGAAGCTCGATTTTCCGGAAGGAGTCCGACCCTTTCTCCTGCAAAAGGATGCTTGCTGTGCCCACGCCTTGGGATTCTTCATCTTTTTCGGGCGAGAAGAACAGAGCCCAGTCATCTACTCCAGTGATTTCAATCATCTTTTTCGACATGCGTACAACCTCCTTTGGTTCCTATTTGTTCTTTTTGGATGCCATCCCGGGCTTTTCAACCGGTCCCTGGATACTTAGACGTATCGAGTCCTCATCAAAGGACAGCACCTCTATCCAGTATACTTTCTGTTCCCCGTCCAGGAAACCCTGCAAGGTGAGCCTGAAGAGGTCTCCCCGGTCAATCAGGAAGGGCGAAGGCTCTGTCCTCATGGTGCCCAGTCCCTCCCCGGTAGCCAGGATGGCCATGCCGTCCTCGTTCATCCCCAGGTAATAGAGCCTCAGGCCCTCCGCGACTTGGTAATCCAGTATAACCCCTTTGCCTGGTTCGCTCCTGCCGAGCTCCACGGTGTGAGCGCTCCCCTCCAGGGGCTGAAGGGAGAGCAGGGCCAGGAAAAGCAAAGAAAGAATAATCCTCATGGCCTTTACCTCCCTTTCCCCGTAAATTCAGTCAAAGATGCCAGACTTTCCCAGGTCAAAAAGCATGCTTGCCCTAAGGGCCTCTATATGAAAGCACCGCTCCTCGACCTTATCGAAGAATTCCGGGATATTGCGGGACATCTCCATGAATGCGCTGACTTGCATGTGGCCAATGGAGCTCATGAAACCATCAAAGCGTTCTGAGGCAAAGTAGGCGGCATGCGAGACCTCTGCCTTCTTCCCTTCAGAAACGACCGTCCAGAGGAAGATGTAGTCATCAGGCTTGCTGCATCTATTTAACAGAGTATCCAGTTCCTCATCAACCTTGAGGGACAGCTGCTTGTGACAGATGCTTCCCCTCGGAATCATCATGAATAACTCTTTGAGTTCTGCAAAGGACCTGAGCACATAATCCAGACTGAAAGTCTTAATGGTGCCTGAATGATGGAGTATGATGAACCCGAGGATTGCCTGGGGCGTGAAGCCGTGTTTCCTCCCAAGCGATTCAAGCACGCTCCGGTCAATCATGTTCATTCTGTTCTGGATGCTTGTTTTGATTGCTTCTTTCATTGATCTTCTCCTTTCACATTCTGATGTTAAGTCAATCATGATTGTCTCCCGGCATCAGTGAGCCGTCTGATGATATGGGACTGGACTGTACACTGAAAAGGGGTCCAAAAAGGCCAAGCGTGAACAACACAAGAAGCCCGAATCCCAAAGCATGTCCCTGAACCAGAAACCACATAGAGGGTACTGCAAGCAATGCGTACCAGAACAATAACGGGGCAAGTGGCCTCTTCCTCCTAAGGTATAGCCAGAAGAGTGAAAACAGCATGAATAATGGAACCACAAGCATCAGCCTGGGAGGGGGCCAGAGTCCAGAAGCCAGGTGCGGGATTGAAAGCAACACACTGAGAGTGACTCCCATGATGACCATATAAAGTAATACACCCCTGTCGAAATCCTCCCTGACAGATGAAAGTGGTTCTACGAGAAATTTCCTGTGAATTTTCATATGATTCTCCTTTTTTTAATTTTGGAAAAGCAAGAGCGCCGAAGAGCTGCATTGAGACTCCCCTGGCATGGTTTTCAATTCCTTCATGTATCCTAATCCCGCCGGGAAATGGCGGGTTTCCTGGGGGTTCGCTATTTGTTGTCACAGACTCCCGAGGGGGACCGTGTCATCAGGTTTGTTTCTTGATTCTTGGTAAGCATGGAAGTTTGTTAACTACCCAAATGGTTAACTATCAAAAAGTAGTCATATAACTAATATAAGGGTTTCCCCTGACAGGGAAGGAGATTTATTCAGGCTCTGCCAACTATTAACATGGATTCCATCATCACCATCATATCCATAATTCTCGTCTCATGCGGCGGCGTCATTGCGGCAAGGAGGCTGAAGGTCTCCTCTGTCGTCATCCTGATTCTCATCGGACTGATGTTCAACATCCCTGTCGTGAATTCCCTTTTTATAGGGGACAACGCTGAACTGGTCTTTGCCCTGGGGGACATAGGGCTCATAACCCTCATGCTCCTGGCAGGCCTGGAGACCAGCTGGAGAACCATGTACAAGGAGCGGAGGGACGCCGTTTACATAGCAGGCCTAGCTGCTGTGGTGTCCTTCTCCATGGGTTTTCTGGTTTTCTATTCTCTTGGTTTCAGCGTGCTTGTATCTGCAGTAGTGGGCATATGCATGACTGTGACTGCCGAGGCTACCAAGGCCAAGGTGCTCATGGAGTTGGGAAAGCTCAGGACCAGGCTCGGGGCAGCCATAATGGGTGCTGGAATAGTGGACAATATTATTGGTCTTAGCATATTCATGGCCATAACGTACGCTCTGAAGCATACCTTCATGAAGGAAGACCTACTCCTGGGAGGTGCGATTATGGCTTTCTTCATAGGCGTCCTGCTGCACAGGAATCTCGGGAGGGAGCACAGGAACGTGCAGGCCCTGGAGAAGACACTCACCTACATGGTGGTGCCTTTCTTCTTCGTCTCAGCCGGGCTTAACTTCGAATTCTCTCCGCTGACAACAAATCTTTGGATAGTTGGCCTGATTATCGCAGTTGCACTGTCGAGCAAGTTCATAGGGACATTCCTTGCCAGACCATTCACCGGTCTGAGCTACAGCAAGCTCCACCTGATAGGATGGGCCATGAACAGCAGGGGGGCAGTGGAGCTGGCTCTTGCCCTCATCGCCTTCAGGAGCGGGCTCCTGCCAGTGGAAATCTACTCCGGAATAATAGTAATGGCCCTGGTTACCACCATAGTGTTCCCGTTCGTGTTCACCTGGATAGTAAAGAGGAACCCGGGGATAATGAAGTGAGGGCGGAATGGCCCTGTAGAAAACATAGTATAAGTAGGACCGCCGTCCTACTATTAATCACGTA
>CAZSLL010000019.1:0-24678 GCA_964607835.1 uncultured archaeon | reverse complement strand
AGGAGTGGGAGGCGTGGGAACCGTGGGAGGAGTGGGAGGAGTGGGAGGCGTGGGAACCGTGGGAGGAGTGGGAGGAGTGGGAGGCGTGGGAGGAGTGGGAGGCGTGGGAGGAGTGGGAACCGTGGGAGGCGTGATGACCGTGCTGGGCAGTAACTGTCCCCGCATCCCAAGATATGTCAAAACTGTTTGTGTGGGCGGCAGCAACATCCGGAAGGAGTGACAGTATCGAGACAGACCCGAGGAAGGAACCAAGGCTAATTGCTTTATGTTTAGTCACTCTCCCCCTCCTATCGAGCAGGAAGTCAGAGAATGTATTCTTAATTTTTGGTAGGACTTCTTTCGCCATAAATACTCTTAATAGATGAATTATTATTAATATGTATCTTTATTCTGGTTTTTCAACTCCCATGGCAGACTCAGGTGTCCATGGTTTTGCAATGCCCTCTGGATCATCAACCCATTCATTTTCTTCTTCATCTTGGTCTGATTCATCTTCTGCGCATTCAGCGTTATTAGTGGCGAGAGCACGCCGGATTATGGCCTCTCTTATTGCCTGTTTTTTTGCTGCTTGAATGACGTACACAGAGTAGTTGATTAGCTCATTGCTGAACTCCATGCAGAGTTTCTCCAGGTCAGTGCCCTTTACCTTGGGCTTTATGGTAATCCTTATCCCGCTATTAAAGTCGCCGTCAAAGAGAAAATATGCTTTATCCAGAAACACATAGGATGCGGAGTATATGACCTCAGGGGCAAACACCTTCGTGTCCACCTCAACAAGAGCTTCATTCTTCTGCTTATTAATCTTGATGCGCTCACTCATACCAATAATATATCACAAATCTTAAAAAAGAGAAGTTCCAATGAAGAGTGTCAGGAGATAACCAATGAATATGAACAGCGCAAAAGGTTGGGTCTGATATATCCGTATCCCAGAGAATTTTAATTCGCCTTTTTTTCTAAGGGATTTTATTATCCCAATATCATTATTTCCAAGTTCATCGAGACTATGTATGAATTTTTTCCGTTTCTGCTGGAGATATTCAATAAGGCTCGAGTTGAGGAAAGAGACCAGGGAATAACCATCTTCAGTCTTCTCAATACCCTGAGCAGGTGACATTCCGGGTCTCAGGTCCTTGATACTTATCCTTTCTGTGGACGAATAATATGATATGTGGAGCAAGAAAAACCTAAGGAAGAGGAACCCTGCGACCAGGGAAATGAGGTTCAATATATTCTGAATCGAAATAAGGCTAAATGGATCAAGTACTCCTCTGATAAGAATCAGCAGAATCATTGCAAGCTCTGTGACATGGCTTCTGGAAACTGACATGAGTTCGAAAACAACGAAAAGTATCAGTATTGTGATGAAATAGTCAGCAGATACTCCCGCCAGCGAAAGCATCTCTGAAAAGAGCCACATGAAACCAAGGAGAATAACGAATATGTATATTATCCTATAGGGCTTGATTGTGTAGGCAACGGCGTTCCTGAGAGCAGAAAGGTTGCTCCTGTATACGATATAGGCGATCATGAAAACAAAGACAGGCACAAAGGTGTAGAAAAGTAATGACATGACAAGATTTTTGCTGTAGAAATCATAAGGAAAGAAGAGCAGCATAATCCAGAAATACTTCGCGTCTCCGCCTGGCCAGAAACCAATCCACCAGAGGAGCAATACAATGAACAGTCCATAAAAAAGTGTATAAAAAACCGGGGCCGGATTAGAGAGTGTTCCTATTGACACGTGGTATATCGTTCCTGCAACGAAAAGCAGTAGTATGTACCTGTTCCTGATTAGCCCTATCTTAATGTCAAGTATGCTGATGAACAAGCCAAATACCAGCACCAGCGGAATAAATATGTTCAGCATTTCCTTTCAACGTCCCAGTCATTTTGAATCACTTCATTATATCTTTGTTGTTGGTCCATTCAAAGAAGGCCTCTCTGTGCTCATCAGAACCAAGGAGTTTCTTCATCAGGTAATTCATTATGCTCTTGTTAATAAGGCATTTGTCGTCCATGCTTAGTTTCGAAACAACCGTACCCTGGCTGGAGTGAGTGTAGATTGGGCAGAGCCCACAGTAGGGGTTCCAGACACAGTTATCGCAGAGGAATCCCTGTCTCGAGGAGATATCAATCATTTTCCTTACGGTCTTGCTGCCGAATATAGAGGAATGTGTGGATTCCCTGACATTCCCGAGCCTAAGTTCACCGAAGAGTTTTCCTTCATCACATGTATATATGTCCCCATTGAACGAATAAAGGAGTTGCCCAATGGCTGCTCCGCAGGGGGTCTGGGTGTCAACATACATGGGGTCCCAAGACTGCAGCATCTTTCTGAGGAATATTACAGACATTTGTTCGAAGAAAGGGGTTGTTTTGTTTAGCTTAACTATGTAGTCAAGCGTTTCTTTCCAGAAGCTGATGTATTCCTCAGCGCTGTACCCTATGCTGTCCCATGTGTTCTTGGCAAATCCTATGTTGTTGAGCGGCCTGAGGAACACTCCGTCAAAACCGAGTTTAGAATACTCATCCACTATTTCCCTTCCCCTTCCAAGTGAATGCCTTGTTATGGTACAAAGAGCCCTTAGATTGACATCCTTGCTGAATTCGCCCTTAATCCTTTTTATCCAGTAAACTGCGTCATCGTACGTGCCTTTCCCGCCAAGATACTTTCTGTTCCTGTCATGAAGATCCTTTGGGCCATCCAGTGAGGTTGATATTCCCATTATCTTTCTCTTGGCCAGGGACCGGAGGATATCATCATTCATCAGCGTCAGGTTTGACACCAGCCTGAAAAAAAGCCTCTTTCCCATGGATTTGGCTTTCTCGGTGCCATAGTCTATCATATGCTCAACCTTATCATAGTTCAGGAGGCAGTCGCCACCCTGAAACTCCACCACAATGCTTTTTGTAGGGGTCTTGAGTATGAAATCAATAATCTTTTCTGAAGTCTCTTTGTCCATATCAAAGCCATTTTCCTCCAGCCCCCTGACCATGGAATGGCAGTATATGCAGCTGGCGTTGCACCTCATGGTGGGAGTTACAATGTGCAATGTAGGTGGCCTGAAAAGGAAATGGAATCTCTCTGCGTACTGATTGGATACGTTTCTGACGTTTCCCTCTGTCAGAAGAACGCCATTTTCCTTTAGGAGACTGAAAAGCTCAGGATTCTGGTCCGCTTTTCCGAGCCTTAGCAAGTCATATTCCTGCCTGGAAAGCACGGCCCAGGAACCGTGATCAGTGGTTATAAGGAATCTTCCGTCCCCAAGCTTCTTACTGTTATAGAAGTTTGATATATACCTACTCTCTGAGGGTCCAGGCTTCTGAAAGGTCATGGCCATATGAACTACAATTATCATTGGCTGAAAAATATATAAATGATTCCCGTTACAACTGATAAAGTTAATAGAATGGGAGTGAATATTATTTCATGAGGCACTTAACGCTTCTTGCTATTGCTGCAATTTTTTCCCTGATATCTGCCACTTATATCTTTCATGGGTTTCAGGACCAGGCAGAATATACGGGCAGGGGGCTGACATACATATACAATGACAACAAACTGGACGCGGTTTTTGAGGGGCAGCATATCGAAATAAGGCCAGCACCTGGGAGAGCGGTGTCTGAAATATGTTTTTCAATATACAATGATGCCTGGAGTGACAGGCCCCGGAGAAGCTATGAGCATTGGGCATGTTTCGATGCTGAGAGCGGACTGGTAGGACCATGCAACGGACAAAGCGAGATTTATATCGGAGGTCCTGAGGGGGACGAATCTAACAGAAAGGCGGGTGAAGAAAGGCAAGTCTATGCTATGAATGGCGCCCTTATAATGAGCATTGACGAAAACAGATACAATGACAAGGGATTTCTTTGCTCAGATTCGACCAGTCTATATCTTGACAATTTGAATGCCAATCTCCCTGAGGGGAACGGCGGCCTGGTGCCAGAGTCCTTCAGAAGGTTCTACAATCACATATATTCAAATTTTTCCTTGACATTCAAAGAACCCGAAGCCAAAGAGCCTTTGAGAAGCTTCTGTATCAAGTCAGGTGAGGGGCAATACTACAAATTCCAGGTCGGGTTAGACGAATACGAATCCAAGAAGGAAATACAACCCCAGAATCATTCTTGCGTGGAAGGGGGGCCAATTGCTATTGAAATGGGGAATAGAACATCAGGCGTCTGGTATGTAAGCTATTTCGGAACTGAGACCAACGGGAAGAATGAGGAGGAAAAAAAGTATTCGTTCACATATTCGGACAGTCCGTACTCTGTTGTATATAACCCGAATTTTTTCAATTTCATATGGCCACAAAACATATCAATTGAAAAGGACCTGAACATGTATCTTGATTATTATGACCATTTTTACATTCTTTCAGAGTACAACGATTATCTTGACGGAGTATGGTTAAACTGCAACGGAGAGTTGACATTTATCAAAACAAGCGGTTTGTTTTCAATAGTCAAGATTGACCAGAGTTTATGCAACCACTCTGTCAGCAGCAAAGTGAATTTTTTTGCACAGTCTGTAGTAAACGGAAGCCCTGGAGAATATACATTCGTTTCGGCGACAAGCCCTAGTCTGAAAAACTTCAGCTGGGACGCTGTGCAGGTAAACAAGACCCACTATGAGATAACCATAAGCGTTGGCCCTCTGAACACCGAAGGCCTGTTAAGCACAAAGGTCATCATTGCCCATTTAAGCAATAACAAGAATTTTTGGCACAATTATACACAAATAAATGAGTTTGAATATAAAAACTCCTATAAAATAAATGTAAAAGGAGGAAGGGAACTCGATTTTATTTTCGAACTTCTTGGTTCTTATGCTTATGTAGAGAGCGTTTCTAAAACCATTCCATTGGAGAACCTTCCTCCCTACTCAGAAGGCATAGTTGCTGAACAAAATACCTGTTTCCCTACGATGAGGGTCAGAGGACTGTACATAGACCCTGAAGGAGATGCCGAGGGAGATTCCTCGTACTCATGGTTCCTTGAAAATGGTACTGTATTAAGCAAATCTGATGAAATTGAAAGCCGTATGCTCTTCATGAACATTTCAGTATCTTACACCCCAGTCGATTCGCATGGGAAGAGGGGCGAGACCTTTCAGCTAAACGCTGTCAATGAACTGTTTACAGATTACTGCATATTTGAGGCCGTGCTAAAAGACAACCGTCTTGGCTGCGCCCACATCGAGAATAATACTCTCAGGGAACTATGTCAGGATATTGTACAAAAAGAAGGGGAACTGGTGATATTTGACGGAACAGGAGATTGCTGGTTTTCCGGGAACACAACGGGCTGTGAAGATGGGTGGTTCATAAACAGCTTTTTAAGAGAATGCGCGAACAGTGACCCAGAATGCCTGAGGAATCTGGTTGACAACATCACCAGCCACTTTCCCACCAATCTCTTTGAGAAAGCGTACCTTCTTGAGGCAGTGAAGATTTATGATGTTTCATTGTGCAGCAAGATTCATGAGTCTTCACTCAGGATGAAATGCGAAACGGCGGTATCAGTGGGCTCGAAGGACTGCGTTGACAGGAAGCTAAGGGAGAAGATGTTCTGTATCGCATTCCTTACGCAGGATAAGGGTTTCTGTGACCTCATAGATTTACACTGGTACAGGAAAAGCTGCTACAGTATGTTCTCAGAAAAGGAGAATCTTTGCGACTCATTTGAGGGCATTGACAGGGACATGTGCCTTATTGAGTCTTCAATTACCAGCGGCTCTGCTGAGAAATGCCGGCTGGTCTCCGATGATGGCATGATGATGCTCTGCCAGGCTTTAACAAAAAGGGACACAGCATACTGCAAAGGTATCAATGACCAGGAATTGCGTGAAAGATGCTACAGGGAAGGCTCTTATGATTAATATCCCTGAGATAACAATGTAAATCCATTCACTAAGTTGATTTTATGGATAGAATTTATGGTCTCTACAGGGAATACGGAAACCCATTTGGAAGGGTTCCCGAGGAGATGTATAAATTATTAAGGAAGAGGAAGTCAGGGTTCCGGCATTATGAACGGAAGCATGATTTTTTCAGACAACAGATTAAGAAGGAGCTTAATTCTCTTATGAACTTCAGCGAGGATTATGAGTTCTGGATGTACACCAAAAGATTTGAAAGGGACTTCAGCCGATACATGGGCTCAAGGCATGCTGTCGGTGCCAGTTCAGGTACCTCTGCACTGACCATTGCCCTAAGGGCAATTGGCGTGGGAGAGGGGAGCGAAGTCATAACAACACCCAATTCATACATAGCCACCGCGCTTGCAATATCAAACACAGGAGCAAGGCCTGTTTTCGTTGATATTGAAATGGAAAGCTATAACATGGACCCGGCTCTCCTGGAGAACGCCATAACCGAACGGACCAAGGCGGTGATGCCTGTTCACATGTATGGCAATCCCGCGAGAATGAGAGAAGTATTAAAGATATCAAAGAGGAACAATCTGAAGGTTGTTGAGGATGCCTGCCATTCTCACGGAGCCGAATACAGGGGCAAGAAAACAGGAACCATTGGAGACATTGGATGTTTCAGTTTCTTTACTAACAAGAACCTTGGGGGAATGGGAAATGGTGGGATGAGCATTACAGACAGCAAGAGAATCTCAAAAGAAATAAGGCTTCTTAGCAATCCGGAGTCAGGGCATCCAGACCCGAGGAGTAGCACAAGAACCCCGTCATATCTCGACGCCGTGCAGGTGGCATTTCTGAGGCCGGGGCTTTCAAAGCTGGACAAGATGAACATGCTAAGGAGAAGGAATGCTGTGATTTACAATGAATCTTTGGAAGATTCAAATCTTGTTTTACCATCAGAAAACAAAAACGGAAAGCACGTGTATTTCAGTTTCGTGGTCAGATCGAAGATGAGGGACAGGCTGAGAAAGCATTTGTCCAGACGGGGCGTGGAGACCAGGATTGAGTATCCCATCCCCCTGCACCTGGAGACTGCTTTCAGGCACCTTGGGTATAGGAAAGGGGATTTCCCTGTGACCGAGAATCTCTCTGGGGAGATACTGTCTCTCCCCTTATCGCCCTTAATGGGGCAAAGAGAGATTAGTGATATAGTCAAAAAGGTGATTTTATTTGCCAAATGAAGAAACTGCCTTTGCTTCGGGCATTGAAAAATTTTTTGGACGACTTGTACATGAATGTGTTCCCGTTAACGTCCAAGAGACATTAAGCCCCGTGATAGCTCCTCTTTCGCCTTTCTATCTGAGAAGGGGCGGATTTTATTTCTACAGTTCTTTACGAAAACTCAGGCGTTTTCAGGATTATACGAGAGAGGAGATAGAAGAATACCAGACAAAACGGCTAAGGGAAACCATAAAACACTGTTATGAAAACGTGCCTTATTACACTAGGCTTTTCAAGAGGGAAGGGCTCAAGGTATCTGACATAAGATGCATTGACGACCTTGAAAAGATACCTATACTCACCAAAGATGCTAACAGATCAAATTTTTCATCCCTTATATCAAGGAGACCGGCTGACCTCAGGGGGTACAGGATAGCGAAAACGTCAGGCTCTACCGGAAGCCCGGCCATGTTCGTTCAAGAAAGGAGGCTGGTTGGAATGATACAAGCTTACATTGAACTCGCGTTCGAGAACATCGGAATACCCAGCCTTCCTATTAGGTGCCTACGCAGAGAAAGATGCGTGATATCCGACAAGGTCGGGATGAAATCGAGGGGTCTCTTCTTCCACGACGACCCTGGATTCGACCCGATCATCAGGCAAATAATGTTCCGAAATTCAGTAACCGAACAGGGTCTTTCTGCTTACATTGGCTTGCTGAGAAAATACTCGCCAAGGTACTTCATAGGAAGACCCAGTCTCCTTTACTTTCTTTCCAGGTATGTCGAGAGAGAGAGAATAAAAGACGTAGGTTTTGACATAGCAACCACAGAAGGTTCTCCTTTGAGTAATGCTCAGAGGAGTCACATAGAAAAGCATTTGGGCTGCAGGGTATTCTCCTTTTACAGGAACATGGAGCACATATCTTTCGGTGACGAGTGTTCCAAAAAAAAGGGTATGCACCTTTCAGACGTTCTTTCTGTGACAGAGGGTATCAGGAAAGGCAAAGTAGTGTTTGGGAAAAGCGCTGACCTCGTTTCAACCAGCCTTAATCACAGGGCAATGCCATTGATAAGATATGACATGGGAGATAGCGGAATCATGTCTAAGAGGAAATGCAGGTGTGGAAGAGAAACGCATATGATTGAATCCTTTCTCGGAAGAAGTGGTGATATTCTGGTCTTAAGGGGGGACAGGATAATCTTCCCGATAGAAGTCCAAAGCTCGCTGGAGATGATGGCAAATATTAAGGAATCACAGCTCGTACAAGAAGACGATAACAGATTCACGATAAAGGTTGTAACGGATGAAAAGTTCAACAAATGTGATGAGGGTAGGCTCCTTGCTATCATGCAAAGGCTTCTTGGAACAAATACCGAGATAAATATTCGTTACGTAGACTCGATATTCATTAGGGGAGAAAAGCCGAGGATAGTGATTTCCAAACTTGGGAAATCACATTAGGCATCTACTCTTCGAGTACCTTGATTAGGAACCTGTCATCAATTACTTCGGCAACTGATTTCTTTTCATTCCCTGACTGATTGGCATAGAGCTCAAGAAGAGATTCCACTGCATTCCTCTGGATCTCTATGCCATAGATATCAACATACTTGTCATAAATGGTTTCTGCATCTGATCTCTCCACACCATACTCAGAAACGATTACATCTATTGTGCCTTCCCTGTTGTCCCTGATGTATTCTATTGCGTTTCTTATTGCCCCCAGGAACTTAACTACCCTTTCGGGGTGCTCCTCAATAAACCTCTCGGACGTTGAAACCCCCCCAAGAATCCAATCTGGTGCCACATCATTATAGTCGAATAGTTTTCTGAAACCCTCTCCTATGACCAGAGCAGATAGGGGGCTTGAAGCCATTCCAGCATCAATCTCACCGGCCTTAAGGGCTGAAATCACATCCCTGGGCCCTCCAAGTCCTACGAAACTAACCTCTTCTGGCTCAATTCCAAAGCTCCTCAGGGCAGGTACTGTCTGTACATGATAGATGCCGCCAATATAGTCAACTCCAATCTTCTTGCCATGTAGCTGAGAGACGTTCATTATATCTTCCCTGGCAAAGAAAGAGCATATGTTGTCATGAACCAAAAAGCCAACCACCTTAAGGGGCGCTCCGCTGTTTATGAGGCTAATCGTAGTGGTTGATGTGGCCGTGAAATCCGCATCGCCTGTCACTACCGCTTCTGCCGTGGCCTTGGCACTCCTTCCTCGTATTATCTCGAATTGTATGCCTTGTTCATTATCAAGCCCCTTTTCTTCAGCAAGGTATATCGGTAGCGCACCGAACTGGCTTACAAGAGTGGAGACCCTGACCACGGGCACACTCTGGCTGGTGGGTGGTATGAGCAGGCTTATAGAAAATGCTGTCAGCGGAATGATGAAAAGTATGAGCAGAATACTTGCAACAACATGAGTTCTCATGGAACAGTGTTAGATAAAAAAGGATTTAAAGTTTCATTCTGACCAGGGCATTTTCCTTCTCTTAATCTCGTTGAGGATTCTTGTCAGTAATATTCCAATGGTTGCAAGAGCGAATATGGTCACGAAGACCTTTTCAACCACATATAGGTTTCCGTAATATGTTATCAGATAACCCAGCCCTCCTGTAGATACATAAAATTCCGCCACCACCACCCCTATCAGGCCCATGGGAACCCCAATCCTTAGTCCGGCAATGATGCTGGGCAGGGACGCGGGAATCAATACCTTGGTAAAAATCTTGCCCCCACTAAAGCCAAAAGTCCTTGCAGCATCAATGAGGGAAGACGGGATGTGTTTGATTCCTATATGCGTGTTTATCAGAATAGGAAAGAGTGCCAAGAGAAAAGACATGAAAATTTTTGAATTGTACCCTATCCCAAAAAAGAGTATTATCAGTGGGAGGAAGGCCACCTTCGGCATGGAATATAGGGCTGTCACATAAGGGTCAACGAGGTATTCTATCTTCTTGTGCGTTCCCATAAAGAATCCAACCAGTATTCCAATAACTACCGCAAGACTGAAACCTACTCCGAACTCGAAAAGGCTTATTAAGAAATGTGTGGCAAGCTCTCCTGATAACAGCATTTCAATTAAGGTGACCCCGGTTAGAACAGGCCCAGAGAAGAAGAAGTCATCAATAACACCTGTTACATATACTAGTTCCCAGACTACAAGTAGCAATATTATGGAGGTTATGTTTATCATTCTCTTTTCAAGCGCCGGCTTGCTTTTCATCTCTCATCCTATTCCAAATGTCAACCACGTACTTTCCGTATCTTGGGTTCTTCCTTATGTCGTAGCCCCTTTCTTTGTCAAGCTCGACTTCAGTGACTTCAATGACCCTACCAGGGGAATTAGACATCAGGACTACCCTGCTGGAGAGAAATACCGCCTCCTCAATGCTATGGGTCACGAATATCACGGTTTTCCTGAATTTCCTCCAGATACTCAGAAGCTCCAGCTGCATAAGATTCCTGGTATGGGCATCAAGAGAACCGAATGGCTCGTCCATTAAAAGGATGTCAGGGTCCACAGCAAGAGCCCTTGCTATTGCAGTCCTCTGCTGCATTCCGCCTGAAAGCTGGTGGGGGTAATAATCCTCGAATCCCTTCAGGCCGACCCTTTTGATGAGTTCCATTGCCTTTTGTCTCCTGAACCTTTCACCCAGGCTCCCCGTTTCGAGGCCGAACTCAACGTTTTTTTGAACGCTCCTCCAAGGAAAGAGAGCGAATTCTTGAAAGACAACTGCCCTCTCCTTTCCAGGGCCACTTATTGGCCTCCCCCCAATGGTAACCTTTCCCGAAGTAGGCCGCAAAAGGCCGGCCATTACTCTGAGCAAGGTGGTCTTTCCGCAACCAGTGGGACCTACGATGGATGTAAAACTTCCCTTGCTTACATTGAGGTCAAGGCCTTCCAGAGCCCTATATGAGTTCTCCTGATATTCCACTGTAAGGTCTCTGGCCTGAATATAAGGCATGACTAATTCTAGCCAATAGAAGATTTAAGTCATTCATTGTAATCTCTAAGCATGGACGGTGTAAAGAGACTGGACATAAAGCTCGGTTTCTCATGCAACAACAACTGCCTGTCCTGTCCACAGGCACACAGGAAGCATCTCGGAGATCTCTCCCTTGAAGAAATCAAAAGACAACTCAAGGAGGGCCATGAGGAAGGGGCAAACGAGGCCGTGCTGACGGGCGGCGAGCCCACGGTCAGAGAGGACATCCTGGACATAGTTGCATATGCAAGGGATATTGGATATGAGCACATCCAGCTCCAGACCAACGGAAGGATGCTATACTACAGGCCCTTCGTGAAAAGGCTGGTCAGGGCAGGTATCACTGAGTTTGCACCTGCCATACACGGCCATACCGCGAAGATACACGACTACCTGACCAGGTCTCCGGGAGCATTTGACCAGGCCGTGCAGGGAGTGAGGAACCTCAAGGATGAGGGACAATATGTCCTTATGAACTCGGTCATAACAAAGCTCAACTACAGGAACCTGGAGGGGCTTGTGGAAATGTTCGCGAGTTTGGGTGCGGATCAGTCCCAGCTCGCCTTCATACACGCCGTGGGAAATGCGCAAGAAAACTTTGATTTACTGGTCCCAAAAAAAAGCGAGGTGATGCCTTACATTCACAGGACGCTGGATGCAGGAACAGATGGAAGGATGACCATGATGGTGGAGGCATATCCATACTGTTTCATGAAGGGTTATGAGCGTTTCTGCTCAGAGCTTTACATGCCCAGAGCGGACATAAGGGATGCAGAGGGTGTGTTAAGGGACTTTGACAACGTAAGGAAAGAGGCCGGAAAGGTGAAATTCCCGCAATGTAAAGAATGCAGGTTCGACCCCATATGCGAGGGTCCATGGAAAGAGTATCCTGAGCGGTTCGGGAGCAAGGAGTTCGTGCCTGTTCCAGGAAAGAAGGTAAGAAGCAAGGAAGACATACTCGGCAAGGTCAGAACTGAATCAGAATAGTGAGCCAGCCAGGCGCGATTTTTTATAGAATGGAAATGAAATATAAGGCATGGACAACATCGGTTCATTCTTCTCCCCGCTCTCGGTGGCTGTTATAGGGGCGAGCAGGAACCCCAGGAAGGTGGGGCATGTAATACTCAGGAACTTCATCGAGGGGAAGTTCAGGGGGGACATCTACCCGGTGAACCCCAAGGCTGATTCCATATTCGGGCTTAAGGCGTACCCTTCTGTCAGCAGAGTCAAGGGCAGGATAGAGCTCGCTGTCGTGTGCGTGCCTGCTCCCCTGGTCCCTAAGGTTCTGGACGAGTGCGGAAGGAAGGGCGTAAAGGCAGTGATAATCATCTCCGGCGGATTCGGGGAGGTGGGCAACTCTGAGCTCCAGGAGGACTGCAGGAAAATCATCAGGCGGCACGGCATGCGGGCCATTGGCCCGAACTGCATAGGGGTGTTCGACCCTTACTCAGAGGTGGACACCTTCTTCCTTCCCCGCTACAAGCTGGAGAGGCCGGGGGAGGGCAGCGTGGCATTCATATCCCAGTCAGGCGCGCTTGGCTCTGTGGTCCTTGACTGGATGGCCATGAAGGGATACACCATATCCAAGTTCGTTTCATACGGCAATGCCATTGACGTGGACGAGGCTGACCTCATAGAGTACCTGGCAGGTGACAGGAAGACCAGGGTCATATGCTGCTATTTCGAGGGCCTGAAGCACGGCAGGAAGTTCTACGAGACACTGAAAAAGGTATCGGCCAGGAAACCTGTCATAATAATAAAAGGGGGGAAAACTGAGCAGGGGACGAATGCTGTGTCCTCGCACACCGGTTCCCTGGCGGGCTCCAGGGAGGTGCACTCAGCCGCTTTCAGGCAGGCGGGCGGAATAGAAGCCCAGACTCTGGAGGAGTTGTTCGACTTCGCCAGGGTGTTCTCAAAGCAGCCCGCTCCCAAGGGAAAGCGAGTTCAGGTCATAACAGACGGGGGCGGCTTCGGTGTGCTCACTACAGACTGGTTGGTGGAGAACGGCCTTGACCTGGCCGAGATGGAGGCAGGGACCAGGAAGGCCTTGAAGGCAAGACTGCCCCCTCACGTGGTGGTCAAGAACCCTCTTGACCTCACAGGAGACGCGGACGTGGGAAGGTACAGGCTTGCCATCGACGCTGCCATGGATGACCCCAACGTGGACATGCTTGCCATAATCGCGCTCTTCCAGATACCCACCCTTACAGCAGAGATAACTGATGTGGTGGCAGCGGCATCTGAGAGGGGCACAAAACCAGTGATACTCATTGCAGCGGGCGGCAGGTTCACAGAGGTGCTGAAGAAGACACTTGAGGACTGTGGCGTTCCCACGTTCTCCTATCCGGAGAAGGCGGCGGCGGCCCTGCGCGCTCTTTATGAGTTCAGGTCCAGGGGGAGGGGATAACATGAAAGCGCACGGAATACTCATAGGAGGGAAGTGGATAAAATCCAGCTCAGGGGAGACCTTCGAGAGTCTCAACCCGGCAACAGAGAGACCCCTGGGCTCGTTCCAGGCAGGCACAGCCCATGATGCTGACCTGGCTGTCGACGCCGCAGAGAGGGCACTGTCACAGTGGAGGGACCTGCCCGCGCCCAGGAGAGGAGAGATACTTCTCAGGATTGCGCATAAGCTCAGGAAGGAAAAGGAGAGGCTGGCCAGGCTGGTGACCATGGAAATGGGCAAGGTCATCTCTGAGGCAAGGGGAGACGTGCAAGAGTCAATCGACATAACAGAGTACATGGCAGGAGAGGGCAGGCGAATGTTCGGCCACACCACCCCGTCTGAACTCAGGGACAAGCTCTGCATGACCATGAGAATGCCACTGGGTGTGGTGGGCATCATAACCCCCTGGAACTTCCCCACTGCCATACCGTCCTGGAAGATGATGGCTGCGCTCATATGCGGCAACACCGTGGTTTTCAAACCCGCTTCTGACACGCCACTCTGCGCCATAGAGCTGGTCAAGCTCATGAACTCCTGTGGGCTTCCCGAAGGCGTGGTAAACATGGTAACAGGCCCGGGGAGCACCGTGGGGACAGGGATGATAAAAAACAAGTCAATCAGGGGCGTGTCCTTCACAGGCTCCAAGGAAGTGGGCCAGTTCGTGACCAGGGAGGCAGGACTCAAGAAGGTGGGGCTAGAGCTCGGGGGAAAGAACGGGATAATAGTAATGGACGACGCAGATCTGGACCTGGCTCTGGACGGGGTCATATGGGGAGCCTTCGGGACCACAGGACAGAGATGCACAGCTGCCTCTAGGGTCATAGTGCACGAGAAAGTGAGAGAGAGATTCGAGCGGATGCTGGTGTCCCGAATCAGGAGGCTCAGGCTGGGCGACGGGCTAAAACCTGACACAGATGTGGGTCCGCTCATCAACAGGAAGGCTCAGAGAAAGGTGCACTACTACACAGGAGTGGGAGGCAGCGAGGGAGCAAGGCTGCTCTGCGGAGGCTCGGTCCCCAAGGGAAAGGGGTTCTTCTACATCCCCACACTATTCACTGACGTGACCCCGGATATGCACATAGCCCAGGAGGAGATATTCGGGCCAACCCTCTCGCTCATAGGGGCAGGGAGCTTTGACCAGGCCATAGATATCATGAACTCCATTGAGTACGGGCTCAGCTCTGCAATCTATACAAGGAGCATCAGCGAGGCCATGGAGGCAGTGGAGAGTATAGAATCCGGTTTGGTTTACGTCAACTCAAGCACCATAGGCTCTGAGATACACCTACCTTTCGGGGGCATGAAGGCAACAGGCCACGGAAGGGAAGCGGGGATAGAGGGCATCCACGAGTTTTCTGAGACCAAGACAGTTTACGTGGACTACTCAGGAAAGCTGCAAAGAGCTCAGATTGATTTGGTGAAATAATGGTCATGGAGCCTCTGGCATCACTCAGGGAAACACTTGGTCAGCGGAGCGAATATTCAAAAAAGGGGGACTTCGGGCGGCTCCTGGTCATAGGTGGCTCCAAGAGTTACACTGGCGCGCCCACTCTTGTTGCTATTGCCGCCCTGAGGTCGGGTTGCGATTTGGTGACTGTTTCTGCGCCCCAGAGGTCGGCGGACATAACTGCTGGCTTCTCTCCTGACCTGATTACATGCCCTCAAAGGTGCGAACGATTCGGCATATCCCAGGTGAAAAGGATTGCAGAGTTAACACATGATTTTGATGCTGTTGTTCTTGGCAATGGGCTCGGAAAGCATACAGATACCAGGGGTTTTGTGAATGGCTTGCTGGCAAGGTCAAGGAAGCCGTGTGTAATAGACGCTGACGCCTTGGTAATGCTCTCCGAGGAAACCTGCCTGCCAGAAAAAACCATTTTAACCCCTCACCAAGGAGAATATTTCTTAATGACTGGAGAGAAAGCGGCGATTGAAATAAGAAAAAGGAGTATTCAGGCCAGGGGGCTTGCGAAGAGGATGGGATGCACAGTTCTCTTGAAAGGGGGAACTGACATCGTGACGGATGGTCACAGTGTACTGAAAAACGAGGCAGGAAGCCCTTTTATGACAAAGGGGGGAACAGGTGACACGCTGGCAGGAATTTGCGGCGCAATGCTAGCAATGAATATGGAGCCTATTGATGCAGCATTTTGCGGGGCCAGAATAAACGGTATTGCAGGGGAACTGGCGGCAAAGAGGCTTGGCCCGGGAATGCTGGCCAGCGACGTGGTAAGGAGCATTCCAGACGCACTGATATCTCTGCAATCAGGCGCGTTCTGATATGTATTCAATGACATCGCGTGCTGGTCTGAAGCCAAGGAGTCTTTCTGACATTGTCGTGTCTGCAAGGGTTTCCCTCACGTAATTGGTTATTGGATTCTTTACCAGACTGGTTCTCACCCCAGTGGCCTCAGCAATCTCGCCCACGGAATATGAGATACCAGTCCCGGCATTGAGTACGCCACAAAGTCTCCTTTTTTTCATGGCCCGCACGAAGGCCTCCACCACGTCATCAACGTGTATGAAGTCTCTTCTGGCCTTCCTGTCGTATATGTCAAAGACCATGTCCTTCCTCCTGGTCCAGAGCATTTGGGAAACCACGTTGGCAAGGCTTCCTTTGCTCTCCTCCCCTTCACCGTAAACACTGAACAACCTCAGGGCAAGGCACCTGACACCGTAGAGCTGTTTGTATACCTCAGACATCCTCTCCATGAAGTAGCGGGTCTCTGTGTAGATATCTGTGGGCACTATAGCCATGTCCTCCCTGAATGGCACGATATTACCGTTGTACATGGAGGACGTGGAGGCAAAGACCATTCTGGCTCCATTCTTTCTGCAGTACTCCAGAAGGTGCATAAAATCCTTAACAGACTCGCCCGCGAGGAGAGGATTTTCCCTGTAGAGTGTGGTGCTCGATGGCATTCCCAGGTGAAAAACAAAGTCGATGTGCCCTGCAGTGCTTATCTCGCTTATGCATTTGAGCAGAGGCCTTCCGGGCAGATTATCCCTGCTGCCCGTAAGGAGGTTGTCAATGACAACTATCTCATGGCCATCTGATTCCAGTCTCTTCGCGAGATGGCTTCCTATGAACCCGCTTGCTCCTGTTACACCAATCTTCATCGAACCACTCGATGAGTTTTTTAGATTAAACGGTTATATCCTTTATCAGGCCTGGTCACATGCTTAGCTTAATAATCCCTACATATAACGAGAGGGACAATATAGTGCCACTCTTCAAGCGTCTGGAGGGGGTATTCTGTGACTGGCCAGAACCCCCAGAGGTCATAATAGTTGATGACGACTCCCCTGACAGGACCTGGGAGGCTGCCCTCTTTTACAGGGGAGGACTAAAACCAAAAGTTATAAGGAGGACCGAAAATAGGGGACTCTCCTCTGCAATATTAGATGGCATAAGCATGGCATCAGGTGACAGGGTGCTTGTCATGGACGCCGACCTTTCCCACCCCCCTGAGCTTATACCTGCCATGGAGAAGAAGGCACAGAATCATTTGATTGTGATTGCCAGCAGGTATATGACCAGGGGAGGCACAGTTAACTGGAGCGTGTCCAGAAGATTTGCTTCGCTTTTAGGCTCGGTCATAGCAGGGGTACCAACAGGGGCCAGCGACCCCCTTTCAGGATTCTTCATTGTTCACAAGAGGATTCTTAAGGGAATGAAAATCAGGTCAATGGGTTTCAAGGCGCTTTTCGAAATACTTATTTACGCCAGGGGCGAGAATCTTTCTGAGGTACCTTATGTTTTCAGGCCAAGAACGCGGGGGGAAAGCAAGATGGGGTTATCTATCATGTTCGCATTTATTCTCCAGGCCGCCCTGGCCTATCTCAGCACAGCGTTAGATGTTTGGGAAAGGATGAGTAGAGATTAAGTATCTTGCATCCAAGTTCTTGTCATGGGAAGGACTGTATCTGTATTATCATTGGCAAGGTTTGTATGGACAAGGGTTCGCGGTGGGTACAGTGTCAGAAACCTCTGCCTAAGTTTAACTGACCAGTGTAACCTGAGATGCAGGATGTGCGACATCTGGAGCACCGGACAGGGGCAGAATATGGGACTAGATATTGTCCGCAGGATTGTGAACTCGCCGGCTCTCAGGGGTGTGTCGAGTGTGAGCATAACGGGTGGAGAGCCTTTTATGAGGGACGACCTTGCAGATATCGTAAAAAGCGCGAGGTTGAGTTTTCCGGGGTGTCGTGTATCAGTGTCCACCAACGGAACACTCAAGGAAAGGACACTCTCCCTACTTTCTGAGGTGGGTGAAAAGGGCATGACTATCCACGTCAGCATAGACGGTGAACAGGCGCACGACAGGATAAGAGGGAGGAAGGGTTGTCTGGAGCTTGCCAAGGAAACAATAAAGGCCATCCGTGATGAATATCCTTGTGTGGATATTGAGACCAAGTTTACCATAACCCCCTGGAACTGCGGCGAGCTAGAAGCGGCTTTTGGCATGTCTCAGGGTCTTGGCACAAGGTTCAGTGTCAAGGCAGCCCAGGTCAACAGGAACTACACCAACAGGATTAAGAAAACACAAAGAAGGGCTTTCTGTTTGGACACGAAGAAAAGGAGGCAGATATTGGCCGGGCTTAGGCGCATAAGGAACAAGTTCATTAGAGAAGGAAGGTTGATGGACACACTTTACTTAACCATGCTAATGGGGTACGTGAGAAGTGATGGGAAAACGGTCATGCCTCTCTGCAGGTGCGCATTTGACTCGCTTTTTGTACTGCCTGACGGACAGGCATTTTCCTGCAGAAAGATGAGGCCAATAGGCGACCTCAGCAAGGAAGCGCTGTCTGAAATACTCAGCACCTCCCGCGCCAAGCGGGCAGGAAAAAAACGCAGGGCCGGACAGTGCCCTGAATGCATGTCCCTTTATGGATTCTACAGCTGATGAACCATGATATCAGTAGTCATCCCCACGTACAACAGGAACAGGCTCCTAAGGAGGTGTCTGGACGGTCTGGCCAGCCAGAGTTTCAGAGAGTTTGAGGTCATAATAGTGGACGACGGCTCATCAGACAACACCAGAGCAGCTCTGAGGGGAGTTTTCCGTCGGCTTCCGTCGGCAATGTACGTGAGGCAAGAGAACAAGGGACATTCATGTGCCAGAAACCTTGGTTTCTCTATGGCTAGGGGAAACATAATCGCATCCATAGATGATGACTGCGTCCCTGATAAAAACTGGCTTGAAAACATTAATAATGCGCTTGAAAGGAACGGCAGGGTGTCTGCGGTCTGCGGTCCGGTCTTCAACGGGTCATGTAACAGATTCTCTGAATGCTACCACATCATAGCTTTCTCTTGTTGGGACAGAGGAAGGAGAAGGGGGTTTGTGTGCACTGCACCATCCTGCAACATAGCATATAGGAAAGAGGTTCTTGATGGTCTTTCTTTCCAGAGCGACGGGAAATCTCTGGGCTACAGGGACGTTATCTTCAACAAGAGGGTGTCGGAAAGGGGCAGGATATTGTTCGAGCCCTCTGTGAGAGTTTTCCATCACAGGTGGGAGAAATCAACACCAAGTGACATCATAAAATCCCAGAAGAGACAGTGTCTTGGATTCAGGAAGGAGGGATACAGGCTTCATGGCCTTCCCGGCAGGCTTCTTGCCGAGCTTCCCTTCCTCTGGATTCTCTTCCCTAGGCTGCCACTCCTTTTGGCAAGATCAGCGAGGAACAGGCGGCTGTGTGCATTTGCAAGGTGCCTGCCTCTTATTATTAGCGCAGAGCTGGAGAGATCGGGGTCGCTTCTTCACAGAGGCGCTTAGCTCAGTGACCTCACGCATTCGTCTTTCCTTTACCCTTTCAGGAACCTTGCCACTGAGGCGAGATGACTCCGTCCCCGGGCGGTCGCTGTACTTGTTCACAATGACATGCTCGAATCCTATCTTCCGAACAATCTCAAGGGTCTGGACATAATCCTGCTCTGTTTCCCCTGGAAATCCCACGATAATGAATGTCCTGAGCCTTATTGATGGAACATGTTTTACCAGGGTCCCGAGAAATTCGAGGAGCTGGTTTCTGGTGTGGCCCCTTCTCATGGCCTTCAGTACACTGTCACTGCCCGACTGGACAGGGATATTGACCCACCCTAGATTTTCCTGGTTTCTCTCGAGTACCCCAACGAGACTTTCAGATTGCATGACAGCCCATCTTGGGTTGAGATTCTCTATGTCGAGCATGATTCTCCTGTCAATCGAGAATACTGATTCAAGGAGACCGGATATACTGCTTCCGATGTCCCTTCCATAGGCCCCTGTATCCGCGCCCTGGAGACAGAAGTTGGTGTAGCCCTCAGAGAGCCCATTCCTGAAATCCTGCAAAATATCGCTAACAGACCTGCTTCTGAAAGGAGGATAGTTCTTCCGAAGGGCGCAGTACGAACACGTGCTAAGGCATCCCTTTGAACACTCTACCCTGTATGGGCCCATATAACTCATGAACATGCCTTTCTGGCCGGCAACCCCGGGTTTAATCCAACTCAGGGCATCCCTCAGAGAGGTGTTTCTCGTGGAGCGTTTCAGGGAAAGCATCCTAATCGCCCCGAGCTCTCCTCTGAATATGGGATTTATGACGCTCGGGTCAGGAATTTCATCAAGAACCACATCCGCTCCAATTATTTTATCCATGGTCCCCAGGCTGCGAAAACCAAGAACCCTGCAGCCTTTGGGCACCTTACCCGGACTGACCCCCGGAAGGCACCCCACCACGATTACGTCTGGGCAGGATGATTTTATTTTGGATATTCTGTTCAGGGTCATCATTTCCATGTCATCGGTGAGTGCGCAGGACTCCACGACCGAGAGGTCAGCCCTCCTAGGGCTGCTTGTTATTCCCCACCCATTCTGTATGAAATAATTTTTCAGGCGCTGGCCTGCCAGCATACTCCTTGGGCAGAATACACATCTCTCTATGTAGACTCGCCTCATGGGTATTTTTACAGGAATAGAATTATATAATACAAGGCGTTAGAATTTATACGACCAAGCCTAGTTATAAACAATGCTCAGGGACATAATCTCGGACCGGGAGAGCACGCTCCCTATGTCCACCATAGGAAGGATGCTTAAGATTGCTGCGGAGAGCAAGAGCGTGATATCCCTGGGCCCGGGGGAACCTGACTTTTGTGCCCCCCGGCACATAACCAGGTCAGCGAAGAAGGCCCTGGACCAGGGAATGACCCATTATTCTCCCATAGCAGGGAGGGCTGACCTCAGGAAGGCCATAAAGAGGAAGCTAAAGAATGACAACAAGATATCCGCAGACGAAGAGAACATAATCGTCACGAGCGGCTCGACTGAAGCCATCATGCTCGCCCTCATGGCAACCATCGACCCTGGAGAGGGGGTCATGCTTCCAGACCCGGGGTTCCTTTCATATAAACCAACGGTGGAGGTGCTCAATGGTATCCCTATATCCATACCTTTGAGCCAGGACGGGGGCTTCCAGATGAACACGGACGTCATGGAGAAGCTCATAATCCCCGAGAAGACCAGGGCGCTCATTCTGAATTCGCCCTCCAACCCCACGGGTACGGTGTTCTCCAAGAAGGTTCTCGAGGAAGTGGCTGATTTTGTTATTGAGCACGGGCTTCTGGTCATTTCTGATGAGGCGTATGAGAAGTTCGTTTATGGTGACGCCAGGCACATATCCATCGGCTCGCTCAATGGCATGGAGAGCAACGTCCTTACATTACAGAGCTTCTCAAAGACATACGCCATGCCGGGATTCAGGCTTGGTTACGGATGCGGTCCTGAGGAGGTTGTCACAGCAATGACAAAGCTGCACGTGTTCTCTTCGCTCACGGCGCCAACAGTATCGCAGGTTGCTGGAACAGAGGCCCTTAATGGGCCGCAGGCGAGTGTGGAGAAAATGAGAAGGGAGTACAATCGCAGAAGGGTGATGATAATCAAAAGGATAAGGGAGATTCCTGGATGGGAGTGCACAGAGCCACAGGGAGCATTCTACGCGTTCCCTGACATCAGGGATATGGGAATGAAAAGCCTTGAAGCATGCGAATGGCTACTTAAGGAGGCTCGTGTCGCGACTATACCTGGCACAGAATTCGGAAAATGTGGGGAGGGCTTCCTCAGGCTTTCATACGCCACTTCTTATGAAAAGATTGGGAAGGCCATGGACAGGATTGAAGGGGCCATGAAGAGGAAGAAATAAATCCTTCAGTCACCAACTATTCATATGGCGAGGCCCAGGTTCTACAGAAATACACAGGACAACGTAAGGAGGATATTCCGTGTCCTCAAGAAGGCCCACAAGGAAGAGAGGGGGCACATGACAGTGGGCGAGATAGCCAAGGAGTCAGGGCTCCACAAGTGGACCGTGTCCAGGACCCTTGACATCTGGATGTCGCCCTTCGTGGAGATGGTTATACCCGAGGAGCTGGAGGACGTGGGCCTCAAGCTCAAGCTTGTGAAGCTGGGCAGCCCGGGGCTAAGCGAGGAGCAGGTACTCCGGGGCATGGAAACAAGGCTTTAGCTATCCGGGGACAAGGTAATCTGAACCGTCTCTTTCAACGTACTCGCGGTACACGCCCTCGCAAGCAGAGAAGTGCCTGCATTGCCTGCAGCCTTCAGGCAGGACCTTCATTTCGGCCCTCATCCTTTCTGAATCAGGGAAGTATATATCAGGATAAATCTTCTCTGACTTCACGCCCGATGCCTCTATTGAAATGGTCCCGAACTCGCCGAGAAGGCATCTCGGAAGGTCCTGGGAAACGAATGATGCCCTGTCCCCGAAGGCTTTCAGTAATTCGAGTGTGCATTCGCTGGCATCCGAAAGGCCGGGCGCAATCTCTTTGAAGCGAAGCTTTGCATTACCTACTGGTATAGGTATTCCGAGCTGGAAGCTCCTGACACCAATTCTAAGGGCATTCTCTACTATCCTTCCCAGCCCTTTACTGTTATCCTTTGTAATTATAACCAGCACCCTAACGAACTGCCCCAGATCAACGAGGTTCATGATTCCCCTGACGGTCTGGTCATAGCTTCCGCCTACCCCGGTAAAAGAATCGTGTGTCTTCCCATCTTGGCCATGAATAGGGATACAGAATTCGTCTATGCCCAGCAAAGAAGCCCTTTTTGCAAAACCGCTGTAGGAAAACATCCTTCCATTGCTCTGGAGCTGGACCTCCCCGAATCCCTTTTTCCTGACGTGTTCCATTATGCCAAAGAAATCTTTCCTTACGGTGGGCTCACCGCCCTGGAGAATAATTTTCTCTGTCCCCCTTTCCCATGCATCATCAATAATCCGGATTATTTCAGCATAGGGGATGTTCAGATTCCTGTCTTTCTCTCCTCTTGTACAGTGCATGCATTTGTTGTTGCAGGAATATCCCATTATCAAATCTGTCATCTTCATGCAAACAGCCTCGCTGAACCTGAATTCCTTAAGTAAAGGCGCCGGGAACCATCCGTATACAGGGTTGCCCCCCGGTTTTTTCATTGTTTTTAATTGCTTCCTGAAACCAATATAAATATGAATCAAGGATCTTTGCTTTTTAGAAGGGCAAAAGAAATTGCTGATTCCTGGAACATTGAAAAAATCAAAAGGCCGGTCTCCTTTTCCCGCCCGAAAGGCATCATGAAGTTTACAACTATAAATATTTCAATTATCCGAGGATCTCCTCGAGGCCAAAGAAGGACGCACTGTATGGTGAAGAAAAAGTGACTGACATACATTTGTATGTAAACCTCCCTTTCTGCCCAAACAAGTACCTTTTCTGTGATGCGTGTATCCTTCAAGGCAATTCAAAAAAGATGGAGGAATACATAGGGTATCTTAAAGCTGAAATGAGGGCTCTCAGCCCATACTTAGAAGGAGGGACCATTAAATCTGTATATTTCGGTGGTGGGACCCCCACCATGCTTCCAGTTCGCTACCTGGGAGAAATCATAGATGAAATGAGTGAGGGCCTGGGTTTCAGAAAAGGAGCAATGTTCACGGTCGAGGCTGACCCATTCAGCCTTTCTTCTTCTGACGCAAAAGACAAGCTTTCATCACTAAAAGAAATGGGAGCAAACAGGATAAGTATGGGAGTGCAAACCTTTAGGAACGATGTCCTTGGTTCAATAAGACGGGAGCAGGGACCAAGCTCGGTCGTAACGGCCTTCCGGAACATGCGGAAACAGGGATTCAGCAACATCAATCTCGATATGATGCATTGTCTTCCTGGTCAGGGCGTTTCGGGGTGGGAAAGCGACCTTCTCATGGCATCAGGAATGAATCCCGATTCGATAAGCTCATACCAACTCAGGCTTTCGACCCCTGGAATGGACAGAATCTACGCGAGGAACAGGCAGCTCTTTCCTTCGTTGAAAGAATCCATTTTGATGAGGATTGTGGCCAGGGAGTTCCTTCAAGAAATGGGTTATGATGAGGTATCCACCAACTATTTCTACAAATCTGCTTCTGACCAACCGAAGAAAGGAAGTCAGACTATCGGAATCGGGCTTGCATCAAGGTCCGAGATAAACGGAATCATATACAAGAACTTTCCAGAGAAGGAGCAGTATTACAAGTCATTGTCAAAGGGAAGGGTACCTCTATACTTCGCGTTGCCTCTTTCAAGAGAGCAGATGATGGAAAAGTATATAGTCAGGGGCCTGAACAGCAGGGAAGGAATCGACAGGAAAGTGTTCACCCGCACCTTTGGAACAGACATCAGCGATGCCTTCTCGCTGAAAATAAGGATTCTTGGTTCGCTTGGGATGATTGAAGAAGACAGCCGGGTCATCAAGCCGAGCTATAAGGGAATGGTTTTTGGCCTTGAGGTATCCAGGTTCATGCATTCGCCGGGGGTATATGAAAAGACGGCCGGTCTCTTTCTGAGGAATCAGCATGTTAAAAAAAATTACATCAGGGTAATGAAAAGGATAAAGCGATCCAAACTCCACGGCCCAGCACTTTCCGTAATAAAGTGGCTTCCCTACAAAATGCCATCTATATGATGATTCCCACTGCTTCTTGTTCTTTTCAGCACATTTCACCTGTAATGAATATTGAACACGCAGAGCACGCTTAGTGAAAAGAGACCGAATCACATGAATACCTTCAGGAAGGGCTCCAGGCCGAACCAGTTCTCGTCATCGTATTTGTTG
>CAZSLL010000018.1:3051-25957 GCA_964607835.1 uncultured archaeon | reverse complement strand
ACCGAGAAGGATACCACGGCCAATATGGAGATTAGCGCCATGAACTGCTTGTCAGGCATTCTCATGCAAAGAATGTTGTAAAGGTGGGTTTTATTGTTTTAGGTTTTAAGGGTATTTCCCCGCAGAAGGGGGACCACTGCCCCCGGAAGGGCGGCATTTTCCATTTCAGAGGGTACCACCCTTATGCTCCTGTAGACGGGTTCCTCGAAGGACTTCCTGAGGTGGGCCATCATGGATTCAGAAAAGAAGCCAAATGATTTGGAAACCGAGCCCCCCAGCACTATGATTTGGGGGTCATATGCTGCCATGATGCAGCGGACAACAGCGCCCACCCTTATGCCGTACTCTTTGAAAGCGCCAATGGCCGCCTTATCGCCCTTGCATGCAAGCCCATGGAGCTTCTCCCCGACCATGCCTGAAAGCTCCTTCAGTGCGGTTCCGCTGGAATGGGCCTCGAGCAACCGTCCGCTAACCCCGATCTCGCCTATCTCTCCAGCGTATCCATGCGCCCCCTTGAAGGGCTTGCCGTCAAGAAGGAGGCAGCCCCCAAGGCCCGTGCCAAGGGTGGCTCCGAACATGATGCCGGCATTCTCCCCTGCGCCGAAAGCCCACTCTCCCATGGCGAAGCACTCGGCATCATTCATGACTGATACATTAACAGAGAACCTTTTTGAGAGATAGTCCTTGATGGGGTATCCCTGCAGGAACCGGCAGAGGGTCCAGTCGAGTATCATGCCCCTTTCACTGTCAATCAGCCCGCCGGCCCCGATACCTATTCCACTGACATCCTCTTTCCAGAGTTTCTGGATGGCGCCACTTACGTCAGAGAAGAAGGATCCGGCTTCACTGTAGCCGGACATCCTGAGCATTTTCTGCTCCTCGATCGAGAATCCAGGGATTTCCGGGTTTATGGAGAACCTCGCGATGGCTGCCTTGGTCCCCCCAATGTCAATAGATATGTAACTTTTCATACATTGCTTTGGATAAATGCTTAAAAAATGCTGGGAATGCGCCAGCCGGGACTTGAACCCGGGTCTCCACCGTGGCAGGGTGACGTCCTACCGCTAGACTACTGGCGCACTGGATTCATGGTTATTTTGTTTCATGGTTATTTTGTTTCCTCCTTCCTGACCTTCTTGATGTTGATGCTCCTGCAGTTGGGGCAGAGTCTGGTGGCGGGCTCCATGAATATGGGCTTGCCCACCCATCCGCACTGCTCGCACTTAAATTTTGCCATATGTCTCGCCTTTCACTCGTTTACGGATCGGGTGCTTCACACCCGCATACATTATCTCGCCTCACATCAACCCGAAGGCAGGTTATAGGTAATATTATCCAGGCATTTATAAATGGCTACTCTACGGGCACGCCTTGCTGGGTCAGAGCAGTATGTTTATGCCCAGGCCCGCAATGGCGAGGGCTATCGCTGCGCACCAGGCCAGCCTGTTCCAGGACAGGACCTTGCCCCCGTCAAGGGGCCCGAAGGGAATGAGATTGAAAAGGGCGAGCCATCCGTTGACGAATGCTGCGAGTGACACCACAGGGTGCTGAAGGAACAGACCCAGACCCAGAAGGGAGTACATCACAGCGATGTTGAACACCACCCCTGCTATTCCTATCCTTCCCACGTCATTTTTTGAGGGCCTGCCGAACGCCCGCATGCTTGAGAAGACCACTGCCCCGGGAGCCGCGAACACCAGCCCGCCGTTGGTGATGAAGGCAAAGAGCATGGCCATCATGAGGCCCTGCTGCCACATCCTGTACTCTGCCCAGTACCCAAGCCTTCTTGCCACGTACCGGTGGGAGAGCTCGTGGCCCATGAAGCCAATTCCGACGGCCAGGAAGGCATAGAGCAGATATAAGGGGACGGAAAGCACCTGCGGATAGGAGAAGACAAAAGACAGCACAAGGACTGATATGAGCATGTCCTTGAATTCTCTCTGGGTGAACCAGGGCATCCTTTCCATTCTATCAACTTCCCGGGATATGCATTAAAGGGTGGATATAAAAAGTTTTGCCCGGATTCACGCCTTGAGCCCAAATTGCTTGGCGAACTTGGCGAGCGGGCCCCTCTTGAGGCCCTTTCCCCCCTTGGTCATCTTCATTATCTTCTGGGTCTGCTTGAAGTACTTCAGGAGCTCGCGCACGTCCCTGTCTGTGAGGCCCGAGCCCCTTGCTATCCTTCTGACCCTGCTGTGCTTGATTTCCTCGGGGTGGCGCTTCTCGTACCGGGTCATGCTGTCCATGGCGTGCTTCCACTTTTTCATCTTCTCCTCCTGCACGTCCAGCATGCCCTTGGGAACATTCATGCCCGACATCCCGGGAACCATTTCCATGACCTTGCTCAGGTTGCCCATCTTCTGCATGGAGCCAATCTGCTCGTAGAACTCCTCGAGCGTGAAGTCTCCCTTGAGCATCTTCTCCGCTGCGTCAGGACTTATACCCGCCTCCTTGGCCTTCTCCAGGAGGCCCTCTATGTCGCCGTAGCCTATGAGCTTGCCCACGAATCGCTTGGGGTCGTAAACCTCCAGGTCGCCTATCTTCTCGCCAACGCCTATCACCCTCACCCTGGCTCCGGATATGGAGGCAGCTGCAAGGGCGCCCCCTCCGCGGGCGGTCCCGTCGAGCTTGGTGACTATAATGCCCGTGATGCCCACGAGCTTGTTGAACTCCTCTGCCTGCTTCCTGGCTGACTGGCCTATGTCAGCGGGTATTACCAGGAACACCTCGTCGGGCTTCGCTGCCTTGCCCAGGGAGTTGAGCTCCTTTGCCAGCCCCTTGTCAAGGGCGTCCCTGCCTGCAGAGTCGAAAATGAGCACGTCCTCCTTGGCTGCCTTGATGGCGCTCTTTGCTATGTCAGAGGGGTCCTTGCCTTTTTCATAGACAACTGCATCAACCTTCTTTCCAAGCTGCCTCAGCTGGTCCTTTGCGGCAGGCCTGAAGGTGTCGCACGCCACGAGCCCTGCGGAGAGGCCCCTTGTCCTGAACCACTTGGCAAGCTTCCCGGCCGTGGAGGTCTTGCCAGAGCCGAAGAGCCCTATGAGAAGGATGCGCTGGGGCTTGAGGTCGAGGTCGCCCCTGTCTGCCCCGAGGAAGGACACCAGCTCGTCATAGAGGACCTTTATGAAATGCTCCCTCACGGTCATGCCTGAAGGAGGCTCCTTCTCGAGCACCTTCTTCTTGATGCTGGCCGAGAGCTCCACCACCAGTGAGACGTCCACATCTGCCTGTATCAGGGCCTTCTGGAGCTCTTTCACCACAAGCTCCACTGCCTCCCTGTCCACGGTGCTCATCCTGGTTATCTTCCTGAACGTCCGCTTCAGGGACTCGCCGAATCCTTCCATGACCATTTCAACCACTGCCTTCAGTTACTTGTTATCATTGATTAATGGGCTTTAAACACATTCTGCCCCTTGAGTATGCCATGAAGGGGTTTAAAAAGCCTTGCCCTGTATGGCAAATGCCTTTTGAGAAAGAAAGCGCTATGAAGGAGGGAACAGAAAGCTTTATAAACCCTAATTGTAACTATTATTTAGTGACATTTACGAGGTGGTAATATGGCGTACAAAAGCGTGCTTTCAGATGTCGGGGAAGACCTGAAAAGGGTAAACAGGATGCTCCAGGAGCTGGGCGAAACAGCCGAAGAGGCCCGGCATTCAGGCGAGGCAAGTCAGGCCGGAGCAGGGGCCGCTCTCGAGGAGTCAGGAAGGGTTCTGGAAGAGCTCAGGGAGCAGGGCTACCTTGACAAGCCTCCTGAAGGGGCTGCACCCGGTTCAGTAGACCCAAAGGAAGCCTTTTACAGAGCAGGCACAAGGGCATGTGAAATAATGAGGGGCTACGTTGGTGACTCCAGGGACATTGCGTACCGCGGAAATTCAGCGGTTCGGGGAATCCCTGGTGAGCCTGATGATGACTTCTAACCTTATTTTTCCCGGTTTCTGAGGCTTGGCACCAGCAAAGCACTGCACAAGGGCAACTTTAAAGCCAGGGATTGCATAATATTTAGCATGACTGCCGAGAAGGTCATGGATTCTTACAAGCTAGTGGTCAACGAGGTACCGGCGAATATAAGGGTTTTCACCTCCACTGAGGAGTACGTTCCTGTCTACGAAATCATAATTCCCATTGTCAGGGAGGCCACTGAGGCCGCGCTGGACGAGATAAGGGAAAGGCTCCTGGACGAGCTCGATCTCAGGCCCGCGGAGATAATAAGCCCTGAGGAGATGAAGCAGCTCAGGGAGAAATTCATAGCCAAGGCATCGGACCTGGTCAAGAAGGAGTTCCCCAACCTGAACCAGAAGGACTACAGAACCCTGGTGGGCCTGCTCATGCAGCAGTCCCTGGGGCTGGGAATAATAGAGTTCCTTCTCCAGGACAGGAACCTCGAGGAAATCGTCATAAACAGCTCAAAGGACCCGGTGTGGGTTTACCACATCAAGAACGGGTGGCTGAAGACCAACATCAATATCTCGACAGAGAACCAGATTTACGACTACGCGGCCTCCATAGGCAGGAGGGTGGGGGAGCAGATAACCAACCTAAGCCCATTGATGGACGCCTACCTTCCCTCAGGGGACAGGACCAACGCCACCCTGTTCCCCATATCATCGGCAGGGAACACCCTGACCATAAGGAAGTTCGCCAGGAGGCCCTGGACCATATCTGATTTCATACAGCAGAAGACGCTGTCCCTGGACATGGCGGCCTTCATGTGGCTGGCCATCCAGTACGAGCTCAACATCGTCATTGCCGGGGGAACAGCCTCAGGAAAGACCTCCCTTCTCAACGCGCTTACGTGCTTCATACCCCCCAACCAGAGGGTCCTGTCAATAGAGGACACCAGGGAGATTCAGCTCCCCAAGTACCTGCACTGGGTCCCCCTGACCACAAGGCCCCCGAATCCAGAGGGAAAGGGCGAGATAACCATGCTTCACATCCTCATCAACTCGCTGAGGATGAGGCCTGACAGGATAATAGTGGGAGAGATGAGAAGGAGCAGGGAGGCTGAGGTGCTCTTCGAGGCCATAAACACAGGGCACTCCGTGTACTCCACCCTGCACGCCAACACTGCAGAGGAGGCCTTCAGGAGGCTCGTGAACCCTCCAATCAATATTCCCATCGCCCTCCTGGGCGGGCTCCAGCTCGTGGTGGTCATGCACAGGGACAGGAGGAAGAATGTTCGCAGGGTCCTGCAGGTCACTGAGCTCATTCCCAGCTCAGGGCTCAAGGAGATGAAGATTGACCTCAATACCATATACCAGTGGATTGCCGCGGAGGACAAGGCAATACCCCTGGCAAAGTCCTACAGGGCAATGTCTGACATCAAGCTCTACACAGGCATGGTGGAGAAGGACCTTGAGAAGGACCTGGCGGAGAAGAAGGAGATACTGGACTACCTGGCCAAGAACAACGTGAATGACATCAACACCGTGGGAAGGATTGTATCTGATTACTACGTGGACAAGCAGGCCGTTCTCAAGGCCGTCAGGAGCAAATCCCTCAAGGTGTGAGGCTCCAGGCCTTTTTAACAGGGCCCTGCATATATTATTCATGGGAAACAGGAAGGGCCTGTTCCACATTGTCGAGATTGTGCTCATATCCCTAGTCCTGTTCTTCCTTCTCTCGCAGGCTTTCAGGTTCACGGTGACAGAGCCTGAATGGGGCACATCAAAGCTCATAACCCAGGGAAGGGACGCGCTCTTTTCCATGGATGCCATGGGCGTGGACTGGTCTGACGCGGGCGAGCTGGACAGGCACCTGGACAGGATTCTGAACAGGACCAGGCTTAACTACAGGCTCGAGCTCAGGGGCATGCCGCATGAGACCGTGACAGTAGGATGCCTGTGCGACGGCTCAGCGGGTTGCAGGGACTTCTGCACGTGGCTGGACGGCGTAATGGGCTCAAAGGACCTCTCGTTCAGCGGACTGAAGGTCAACTTCACTGTCATAGAGACCGATACCATAGGAGACCTCTATGACGTAATGGTGAGCACGCAGGGGCTTGAGGGGCTGGAGAGGCTCCTGCCCAACTATCTCATGAACAACAAGGGATTCGTGCTGGTCAGGGACCTGGACTCAGCTGACTTTGCCGCGTGGGAGGGAATGCTCATGGACTATTTCGCGGTGGCGGAGTCAGGGGGCTCTGGCTCAGGGAGCGTTCAGTTCAACCTGTACGAGCTCGCCTACTATCCTGACTACAACAGGGTTACCATATATTTCCGGAACATGCCCAACGGCACAGGGAGCTTCTACGGAACAGACCACGTTTTCGGCCCATTCTCCTCAGAGCCCGTGGCCAAAACACCCACAGCCGAGGGAAAAGCCATTCTCAGGACAGGCTCAGGCCACCCTGCGTCAATAATGAAACTGGCGGCGTCAAGCAACCGGGGAAGGACGGCCTGGCTTTCTTACGACACAGGCAGGGAGGATGACTGGTCTGTTTTCCTGGCCTCCCTTGTGATGTGGGCGTCAGAGCACAGGAGGGTGCTCATAGAGAGCGACATGCAGAGAATATCCGGAATAGCCTCCATGCACCTGGTCCCAGGGGACCCCGCCTCAGGGGACTTCATATTCAATCCTGTGGAGGCCGTTCTCACAATGGGCCACCTCTACTGAAACGGAAGAATCAGCACTCTTATATAAACCCCTTTCCATAATTAAGGAAAGCCGGGGGGTGCATGCGGTCCGGAGGGCTGATTCGGCACAGGGTGCAAGGAGAGGGAGTGCAAGCAGGTGTGATTAAGGTCGCACCGGAGTGAATGCCGCTTCGAAGAAGCAAAAGGAAGGAGTGCATGCCGCCACGAAGTGGCGGGAGGAAAAGAGTGGTATGGAGCAGTTCAGGACAGAGAGGGACGAGAGGCAACAGCAGGGGGAGCAGATAAGGGTCAAGCTTCCCCGCGGGAAGGAGGTCTTCGGCGAGATAGACCAGATACTGGGGGCATCAAGGTTCAGGATAGACTGCAAGGACGGCAAGACCAGGATTTGCAGGATTCCGGGAAAGTTCAGGAGAAGGATAAAGGTCATGCCCGGGGACATAGTCATAATCAAGCCCTGGGACATAGAGGGCGACGAGAAGGGAGACATAGTCTGGATATACAACAAGACCCAGATGAACTGGCTCAGAAGAAAGAATTACGTCTGAGCCAACATTCGCCAGGGGGTTATTTCTGTGCTCGAAGAGGTCAACATTCCAGAGGAGAGGAAGGCTGCACTCATAGGAAAGGAGGGTGCATCAAAGGATGAGCTCGAGGGAAGGACCTCCACAAGAATCAGCATCAGGGAAAGCGTGGTTGTCAGCGGCAGGGACCCCATACAGGTCATGAAGGCCGGGGAGGTCGTTAAGGCCGTGGGGCGGGGATTCGCTCCTGAGAAGGCCATGCTTCTGCTGAACGAGGACTACGAGCTCAGGGTCATAAGCCTCAGGGAGGAGAGTGACAAGGCCGTCAAAAGGCTCATGGCAAGGGTCATAGGCAGGAGGGGCGCCACCAGGAAGATTCTGGAGAAGGAGACCAACTGCATGATTTCTGTCTACGGCAGGACCGTGGCCATCATCGGAACCCACGGGGAAATCGGCAGGGCCCAGGAGGCTGTGGAGGAGCTCCTCAAGGGGCGTTCGCACGGAAGGGTGTACGCAAGGATAAGGAAATGATTAGTAGAGCCATGTACAGAATCCGTTGAAATAATGGCTGTAGGCCATTGTGGTAAGCACAGGATAGACCAAGAGGGTCTTTGTCTCAATTTCAAGGTCCACTTTCTCTATTACCTCTACTGCTTCCTTTGTCACATAGGTTGCACCAATGCATGCTGAGAGGAAAAGATGCTCCATTCCTGCATGGGAAAGCAATCCGTTGTTTATACCCATGTCTTCGATCATAAACCTTACCACTGGATTCCCTTCCTCAGAGGTATTTCTTATTAGCTTGGCGGTTGCATAATGGTCAAGGATTACCGCTCCCTCATAGAGCCCCAGAACCGCAGCGTCAAGAAAACCCGTTGCCTTTTCTGCATATCTTTCCCTGAATCGGGAGTACGCTTCCTGAGGCTTCTCAAGGAATTCGTAATATTTCTTGTTGAAGCTGTTCCTGGCTTCTTTGAGCTTTCTCAGGGCTTTCATTTTCCACCTTATAGTGAATAAAATATAGAAACTATTTATTCTTTCCTCTGTTCAGAAGGGGCCTCTTCGGGCTTCTCTGCCTCTTTGGGGGGTTCCTGTGAGGGGGCCTGCTCCTGCCTCCTTTCGAACTCTGTGTATCCGCACTTCCCGCAGTAAAGCCTGCCCTTGTGGCCAGCCAGGCATGTGCCCGGGCCGCACCTGGGGCAGTTCTTTTTCTTCCTGGACACGGAGTCACCTGAGACCTCGTAGAACTCGTGGGGCTTCACAGTGGAATGCTTCTTTCCTGTCCTCTGCTTCTTGTCCCGTCTCTTTGCATCTTTTCCCTTCTTTCCCATGATAATCACTCAACTTTTTCTTCTCCACTCTCTTCGTGGGAGGCTTTTCTTTCTTCTCCACTCTCTTCGTGGGAGGCTTTTTCTTTCTTTTCCTCTGGAGCGGCTTCCTTGGGCTTCTCTTTAGCGGCATCCTCCACGGGGCTCTCCCCGGCAGGAGCCTCTTCCCTGGATGCCTCCTTCGGGGGCTTCTCCTCCTTGGGCGCTTCCTCGGTTGCGGCCTGCTCGGCCTCGGCAGGCTTCTGCTGGGCCTTTATCTTGGCAATCCTCTGCTCCATCTTCTTGAGCCTCCACTGGGGGATGTCCTCCTTCCTCGAGTAGGCAAAAACCTTGGCCTCTGAAAGGCTCCTTCCGCCAGAGGTGAGTATCCTGTCGATTATGATATTCTCAGGCGAGGCCTTCATGGCAGAGGCTACCTCCCTGATTATCTGCTTCCTGTTCGGGGTGGCCTTTCCTGAATGGTCTACAGTGACCATGGCCTCCTCCCTCTTCATGAGAGGGTTCTTCTTCCTCTCCCTGATATCGAGCTTCATAATGAACCACCTTGTTGCTTACTTCACCCATAGTGTGTATTTTCCAGGGACCTTTATGCCCAGCACCTTGGCTATCTCTGACTCGTTGGGGTCGTTGATGACCACCATGCCCTTCCAGCTCCTGGAGAAGTTGCTCTGGCTGCATACCGGGCACTTCGAGTCCTCCACGAACCTCTTGCAGTTCCTGCAAACCTTGTCTCTCATGTGTTTACTTTCCTTCCAGACCTTATTCCATAACGAAGGTCCGGCTTTCAGTAGCCGGGTCTCGGCCCTTTCGTATAATGGTATACTGCGGTTTTAAATAGGTTGCCCTTTGCTTAAAAGAATCATTTCCTGGCCTTCTCGTCCTTCTTGGGGACCTCTTTCTTCTCTGCCTTGGCAGGCTCGGCCTTCTTTGCCCCGCCATGCTTGCTCTTGTCGTACCAGTCAAGGACGCCAAGCCCGGGCTGCCTGGTGGTGAGGCCTATCTTGTACTGGCCTCCCTGCATGGATATGGATATCACCCTGGCCTTCACAAGGTCCGCTTCCTTGAGCGTCCTCTTGGTGTCCCTTCCCATGAAAATAGCGTTCTTGTTGTCATAGGAAACGAAGTCATCCATTATCTGCGAGACATGCACCATGCCGTCGAGCGGGCCCATCCTGATGAATATCCCGAACTCTGTGACATCAATCACGTAGCCCTTGACCAGCTCATGCATCTCAGGGAAGTAAACCAGAATCCGGAAGTCAACAGGGTAATGGATTGCGCCGTCACCAGGAAGGATGGTGCCCTCTCCCACCTCGTCCACCTCTGTGACCGAAAGAACCACGCCAAGCCTTCGGTCTATGATGCCCTCCCACCTGTCTTCCAGGCTTGCCTTGATGGCGTCCTTCATTGGCAGGCCGAACTTTGCAGGGGGTACCCTTACCTTGTCTTTGACCTTGAGAACCTTGTACATATCAGTTTACCTCAGAAGCATTCCTTGCCTTGGTTTTAATTAATAGCAAAGGATGTTTATATATTTAAATTACTTTGCCTTGTGTGGTATTATGAATCCAGAGAAGCTGAGGGCTGACTTCCCGGTCCTTGAGAGGAGGATTGGGGGAAAGCCCATTGTCTATTTCGACAATGCCTGCATGGCCCTCAAGAGCAGGCAGGTCATCCAGTCCATGAACGAGTACTATGAGCGGTTCCCGGCCTGCGCCGGAAGGAGCATGCACAGGCTCTCCAGGGAGGTTGAGGAGCGGTGCCAGAAGGCCAGGAAGAGCGTGGCAGGGTTCCTTGGAGCAAGGGACAAAGAAATCATATTTACCAGAAACACCACAGAAGGGCTAAACCTTATGTACCATGCGCTGGGCCTGAATAAGGGAGACGCGGTGGTGACCTCGGACAGGGAGCACAACTCCAACCTCATCCCATGCCAGGTCCTGGCAAGGGACAGGGGAGTGGAGCACAGGGTGGCGGGCTCGCATGAGGACGGGACACTCGACCTGGAGGATTTCTCCGGAAAGGTGAAGGGAGCGAAGCTGGTCTCAGTGGTGCACACGTCCAACCTGGACGGGTACACCCTTCCTGTCAGGGAAATCATAAAGCTCGCGCACGAGGAGGACGCCCTGGTCATGCTGGACGCAGCGCAATCAGCCCCGCACAAGGAATTCTCGGTGAAGAAGCTGGGGGCGGATTTCCTGGCCTGCTCAGGGCACAAGCTCACGGGCCCCACCGGAACCGGGGCGCTTTTCGGGAGGTATGACCTGCTCGAGGAAATGGGCACATTCATGCTGGGTGGTGAGACCGTGAGCACCTCGAGCTACACCAGCCATGAGCTGCTCAAGCCCCCTGAGAAGTTCGAGGCCGGGCTCCAGGATTACGCTGGGATAATCGGTTTCGGAGCGGCTGCTGATTACATCAGGAAAGCCGGGAGAGAGGGCATCGAGGAGCACGAGAAGAAGCTCAACAGCGTAATCACAGAGAGCATAAGGGATATCAAGGGGTTGAGAATCCTTGGCCCCCAGGAACCCTCAGAGAGGTCTGGGATAGTGTCCTTCCTGTTGGAGGGCATGGACCACCACCAGACTGCCATGCTCCTGGACAGCAACGCCAACATAATGATAAGGTCAGGGCACCACTGCGTATCCAGCTGGTTCACAGAACACGGGCTCAGGGGCTCGGCGAGGGCAAGCCTCTACCTGTACAACACAAGGGAAGAGGCCGAGCTGTTCGTGAGGGAGCTCAGTAAGGTTGCGGGGCTCAGGTAAGCCTTTGGCTCACTTCGGCAGATAGCTGTGTATAGAATCAGGGAGCTCCCCGCCATCGTGGAGATGTTTCTGGAGGAGGACCCCAAGTTTGTTGTAGACCTCGAAGAATTCCTCAGCAGAGCCGCCAACAACCACACTATCGCACCCGAACGGGATTTCTCCTGTTATCCTTCCGTTCTCGTAACTGAGATTTTGTATGGGCATGAGTATTCCTGGCGGGAAAGACTTTTAAGCATGGGAAGGGGCTAAGCTAAAGGAAAAGCTTATATGCACATCATGAGAAATTACACTATAAACCAGTAAGGGGTTAACATGTCAGCATGCATAGGAGCGCTCGTGGTACTGGCCTTCATGAGCCTGTTCTCTGCAAAGTACCGCTCATGGACAAGGGAGGCTTTTGACTGCGTGGCCAGGAGGCTGACCCTCAGGCCCTGCAGGACAGGGTTCAACGAGAAGGTCAGAGCAAAGGTCACCAGCGGCCTCATGAAGAGGTCTCAGAGGGCAGGAAGGCTTGTTCACAGACACTTCGAGGCCATATCATGGGTGTTCACCATAATCATGTTCATTTCCCTGGCATACTCTGCGTACGGTGCATACAATCTGGCGGTGTTCGGGACCTGCGACCCGGCCCATCCAGAGACATGCGTGTTCAACACAGAGCTCCCCCAGTGCGGGGATGCTGAATGCAACCCGGCGGAGCACTGCTTCTGCGACGGGGTTGAGGTTCACTGCAACGAGCCCATATACGAGGCCTGCGGAGGGGACTGCGCATGCGTGTGCTCGGGCGGGGACTCGATGAGTGGTTAGACGGGAAGAGCCAAGCAATTTAAGCCTTCTCCCAAATTCTTTTGATTATGCTCGATGAGTCAAGGATGGTTCTAACCGGAGTTTCCAGGGATTACGCTTCCTATATGAAGTGGGCTCTGCAGAACATCTATTTTCCAAGGTCAAAGAAACCATGGGACCTAAGCGACTACATAATAAGACACGACGATGTTAGCAGAGAAGCCATGCTGTTTCAGAAGAACGGGAGGGACTGGCATCCCGTGGACGAAGATGATGGAAAAATCAGGTCAATATACAGGCTTTTCGATGAGCTCATGAGAATGGACAACGGCAAGTGCCACCTTGAGCAGAGGGGTCCTGAGGGTTACGAGAGGTTCCAGGACGTGTAGGAACCCGTGCAAAGGCTTATTATACGGAAACCTAGTAAGATTGAAACCTTTGTCATTAAGAAATCAAATCTTCTTGTATATATTCTTTCTGTGACCGATATTGATAACGAGTATCAACAGGTTGCCCTTATCAATATCCATTATGACCCTGTAATCCCCCGCCCTTAGCCTGTATCCCGGGTCACCGATAAGCTTCTTTATGAATTTTTCTGGGCGAACTCTTATCCTCTCCAGGACAGATATTATGTGTTTTTGAGCCTCTCTGTCAAGTCCCTGTAGCTGTTTTTTTGCACCCTGAGAAAAAAGGACCTCATACATCAATCTTCAATCTCCTGCTTTACCTGTTCAAGTGTGAAGACCTTACCTTCCCTGATTTCCTTTCTCGACTTCTCAATATCTCTTTTTGTTTCAGCAGATATCTCCATAGAATCCTCGACAAGGTCCCAGATAACCTCTTCATAGGTCTCGCTAGAGCTAATCTTTCTCTCCGCGAGCTCATTCTGCAATTCTTGGGTTATCTGTATTGTGGTTGCCATAGTATACTATGGCATACTATAGTATATAAAGCTTTAGCTACAGTTCCTAAAGGAAAGGGCAAAACACATCAACCATCTTAAGTCAAGAAAGCTATGAAATGCGGCACAGCTTCAACAGACCACGCTGCCAATAAGTTTATGCCTCTTTCTTCTTTCTGTTCTCAGGGAGGCCGGGGGAGGGCATGGTAATTGTGCCCCCTGGACAGCACGCCCAGCTCGAACATGAGCTTTAGTAGGCTTTTCTCGTCCATGCTTTCTGGTTGGATGAGTGGTTTAAAGGCGTTGGCTCACACCTCGTCAGAGAACTCGCTGCGTATCTTTCCTGCGAAGCCCGCGCCTATGAGGATGAGAGCTGAGCCCACCACCTGAAGGAAGGGAACAGGCTCGCCGAACCAAACCACGCCCGCCCAGGTGCTTATGACCGGGGCAAGCAGCAGGAAAAGGACTGCCTTGGAAACATTAATTAGCCTTATGGCTGAGTACCAGAGCAGGATGTAGGCGAAAAGGAATCCTGAGGATATGAGGATGGATGCCATCTGCTGCTGGGTCAGCGAGAGCAGCACATCCAGCCTTCCGAGCAGGAGTGCAACGCCAAAGAGGAATGCCCCTCCGAAGAGCATCCTGGAGAATGAAACCACAAGGCTGGACTCCTCCCTCACCATGGCCTTCTTCGCGATGACGTTCTCCAGGCCCCAGAATATGGTTCCCAGGATGACCAGGGCATCTCCCAGGACAGGGTCCTGCCAGAATGCTGCGGGGTCAATCCTGGAGAAGAGAAGGAGCACGGTACCCATAAGCATGACCATAAGGGTCATGCTCTGCCTCTTCGATATTCTCTCCCTGAGGAAGAGGAAGGCGAACACAGTCACATATATGGGAAGGGTCTTGTGCAGGAAAGCTGCCCGGCCTGAGGTGGTTAGCTCAAGGCCGGAGAAGTAAAGCAGGAATCCCAGTCCCCCGCCGATTATGCCAATTGCCAGGAGCCATGACCATGGAACCCTGTTCAGTCCCCTGAACCTGAAGCCGTTCCTGTAGCCCGCGAGGAAATAGAATAAGGCCCCTATGAATATGGCCCTCACCGCGGTGAAAACCACCGGGTCAAGCCCTGACACGAATATCTTGTTCACTGGTATTGCAAAGCCGCTCACCAGTGCAGTGAGCAAGGCCAGAAGCGTCCCAAAAGCCTCCTTCTTCATAGAAGGAAATATGCAGGGATTCTATATAAATCGCTTCCCAGGGAAATGGCTTTAGACGAAGCCTTCAGTCATCAGGGGCGTCGTTAAACGGGAGGGGCTTTCCTGCCTCATCGAAGAAAACCTTAACGCTTTTCATATATCTTCTGATGACATCCTGCTTTGAGGGAGCAGGAACATGGTCTCCCGGAGCCGCATTGTAGCCCTGGCCAACGAAATCTGCAAGGTATTTGTTCTGCACCCCGATGGCTTCCCTGTAGCTCTCCCCCTCAAGGCTCGGAAGGACCTGGCTCGTGAAGGTGAAGGCCACTGACCTGATATCCCTAATCGAATATTTCCTTCCGTTCATTCACATCACCCCAATGCCTCCACCTCGAGCTCGTTTCCCTGCTGTACGTCCGCAATCTCCCCGCAGACAGGGCACCTAACCCAGTGCACATGCTCCATTATCTTCACAGGGCCCTCGAGCCCGCAGGAGCACTTCACGACCACGGGGACGCTCTCCACCTCGAGACCCATGCCGGCGAGCTCTGTGTCCCTGGTGTGCTCCCTGAACATGTCCTCGAAGCCCTTCGCAGAGCCGCGCATCTTGCCTAGCCTTATCCTGACCTTTCCGGGAAGGGGCTGGATTGCCCTGGTCTTCCTTACAGCCTCCTGGACAGAACCAAACTCGTGCATTCCTTCCAACTCCGCTTCTTCGATGCGTCAGACACTCCTGTGCTTCCCTTAAGGCAGCTTCAGCATGCTCAGTTTCTTAAAGCACAGGCAGGCACTCGCAAACCGCATACACTCCAGCAACATCAGGTGTTTTCTCCGTCCGCAGGAACTCCGTTGCGAATCAGTCACCCGAGAGGTCGGCGAAGTCCCCGCTCTCATGCCTCTTTTGGCTGGAGTATCTAATTTCTGTCAGGTATTTAAAAGCTTTTTCCGGGAATGCCCTGTCCTTGCCAAGGCCGAGGCTCATGAGAAATCCCTCGGCTTCCCGGGCGAATTCAGGGTAAACCTTCTCGATTATGCTCATCCTGTGCACGGTGACCCAGTCGCCTTCCTTCAGGGACAGGTCAGAGGGCAGCTCGAATATCCCGGTGACAGGCTCGAGCCCGACTCTTGCTCTGCACGCGGGCTGGGGCTCAGAGGGCTTTCTGGAGGAGCCGGGCCTGGTTTCGGAAACCCCCAGTACCTTTGCAGGGTAGGCTATGCACATGAGGTTGCCCCTGTCGAACATCATCCTGTTGTGGTCCCTGGAATAGAACTCCCTGACCACATCAGGGTCATACCTGCTCTTCCTGCCGAGCCTCTTCCTCACTGTCTCCAGTCCGGGATGGGCTACGTGGTAGACCCTTGAGACCACACTCTCAGAAGGCCTTGCCCCTCCCCTGTAGAGATAATCATGTATGACCACTGCGTCGGGCTGGGAGACCCGCATGTCGTGCTCGAGCTGGTGGCGGCATCCGTCCGCGAACCTGAGGAAGAGCCTGAACCCGTCGCTGTCCTGCCCGTTCCCGCGTGGATGGCGCCGGCCAGGTTCAGAAGTCATTGAGCTCCCTCCATTCCTTCAGCATCTCCAGGGCTTTGCTCCCAGGAATCCTCTTTGCCACGAAGCCTGCCTGGCACAGCACCCATTCTCCCTTCTCCAGGGGAATTGGGGAGCGCACCTCCCTCGTTTCACCTTCAGACTCCACAAGGGCCTTTCCTCCTGAGAACGACACCACCTGCTGGGGCTTTGACATGCACACAGAAACCACTGAAGATATTAAAGCCAGGGGATTAAAAAGTTAGCATGAGGGTTGCTGTAGTCGGAATGGGCAACCGGGTCAGGGGTGACGACGGGGCAGGCCCTGAAGTCATACGTGCACTCAGACCTGAGCTTTCGGATTACCCGGAAACGCTCCTCCTGGACGGGGAAAGGATGCCCGAGAACCTTCTGGGGGAGATACAGAAATTCGGCCCTGACAGGCTCATTATCGTGGACGCGGTTGACATGGGACAGAAGCCCGGTTCCGTGGGGCTGGTGGACATTCACTCGGTCAGAAAGACCGCACTGTCCACACACAAGCTTCCCATCAGCATGTTCCTGGACTATCTGCAGGCCAGGATGAGGTTCAAGCTCGTTTTCGTGGGAATCCAGCCCAGGGAGACAGGGCTTAACAGCAGCATGAGCCCTGAGGTCAGGAAGGCCATAGATGTTGCCAAGGAGCTGGTGAAGGAGAATATCAGCAGGCCGGCTTCTGCATGATGCTTATCTCCCTGATTGTCCTGTGGTACTGCTCACTGTCTGTAAGCGGGAGCCCATGCTCCAGCCCGGTACCCTTGAAGGGGTTGACGAGTTCGAACCCGTTCCTCTCTGCCAGGCCCCTCATGTTGAGCCTCACGAGCGGGCTTCCTTTCCTGGCCTCAAAGCAGGGGGATACAATGACCAGCCTTCCCCCGTGCTTCAGGACGCATGAGGCACCCCTCACGAACCTCTCGTAGATGGGCCTGACCTCCCTTATTATCTTCCTTGCCTTGTTCGTGTCAGGCGCCCTTTTGAGCGGCTGGCCGAGATAGGGCTCTGATGCCATGGCGTCAACGGATTTCCCAGGGAACAGGCTGTCCAGCCTCCGGGCGTCCCCCTGCCTTATCACCTGCTTCCATTCCTGCTGGACAAGGCCGTACTCGTTGTGCAGCCACTTCATGTTCCTCCTCGCCCACTCCACAGCCTGGGCGTCCCTGTCCATCCCATGCGCACGGAAGCCTGACAGGGAGGCCTCCTGGAGAATCGTGCCTATGCCACAGAAGGCGTCGAGGAAATCACCTGACTCTCTTCCCGTGAGGTTGACCATCATCCTGGCCAGCCTGGGAGGGATGGAGAGCATGGGCCTCTTGAAGGGCCTCTTCATGTCCCTCTTCTGGAACTCGAAAGGGTTGTGGACTGCCAGGGTCCTGGCGAGATGGAGCTGGCGTCCCCTGAGGACAAGGAACTCTGCCCCGTCTTCAAGGAGGCGCTTCTTGATGACCTCCACGTGGGTAAGGGCCTTCCTTTCCCTGGGGATGTTCATGAACTTGCATTGCCTGCCCTTCCCTGCTGCCTCTGACTTGATGGCTTCTGCAGCATCCTTCCATCCCGTGCCGTATGCGCTGACCCCGAATATGCATTTTCCCGGCAGATACTCCGCGGCGAGGGAAACCGACTCCTGGGGAAGCTCCTCTGCAGGACCTGACCACTCAACTGATGCGAGCTTGATGGAGCCGCCCAGGGAGGACATTTCAGGGGGCTTCTCCATATCGATTATCAGGAAACCGCTCGCCCTGTCCTGGAGCACGAAGGGAATCCCCCTGGACCGGAGAATGGTGAATATTTCAGCTGAGGAGAGCGCGGGATTCTTTCCCAGAACAAGAGCGTATCGCTTCATGGTTGTATCTTGGGAGAGCCTGAATATATGCTTTTTTTGTCTTCGGAAAGGGATGAAAATGGGTCCAGAACCGCTAGCATGCAGTGGGATTCTTATATTTAAAGCAATTGAGACAAATAATATCATTGAACAAAAAAGGAGGCGTCCCTGATGGCAAAGAAGAAGGCTGCAGCCGCAAAGAAAAAGAAGAAGTAATCCCTGTTCTCTCTCCTCATCATGATTCCTGAATCATGTTCCTTTTTTCTGCTTATTCATTGTATCTGCCCAGCCTGCTGTACCACTCGCTTGTATAAAGGACCCAGGCGGGCGGATTCCTGATGTCAATCTCGACAGGGATTCCGCCGTTATTGGTGCAGTAAAGGGAGACATTCTGCAGGGGGTGGCCGTTGAATCCGTTTTGCTTGTAATCCTTTGCCACTCTTGCTGCTTCGTAAAAGTCCCTGGTGTAAAGCTCCTTGCCTAAAGCAATGAACCCCATCCTGGACTCTCCCTCAGCGTTGATGCAGAATCTCATGTTGAAACAGGGGGTGCGCAAGCATTTATTTGTTTGCGGGCCTTTTGTGAACCCTTACGAGGTCGCTCTTTTTGAGGGTGGCCAGCTCGAAATGGTCGGACATCTTTATGGCGTCCCTTTTGGGCATGGTGCGGCACACCTCCTCGCACTGGCCGCAGAAAAGGCACTTTCCCAGGTCATGCGTCCATGTCTTGCTGACCCTGTCCACCTTTATGGCGTCAGAGGGGCAGTATTTCTCGCACAGCCCGCAGTATATGCACTTGCTCCTGTCATGGTAGAGCTTTCCCCTCAGGTCCTCAGGGACCCGCGGCCTCTCTTTCGGGTACCTCTCTGTGAATCTGGGCCTGAAGAGGTTGGCTATGGCTGACCTGATTATTCCCATGTCCTCTCCCTGAACCTCTCGATTATGCTTGAATGGCCCATGTTGTCCACTATCTCCCACGCCCTCCTGTAATCCAGGTTGGTGCTCAGCAGGCTCTTCCCCACAGTCCCGCCCTGGAAGAGCTTTCCCTGGAGCTCCCTGAATATGGCGTTAACAGGGACCATGTAGGACACCTTTACCCCGTCCTCTGCCATGGACCTGAACATGGCCTCCCAGAAGGGGGCCTGGGCCTTCAGGTTCCCGGGGTGCATGACCATCCTCTCCACGAGCTGGTAGGACATCTTCTCGAGGAATGTCTGCGGCTGGCCCTCGTATACGGGCATGGTGAGCGGGTCTGAGAGCGGGACGCCCCTGCCCACAAGGTAGCAAACTATGGAACCCTCCCTCCATGGGAGGCCCGAGAGCCTGGCTATCCTGCCCAGGACCCTTCTCTGCATGGGCTTCCACTGGGCAGAGACCTCGTCTGCGTAGCCCCTTATGGTGTCGCCCGAGGGGTAGAGGGGGTCAGTGTACCTGAGCCTGTTCTCGTGGTCATAAACCCAGGAGTACCTGAACTCCATTGAAGGGGTCCTGGGGAGCTTCTGCCCCGGCCTGGCTTTCTTTCCGGTTTTCCTGTCTACCATAACAGCACCCTTATCAGGTCAATTATCCCGATGAGTCCAACGAGCCATGCCACCTTGATGACGTGGTCCACTCTCATCCTGGCGAACCCTGCCCTGGCGAGGGTAACCCCCAGCAGCAGGGCCAGGCTCTTGACAATGAAGCTCAGGACATCAGGGGAGGGCCCCATGAAGAGTGCCGTTCCCAGGGCCACCAGGGCATAGAGCTTCACGAAATGGGCCATCTCTATGAACGCCAGCCTGGTTCCCGTGTACTCTGTGTAGTAGCCAGCAACAATCTCCTGGTGGGCAGCGGGTATGTGGAAGGGTGGGGTCTCGGTCTTGGCCAGGACCGCCACCAGGAAGGCGAAGAACGCAAAGGGGAAGCTGAATGCGAGCCAGGCCCCGCCTGACTGGAGGCTGGCTACCTGGAGGGGGTTCAGGCTTCCAGCGAAGAATGCCGGGACCAGGATGGAGACCGCGAAGGGGAACTCGTAGCCAACGGCCTGGGTAATCTTCCTGGTGGAGCCCACTATGGAGAACGCTCCTCCAGCCGCGAACCCGCACAGGTAAAGGGCAACAGAGCTCATGGCCAGGAAATAGAATATGAGCAGGAGGTTGGGCTGGAGTGGAAGTGCCATGAACCCTGCCACCGGAACCATGAGTGCCGCCACGGTCACCGAGGCCAGTGACACGATGGGCCAGAGCGTGAAGCCTGCCCTGGCCTGCTCGGGTATTATGTCCTCCTTTCCCAGGAGCTTGAGGAAGTCCATGAGGGGCTGCCACACTGGGGGGCCCATCCTGTTCTGCATCCGGGCAGCCACCTTCCTGAGCAGGCCCGAGTACAGGAAGCTCATGACCATGAGGAAAGCCATGCCAGGGAAAACAAGGGCCTCGAATATCATTTGCCCCTCCTCTTTTCAAGCCTCTTGAGCCAGGCCTCGTCAACGAGCTGGACAGAGCCCCTCCTCTCGTCCACTACCTGCACCCTGTCGCAGCACGAGAAGCAGGGGTCTGCGCTGGCCACGATTACTGGGAGGTCGGCGAGCTGCTGCTCCTTCAGCATTGGCGGAAGGCAGTAAACGAGATTGGTGAAGCTCGGTGTCTTTATCCTCATCCTTTCAGGCGTGTCAGTGCCGTTGGAGCGGGCGTAGTATATGAGCTCCCCCCTCGGCGCCTCTGTGACAGCTATGGCCTCGTCAGGAGGGATGAAAAAGGGCTTCTTGCTCATCAGTGTCCTGTCATCCATCTTGCCAAGCCTGTTTATGCATGTACTGAGTATGCTTATGGACTGGTGCATCTCAAGCACCTTTACCATGACCCTTGCCTTCACGTCGCTCCCCTTGTCAACAATGACCTTCCAGTCCATGTCATCATAGAGCAGGTAAGGCACATCCGCCCTCACGTCTGTCCTGATTCCCGAGGCCCTTGCCACAGGGCCTATTATGGAGTGGTCCAGGCAAAACCCCTTGGGAAGCAGGCCCAGTCCTGCGCTCCTTGCCCTTATGGACCGGTCAGAGCCGAACACCTTTCCATAGTACCTTGCCCTTTCATCAAGCTTGCCGAGAAGCTTGGCGATTTCACCGGCCTTTGCTGACGGGATGTCCCTCCTCACACCGCCTATGGTGGGCATGGCGTAATTGACCCTGTTCCCTGATACCAGCTCCAGCATGTCCAGGACGTACTCCCTGTCCTTCCACGAGTACATGAACACGGTGTCAAGGCCCATCTGGTAGCCCATGACCCCCAAGTAGAGCAGGTGGCTGTGGAGCCTCTCCAGCTCAAGGACCACCATCCGTATGAGCCTGGCGCGCTCAGGGATTTCGAGCTCAAGGAGGTTCTCAACAACCTGGCAGTAGGTCATGGAATGGATTCCCGAGCATATCCCGCATATCCTCTCAGCGAGGTAGATTCCCTGGATGTAGTTCCTCCTCTGCATGAGCTCCTCGATGCCCCTGTGCATGTAGCCTATGTTGATGTCCACCCCTGTTATGGTCTCGCCGTCAACCTTCACTGATATGTTCTCGGCCTCCACGTACATGGGGTGCTGCGGTCCGATGGGAAGCGAGTAGCACTTCCTCTCCCCTGGCTCATCATTTCCCTTTCGCGGCATTTTTTTCCTCCTTCCTGAACAGCGGGCATTTAGGCGAGTCCTCGGCCAGGAGGACAGGCTTCATGTCATTGTTGCCCCTGAATTCTATCCCGAACATCTCATGGTTCTCCATCTCATACAGGTGCGCGCTCGGGAAGGCCTCCCTCACAGAGGGGACCTCTGGCTTCTTTCGGTCAAGCCTCACCTTTATGTTGAGCACCAGGCCTGCGTGCACCAGGGTGTACACGAGCCCGAGCTCCTTTCCGGTGTCATAGCCTGTAATGCTGCTTATCCTGGCAGCCCCGTGCTTTTTGGCACTGGCCAGGGCTCTCTCAAGCCTGCTCAGGGGGACCTGCACGAATATGGCCTCCCGGCTCTCCCTGACCACCTTTCCTATCCCTCTCATCCATTTCGGGAACATCGCACCACTTTCCTTCAGGCGGCTTCAGCATGCCCGGTTCCTTCGGAACCGGAACCAAATTCCGCCCGCATGTACTCCGGTTCGGAACACTTCATTGTGTCCAGACATATCACAGCTTCTGCTTCCATATCTCCAAAGCCTTGAGCACGCCCTGGAGTATGGCCTCGGGCCTTGGAGGGCATCCGGGGACGTAGACGTCAACAGGCATTATCTCCTCAAGTGGGCCCACTGAGTTGTAGGAGTCATGGAACACTCCCTTTGATATGGCGCAGGAGCCCACCGCTATCACGGCCTTGGGCTCAGGGGTCTGGTCGTATATCCTCCTGAGCACAGGGGCTATCTTCCTGGTGACAGAGCCGTCTATGAGCAGGATGTCCGTGTGCCTAGGGTTGGCCTTGCTCACTCCCCCGAACCTCTCGATGTCGAACCTGGGGTTGAGTATAGCGAACAGCTCTATGCTGCAGCCGTTGCATCCTCCCGTGTCCATGTGCAGGACCCAGGGAGAGCGGACTGCCCCGTACTTCAGCACCCTGTCCCTGAGCCTGAACAAAGCCTTGCCCATCATAGTATCATCAGCGCCGCCATAATAATGGCGGTCCCTATTATTATAAGTATGGTGTAGTCAGACAGCCTTCCGGTGTGGAGCCTTCCCACCAGGTCTGTCCTGAGGAAGCGGTTGGCTGACGCGAAATAGCTTTCCTGGGGCACATTCATGTCCTCAGGCTCCATTTCCATTCCGCAGGCGAACATTCTCTCCTTCTCCTTCAGATGCTTCCGTGAGGGCGGGCTCGAGGAGGCCTCAAAAAGGAGCCATAGCAGGGCCAGGAGACCCAGCATGGCCAGGGCCAGGTACTGGATTTCAGAGAGCCCGGGTATTATCATATACCCACCCCCTGTATGTAAGCGGCCTGGTCAAGGCCAGAGACCATGAGCTCAGCCACTGCCGTGCCTATCCATGGGGCAACCCCCAGGAGCACTATGATGGAAGCCAGTATGATGAGGGGAAGCTTCATGGTCAGGGGTATGCTGACAGGCCTGGAGTCCTTTCGGGTGCCCGAGAATATGAGCGAATGCGCCCTGAGCCCGTATGCCAGGGTAAGGGCTGAGACCATTATGGAGGCTATTGCAAGGAGGGGGCTGGCCTGGTATGCTGCTATGTAAATTATCCATTTGCTGGCGAAGCCGCTGAACAGGGGAACCCCCGCGAGGCCCAGGATTCCCGCCATGAAGGCGTATGAGAGCAGCCTGCTCGAGCCGAACCTTCCGGCCAGCCTGTCGAAATCAGCGGTGCCTGCAATGAATATCATGACCCCGGAGCAAAGGAAGAGCAGGCTCCTCGCCTCTCACGCCTTGCGTCTAACGCTTCTCTTTTCACGTCTCACGTTTCAC
>CAZSLL010000018.1:0-3041 GCA_964607835.1 uncultured archaeon | reverse complement strand
GCTCTTTATAACAGCCTGGTTGATGAGATGGAACATGCCCCCGGTCAGGGCCAGGGGGGTGCCAAGGCCCACTGCCAGGGAGATGTAGCCCATCTGGCTCACGCTCGAGTACGCCAGCATCCTCTTGAGGTTGGGCTGCCTGAGGGCCCCCAGGGCCCCAAGTACCATGGAGAGCAGGCCCAGTGAAAGAAGTATGCCAAGGAAAACCGCCGGGGCTGAGAAAACCACGAACCCCACCCTGAGAGCCGTGTAGAATCCCACCCCTATCATGAGGCCTGAAAGCACCGCACTGACCGGCGATGGGGCAGCTGGATGGGCGTCGAGAAGCCATGCGTGGAAGGGGGCGAGACCTGCCTTTATGCCAAGGCCCGCAATTATGAGGCCGAATGCGGCTGAGAGGGCCGGGCCCGAGTAGCCCTGGAGCCTGACCGCGATGTCCGCTATGTTCAGGCTTCCGGTGAGCCCGTACAGGAAGGATGTGCCCACAAGGAAGAACATGGTTCCCAGGGAGCCCATGACCAGGTACTTCATGCTGGCCTCGATGCCCCGCTTGTCGATGCTGAAGGCCACCAGGCCGTAGGAGGCTATGCTGAAGAGCTCCAGGAAAACGAACATATTGAACATGTCCCCTGAATGGACCACGCCCAGCATGCCCGCGAAGAGCAGGGAAAGCAGTGCATAGTACTTGGTCATCCTCACCCTCACGTAACGGTAGGAGAAGGTGAAGGCCAGGAGTCCTATGAATGCGATGATGTTGGCCAGGAATATGCTCAGGTAGTCACCGTAGATAGTGATACCGAATGGGGCTGCCCACTCCTCCATCTGCATGCTGGCGGGAGATGCCGCGAATGCCCCGGGCACAGAGAGCAGTGTGAAGCAAAGTGCCATCAGGGCCCCTGTCACGGCCACGTAGGGGATGTAGTCATCCCTCTTGAGGCTCACCAGGATTATCACGAATGCAGTGGCCATGAACGAGGGTATGGCGAAGAAGCTGTAGAGTATCATCCCCTGAGCCTCCTTATCTTGCCTGTGTCAAGCGTGCCGAACTGCCTGTAGATTATGATTGCTATGGAAAGCCCCACGGCGAGCACTGAGAAGTTGATGACTATGGAGGTGAGCACCAGGGCCTGGGGTATGGGGTCAACCGCAGTGGCCGCGAACCTCTGGAAGTCCAGGTCCTGGAGTATGGGCATGACGCCCCCTGCCCTGTATCCCAGGGCTATGAGGAATATGTGGAGACCGTTGGACATGATGCTGAGCCCGAGAAGCTTCTTAATGAGGTTGTCCTTGAGTGTGACTGCATACAGCCCAAGCATCATCACTCCCAGAGCAAGCAGGTATATAATCATAATATCATTCCTTCACAATGGCGTATATCAGGGTCACTATGGCCGTGATGACCATGAACATCCCTGTAACGTTGAGCAGGGGCGTGAACCCGCCGCTCCAGAGGCTGAAGCCTGTCTGGGTGGAGAGCAGGAGGCCCCTGAAGTTGAAACCCAGGCTTATAATCATGATGACCAGGATTATGCCTGAGACAGACTTGATGTCAACCAGCTCCCTCTGGGTGAGCCTGTGCTCCACGTCACCCTCGCTGAACACCAGCACGAGCATGGCTATGGCCGTGCCAATGATCGCGCCGGCGGGGAAACCGCCCCCGGGGCTTATGTGGCCTGTCAGGGCTATGTAAGAGCCCAGGAGCAGCATGAAGGGGAACATTATCCTTGAAACCGTCTTAATCACGACGTCCATACTTCTTCCTCCTTATTATCATGAACACGCTCAGCGCAGCACAGAACAGCACGGTCTCCTCTCCCAGGGTGTCGTACCCCCTGAAGTCCCAGAGTATGGCGTTCACTATGTTGGGAGAGCCAGTGAGCTCATAACCATTCTCTAGGTAATAGGCAGCCACGTGCCTGTTGCCTATGTCCCCGAAATCAGGGAGCCCGGTGACTGCAAGGAACAGGAAGCCTGCCACGGCCAGCAGGGCGCCGCCCCCGGCGAGCCTTGAGCTATCCATGCTCCAGCCTCCTTGTCTTTCCTATGACTATGAGGAAGATGAACACGCTCAGGCCCGCGGTCACAGAGACCTGGGTCACGGCTATGTCAGGGGCAGCCATGAAATAGAATGCCGCGGCCGCAAGGAGGTCCACGGCGCCCAGGACAATGACAGCGTAAAGCATGTCCTTCATCTCCACTGCTATCACGCTCATGACCAGGGTGACCAGGAGCAGGGTCTCGAGAATCATTTGCCTCCTCCCTTTCTGTCAAGGTCGTTCCTGACCAGCTTCGCAGGCTGCCTGCCCATCCTGTAGGCTGCGTCTGCCAGGGCGTGGGTTCCGGTGGGGTTGGTCAGGAAGTTGGAGAACAGCACCAGCAGGAGCTTGAAGCCGTACACCTCGAGTGGGTGGGATATCAGTAGGGCAAAGAGGGCGAGGCTGAACCCGCCGATGCTCACTATGGTGGCCGCGTGGACCCTGGTGTAGAAGTCAGGGAACCTGAGCATACCCACTGCCCCTATGAGGGTGACTATGCCGGCCAGCCAGAGCAGGGCCTCTGAGGCGAGCTCCATCATGCGTTCCTCCTCACGTACCTGGCGATGGCCAGGGTTCCCACGAAGCTCATGAATATCATGGCTATGGATATGTCAAGGTACAGCTGTATCTCGGTCCTCACGGCGTAAAGGAGCAGGATGATGACCAGTATGTTTATGAACACCCCAAGGGACAGGGCCCGGTCGCTGAAGGAGGGGCCGCGAACCATGGCCGCCAGGACAAGCACGGCGGCAGAGGCAAAGAGGTACTCTATCACCCTATCACCCTTGCTCCGTAGCGGTTGAATATGCTGCCAATGTCCTGACCCTTCCTGTGGTAGATTGTGTGCACGTAGAACCTGTGCTCGTCCCTGGCCTCAATGGTCAGGGTGCCCGGAGTCATGGTCACCGAATTGGCGAAAAGGGTCTTGCCCAGGTTGGTCTTGAGCCCCACCGGGACCTCGAGTATTGCGGGCCTCACCCTTCCGGTGACAATGAGCCTCATGAC
>CAZSLL010000017.1:0-27823 GCA_964607835.1 uncultured archaeon | reverse complement strand
TCCAGGACCTCCATGAGCAGGTAGCCCGATATGTTCACAGAGCCGGTGTTGTTCACGGTGCTGGAGAGCTGTTCCTGGCTTCCCTCGGTTACCGAGGGCTCTGCAGAGGCATACCTCCTGGCGTACATGCTTCCCATGTCCACTGCAAAGTAGGCGTTGGTCTCCCCCACGTGTCCTGTGTTGTCATCCACCACCTCCTCGGCCTTGAACTGCCAGCTCTCGTTTCCCTCGTTCTGGTACCTCAGGTCTGTCTCGTCTCCTCCTCCGTGGGTCATCATGGTCATTACCATGCATGGTTTGTCCTGGAAGCTGGCCGAGAATGTCACGGTCTGCCAGGCTACCCCTGAGTAGGACTTCTCCCCTGCCTCGCAGTTCATCTCCCCGCTCAGGGAGGTGTCGCATGTTCCTGACGAGTCTATTGCCATGAATGCCATGTCCTCGTCAACGTGGGCACCATCATCCCCCTCTTCCACCTTTGACTGTATGCTTTCCATGTCCCTTCCGTTGTGCCTGCTGTGGCAGGCGTCTGCCTCGTTGAAGGTCTGGGTGTCTGTTATGACCAGCGGGTTCGAATCAAAGGTGTGGCCGAAGGGCACGTCATTCCACTGTGTGGAGTCCACACTCTCGTTTCCCACAACAATGAGCATGCCCCCGAAGAGCCACTTTCCCTTCCTGGCCGCGAGCCAGTATATGTCCTCGTCCCCGTGGGCAGGGGTGGTGAAGTTCTGGGACCTGACATCAAACCCTGACAGGGTCACTCCCTTTATCCTCCTGGAGGCCTGCTGGGTGTCGTCATATGTCATGTCAGCGAAGACGGCAGGCTGTTCTGGATACTGGTTGCTGAAACCTACACTCTTCCAGGTCCAGTTGGCCACGGCCTCCCCTGACTCTCCCATGAGCTCGAATGCGTCAGTGAAACTGCTCAGGTTCTCTGTCACCCCCGGGTTACCGTAGTACATGTATATGGTCTCCTCAGAGCCCGCCCCCAGCGAGGGCAGCTTGACCCAAACAGTGGTCTGGGTGGTGTTGCACCCTGTTTCCACCCAGTGGTGGAGCCTGCCGGATGAATCTGCGAACCTCATGTCAGCGCAGCTGCCGTTCATGTAGCCCCCCGCGATTAGTGACTCGGTGTCAAGGGTGATGTTCACGGTGAAGTTGGTGAGGTTCTCCCCTGACTCCTCTGCTATGGTTATGGGCTTCCTTTGCTTCCATGCCACGTCCCACCACTCCTCCCCTGTGATGGTGACGTTCTGGCCCGGGCCGTAGCTATCCTGGAATGTCCTCACTTCCAGGTAGGCGCCCGCCCTTACGGTAAGGTTCTTCGGGTAGTCCTGCGTGCTCTCGTTGGGGTTTGAGGAGGTGTCCGAAGCCTTGACCCAGAAGGAATGGTTTCCCATTTGCCATGTGTCCTGAAAAGATGCCTGGTATATGTTCCCGTATGCCCAGGACATGTCCAGAATGACAAAGCTCCCGTTGGGCCAGGTTAGGTTGGCCTTTACCGTAGATGGGTCCACCCCCACGTTGTCCGTGATGTTTGCCTGTATGGTGGCCCCCTGGCCGTAGCCCGCCTCCTCCGGGGTTGCGTTGAACCAGTTTATCACAGGGGCCTCGAGGTCGGTAAGGCTCTGGACCTCTATGTATCCCAGCCCAGTGGAATTGAGGTTGCCTGATGTGTCATTTGCATAGAACCTGTAGGCCACCACCTTCCCTGCCAGGTAACTGGGTATGGCCTTTGTGATGTTGGACCAGTTCTGCTTGCCTGTGAAAGAGCCTGAAGAGTTCTCCCATGAGCTGTCAATGGTCCCGTTCCAGGAGAATGTCCAGCCCGAGAGACCCCTGTCCTCTGACCAGAATGAAAAGAACACGACATCATCCCCGTACTCAGGGTTGGTGTTGTTGGTTCCCAGTGATGACCATGATGGCGGGTAGAGGTCCGCCACCTCGAGAAGGTGCTCCCCCGAGCTTGCGGTCATGAGGGATGAGTTGCAGTCAGCCCTTAGGTAGTAGCTTCCCACCGAGCTTCCGGTTATATTGAATACATTGTTCTGTGATGTTTCCCCTGAAAGGCTTCCTATGTAATAGTATGATGCGTTGGAGTAGATGTCCCCGTACCCCGTGCCTATCACAGACCAGGACCCCGACGAGTTCTCCATGAGCCTGACATAGGCATCGTCCACGTCCCTGCCCCCAAAGGTCTCGGTGCAGTTGGCCATGAGCTCTATGCTTGTGTTGTAGTGTATGAGGGGCCCTGACAGGAGGCTGCTGTTGGCGATGATGTTGGATGTGGGCTCGGTCTCGTTTGAGTATATGAAGCCAGAGGACGAGTTGAAGAATATGGAGAGCCAGGGCTCTGTTGTGTGTGACCTCTCGTCATCGCCGTACATCTCCTCGTCAGCCAGGAAGTAGCAGCGGTCGCTTCCTGAATCCCAGTCCTGCGCCGGCATTAAACCATCGCCCCCGTTTATCTCGGTGTTGGACCCCAGGCACATCCCGTCCGAATAGCTCTCGTCAAGGGTCACGTAGTAGTATGACATCCCGTCATTCCCGTCATCATTCCCTGCTCCCTGCACGCTGTTGGAATCCCAGCACAGCTCGTACTTGTATGTGTTGGTGCTGTTGCCTGTGTAGTATGTGTTACACACCTCTGAGTTGTAGTCGTTGCTGGCCTCCCATGCTATGTAGCCTCCCTCCTCGTCAGCTGTGTGGTCGCTGCAGGGTTGTGTGGTCCCGTCGCATTCACCCACGCACATTCCTATGTGCACGCAGTCCGATGTCCACACACCTGCCCTGCTGCTGTCGCTGTTGCATCCGTACTGGCACACGGTCATGACGTCCTCGTCATTGGCTGTCTGCATCGAACCCCAGACCATGGGCCTGTATGTCCAGGAGTGATTGAAGTCCCGGTCATTGTCAGCATTGCTCCAGGAGCAACCCGAGGTTCCCTCGCATGCTGAGTCCAGCAAGGTGAAGTTGGCCACCTCCACCACCCTGCTGTTCCCTCCCTCGTTGTCAGTGATGTTGTGTATTCCCTTCTCCATGGCCATCCAGGTCACCCCGAAGCCCGTGGAGGGGCAGGTGAAGCTGTCTGCCCAGGGCTCTGACCTCACGTAGAAGCCTGACCTGGTCACGTTCTTTATCCTGGGCTGGCATGGCCCTGCATCATTGCTTGTGCCATAATCATAGTCGTACTCTGCCCTGGTCACCACCACGGGTATGTCCTCGAACTCGTGCCCGAAGCTCACCATCTCCCAGGACTCGGTTACGTCGCTCTCGCTTCCCCATTCCCCCACGACTGCCCTTCCGCCCTCCTTGGTCACGATGACATCATCCTGGGACTCAAGGGGCTCGTAATCCAGGGAGGAGCCGTTGCAGGATGCCTCCCAGTCATGTCTCCCATAGTCATCAAAGCTCCTGGAGTACTCGTAAAGCCCTGAACTCTGGTTGAATGGCATGTCCTCGGGGCTGGTCCATCCGCCTGCCAGCAGGAACCTTATCCCGCAGGTGACACCTGTCCCGTTCACGGGATTTGAAGATGTCATGTTGGTGTAGTTGGCGTAGAATGCGATATCCTGCCCCACGAACCTCTGGCTGCTCCCTCCTTCAGGGTCGGTCTCGTCCCATACAGAGAGCCGCGAGTTCGTGCTGGCTGAGTAATTGGTGAAATGGGGAACAGAGAAAACCGCAGTCCCGCCTGAGTAGGAAAACACGGTGCAGTCCGGGCAGGGGCTCCCATCCCTTAGTATTGCCGGCTCGTGCTGGTAGGGCAGTCCCGGGAGGGTGAGGTTGGCAGAGGCGTTGAGCCTGGGGTCTTCTGATGAGTCCACCTTTATGAAGCCCTCACCGATGGTTATGATGCTGTTCAGGTCCGCCCCTCCGCTCAGGTTTATGGGCTCTGTGAACACTATGATGCCTTCTTCCTCATCCTCCACAGTGAACCCGGTTATGTTGGAGGTGTCGTTGACCTGTGAGAGGTCTGTTGTGTTTCCACCGTATTCTGTGGTCAGTATGACGTCAAAGCTGCGCTGGGGGCTGCTTCCCTGGTTCCCGGCGAGGTCAGCGCACCTTATGCTCCATTCATAGGTTCCCTCAGAAAGCCCGCTGATGCTGAAGCTCGTGTTCACTGACTGCTCCATGCTCGAGTTGGTCTGGTTGTCCTGGCCCATGAAAACAAGGGTGCAGTTCTCTATCCCGCTCGTGTCAGTGGCGCTGAAGACGAATGTCAGGCTGCCGTCATTGTCCCCTGAATTGCCAGGCGGGCTGAATACGATTATCCCGGGCGGGGATGCATCCCTGACAGAGAAGCACGCGCCTGCCATGCTCGAGTTCAGGTTCCCTTCTGTGTCATTGGCCCATACCTGCCAGCACAGGGTCTCTGTGGCGTGGCCTGAGGTGTCCAGTGTGAAGTTGCTCCACTCCGGCTTCCCTGTGAACTCGTGCAGGCTCCTGTTCCCCCATGACCCGGTCTCGTTGGTCCTCAGTACGGCAGAGTGCAGCCCGCTGGTTAAGTCATCCCAGTATGCATACACCCCCACAGCCAGGCCCTCGTCCACCTGTCCGGATGAGTTGTCCCCCTGGCCGGAATAATAAGGCGCAGTGACATCCCTCACATCAAAGCATGATTCCGGCATGCTGTTGTTCAGGTTACCCAGGGAGTCGTTGGCCCACTGGAGCCAGCATATTGTCTCCCCTGCGTGCCCTGCCGTGCCTATGCTCATATTGGCCCACTCCGGGTTTCCCGAGAAGGCATGAAAGCTCATGTTATCCCAGGACCCGCTCTCGTTGGTCCTGAGTATGGCAGAGCCCATTCCGTTATCCTGGTCCTCCCAGTATACAGAGGCCTGCACTGTATCGCCCTCATCGACAGAGCCATAAGAATCATCCTGTCTGTACTGATATAGCGGGGGCTCAGCATCATCCGCCCAGCTGATGTTCACCTCGTGCAGGCCTGTCTCCCTGCTGCCGTTGGTCCTGAACACGGCCCTGTACACAAGGCTGCTGCCCGTGGAGAAACCTGACAGCCCCTCTCCAATCGAGGCAGCGTACCAGCTCTGGCCCCCGTCCACGGATACGTCAATGGAGATGTTGTTGTTCTCGTCTGTGTTCGATTCAGTCCAGTTTATCTCAGTGAACCATTGTATCTGCTTTGTTGTGTTGGCTGTCATTGAGGTGAAATTGCCGGTGTTGCCTGACTGGTCGTACTCCTCCTCATCCCCGAATGACACCATGGCTTCCTGCTCCTCTGCCATGAGGTAGGACTGGTTAATCCATTCAGGGCTTCTGCTCGTGTTCGAGAACCTGAAGTCGTCAATGATTCCGTCGAACAGGTAGAAGTAGCTGCTTCCCAGAAGGTTGCGCCCCAGTGTGAATGTGCAGGCCTTGTTTGATACCGAGGGCTTGGAATAATAATGAACCTGTTCTCCGTCGAGGAAGACCAGCCCGTGCGTGCCGTTCCATGTGCCTGCCACGTGGTACCACCTTCCGGTTTCCATCAGCCTGTCTGTCTCTCCGTCAGACCATGCACCATCTGAGGCCCCGAAGGTCACTGTCAGGTTGCCGTTCGCAGACACCCCGGCCCACCATACGCTGGAGCCTATGGTTTCTGCATCGCTCCTGTGGACATGGCAGCTGTATGTGGTGTGGTGGTTGTTGATGTACACCCAGTAGTCCAGTGTCGCGGAAGTTATGCCGCTCTGGAACATTGTATCAGGTATGAGCACCCTCTCGCTTGCGTCGTTGATGTTGTCGAGCTCTAAGCTGCCGTCTGTCATGCCCTCTGTTATGGCAGACGAGTCTATCCCGTAAGTGGTGCCGTCATTCCCGTAAGCGGTCGAGTCCCTTATGTCCCCTGCGCCGCCGTCTATGTCAGTCTCCTCCAGAAGATGAACCACAAGGGTTTCTTCGTCCCATACCCTCTCTGGGTTCTCCCCAGGGCCTGCCCCGGCATTGCCGTAATACATGCATATGCTGTTCACCCCAGACCCGAGCTCAGGTATCCTGACCCATACCTCTGCCCCCTCTGAGGTGCTGTTCTCTGTCTCGTAGTCGAGCTCCTCCCCTCCTTCGCCAAGGCATGACCCGTTGATGAACCTGATGTCATCGAATCCTGCCTGCATGGACGCTTCCCTGCTGATGTTGATGTATGCAGGGAAATCATAGAGTGTGCTGGAGCCTGGGTTGCTTATGTTTATCTCCTTTCTCCTGCTCCATGACCCGTTCCACCAGTTGCTAAGTCCTGAGAAGCTCACATAGCCCTGCTGCCATGTCACCCCATCTGAATCAGCAATGCTCGAGTTGTCCTGGAAATCGTCGTGATAGTTCCTTCCCAGTTCTATTGTGAATGCGCTGGCCTCTGAAGCGTTGATGTTGCCAAGGCTGTCGTTTGCAAAGACCGCCACGCTGTGGCTTCCCTCTGAGGCATGGAGGTAAACGCCGTCAACCGAGGAGCAATTGCTGCAGAGTGTCGCGTTCCCTCCCCCGTCGATGCTGTACCATGCGTCCTCCACAGACTCCCCGAAGGATGCGCTCAGCGCGGGAGTCACGTCATTCAGGGTTCCTGTGGGAGACAGTATCTCAACCAAAGGCGCTGTGGAGTCTATGGTCACTGTCCTGTTGAGTTCAGCGAATGCTGATGAAGTGGAATTGGAGCACTGGATGTTCCACGCATAAGTGCCGTCAGAGGAGAATGTCCATGATATGGAGTTGACAGAGCCGTTTTCCACTGAGGATCCGTTTGCCTGCTCCAGCCCCCAGCCGCTCTCGTTGGTCCACAATGAGCAGGCACTTATCCCCCCGCCTATGGCAGTTGGGGTGTACCCGAAGACCAGTGTCCTGGACGAGTTGTAAGAGCCGTCAGCAGGATATTCCAGCTCGACCTCAAGGGGAAGGACAGGCTTCTGCTTCTCGCTGCCGTAAAGTATGAACTCATCCATTACCGTTAGGTAGGAGGCGTTTATCCAGTCAGCGCTCCTGTCAGTGACTGATATCCGAATCTCGTCGAGCCTTCCCTGCTCGAAGCTCGATGTGCCGTCTCCCCTTGTCATGAACTTGACAGAGTTTATACCGGTTTCAGCGATGTCAGGGCCTGCCGCCGAGCCGATGTACTCGCCGTCTATGTAAAGGCTCGAGTTGCAGGGGTCTCCTGGCTCTGTCACGAATCCCAGATGGTGCCAGTTCCCGTCGCTAACTGCGTCTGCCCCGTCGACCGTTGCGCTGTCCGCCCAAAGCCCCCCGTTCTGGTACCCCAGTATCCAGTCGCTCGAATAGCCGGATTCCCTGTCGGTCTGGGCAGCCACGTAGGGATTACCCCCTGATGGAAGGTCCCTTATCCAGAGGAAGACGCTGAATGGTGCGTTACCGGAAAGGTCATAGTCCATGTTAGAGTCGAGCCAGTCATCGTTACCGTCGAACTCCAGGCTGCCGCCCGCTATTCCGGGCACCTGGTCGCTTGAATCCATGCTGTTTGTCGTGCCGTTGTTCATGTTCAATGTGCTGTCCTTTATGTCACCTGCTCCGTTGTCAACATCGGACTCGTTCAGGTGGTAGACCAGAATATAATCATTATCATAAGTGCCTGCCTGGTCCTGTGCAGCGCTTCCAGAGCAGTTGTAGTAGGCGTATATGTAGTCTGAATCTGTGTTGTCTATCTGCGGGACCCCTACCCACCCGTAGGAATTGCCTGACTCGTTCCAGACCTCCCAGTGGTGGCTCAGAAGGGTCTCCTCGTCAGAGTCGTAGAACCTTATGTCTGATTCTGATGTCCTTGAATAGTCTATCCTGCTCTGGTTGAGCATGACCATTGCAGTGAAGTTGGTCAGGTTGTTCGAAGAGCCCGCGTTCCTGAACGTTAGCTTCATGCTGTAACCGCACAGGTCATTGGCCCAGTTCCTGGCTACTGCTGTCTGCCCCCCGAACCCGAACTCCAGGGTGTGCTTCCCGGGCGTGAGCACCCTGCCCACCTCACTTCCTGTCTCCCCGCAGGACCATCCCTCCACAAAGACCCTTCCTTCAGATACCCGGGACTCAACCAATTCCTGGCCGCACCTGAGCTCCAGGAAATCCAGGTCCTCGCCGAAGGCCGTGCCCTCGACAGGGGTTATGGTGAGGTTGGCCTCTCCCTCTGTTGTAAACCTGACTGTCCAGTTTCCCCCGACCGTGGGGTAGCTCTGCAAATTCAGCACGGTTATATCAACCTCATAGGTCTGGTTGGAGAGATGGGGGACCATCCAGCGTATCCTGTCCACAAGGCCGTTGCCGTTCCTGTCCAGGTACTCGGCGTCCCCCACCAGCTGCCTTTCCCCGCCACTGAGCCAGAAGAGCCTCACGGATTCCCTTGGGTATTCCCCAATGTCTGTCCAGGCCAGCACGTTCTGGTAGTGGTGCTGTGAGAATATGGTGACCCTCTTCCTGTGCCCTGATATGGCCTGCTCAAATTTCCTTGGCGCCTCTGTGGTGAACTCAATCTCAGCATCCTTAACGGTCTCCTTCAGTGCGAACCTTCCCCTTCCCAGCCTCTCCATTCTGGGCCCGGATTCCACAACCGCGCTTTCAGGGAGGCTCAGTGTGAGGTTCCTTGCCGGAGATGCTAGCCTGATTCGCCTGACCCACCTGACAGGCTTTCCGATTTCAGCAGGCTGCTGGAAGTCTATCTCCTCCATAACCTCAGGCCTCTGGGCGTGTTCTGAGGCATTGCCCCTTCCCGGGCCCTGGCTTCCGGGCACGTTTGCTGTTGCATTCCCTCTGGTTTGGTTGTCAGTGGAGAGGGTCCTGTTTTCCGGCTGCCCGTTGGTCATGTTCGTTGAGTTGATGACAGGAGCGGTCGCATTGGCTGTGGCGTTTTCCTTTTCTGCATTGCTCTCTTTGAAACTGGAAGATTCGTTCTCCTGATGCTGGGTGTCACTATAAGACTGGGTAATGTTATCAGGAGCAATGTTTCCATCAAGCGTTCTGTTGGTGGCATTGCCGGTTGAATGATTCCCCGAGACATTGAAGCTGCATGAAGCTGTCCCCCCGCTGGTGTTCCAGGCCGCCACCTCGTACTGCCCGGGCATCCTGAACCCTGGAAGGTACACCCCAAACTCTCCCTCGGGGCTGAGGCTCTCGTCCCTGAGGCCGAAAAGGTCCTGCCTTTGGGGCCCGAACACCTCCATGCTGAAGCTCATGTTGGCGGGACCTGTTACCAGTATGGAAACGGGCTCGCTCTGGCTGTAGGCTGGACTGTCAGTGGCCACGCCCAGGCCCTCCTGGGAGAATGCGCTGCCCGCTATGAGGAGCCCTGCGCATGCCGCGGCCACTGCCAGTGATATGAGCCCCAGGAGGCTGGCCGAGCTCTTTAGTGAGCTCTTCATCCGCGGGGAGGTTATTTCAGCCATTGCTCGAACCTCCTCGTCCTCGGGTAGTGAAGCCTTGACTGGCCCAGCTCCCTGCTCACTATCTTCCTCTGGCCCTCGAGGTAGTGCAGCCGTCCTGATGCAGTGGTCCTGCTGATTCCCAGCCTCTCGGAGACCTCCTCTATGGTGAGCCCTATTGGTGTGCTTTTCACGAGCTCAAGAATCCTCTCAGTGGTTTTCTCGTTCCTGCGCCTCAAGGGTGCCGCCCCTATTAAATATTCACTAGTGATTACTAATGGTGAATAATTATTATCACTGAAACCTTATATAATTAGTTAATGCCGGGCTCACTCAAGCTTCTTAACGAACCCGTGCACCCTGTCCCTGTCCGGAAGCGAGAGCCCTGGTTTTGCCACGTGGTGCCCTGCCACCCAGTTGCCCAGCGCCAGGCACTGCTCAGGAAGAAGTCCCCTCATGTAACCGTACACAAAAGCCGCGTTGAACACGTCCCCTGCCCCTGTGGTGTCCACTGCCTTTACCTTCTCCGCGGGCTCCCTGGTTATCATTCCGTTGGTGTAGAATACCGAGCCCCTCCTGCCCAGCTTCACTATGACGTCCCTGACCCCGAGCCTGGACATCTTCTTGGATGAGCCCTTTATCTTGTCCTGGAGCATGTTGAGCTCGTCCTCGTTAAGGAAGACCATGTCCAGATGGGAGGCGAAATCCCTGAAGCCCCTGGAGGCCCCTGTCTCGTCGTAAGAGAAATCGAACATTATGGTGGCCCCCTTCCTCTTGGCCTCCTTCAGGAAGGCAGGGAACCCCTTTGAAAGCGAGGGAAGATGGAAGAAGCCCCCTATGTAGAGAATCTTCCCAGGGGCCAGGTCCTTGAGGATGGGTCTCAGGTCCTTCACAGTGAGCCTTGCAGACGAGCCCTTGTTGGATATGAACCCCCTTGAGCCGTCCCCGTAAACCAGGGCCACGGTCAGGCCGTTGGGCTCATCGTTCTCCATGAGCCTGGTCTTCACACCGGACTGCTCCAGCTCCTGCTTCAGGAACCTGGATGACATGTCCTTGCCTATACATGAATGGAACTCTGTGTCCACGCCCAGCCTGGACAGGGCCACGGCGAAATTGGCTGCGTTGCCCCCGAGCGAGAACCTCACGGGCTCTGCGTGAACCTCCTTTCCCTTGCAGGGCGCCTCACTGACATGGCAGTGGATGTCCACGTTCAGGTCGCCCACTACAAAGACATCGGCCATCAGGAATCACTAATATAGAGTGGTATGCATATCTTATATATGGAGTTCAGGCTTTCCAAAGGCCTGTGGGAGAGGAGCTATTTCCTGTCAGGTCCTGAGTCATTCTTCTACAGGTTCGCGGACACTGGCTTCAAGGACAAGTGGTCAGGCCTCTGGCACAGGGAGCGCAAGTTCCTGGAGTTCCTTGCCCTCAGGGCGGAAGGGGAATGGCTCTCGGAATCCCAATGCCGCGGGTTCCGCTATAATGGTGCAGTGGCAGAGCACTCCTTCAGGAAGGGAATCAGCCAGAGGCTCTGGGTCGCGGATTCCGGCCAGCTCGTGCTGGAAGTGGCGTCCCCGAAGGCCCTGGACCTGGAGCTCATCCCCGCAGTGAACATCAGGAAGCGGTGCGAGAACAGGACATCAAGGGAATACTCAGTTGATGAGAGAGCCGGCCATGTGAGGATATCCAATGAGCTCGGCTCCCTCGCGATATCATGCTCACCCAGAGCCTCCTTCAGACTTAATCCTGAGCACAGAGAGCACTGCCCCTCTGGCGAGGCCCAGAGCTTCTTTCTGCCGGGCACGCTATCTGTGAAGGGAAAGAGGGCCAGGCTCGTGCTCACGCCCTGCCTGAAAGGGGAAACCCCCGCTCTCCTCAGAAAGCCAGGGGACGCCCTAAAAGAGAGGGAGAGAATACTGTCCTCTTTCAGGGGCATGCTCACCTCTGATTCCAGGGAGCTTGACAGGGGTTTCTACTGGAGCGCTGTCGCTGCAGGGCTCCTCCTTAAGAGAGGCCAAGGCATGACCAGCTGGTACGCAGGACTTCCCTGGTTCCAGCACTTCTGGGCGCGCGACGTGCTCTGGGTCCTGCCCTCGCTCATAATGCTCGGTTATTTCCAGGAGGCCAGGAGGACCCTCAGGCACTTCGCCAGCAGGTCCCAAAAGGGCAGGATTCCGAACCTGGTGTCAGAGAGCGAGGGCACGCTAATGAATGGCCTAGACCCGAGCATGCTCTGGCTCATGTGCACAGAGAGCTACGTCAGAGGGACAGGGGACCGGGACTTCCTGAAATCCGTGGGCAGGAATATTGAGGACACTGCAAGTTACCTCCTTTCCTGCGACCAGGACGGTGACGGCTACATCGAGCACGACGCCTCCTTCCCAGAGACCTGGATGGACACCCTGAGGAGGGACTCCAGGGGGGTGGAGATGCAGGCCCTCTACTCCGCTTCCCTTGGCTCTGCGTCAAGGATGCTGGGCCTTCTCGGAAGGAAGGCCCTCTCAAAGGATTTGGGGGCCAGGGCCGGGGCAACAGCCTCATCACTATCCAGGGATTTCTTCAGAAACGGGTTCTACGCTGACAGGCTGGCCCCGGGAGGCCCTGACTCCACCAGGACAGCCAACGCCCTTGTCCCTGTCATGCTGGGCATTCCCGGAAGGGGCAGGGAGATTCTCAGCGAAGTGGCCTCACCGCGATTTTTCTCAAAGGCGGGTGTCCGGACCAGGGCATGCGGCCAGGATGGATTCTCCCCCTCGGGCTACCACACCGGGGCGGCATGGTCCCTCACAACGGCCTGGGCCTGCGCAGCCGAGTTCAGTGCAGGGAGCCCTGAGCGGGGCTGGGGCCACATGAAGACCCTGCTGGAAGACATTGACAGGGATGCCCTGGGCTGCATAGGGGAGTGCTGGGACTCAGAGAGCACCAGGCTCACGGGATGCCCGCTCCAGCTATGGGGCTCTGGTTTCGTGCCCAGGCTGGTGGACGAGTGCATGCTTGGCCTGGAAGTGGACTGCCTCAACAGGAAGATATTTGCGAATCCAAGGCTCCCGAAGGGAATCAGCAAAGTTGAAAGGGAAAGGCCCACCCCGCTCGGGAACCTGAAGATAGGAGTATCAGGAAAGGGTGTGAGTCTCTCCCAGCCCGGGAAGCGCTTCAGGCTTGTCCAGGAGCCCTGATTTATTAGCCCCGGGAACCAATAATCAATATGGCTGTGACCCAGAAGAAGCCCTATACTGTCCTCGAGGTGAGCTACGAGGTGTGCAACAAGGTGGGAGGGATATACACAGTCATCACCTCAAAGATGGCCAGGATGATGGAGAACATCCAGAACTACATTGCCATAGGCCCTTATTACGAGAAGCCCGCGTCCATGGAGTTCGAGAACGAGAAGCCCCCCTCCAGATTCCAGAAGGCCTTCAACGAGCTCCACAAGAAGTACGGAATCCAGTGCCACTACGGCAGATGGCTCATAGAGGAGAAGGGCCTGCACCACGATAAGCCCGCCACCATTCTCATAGACCCTGCGGGATACAGAAACAAGACCAATGAAATCAAGGCCGAACTATGGGAGTTCGCTAGGGTGGACTCCATGAACTCTACCCCACATTATGACGAACCCCTTCCCTTTGCCAGGGCCACCGGCCTGCTCATAGAGGAGCTCATCAGGAGCAAGGCAGTGGAAGGCGATGTCATTGCCCACTTCCACGAGTGGCTGGTGGGCGCGGGCATGCTCTATCTCAGGGCCAGCAAGGTCCCTGTGAAGACCGTTTTCATAACACATTCCACTGCCCTGGGAAGGACCATCGCCGGCTCGGGCAGGGAGGACATCTACACCCTCATCGAGCAGGGCCTGAGGAAGAAGCAGACAGTTCCTGACGACAAGGCAAGGGAGTACAGCGCCATGGACAGGCACAGCATGGAGCGCGCCTCTGCCCAGCACGCCCACGTGTTCACAACGGTCTCGGACATAGTGGGCAGGGAATGCGAGTACATACTGGGAAGGAAGCCGGATGCCATACTCCACAACGGCCTGGACCTACAGGGATTCCCGGTAATGGAGGACCTTTCTGACCTGCACATAACCTACAGGGATCACATGAGGAGGTTCGTGGGAGCGTACTTCTCTCCCTACTACCCCATTGACATCAGCAACACGCTGTTCTATTTCATATCCGGAAGGTTCGAGTTCCACAACAAGGGGATAGACCTCCTGCTGGACTCCCTGGGGAGGCTCAACCAGAGGCTGAAGAAGGACAACAGCAGGAAAACCATAGTGGTGTTCATATGGGTTCCCTGTCATGTCAAGGGAAGGCTGCATGACGTCATGGACAATCTGGCCCTTTTTGAAGACCTCCTGGAGAGCGTGGAGCAGGAGTCCACAAAAATCCAGGAGCGCATAATACACCAGTTCGCCAACAGGAAGATGCCCAAAACATCCACCATAATGGATGATGACTTCCTTTTTCATCTCAAGAAGACCGGGCTCAAGTTCAGGAGGAAGGGGGCTAATCCGCCCATCTCCCCGTTCGAGCTCGATCCCAATGACATAACCAGGGGCCTGGAGAGGGTGGGCCTCACCAATGACAGGGAGGACAGGGTAAAGGTAATATACTATCCCACCTACCTGTCCTGCACAGACGGGCTCATGGGCATGGACTACTACGATGCCATAATAGGATGCCACGTGGGCATATTCCCCTCATACTACGAGTCCTGGGGATACACCCCCCTTGAGGCCGCTGCCCTGGGCTGCCAGAGCATAACCTCTGACCTCGCGGGCTATGGCATATTCATGAAGCCCCAGCTCAGGAAGGATGAATGCAGCATCATGGTCGTCCCCAGGAACGGCAAGCCCTATCAGAAGGGCGTGGAGCACCTGGAGGGCCTGCTGCACAGGATCTACCTGATGGACAAGGGCGAGAGGGTCCAGAACAAGATAAGGGCCAAGCAGTTATCTGCCCTGGCTGACTGGGGCAACCTCATCAGGAACTACCTGAAGGCCTACGAGATTGCGCTCTCGAAGAAGTAGCAGGTGCCTGCCTGATTCTGTTTCTCATATCTGAAAGCACGTTCATGTAGTTCAGGAAGGCGTCATAAGGGGTATCGTAGCAGTTGAAGTACTTGTGCACGTCCCCGTCGTTGAACCATTTGGTGCACATATAGTAGAAGTGGTCGCTGGTCTGGAGCCTTCTCCAGACATCCAGGAACGCCTTCTTTCTCCGGGCCTGCCTTCCCAGTGCCTTTATCTCCCCGAAGGCCTGCTGCTGCATGGGGTTCTCCAGCCAGGCGCTCAGGTCCCGGTTGACATCAGCCCAGGAAGTTAGGTGGGGGACGTTGTACTCGCCCACTGGCCTGAGCCTCTTCAGGGCCTGCGAGGGGGTGACGAAATCCGCCCCGCTCTTCAGGGCCTCCTGCGGCAGATGCTCAAGGAAATCGAATATGCCGGTCTCTGCCCACTGGTGCTCCCCGAATGTCTCGTAGTCAAGGAACAGGTTCACAAGGTCCCCGTCAGCATGCCCCAGCCAGGAAGCGTACTTGTCAGCTGTCAGGGGCCACTCAGGCCAGTCCCTGCACGAGAACCTGAAGCCCACGTCATCGCTGAGCTTGTAGTTCCTGAGGAACACCCCTATGTCAGTCCCAGGGGGCCTGTACAGGTGGTTGGGGGAGCGCCACTCCAGTATGTGGGGGAGCCCCTCTGCCACTATGCCCCTGAAGCCCATCTTCCTGGCCTGTGCCGCCACCTCGTTGGAGTACATGGCCTCTGTGTTCCTGAAAATCCTGGGCCTCACCCCGAAGATGTCCTTGACCTTCTCCCGGTGGAGCTTTACCTGGTCCCTGAACTCTGCCTTTGATATGAGCCAGGCCAGGCTGTGGTAGTAGGTCTCGTTGAACATCTCCACCGAACCCGTGTCAACCAGCCTCCTGAACGAGTCAAGCACCTCAGGGAAGCCCTTCTCGAACTCCTCCAGAAGGACGCCTGTTATGCTGAATGAAACCCTGAACTCCCCTGCTGTCTCCTCTATCTTTTTGAGCAGGAGCTCGTTGGAGGGCAGGTAGCACTTCCTTGATACCCTCTCAAGATAGAACCGGTTCCTCTCGGAATCGAAGTAGTCGGATGCCCTGCCCATGTCAAAGACCCCGAAGGGCCTTAGCCTGACGGGCTGGTGCACCTGGAAATACATGCATACTGAGGGCATTGGACTCCTTGAACTATGGCTTTCCCTTAATTAATTGTTTTAGAGTAGACAGAGAGCGTCTGCTCTGCAGAGTCAGCCCAGCTAAGCCTGCTGACCTCTCTCAGGCCGTTGGCCCTCATCTCCCTGCTCAGGCTCTGGTACCTGAGAACCCCTATCATGTTGCTGGCCATACTCTCCACGTCCCAGAAGTCCACTGCCAGCCTGTGGCCCACCATCTCCTGCACCCCTGACTGCCTGGACACCATGACAGGTGCGCCCGATGCCATGGCTTCCAGCGCGGTTATGCCGAAGGGTTCTGACACAGAGGGCATGACGTAGAGGTCAGCCATCCTGTAGCAGTCCTCAACAGAGTCCACGAATCCCGTGAACGTCACCCTGTCGCTGATTCCCAGGCTTATGGCCTGGTCTATGAGCTGGGGGAGCATGTCACCTGTCCCTGCCATGACGAACCTCACACACTTCTCCTTCTCCAGAACGAGCTTTGCGGCCTTCAGGAAATGGTCAGGGCCCTTCTGGAGGGTGAGCCTTCCCAGGAAAAGCACAACCTTCTCCCCGAGCCCGAACTCCCTGCTCTCTGAGCAATAGTTCCCGGGCTCTATGGAGTTGTACACAACGTCAATCTTTTCCTCAGGCACGCTGTACTTGTCCATAATCATATTCTTCATGTAGTTGCTCACGGCAATGACCCTGTCAGCGTGGTAAAGGCCCTGCCACTCTATGTCGCATATCCAGGGATTGGGCGCAAGGGAGCCCGTGCGGTCGAACTCTGTGGAGTGCACAGTGACCACCAGGGGCCTGCTCTTCTCCTCCTTTATCCTTATGCCCGCAGGGAATGTCATCCAGTCATGGCAGTGTATGACATCGCATTCAATGTCTTTCGCAGACTGAGCTGCCAGGTCGTTGTACTTCCTGACCTCCTGGAGGAAGCCCTCCCCGTAAACCTGGCCCTTGTCAGAGCGTGCGGAAACAGAGACCTTGCTTATGGGAAGGCTGGGAAGGTAGGGCCTGATGACCGAGCCCACCTTCATGAGCCTGAGCTTTCCAGCGCGCACTATCCTGGCGAACTCTGAGTGCAGGTCATCCGAGCACCCGGGCATTAGGAAGGTTATGTCTGTCCCCTTCTGGCTGAGGGACCTGGTCATGTTGTAGCAGTGGGTTCCCAGCCCCCCTGAGCTGAATGGAGGGTACTCCCATCCCAGCATTAATACCCTCATTCTTCGCCACCCCTTAACGCCATGTTTATTCCTTGTGCGAACCCCCAGAAATAGTTATCATTCTAAACCGGAAAATAGTGAAAGATTTAAGGGAGGGGGCCAATAGTAATAAACATGATAATCACGGTGGCCAACCAGAAGGGCGGCGTGGGAAAGACCGACCTCTGTGTCAACCTGGCCGCCTATCTCGCTGACAAGGGCAAGCGCGTTCTGCTTATCGACCTGGATCCCCAGGCCAACGCCACCGAATACCTCTCTGCAAAGCAGTCAAAGAGGGACTCAAGCTCCCTGCTGGTGAGCGACAAGGCAATGCTGAAGGACCTGGTCAGGAAGACCTGCCACCAGAACCTTTTCATGGTGCCAGGGAGCCAGAGGCTGAGCGCAGCCCAGGTCGAGGTCATGAACGACCCGGGTATGCAGTTCAGGCTCAAGAGGAAGCTCAGGGGCCACGGCTACGACTACGTTCTCATAGACACCCCTCCCTCGCTTGGCCTCCTTACCCTCAATGCACTAACTGCCTCTGACTCTGTTCTGGTCCCTGTCCAGGTGCACTACCTGGCCACAAGGGGGGTGGAGCAGCTCATGGACACTGTTAAGATGGTCAGGAAGGAGATAAACCCCGGGCTTACGGTGAGGGGCTACGTGCTCACCATGCACGACAGGAGGAACAACCTCACTGCCAGGATAGAGGCTGACCTCAGGAAGAGGTACGGCAGGGGAGTCTTTGAGACCGTGATACCGGTCAACGTGGATTTGGCAGAGTCCCCGAGGAAGGGCATGCCGGTCATTCTCTCAAGCAGCGAGAGCAGGGGGGCCTACGCTTACCAGAGGCTCGCTGATGAATTCACAGGAGGTTAAGCATATGAACGCAGAACTTTACTTCGGCATGAAGGCCGGAAAGGTGTGGGAGTCCCTTTGCCAGGGAACCAGGACCATGACCCAGCTCCAGAAGATGACGGGCATGACGGCGCGTGACGTGAGCCTGGGCATAGGCTGGCTGGCCAGGGAGGGCAAGGTAGAGGCCCAGAACCTGAAGTCCAAGAACATCAAATTCAGGCTATTGTGATAAGGCTCAAAAAGCTATCTCCCAGAATAGTAAAGGAGATTAATGCCCGGAGACAAGACAGACATCGAGGCGTTCCTCGAGGAGATGGTTTCTGTCCTCGAGAAGAGGTTCAGGGAGCATGACAGTAGGCTGGAGAGGCTTGAGAAGGCCCTCTCATCCAGCGGCCTTAAGATAGACAAGTCAGTGCTCAGGGTTCTGAGGGGGGAGTGAATGTGGCACAAGCTCTTCTGGCTCTGGTTTATTTTCACTTCCTTCTTTTCCCTCATGCTCATGCTTGAGGACGCCAGCGCCGCCAACCTTCTCTTCAGCTCCCTTCTGGCCGGCCTGGGAATCATTAAGCTCGGTGGGGAGCGCTCAGAGAGGCCCATGGTCAGCAGAAAGCTCCTGAAGAGGCTGTCAGGCTAACTTTATTATACAGCAGGGCACAATATAATACAATGAAGAAACCTGTTCTTATTGTCAACACCAAGGCCTACATGGAGGGTACCGGGAAGAGGGCAGAGAGGCTGGCCCAGGCCTGCGGAAAGCTCCCGGGCTCAATCAGGGCAAAGGTAATACTCGCAGTCCAGCCCGCTGACCTCATTAGGACCTCTTCCCACGTGACCACATTTGCCCAGCACATTGACGACGTCCAGCCGGGCTCCCATACCGGGCACGTACTTGCAGAGTCAGTGAAGGCAGCGGGGGCCAAGGGCACGCTCATAAACCACTCCGAGAGGAGGCTCACCCTCCAGGAAATCAAGAAGAGGATAGAGAGGGCAAAGCAACTCAGGCTCACCACTGTGGTTTGCGTGCCGAAGACCAGCATGGTTAGCAACGTTGCTGCCCTGGGGCCTGACTACGTGGCCATAGAGCCGCCTGAGCTCATAGGAACAGGCAACTCTGTCTCTAAGGCCAAGCCTGACGTCATAAGGGAAGCAGTGAGGCTTGCCAGGGAAACCGACAAGAGGGTCAGGGTCCTCTGCGGGGCGGGAATCGCAACAGAAGAGGACGTCTCCAGGGCCCTGGAGCTGGGCACGCATGGTGTGCTGCTTGCGTCCGGCGTGGTCAAGGCCAGGAGCCAGGGCCAGGCCCTGAAGAAGGTGCTTAGGGGGTTCTGACATGTATTTCGAGTATCTCTGGGCGCCGGACAGGATGAAATGGGTCAAGAACATGAAGCCCTACAAGGGATGCGTGTTCTGCGGCATCGCAAAGAACGACCCAAAGGTCCCCAAGAAGGTCATCCACAGGGATGACCTCATGATGGTCATCATGAACATCTTCCCGTACAATGTGGGTCATGTCCAGATTGTCCCGGTCAGGCACGTGGAGTGGCCCGAGGACCTCACAAAGGAGGAGCACGAGCATTTCTTCAGCCTCCTTCCCAGGGTCATCAGTATGCTCAGAAAGGCCCTGAACCCCATAGGCTTCAACACAGGCATGAACCTGGGGTCCTCATCAGGCCAGAGCATTACCCATCTCCACATGCAGGTGGTTCCCAGGTACAGGAAGGAGGTGGGTTTCATGGAGACACTTCACGGGGTCAAGGTCATGCCCGAGACCCTCGACGCCACCTACAAAAAGATAATGAAGCACGCGGGCGAGCTAAAAAAGTGAGCTATTTTTTCCCCTTGCTGCTCCTGGGAAGGATGTGGCTGAGGTGGTTGTGTTTTTCCTTCAGGAACTCGTTTATGTCAAACCCGTAGTGCTCTATGAGCTTTGATGCGTGGTGCCCCCCGAGGAAATAGGGCATGACCACGTATGTGGTCCCTGTCTCGTACAGCTTAAGCGCCTCCTCATAGCTGTGGGATATTATTATCACTATGGCGTTCCTGTTCTTCTTCCTTATCTCTTTCGCGAGCATGAGGTTGGTCTCTGCATCGGGGATGGTGGATATCACCATCCTGGCGCCGCTGAAATCAATCTCACTAAGCATCTCGCTGTCGCTGGCGTCCCCGTATTTGCAGCAGTAGCCCTTGCTGACCAGCTCTGTTATCTTGTCAGGGTCATAGTCTATGACAAGGAACCTCTTACCAATCTTTTTCACTGAATTGAGCATGCTGGCGCCCATCTCATCATAGCCGAACATTATTATGTCAAACTGCCCCCTCTCATAGCAGAGCTTCTCATCAACTTTCTTTCCCTTCCTCTCGAAGACCTTCAGGTACCCTGATATCCTGGGGTAGACCCTGTTGGCGTATGTTATCATGTAGGTCGAGCCCAGTATGGTAACCAGGCCGGTCGCGGTGATGATGGAGAGTATGTCATTGGATACGTGCCCCACCCTTACCCCAAGGGCAACGACTATAAGCGAGAACTCGCTTATCTGCGCCACAGTGAGCCCTGCAAGGAAGCTGTTCTTTCTGGTGTATTTCATCAGCCCCATCAGGATTATCACTATCAGCGGGTTCCCGATAAGGATGAACATGGAGAATGCCATGATGGGAAGTATGGAGCCTGCCACGTTGGCGAATACCATCTGGGATCCCAGCAGCACGAAGAAGAACAGTATGAAGAAATCCCTGAGAATGTTCATCTTGGCCTTTATCTCATAATGGAAGGGGGAGTTGGAGAGCATGATGCCCGCCAGAAGGGCTCCTATCTCGATGGAGAGGCCGATGTAGCCGAACACGATGGCCATGAACAGGAGCCACCCCACAGAGAAGAGGAAAAGGAGCTCCTGTGATTTCGCCATCATCCTGGTCACCCTTGGCAGGGCGAATATGGCGAACAGTGCTATCGAGACTACCAGGCCCAGCCCTGTGATTATGGACTGTGCTGAAAGTGTGGATGGGTTGAGGCTTCCGGTCGATGATGATATGAGCATGAGTATCAGCACGGCGATGATGTCCTGGACTATGAGGAACCCCACGGCTATCTTTCCGTAAAGGACCTGCAGGTCTCCCTTGTCCGACAGGAGCTTGACTATAATGATGGTGCTGCTGAACGTCAGGGCTATGGCTATGTAGAGCGATTCCATTGCAGAGAATCCGAGCAGGGTAGCGATGAAAAAGCCCACGAATGTCGTGAACAGGACCTGGCCAATGCCCGTGACCAGTGATACCTTCCCGACGCTCCTCAGGACACTGGGGTTCAGGCTGAGCCCTGCTATGAATAGCAGGAAAACAATGCCGAAGCTGGAAAGGGCTGATATCATGTCAGTGGACTTCACTATGTCGAGGAGAAGCGGCCCTGTCACTATGCCCGTGAACAGGTATCCGATTATCAGGGGCTGCTTGAAGAGCCTGAGTATGCCTGAGATAATGACTGCCAGTATGATTATGGTGCTAAGCTCAACGAACGCGCTCTCAATCACAGTATATCGCCTACGCATCTGGCCTGCCGGCAACGGCAGCATGACCCCTATACTGAATAATGTGGTCGCAATAATATATAATTCATGAAGCCCCTTCAGGAGGTCACTTCTTCCTCTTGCTGAGCTTCTTTTCCACCCTGTTCACCAGGAGTATGGTCTTCAGGGCCATGTCAGGCTCCACTGAGATGGAGTCTATGCCCTGCCCCACCAGGAACTCGGTGAAGTCAGGGTAATTGGAGGGGGCCTCCCCGCATATGCCCACAGGCCTCCTTGGCCTGCTCTTGTGGGCCTTTCCTATCAGGTCCTCTATGGACCTCTTCACGGCCTCGTTCCTCTCATCGAAGAGATACTGGAGTTTCTGTGAGTTCCTGTCAAGCCCAAGGGTGAGCTGGGTGAGGTCGTTGCTTCCTATGCTGAACCCGTCGAAGAGCTTGGCGTACTCGTCAGCGAGGATTATGTTGCTGGGAATCTCTGCCATGACGTAGAACTTCCATCCGGACTTCCTCTTGAGGCCGAACCTCGACATCATCTTGAGGACTTCCCTGCCTTCCTGCGGGGTCCTGCAGAAGGGCACCATGACTATGACATTATTCAGTCCCATCTCGTCCCTGACCTTCTTCAGTGCCCTGCACTCCAGCTCGAAAGCCAGGTAGAATATCTTGTCAGTGTACCTGGATGCACCCCTCCACCCTATCATGGGGTTGTCTTCGTCAGGCTCGTAGTCCTGGCCCCCCTTAAGGTTGGCGTACTCGTCTGACTTGAAGTCAGACAGCCTCACTATCACGGGCCTTGGGTAGAATGCCGCCGCTATCCTTCCTATGCCCCTGCTCAGGGCCTCTATGAACAGCTCGCCCCTGCCAGAGTTCAGAAGGTGCAGAGGATGCTCTCCAACTGAGCTGGATATTATGAACTCCTCCCTTGCTAGGCCCACCCCGTCCACTGGCAGCCTGGCCAGGTTGAACGCCTTCTTTGGCTCGCCCACATTGAGCATGACCCTGGTCCTTGTCCTGGGAATCCTGCTCACGTCCTTCTTCATAACCTCGAACTTCATGAATCCCCTGAACACTCTTCCCTGGCCAGTGGAGCAGTCCACTGTTACCTCCTGGCCGTTCTTGAGGACATCTGTGGCGTTCTGAGACCCTATTATGCAGGGAACCCCAAGCTCCCTGGAAACTATGGCTGCGTGGGACGTTGTCCCGCCCCTGTTGGTTATTATGGCAGATGCCAGTTTCATGATGGGCTCCCAGTCAGGGTCTGTCATGTCTGTTACCAGGACCTCGCCGACCTTGAACTTGTGTATCTGCCTGGCGCTCTTGAGCACGTTGACCCTTCCCACGCCGATTTTCCTGCCTATGGCCATTCCCGAGGCCAGGAGCTCGCCCTCCTCCTTGAGTATGTACTCCTTGATTATGTTCTTCTTCTCCATGGAATAGACGGTCTCTGGCCTGGCCTGGACTATGTACATCCTCCCGGTTTCTCCGTCAAGCACCCACTCTATGTCCATGGGCGACTTGTAGTGCTTCTCTATCTTCACGGCGTGCCTGGCCAGGTCCATGGCCTGCTCGTCTGTCAGGCAGAACTTGCACTGGTCCTCCTGGCTCACCTTTTCCTCTATGTTGCTCTTTCCTCCCCTCACGAGCTTTATCCTCTTCTTTCCCACGGTCTTGTCCAGTAGCTTCATGGTAGGCTTGAATACCACGAACTCGTCAGGGATGACCCTTCCCTGGACTATGTACTCGCCCAGTCCGTAGGAGCCGTTGATGACCACCACGTTCCTGAACCCGGAGTCAGGGTCTATGGTGAACATGACCCCAGCCGCCCCTATGTCGCTCCTTCCCATCTTCTGGACGCCCACTGAGAGCTTGACCTTGAGGTGGTCGAAGCCCTTGTCCACCCTGTAGGATATTGACCTGTCAGTGAACAGTGAAGCCATGCACTGCCTGACCTTCCTTAGCAGGTCAGCCTCTCCCTCCACGTTGAGGTAGGTGTCCTGCTGGCCAGCGAAGCTCGCTCCCGGCAGGTCCTCGGCCGTGGCTGAGGAGCGCACGGCCACGAAGGGGTTGTGCACCCCTATCCTGGTGCCCAGCCTCTTGTATGCATCCCTTATGTGCTCCTCGAGCTCTGGTGGGAACTTTGCCTTCCTTATGGCGTCCCTTATGAGTTTGGCCCTCTTCGAGAGGTCCTTCAGGTTGTGGGTATCCAGTCCCTCGAGTGTTTTCCTTATGAATTTCCTGAGCTTGGCCTGCTCTATGAAATAGTCGTAGGCATCGGCCGTGATGGCGAAGCCGGGAAGCGTTGGCACCTTTGCCCTGCCTGAGAGCTCCCCCAGGCTTGCGTTCTTGCCGCCCACCTTAGCTATATCCTTCCTGGTTATCTCCTCGAACCAGAGAATGTGGCTGTTTTTCATGTCTTATATTCTTTGTACGCCTTTTGTAATAAAGATTAGGGTCACTTCCTGACCCTGAACCTCTTGTCCAGCCTCTTGAGTATCTCAACAATCCCGCCGTACTCGAGCTCGCTGATTGGCAGCATGGCCGGGCCAGAGAATCCCTGCTGCCTTATGTCAGTGGCCTTCCTCGATATCTCCCCCCTCACGTAGTCCCAGTAGGGATGGTCGAAGGCGTCAGCAGGCTCGGTGAGCTTTCCGTTGTGCACGCAGAAAGCGGCGCACGTTACGACAGGAGGGCCATCGAAGTATGATATGGTGGAATTTAGCTTCACGGGCATGAGCGGCCCCGTGTGCGAGCCCCGCATGAACCCTGCCACCAGGTGGCCTATCCTGTAGGGCGAGAGTATCTCGCCTGTGGCTGGGAAGCTCTTCTGGCTCCTCACCAGCATGACCGGGTCGTCCTTTCCTGTATATTTCCCGGCTATGTTGTGGAGCCTGGTGGTGCTGACAGCAGCGGCCTGCTCCCTGCTGGCCCTTGAGTGGATTGACTCCACCACGAACCGCTCGTTATCCCTCACCAGCGCTGCCAGGTCGTACATGGACTCAGGGGTGTTGAGTGATATTACCCTGTCCCCCTTGGTGTTGTTCACGTCCATGATACTGAAAGAGAAGCCCTTGTTTATCTTTGGCGAGAGCAGGAGACCGGCGCAGTGCATAGGGTCTGAGAAACTGAGGAAAAGGGGAAGGTTGTACGCACCCGGGTCGGTCTTGTCAGCCGCGAAGAACAGGAAGGGCTCGTTGGGCCTCTCGTTGAACTCCATCTCGCACACAGCAGGGCCCATGCCCTTGACGTTGCCCGAGAACGAACTCTTCAGGAGGTCCTGGCCTGCTCCGTACAGGCCCTGCTCCTTGGCCACCTTGGTGCCCTCAAGGAAGGCATCCCATGCCAGTTTGTGGACCTCCTTGTTCCCCTTGCCCCTGGTGTGGGTCATGAGTATGGCTATGTCATCCCCTGTGGAGCTCACGTAGAAGTCCTTGAGGAGGCCCGAGCCCATCTCGCTGACGTGCTCCCTCACGGTGTCCTTTAGCTTCTGGCTCGGCTTTATGTGGCCGCCTATGGAGCCGATGTCAGCCTTGATTACAGAAAGGGTAATCTTCATGTATATAATAATGGTCAAGCCCTGATATAAAACTAACCTTGCCTGGTGAGTCTGGCCACCTGCTCCTCAAGGTCCTTCCTCATTTCCTTTCCTGTGTCCTTGTCAGAGTAGTGGTCTGTTCTGGCCGCAAGGCTGAGCTTTGCCGCCACCAGCCTGGCCACCTTACCTTTCCTTTCCTTTGGCGCTGCCTGGATGAGCGGGTGCCCGAACAGCACCCCGTACTTTGGGGCCTTTCCCTCTCCCTTCATGTGCCTGAACAGGGCCTTCTCAGCGCCCAGCAGCTGTATGGTGCTGGATGGAAGCTTGGCCATCTTCTCCAGACCGCCCGCCAGGCTCAGGAGCCTTGATGCCAGCATGGGCCCTGCCACCTCTGAAGTGTTGGGCATGCCCGCCCTTGCTATGCTCTCCAGGTACCTTGCGAGCCTCTTCCTGGTCTCGAACAATGAGGAGAGGTTCCTGGCAAATGCCTGGAGCTCTGCCGCGTCAATCTCAGAGAGGTCCATCCCTGAGGAGGACGATGCCAGCTTTGCAAGCTCCGCGTCCTCGATGTCATGCCTCCTGCCCGCCCTGGCCACCATCTCTGTGTATCGCTCGTGGCTCTGGATTCTCTGGTCAGCCTCCGGGAAATGAAGACCGTACCATTCCCTGAGCTTTTCCGAGAGCACGTTGAGCTCCTTCTCCAGCTCGTCCACCACAGACATTACCCTTATGATGAGCTGGTCTCTCTTCTCCTTCCTGAGCTCGGTCTTGGTGAGCTCTATGTTTACCTTGGAGAGCAGCTCGTTTAGCTCTGCCTGGGATGACACCCAGCGCAGGTCCATGGCAAGCTTCCTGTAGGAGCCCTGCATGGTCTCCTCACCAATGTGCTCCTTCTTCCTTACGCAGAGTATGCCCCTGATTTCCCCGGGCTTGTCCCATATGAGCTCCTTGTATCCCTTGATTATGAGCTCCCTGGCGATTTCCCTCTCCTCAGGAAGGATTTCGCCCTTTCGGGCCTTCTTCAGCCTCTGGGCTATCTCCCCGGGCTTCTTGGGGAATAGCCTGTGCTCGATTGGCCTGCCTTCCCCATCGAAGGCAAAGCTTCCCAGAATCCCTGTGGCCATGTATGCCCGCATCTTCCCTCTCCTTTCCTTCGGTTGCCTTCGGCAACCGCATACGCTCCAGAGCAGTCTTATGCCGTCGGCAACCGCATACGCTCCAGAGCGATGTTCAGTGAGGGAGGCCGGATTCGAACCGACGAAAGCGTCTTCCCCAACTGGCTTCCGCCAGAAGGGCACTAAGCTACTAGGCCCTGAACCTAGCCCCTTTAGCCACTGGCGGCCTCAACAATGCAATGCAGGCCGCCGAAGGGTTTTGACCACTCGGGAACTCCCTCAACCACTTTCCATCCGGCCGCACCGCATTGGGAAGGGCCGGCATCTCTATTGGTTTACACTATAATGTTCCCTAATCCTTTAAAAATAGAGAATGAGGGGGGCCGGATTCCCTGAAACCCCCCGCAGAAATGCGGAAGCGTTCTTTCCGCGAACGCTTTTGGACGTCTATCCTGTCCAAAAGGGCTCATTCGAACCGACGAAGGCTTCCCAGCCAGCTGGCTTTCGCCAGGAGGCAACTAAGCCACAGGGTCCTAAGCCCTGCCCCTTTGGCCACTGGCGGCCTCAACAATGCAATGCAGGCCGCCGAAGGGTTTTGACCACTCGGGTACCCCCTCTAAACAATGCTCCCGGCGGGACTTTCAGACCATGCCGCTATTGATGCGGCAGCGTTCTTTCCGCGAACGCTTTTGGGCGTATACCTTGCCCAAAAGGGTTCTTTGAACCCGCGTCACAGGCTTTCCTCGCTCTCACTGCCCTGGCATCTGCCAGGGCTCGAATCTTCCGAGCTGAGCCCGAAAGGCCTGGATCCTTGACCGGACTAGACGACAGGAGCCTCTCCTTTCCTTCCAGACCTGATTCATTCATGGAAGTCTGGTGTTTGTTCCTTTCCTGACCACTCCTTCGGAACGGCAGGCAGCTTTCCTGCAAACCATGCACATCCCAGTGCATATGTCTGCCATTGCTAACGATATTCAGATGTTCTATATTTATAGGTTTTGCAGGAAAAAGAAGGGGAATGGGCCGAACAGGATTCGAACCTGTGACCTTTTGGCCTATAATAGTAAACTATTACAGCTCGCCACGTCAAGGCGACGTCCTAACCAGCTAGACCACCGGCCCTCTTTGGTATAATAGCTGAAAGTCTTTTTAAATTGATTTCTACCTGCATAGCGGAACTGTCCTGTCCATTTCTTATAAAGACTGGAAAAGGTATCTGATATGGGCCGGGCAGGATTCGAACCTGCGATCTCAACCGTGTGAGGGTCGCGTCCTAACCAGCTAGACCACCGGCCCGCTTCTGCAAAAGACAAGCCTTCGGCTGTCGGTTGCCAGGATAATACATATAAAGGGAAATCCTTAATAAGGTTTCTATGGACAGGAGAGTGTACCTGCTCGCTTTGGCTGTTCTGGCTATCTTCATTGGCGCAGCGGGATTCACTGGAATGCTCACGGGAGGGGACATGGACAGGAACAGGATTGCGGTTTTCGATACCAATCAAGGCACTTTCAGGATAGAGCTCTTCGAGGACAAAGCCCCGAAGACCACCGGGAACTTCATCAGACTCGCTGAGAAGGGGTTTTATGACGGCCTCACTTTCCACAGGGTCATTGAAGGGTTCATGATACAGGGAGGCTGCCCCAAGGGCGACGGAACAGGCGGTCCGGGCTACACCATCGAGGACGAGTTCGTTGATGACCTGAAGCACGACTCAGAGGGTGTTCTGTCCATGGCCAACACAGGGATGCCCAACACAGGAGGGAGCCAGTTCTTCATAACCCTTGCCCCCACGCCCTGGCTGGACGGCAAGCACGCCGTGTTCGGCAAGGTGACCGGGGGAATGGAAGTGGTCAGGGAGATAGGCAGGGTCAGCACAGATTCCATGGACAGGCCGGTCGAGCCCGTGACCATAAACAGCGTCAGGATTGAGTGAGCTCTCCTTTAAGCAGGGGGAACAGAATATATATTTTTCGGACGCCTTTCTGGAGAAAGCGGTAGCTTCCGTAAAAGGTGTACGCCGGGGACAGGATTCCCCGCTTACGAGAGCTGACCGCTTCTGC
>CAZSLL010000016.1:0-28470 GCA_964607835.1 uncultured archaeon | reverse complement strand
GCCGAAGCCCCACTTGGATATGACCTCGTCCATGAATATGACGATTATGCCGCCTACTGCCAGCTGGGCAATGACAATGGCAGCAAATCCGGGCTGAGCAGCCACAGCGCCAAGAGACACGTAGATAATTGCCTCCACGACAGAGAGTATGATGGCCAGGAGCTTCTGTGTTCCCTGGAACATCATCTTCCCTTTCTCGGTTTTGAGGTCCCAAGGGATGATCTTGGACCCCACCATGAGCTGGAGGATTATGGACGCCGTGACTATGGGCCCTATGCCCAGGGTCATGAGCGAGCCGAAGCTCGAGCCCAGGAGAATCTCCAGGTACCTGAGCTGCTCGAATGTGCCTGGCGCAACGCCGTAAACCGTTATCTGCGCCATGATGAAGTAGAGAATGAGTATTAGACCTGTCCACTTGAGCTTGCCCTTGAATGAGAGCCTCTGTGTGGGCTCAGAAATGCCCGGTATCCTTGTTAGAATTCCAATATAAGCATCTGCTCTTGACGTCATCTGCCCGCACCTTCATCAAATAATTGATCCCTGTATTAAAATTGTTGAGCCAGGGTTCACTCGTCCCTGACCGCCTCTCCCTTTGCTGCCTCTATCTTCTCCGCGGCTCTTGCCGAGAACGACCCTGCTATGACCCTGAGGGGGGTCCTGATTTCACCTGTCCCGAGCACCTTGTCGTACCCGAACTCCCTGAGTATGATTTCATTCCTGCCTGCGGCCAGCCTCTCCAGGTCCCTGAGGTTCACGGACTTCACGACCGGCTTCAGCTTCCTCTGTCTCATGGTCTTGTGTCCCCTGGAGCCCACCTGTATGCCCTTCTTCTTGAAGTGGAGCTTCATGTGCTTGGTGATGCCTGCGCGGCCCACTCCGCCCCTGGAGCCCGCTCCTCTGTGCTTCTTGCTGGAGCCGTATCCCTGGGTCCTGCTTCCCCTTGACTTGTTGCTTTTTGGCCTCATCTAAATCATCCTCTTGAGCAGCTGGTTTATGGCGTCTCCCCTGTTTCCCAGGTCTCCCCTGGGGTACGCCATCCTGACGGACTTGTATCCCTTTGTGGGCGGAGAGAGCCTGAAAACCGGTTTTATGCCTGCCTCTTTGAGGAATCCCTCCTTCTCCAGCTTTTTGCTTATTTCTTTGGCACTCCTGGAGTCCAGTCTCGCGTCCCCTGGAAGCCTTCCCCTCCTGGCCACGAGCTTCTCCACTGTCTCGCCAGATACCTTTCCCCATGTCACGTAGCCGCTTGCCTTTCTGAGCATGCCATCATAGTCAGGGGTCTCGGGAACCAGCACGCAGTGGTTCACCCTGGTCAGCCTCAGAATCTTGAGCGTGTCCTCGGTGGCCCTGGGAACGTTCACAGAGCCCCTTATCCTTATAACAGCATACATGACAATCACCTCAGAGGTCTCCCTTGGTCCTGCTCAGGTTCCTCAGTGCCTCGAATACAGCGGAGATAAGGTTGGCCCTCGCATGCGTGTTGCCCTTGGTCTTTACCCACACATCCTTTATCCCTGCCAGGGTGAGCACCTTCTTGACAGGGTCGCTCGCCACTATTCCCATGCCCTTGGGGGCCGGTATGAGCCTTACTGTGACAGAGCCTGTTGAGGCCTGGGTCTTGAAGGGTATTGAGTGCTCCCCTCCGCATCCGCACTCCCAGGAACCGCATCCCTTCCTCACGCTTATGACATTGAGCTTGGCCTGCTCCAGGGCCTTCTCTATGGCGGTCTTGTGCTCCCTGGAGGACGCCTTTCCTATGCCAACTATCCCGTCCTCGTTACCGACAGATATCACAGAACTGAGCTTGAACCTCCTTCCGGACTTGTGCATCCTCACTGTCCTCTTGGTGGCTGTCCTCCTGATTCCTCCGCCCTTTCCTGGCGAACCTCCTATGTAGACGATCTCGTTCTTGAGCTCAGGGACCAGGAAGTCCACTATCTCGGGCTCGAGTATGAGCTCCCCTGACCTGAGCACGTCCTCTATGGTGTTGAACTCTCCCTTGAGCACCCTCTGCCCGAGTTCTGTCCTTGGAAGCCAGTCAGGGGTCCTTTCCCTCTGCAGCTGCCTGAGAACGGGCTCGGCCTCTTTCACGGCCTCTTCCTGAGCCTCCTCTGGCTCATCCTCCTTGACAACATCAGTCTCGTCCCTCATCAGCCTCTTTCTGGGAATTTTCCTCTCAGGAAGGTCAATCTTCTGCTCTATGGCAGTGGCTGTGTAGGACTGCTCTTCCTTTTTCTCCGCTTCCTGCTTCTCAGCCTTTTCATCTGTCATATTCTTTCCCTCCGGCCCAGCCGGCATACGCTTCTGCACCATCCGGCCTTCAGCCGGCATACGCTTCTGCACCATCCGGCCTTCAGCCGGCATACATTCCGGCGCGACTCAGGTGCTCTGCATCTACTTTCATTCCGGTGGGATTCTGCTTCCTTGCACGTTCCCTCGCGCCTGCATGCGCTCCCTCGCTGTCCGGTCCCCTGGGAACCGGCACGGCTCCTGCGTACCCAGGCCTCAGGGAGCTTGAGTTATTCGCCCCGGTATCGCCTGCGCCTCTCGATTTTGCCGAGGCGTTCCAGAACCTTATGTGCGATTGTATAATTATATTTATAAGCCTTTATAATGTTTTCCCATGCCTCATCCTGAAACCGGAAGTGTGCGGCCTTCAGGGCCTCGTTCAGAAGATAGAGATCCACGGCGTGGTCCTCCTCCCTCCTGGAGGTCCTGGCCAGGCCGAAATCGATTATGTTAACCTGCCTGCCCCCCTCCCTTTGTGTGAGAATCATGTTCGATGTGGTGAGGTCCCCGTGCATGATGCCTGCCTTGTGGAGCCCGGCCGTGGCTCTTCCAATACCCTCGTAAACCCTCAGCCGCTCCCTTCGGGGAAGACCGTTGAGGCTCTCCTTGACCGTGGGCCCCTCCAGCCACTCCATGACCAGTCTGGAGTCCCCGCTCTCCCACACAATGGGCGCGTTCACCCCTGCCCTGCGGGCCCTGGAGAGCATCCTCTCTTCTGTTCTGGTCCTCATGCCCCTGAGCCTCTTGTCCAGCTCCGGGACCCTGTACCCCTTGCTTATCCTGTCCTTGACCAGCCTTTCCCCTTCTCTTGAGAGCACGGCCTCTGCCCCCCTTGCAATCTCCTGCATGGAGTAATGGTGTCATGGGGAATATTTAAAAAGCGGCCTTCAAATCAAGCATGACTAGAGTAGAGATTTAAGATTCATGGATTGAATATTCTAATGAGGATAGCCCTTGTCTCAGGCACGCATCTTGGCAGGGCGAATGCCCTGTTCGAGCACAGGATGCTCAGAGTAGCCGGTTTCCTTCAGGAAAAGGGTTGGGAGGCAAGGATATTCGGTCCCTCAGCTGACTTCAGAAACCTCCGGGAGAGGAGGGTGAATGTCAAGGGAGTTGATGTCACGTACACCGGACAGGCCCCCCACCTGGACCCCATTTTTGGGAGTGTCAGGCGGCTGGGGGCAGTGGCCTCGCTATTATCCGTTGCTGCATCAACACTTCGCACTGTGTCGGAGCTAAGGAAATTCGACCCAGATGTCATCCATTTCTTCACGACACAGCCCGCATCCCTGCTGCAGGGCCTAATCGCCAAGACTCTACTGGGAAAAAAGGTTGCTCTGGACTGTGATGACCTGTTCGGAAGGGGAGGAAAGGCCTCTGCTTCATATATAAACCCAATACTTGCATCGGTTGCTGATGTAATGGAAAGAAGGTTTCCCTTCTTTTTTGACGCCCTCTCAGTTTGCAGCCATTACCTTTCAGGGAAGTTCTCCAGACACAGCAACCTCCATCTCATACCAAACCAGTTCAGTCCCAATGAATTCGAAGCTTTCAACCCCCATACCGAGAGGTTTCCAAGGTCAATACTGGTTCTGAGCGGTCTTGACAGCGAGTATGACCTGGACATAGCGATTGATGCCATGCCCAGAGTCCTTGAGAAGTATAAGGATGCCAGGCTTGTTTTCGTAGGTGACGGGAACTACAGGAAGGCGTTGGAGAGGATGGTCTCTGACAGGGGAATCTCCCCGCATGTTGAGTTCAAGGGAAGGGTCCCCAGGGATGATGTGTTATCCTGCCTCAGGGAGTGCGGGGTTGGTATAATCCCAATGAGGGACAAGCCCCTCAACCGTGCGAGATGCCCGCTTAAGATGATAGAATACATGGCCGCTGGCATGCCTATGGTTTGTTCCGGACTGGGGGAGGCCTCCCATTACCTGAAGCACCTCGATAGCGCTTATTTGGCCAAGCCCGGGAGTCCTGAAAGCCTTGCCTTGGGCATCAACAAGGTTCTGGGGGACCCTGCACTTTCGGATAGGATGGGCAGAAATGCAAGGCATATCGCATTAGAGTTTTTCAGCAGCGAGAAGATTAACCCGCTTTACAAGTCACTCTACGAATCACTGAAGCATTAGCGTAAGCCTTTTCCTGGCCTGAATCCGATGACCCTTTCAGCATATCCCCTTGCTCTCGAAGCCATATTCGTTCGGCTCGAGCCCATGATGTTCTTTGCCATGAACCTCGGGCTGGTGAACATCTCCCTGTACAGACTGTCCCTTTGTCTTTTCATCTCAGATGCAGGAAGGCTCTTGGTTGAAATAACGGGCTCCTCGAGGGGGTTGTATCTTGACCAGTCATATGACGTGATTTCATCCCTTTCCCTGAAATGCCTGTACAGAGGAGTGTTGGGGAAGGGTACTGTGTAGCAGAACTGGCAATAGTCAGGTTTTATTTTTTTGACCAGCCTGCCTGTCATTGCCAGGGACTCCTTTGTCTCCCCGGGAAGGCCGATCATGGCATTGAGGTATGCTCTCATGCCTGACATCATTGTGAGCTTCGCTGCCTTTTCGGTTTGTGCTATGTTTGTTCCCTTTCCGGTCAAGTTAAGCACCCGCTGGGAGCCTGACTCTATTCCATAACTTATTGACACACATCCGGCCTTTTTCATTATCTTCAGCAGCTCCCTGCTGATCATATCAGTCCTTGTCTGGCAGCTCCATTCCAGCTTCAATCCCCTGTCAATAATGCCTGAGCAGAGTCTTTCTGTCCTTTTTTTGTCAAGAGAGAAGACCGGGTCAAAAAAGCACATTCTTTTCATGCCCATACCTGATGCTTTTTCCAACGCATCAATGGTAATCCTTAAATCCAGTGGCTTGTACGGGCTTTTCCTGTAGCCGCAGAATGAGCATGAGAAAGGGCATCCTGCTCCTGAAAGGAAAATCCCGAAATCCTTCCGCATACTTGATGTTCCATAGGGCTTAAGGTCTCTGAGAGCTTCATATGACGGGTATGTGCCAGTCGTCCTCTTGCAGGCTTTCTCAGTAGTAGCTGTCTTCTTGCCGACCCTGAAGGTTATTCCCTTAACTTTTGAAAGGCTGCATCCTTTATTGACAACCGAAGCCAGTTCACAAGCAACATCCTCGATGTCTGAGTCCATGAATATGTCAATGGTCCGGAACCTGGACATTACATCTTCTCTGAGCCATGCTGTTTCAGAGACAATCTTGCATCTGACGGCCAGGATGCTGTCGGTAGCTTCTTTTGCCATTGTCAGCATCTCCATGTCCTCTTTCATTGAGTCGAATGCAAACCTTCCCAGAATGATATCAGGAGAAACGCTTTTCGCAAGCCTTAAGGTCTCCCTGATGCTCTTGTCCATCCCGTTCGCATCAAAGAGGAACACTTCGTGGTCCTTTTCATCGATTACAGAATATGAATGAAGAAGGCTGAGGGGTGGGTATACAGAGTCAAAATCCCTGTGCTCGAACCCGTCTTCCCTTACAACAGGACAGCCTTTCACCCTGGGGGGATTCAATAGCAGAATTTTCAAGGTATCACAGAATAATGTTTGTTATTTGTTTTTTTAACCGTAATCAGGAACAAAAACGAATATTTAAAACCGCTGCTGGTTGTACTTGCTTATTTCGGATTCTATTGGCCTTGCCCTGAAGAGGCCGAGGTCGATGTAAGGGAGCTGGATTCCGTGGCAGACATCCTGGTAGATGCATCCCCGGCATTCCAGTGTCTTTGAGAGGAGCCTGTATGATGGTATTGTTTCACTGCCGATTATCTTCCTGTCCACATTACTCTTCTCGAGCTCAAGGTATTCGTAGGCCCTGGGGGCTTTCTTCTCGAGCTCGTTGCTGAAACCCGTGTTCTCAGGGCCAAAGCCCGACACGCAGAAGGGGATGTCGAAGAAGTAGACCATGTTCCTTGCACCTGATGCAGCGAATTCGTCCCCTGCTTCCCGAAGGGATGATGAAACCTTGCCCAGGTCAGGCGCATTATCAGCGTACGCCTTCATGTATTCCCTCTTCATGGAGGGTATGCACGGGAGCATGAAGCTCATCTCAGGCGCAAGCCCGGAATTGAATGCAAATAGTTCCCTTATATGCTCCTGGTTCTGCCTCAGCAGCAGGCTCTGCACCCGCAGGTTGCTGAATGAAAGCCTTCTAAGGTTCCTGATGGCTCTCATGGCGGAGTCAAAGCTGCCCGGGTTCCTGGTGACAGAGTCATGGACTTCTGCATTGTGCCCGTAGACCGGAATCTGGATAAAGCTTATCACCCCGATGTCAAGGGCCTCCTTCAGGAAGCTGTAGTCCTCGAATGCCATGCAGTGGCTGAAAAGGGATACCTTGATGTTCGTGAGCTCCTTTATCCTCCTCAGCAGCCCAAGGAAATCGTGATATTCTATGGGGTCGCCCCCCGAAACGTGTATAGACATTACCTGTCCCGGGTCCTTGATGGACTTCAGCTTTCCGAGTTCCCTTTGGGCCAGGATGTCGGCTTCTTTTTGGCCCATCCTGGTTCCCTCCCCGCAGAATACGCATTTGTTCCTGCATCCTATGTGAACGAGATTGAGCACGATGTCGTATTTCATGGCACTTCACCAGGGAACCAGCAAGGAAGGGTTGTGATTTATTCTTTAAATATAAGATTCCCTGTTCATAATTAATATCAAGCAAAGGTGTTGTCAATCATGTCAGGCAAGAAAGAAGAACAGAGGGAGGAGTTCGTGGGCATGACTACACCCAAGTCCCGATTCTCCGAATGGTTCTCTGAGGTCATCCAGAAGGCCGAGCTCGCTGACATACGCTACAACGTCAAGGGTTTCGTTGTGTTCAGGCACTGGTCCGTTCTGGCCATGGAGGCCATGTACGAAGCCCAGGAGAGGGAGATGCAGAGAAGGGGGCACAAGCCCATTTGGTTCCCTGCACTCATACCCGAGAGCAACTTCCTGAAGGAGGCCGAGCACGTGGAGGGCTTCGCTCCCGAGGTTTTCTGGGTCACGCACGGCGGCTCTGACAAGCTCACAGAGAAGCTGGCCATGAGGCCCACATCCGAGACAGCAATGTACACAATGTACTCCAAGTGGGTGCGGTCATGGAGGGACCTTCCGCTCAAGCTCTACCAGCGCTGCCAGGTCTGGAGGCACGAGACAAAGTCCACCAGGCCATTCATAAGGAGCAGGGAGTTCCACTGGGTAGAGGCGCACAACGTGTTCGCTACCCTGAAGGAGGCCGAGGATCAGGTGAGGGAGGACATGGACATTACAGAGGCCGTCATGCACAGGGAATTCGGGGTGCCTTTCATGTTCATGAAAAGGCCTGAGTGGGACAAGTTCCCTGGCGCCGTCTACACCTTCGCAGCTGACAGCCTCATGCCTGACAGGAAGATAATCCAGCAGCCATCAACCCACCTGCTGGGCCAGAACTTCTCCAAGCCCTTTGGCATAAAGTTCTCGGACAAGTCAGGGAAGGAGAGGCACGGCTGGCAGACCTGCTATGGCCCTGCCATATCCAGGATTATCGCCTCTGTGATAGCACTTCACGGGGACGACAAGGGCCTTAGGTTCCCGTTCAGGATTGCCCCCCTTCAGGCCGTTATAGTTCCCATCAACCCGAAGAGCGAGGAGGCTGTCGCGAGATACTGCAGGGAGGTAAAGGACTCCCTCTTTGACCAGGGCCTTCGGGCAGAAGTGGACGAAAGCGACTACACCCCTGGGTGGAAGTTCAATCAGTGGGAGATGAAGGGAGTGCCCATAAGGCTTGAGATAGGCCCCAGGGAGGCCAAGGACAAGAGCGTCACCCTGGTCAGGAGGGATACCGGCGACAAGAAGAGCGTCCCCGCGAAGGGCCTCGCCAGGGTAATTGGTGAAGAGGGTGAGCTGCTCACCAGGAACCTCAGAAAGGAGGCAGACGCCTTCTTCAGGGAGAACATCCATGAAGCCAAAGACATGAAGGAGCTGGAAAATGCCCTCCAGAAGGGAGGCTTCGTGCGCTGCGGGTTCTGCTCCACGGGAATAGAGGGCGTGCCCTGCGCTGAGAGAATCAAGGACGAGCTCCACGGGGACGTAAGGGGCGAGCGGGCTGACAAGAAAGAGAAGGCCTCTGGAAAATGCGCTGTGTGCGGAAAGCCTGCCAGACACGTGGTCTACGTGGGCAAGCAGTACTGAATCCTGAAATTCTTTATATTGGTTTCTTTACCAACTATATAGGAACCAGGTGCATTTGATGGCCGAAAGCAAGAAGCATGAGAAAAGTAAGCCCAAGTTAGATGGCAAGAGGTGGGACCCTGCCTTCGAGGAGCCCATAAGGGCCATGTGGAGGAAGGAAAGGGCCTTCAGTTTCGACCCAAAGAAGCCCGGAAAGCTCTTCTCCATTGACACCCCGCCCCCTTACGTCAACGCCCCTGTGCACATGGGGCATGCCGTGACCTACACCATCATGGACTACATAGCCAGGTTCAGGAGGATGACCGGCCACAACGTGCTCTTCCCCCTGGGCCTGGACAGGAACGGGCTTCCCATCGAGATGGCCGCCCAGAAGAGGTACGGGGTTTCCATCGAGAAAAACACCAGGGAGGAGTTCGTGGAGGCCTGCAAGAAGATACTCGAGGAGATGACCACCAGGAGCCTGGATTCCTTCTACCGCCTTGGGCACACCTACAACTCCTGGGAAACCGGGACAAGAATAGGAGATGCCTACCAGACCGATTCCGATGATTACAGGAGGATGACCCAGTCCACTTTCATCGACCTCTGGAACAAGGGGCTCATCAAGAAAGACAAACGCGTCTCCAACTACTGCCCTGTGTGCCAGACCACCATAGCTGACGCTGAGATTGACTACGCGGAGATTCCCTCTGATTTCGTGCATGTGAAATGGAAGGTCAGGGAGACAGGGGAGGAAATAGTAATCGCCACCACCAGGCCTGAACTCATATGCACGTGCGGAATGGTCATATTCAATCCTGATGACGAGAGATACAGGCACCTGGAGGGAAAGCACGCCATAACCCCCCTATTCGGGAAGGAGGTTCCCATCAGGGCCCACCCCCAGGCCAAGACGGAAAAGGGCACAGGAATGGCAATGATGTGTTCCTTCGGCGACTACTCTGACATCCTCTTCTTCAGGGACATGAAGCTCAAGCCCGTGATAGCCATCGGAAAGAACGGGAGGATGAACGAGCACGCCGGCTTCCTCAGGGGCATGAAGGTTGGGGAAGCCAGGAAAGAGGTCAGTAAAAGGCTCTCTGATGGAGGCCTCGTGGAGAAGACCGAGAAGGTCAGCCACAGGACTCCCATATGCGAGAGAAGCAAGGACCCCCTGGAGTTCATAGAGCTCGACGAATACTACCTCGAGTCCCTGAACTGGAAGGCCCCTCTGAAAAGGAACGTGGCAGACAGGACAAGGTTCTTCGCCCCAAGGTCCAAGCAGTTGCTTGTAGACTGGATGAATGCCCTGAGCATGGACTGGGCTGTATCGAGGAGGAGGATATACGCCACTGAGATTCCCCTGTGGTACTGCAAAGAGTGCAGTGAGACCATAGTCCCGCCAAAGGGGAAGTACTACCGCCCCTGGAAGGATGACCCACCTGTGGAGTCCTGCCCAAAGTGCGGCTCCACTGATTTCAGAGGAGAGGATAGGGTTTTTGACACATGGTTCGACTCCTCCATATCCCCAATAGCCATAATGGGCTACGACCACGAGGGGGCCTTCTTCAAAAGGCATTCCCCTGCCTCCCTGAGGCCCCAGGGAAAGGACATCATAAGGACATGGCTCTACTACACCCTTCTCAGGGTGTACCAGCTTACAGGAAAGCCCGCTTTCGAGAACATCTGGATTCACCAGCACGTGGTTGACGAGCACGGCAAGAAGATGTCCAAGAGCCTTGGCAACACCCTGGACCCCGCGGAGGTCATTGACAAATTCGGCGCAGAGACCTTCAGGCTCTGGTGCGCCCTGGAGGGCAACATCACCACCACTGACCTGAGGTGCTCATTCGAGAGGATAGAGAGCGCAAGCAAGTTCCTGACCAAGCTCTGGAACGTTGCCAGGTTCGTTTCCGGGTTCCCTGCACCGAGGGGAAAGAAGGAACTCCAGCCCCTTGACGAGTGGATAATCAGGGAGCTCAACGCCCTGGTGGAGTCAACCCTGAAGAGCTATTATGAGTTCGACTTCCACAAGCCCCTGGTGAACATAAAGAACTTTGTTTGGGAGGCATTTGCCTCGCACTACCTGGAGCTGGTCAAGAACAGGGCATACAACCAGTCAGGCCAGTTCAGCAGGGCGGAGCAGAACGCCGCTCTGTTCACCCTGAACCATGTTCTGGACACGGTGCTGCTCCTGCTGTCGCCAGTGGCCTGCTTCTCCACCCACAGGATATACCATGACCTCAGGGGAAAGCGGATAGAGCGCGAGTGCTTCCCCGGGCCACTCAGGACAGAGGGAAAGCCCCTTCCATTCAAACCAGGCGAGCTCGTGGCCCTGAACAGCAGGATTTGGAAGAGGAAGAAGGACAAGGGCCTCTCCCTGAGGTCAGGGGTGGCCTACGCAGTCATTCCCGAGAGGTTCAGGCCCATCGAGAGGGACCTCATGTTCACCCACAGCATCGAGAAGCTGGAGTACGGGAAAACCACCAGGCTGGTGCTCGAAGAGAAACAAAAGTGATTTTCACTCGCAAATCCGGGAGAAAACTATTTAAACCCCCTTGCTAATTCTAATCAGGCCATTACGAAGGGCGTGCTCCCCGAAGAAAACGGGTCGCTTTGTGCTTTTCAGGTCTTAAGAGTCGGAGTGAGAACATGAGCGTAAAAAGGCTGTCAGAGTTGGAGAGGGAACTGAGCGAGTCCTACACAGAGAACCTCACCATCAACACCACTGACGACAATCCCCATCTCAAGGAGACGCTGAGCGTTGTGGGTAACAGTGCTGTCTCCAGGGTGCTCTGGGCGCAGCTCAGGGCAGGCTAGGCTCTCCGCCCTTTCCTGGTATTCTTCATCAACAGGTTAGCTTGCAAGCATGTTTAGTGCTCATGGCCCATAACTTATGCGCTTTTTAACAGATTGGAACCAATTCTAATCAGGTGACAGCATGCTGGACATAGTTTTCCTTGGAACAGGCTCCGGAGTCCCGAGCAAGAACAGGAATCCCGCGGGTATATGGCTCCAGTACGGAGAGGATGCCTTCCTGTGGGACTGCGGGGAAGGCTCCCAGAGGCAGATGATGAAGGCCAGGGCCAGCTTCATGAAGATTTCCAGCATATTCATTACTCACTGGCACGCTGACCACTGGGCAGGCCTCATAGGGCTCATGCAGACCATGAACATGGAGGGCAGGAAGAAGCCCCTGCACATCTACGGACCAGAGGCCGAGCGGTTCGTTTCTGACCTGCTGGACCTGGATTACTGGGGCCCGAGGTTCAGGGTGATCCCACATAACGTTCCTTACCAGGGGGACTCCATGACACTTGTCCATGAAGGAAAGGGATACTCCATTTTCTCCATTCCAGTCAAGCATAGCGTGCCTTCTGTTGGCTATGCATTCCATGAGGGTGACGTCTGGAACGTTGACATAAAGAAGGCCAACAAGGTGGGCCTGGAAGAGGGCCCGCTTGTGGGGAAGCTCAAGCGGAACGGCAAAATCACACTGAAAGGGAAGACCATAAGGCTCGAGGACGTGGGCTACATAAAGAAGGGCATTCAGGTGGGATATACAGGCGACACCGAGCCCTGCAAAAACCTGGAGACCCTTTGCCAGGGAGCTGATCTGCTCATCCACGACGCCACGTTCCTTGAGGAGAGCGAGGAAAGGATGCATGGCGACGTCAAGGCCGCTGCCAGGCTCGCAAAGAAATGCGGTGTTCATGAGCTCGTGCTTACCCATTTCTCAAGGCGCTACACAGACCTCAAGCCCCTGAGGGATGAGGCCATCCCCATCTTCAGGAGGACAACCATAGCCAAGGACCTCATGAGGATGAGCATAAAGAAGAGCAATCGTTAGGCTTATAAGGATACAGGACAAGCCTCAAAGGTGAGCCCATGGCCCCTCTCATCGATGCTGACATGTTCAGGAGATACTGCCCCAGGTGCGCAGACAGCTATTACCCGGAAAAGGAGTGCAGCATACTCTCCCCTCACTGCCTCAGCCTTATACGGGAGTGCATCATGGAAAGGCTGACCCAGCCCGGCGAGCCTGTTCTCGGCATCAGATTATCAGGCTCCTACCCTGTTTCCGAGGGATACTACTGAGCACGGCTAACTGATTTAAGACTTCGTGCTATTCCGGTTTCATGGGCCCATCATACCCGGCCAGGGGAATACCTGGCGGCGGAATCCTGGGGAGCAGGGAGGACTTCCTCGAGATAGTCAAACAGGCGGTTGAGCAGGGAGCCTACAGTGGCTGGTCCATGAGAATCCAGGAGAGGGTGGCTGTCGGAGGGCGATGGCATGACAAGTACATCCTTGAACTGAAGGACGGGGCCTGCAATGTCTACATGGTGAGGGCGGAGGAGACCAGTGATTCCTGGAGCGAGAGGATGATGAAAGAGATAGAGGAGCTCGTTCCCTTGGACCCTGAACAGGAGGAGTGACCGCAATCTTTATATACCAGCTCAGTAACTATTATCTAGTTACAAAAAAAACAATTGAAATTTTAAATAAAGGCGATTCAAAAGTGATTCCATGGGAAACTACAGGTACATAACCAACAGGGTGCTGCTCAGCAAGGCAGGCGAGGAGAAGGGAAACATCGGCGTGCTCGTGCCCAACGAGTCCAGCATAGCCAAGGTCAAGTACACCTGTCCCGAGTGCGGGCACAAAGAGATGACAGAAAGCGAATGGAAAAGGCCCTTCTCGATAAAGTGCTCTTCCTGCGGGTTCCTCATGAGGCTTCCCAAGCTCAAGGACGAGGTAAAGAAGGAAAAGAAGAAGGCGCGCGTTTAAACGTTCCCCTTAAAAGCTTTTTCATCAATGGTTGATTGTTATGAGCTATAAGATAGAGGAACCTAGAGAGGTGAACTGGAGCAATCCGCACGCATTCATGGTTGCATGCGAGACCGGGGAATGTTTAGGAGACCTTTCCAGGTACGGAGAGTTCTTTGAGCGCATAGGGTACGAATCCTGCACAGGGAATGTGCTTGAATTCGTTGACAAAATAGCTGATTCTGAATTCAGTTCCAGGTTCAGGGAGATATACGGCATGGTTCATAAAGGGGAGATTGGCTGCTATGAAATGGATTTCAATATGGGTCCGTTCCACTATCACATGACACTCTCAAACCTCGGGAACAATGTGGGGATATCCTTCAATGACCAGACAGCTGCGGTAAATGCAAGGGACGCTGCAAAGGAATCTGCAGAAAGGGGACACAATGTGATTCATGCACTCAAGAATGCCCTGGACGGTATGGCGGTTACTGATGCTGTCGAGAGGCATATGGAAAAGGGCAATTACGAAAGGGCCCAGAGGCTTATCGAATCACTGAATACTGCAAGAGACGCCGTCCTGAGCAATGCCGAGACCCTGCTCAATATCGAGAGAGCAGAAGCAGGTGCTCCATTCTTATGGGACAGCCATATGTACAGCAAGAATATTGTGGAACCTGTGGTGTCACTTCTCCAGCCGAAGTTCAGGACTAAGGGAGCAACATATAAAAGAGAGGTCTCTTCTGATGATGACCCCTTAATTTTCTGCGACAAAAGAAGGATGCAGAGCGTATTCTTTCATCTTATACAGAATGCGCTCAGTCACGGGAAGGAAGGCTTGACAGTATCTACAGGACAGGAGCCCATTGTAGAAGAAGGAAGGGAGATCGGTCACAGGCTTGTCTGCTGGAACACGAAGAGCTACGTGCCGCCTGAAAACTGGGAAAGAGTATTCGACAAGTTTCACGGAGAGGGCACCGGTCTTGGCCTCCATTTGGTAAAAAACACAATTGTCAACGAGCACAAGGGAAGGATATCTCTGGAATCAGGCAGGGATGAAACCATCGGAGACGAATACACTAAAATCATGATTGACCTGTATTCTGAGGATTACCTTGGGAATCATGGCCTTGAGGACGAGTGAACATTTATAAACCCCCTGTTCAACAGCTAATCGTGTGAGCCGGGTACATGGCTTCCCGGTCTTTGGTGCGGGTTTTTCGCCGGCGTTTTTGAGGACGCGGGTGCTGCCCCTTACGCCCCCTTCGCTTCGGTGAAGGTCGTGCGAGAGGAGCTCCCGTAAAAAGGCCGGGGGGAAGCTCCGCTCACCCATGCATCCGGAGCGATTCGGGTGCGGCTGCACCGCAGGGATGCGGGGGCTGAGAAGTCCGCGCCAGGAGCAGAGAGCAAACCGCCCTTGCAGAGCTTTGACGGCATGGACCGTGCGGCGACGCACTGGAGTACTCCTTTCCCGTAAGGGAAAGCGGGCTACGTTCGAGCCTGAGCTGAGAGGCAGGGGCCTGGTGAGAATGCCTGGCGATGCAGGGGTGCAAGCTTTAAGCGCAGCAGACAAATGCCACGGTCCCAATACCCCTTTACTGGGTGCGGGTCAACAGAAAGCGGGCTATTCCCGGCACACACTCATATTTAACTCCGGAGAACGAATGTGATAACATGGCCAAGAAGAACAAGGTCCAGATGCCACAGAGCACTGCAGGGCTCGTGAGGTACTTCGACGAGTCAAAGGAAAGGATAAAGTTCAGGCCCGAGCACGTTGCCATAGCCTGCGGGGCCATAATAACACTGGAGATTCTCCTCAAGCTGGGCTTCATCATATAAGCCCGCTCTTTTTAACGCCGGGAACCAAATCCTGATAATGGGAACTATAAGCTACGGGATGACCACCAATCCGTCCAGGAACATCATCAGGGAGGCCATGGCCGCGAGGAAGATGGGATTCGACTACCTCGAAATCGGGATGGAGATTCCAGGGGGCCACGAGAGGCTGCTGGAAAAGAACAGGAAGAGGCTGCTCGATTCCCTGAAGACCTTCCCGCACGGGCCTGTGGGCCATACCGCCTACTGGAGTGACCTGTGGTCAGAATACAGTGAGGTCAGGGATGCCTGGCTGTCCGTGCTCAAGAGGTACGCGGGCATTTCCGCGTCCCTGGGGTGCAGGAAAATGAACGTTCACGGCCCTCTACTTTCGGGCATGTACAAACAGTCCAGGGCACACAAGAGGGTGGCCCTGAGGAACTTCTCTGCGAGCATGAGGGAGCTCGTATCTTACGCGAATGGAAAGGGCATTCTCATTGTCCTGGAGAACATGCCTGACCCCGAAACCACTGACGTCAGGGACTACAAAGGCATAATTGACAGCGTCCCTGGGCTGGGGGTTCACGTGGACGTGGGGCACGCCTTCCTGGAAGGGGGAATGAACGGAGTGAGGAAGTACCTGAGGCTGGCTCCAAAAAGGCTGGAGCACCTGCATTTCTCTGACAACACCGGGATGTTTGATGAGCATCTGGGCCTGGGGCAGGGTGAGATAGATTATTTTGAGGTCATGGGGATGCTCATGAAGCTCGGCTATGGCAAGACCGCGACACTGGAGATATTCTCAGGAAGGAAGGACCTGAAGCAGTCACTGAAGATTATAAGGGCAGCGGAGGAGGAGGCATGGCAGTGATAAGGCTCGGGCCCGCGGGAAGCCCTGCCTCCAGCACCCTGGAGGGCATCGGGAAGGTGAAGGAGCTCGGCCTCCAGTGCATGGAGGTGGAGTTCGTCCGGGGGGTTCACATGAGGCCTGAGCTGGCCAGGAAGGTTGGCGAGGAGGCCATGAAGCAGGGGGTTAGCCTCAGCATCCATGCCCCCTATTACGTGAACCTGGCCTCGGCAGAGGATGAGAAGAGGAAGGCCAGCGTTAAGCGAATCCTGGACTCATGCGAGCGCGGCCACCTCATGGGGGCAAAGGACATCGTGTTCCACGCTGCGTTCTACGGAAAGCTGTCCCCGGATAACGTGCACAGGATAGTCATTGAGGCTCTGAAAGGCATGCAGGAGCATATCGAGAGGAAGGGCTGGGATGTCAGGCTCGCCCCCGAGACCACGGGGAAGGTCTCCCAGTGGGGCACACTGGACGAGGTTCTTGACGCCTCCAGGGAGACCGGGTGCTCATTCTGCGTTGACTTCGCCCATCTATACGCAAGGAACAGGGGCAACATAGATTATGATAATGCCCTTGACAAAATCAGGAAGGCAGGCCACAAGCACATCCACGTGCATTTCTCCAACATCAACTACGGCCTGAAAGGCGAGCTCAGTCACAAGGTGCTGGACGGAAGCCCGCCCTTTGAGCCCCTTGCCCGTGGAATACTGGAAAGGGGCATGGACGCCACCATAATATCAGAGAGCCCCATAACATGGAAGGATTCCCTGAAGATGAAGGAGATATTCGAGAGGCTGGGGCACAGGTTCTGATAAGCCCCTTTTAAGGGTTTCTAGCGAGACTCTGTTATGGAAGCATTTATCTGGGATAACAACTGCCTTGGCGTAGTGTGCCGTGTGGTAGGGACAATGGAGTCGGCCACAAGAATTTTTATGGCATGGGCAGGATACTTGTGGTCATGGACTACTTTGAGAGGAAAGGCTACGCAGTCAATTTCGGATACCCTCCAGAGTACACGCCCGCAGTTACTGACAACCCTCTTAAATCATTCTGAGTTCGACTTTCGCCATTGCCCTGGCAAGCCATTTATAACCTAGAATGACAAAAGATTAGGTAATCCGCAGGGCGTTCTCAGGATCCTGCGGGTACAGATGGCAAGGGTAGAAGACTGATGATTGAGATAAGGATTCACGGAAGGGGCGGCCAGGGCGCTGTTACAGCCGCCTCTCTTCTGGCAATGGCCGCAGGGCATGACGACAAGTACTCCCAGGGCTTCCCCGCCTTCGGCGTGGAGAGAAGGGGCGCACCCATAAAGGCATTCGCCAGGATATCAGAGGAGCCCATAACCATAAGGTCACAGATATACAGCCCTGACTATGTCATTATCATGGACCCAACCCTTTGCGGTCTGCCTGAGATTACAGAGGGCATGAAACCAGAAACGGAAATCATCATCAACGGAAAGCCTGGTGACGCAGAATTCAGGAACAAGACCCACTATTGCGACGCCACTGAGCTTGCCATGAAGATACTGGGAAGGAACATAGTCAACACCGCAATACTCGGGGTTTTCGCGAAGACCACCGGCCTGGTGACGCTGGACGGGATTCTCGATGCAATAGAGAAGAACTTCCCAAAGGTCCTTGCCGACAAGAACAAGGAGCTCATAAAGAAGGCCTACGAGGAAACCAAGGCAGAGTAAAACAATCCGCACCGGAGTGCCTTCATGCGATGAAGGCCGGATGGTGCAGAAGCGTATGCCGGCTGAAGGCAGCGGAAGGAGAATGTATGGCAGAGAAGCGACCAAACCTTGGAGGTGTGGCAGACAAGCCCGGATCTTCCAGGAACAACAAGACAGGGTCCTGGAGGACATTCAGGCCCGTAATCACTGAGAAGTGCGTTGCGTGCGGGATATGCACACACTACTGCCCTGAGGCCTGCATTGAGATTAAGTCCGTGGGCGGGAAGAAAAAAGCAGTGGTCAATTTCGACTTCTGCAAGGGCTGCATGATATGCATGGGCGAGTGCCCCCACAAAGCGATTGAGCAGGAGATGGACAAGAAGTGATTTTTATGGCGAAAAATGTAGTCGAAGTTTCGCATGCGGTCGCGGAGGCCGTGAAACTCTGCGAGCCTGATGTCATGGCGATATATCCCATAACCCCCCAGACCCACGTGTCTGAAAAGCTGTCCCAGATGGCCGCTGACGGTGAGGTCAGGGCCACCAAGATAAACGTGGAGTCAGAGCAGTCAGCCATCTCGGCCTGCATAGGGGCCCAGGCAGCGGGCATGAGGGCCTACACAGCCACCTCAGGGCAGGGAATTGCCCTCATGCACGAGATTCTGTTCATAGCCTCAGCCATGAGGCTTCCCATAACCATGACCGTGGTCAACCGGGCCCTCTCCGGCCAGCTCAACATATGGAACGACCAGCAGGACTCCTTCTCCCAGAGGGACAACGGATGGATTCAGCTCTACGTGGAGGACGGGCAGGAGGCATTCGACACCCAGATACAGGCCTTCAGGATTGCCCAGGAGGCCGAGCTTCCCATAATGGTGTGCATGGACGGGTTCATGCTTTCCCATGTGTACGAACCTGTGGAGTACGCCGGCAAAGGACAGGTCAAATCCTTCGTTCCCAAGTACAAGCCCAAGTACGAGATAGACACCAGGAAGCCCGTGAGCATGGGCACCCTGGCCACCCCGCACTACTACCCCATTTTCAAGAGGCAGAACCATGACGCGCTCCTTGCGAGCAAGGACATCATAAGGAAGGTCAACACCGACTTCGGGAAGGGGTTCGGCAGGAAGTACGGCAACGGGCTCATAGAGGAGATAGGCATGAAGGGAAAGAAGCATTGTTTAATCACAATCGGCTCCATGACGGGCACAGCCAGGGCCGTGGCTGAGAAGGAGGACCTGGGAATCATCAAAATGAAGAGCTACAGGCCGTTCCCTGGCGAGGAGCTCAGGAAGGCCCTCGAGGGAGTGGAATCAGTGGGGGTAATGGAGAAGGACATCTCCCTGGGCGCAAACGGGGCGCTTTACGATGAGATAAGGTCATGCCTCTACGGTGCAAAGAGCCGGCCCGTTCTCTCAAGCTTCATCGTGGGAATAGGCGGCCGTGACATAACCCTGGACGACGTCAGGGGAATCTGCAGGAAGGTCAAATCCGGAAAGGAAACCGTGGAATGGATAATGTAGGGGGTCTTTTCCAGGAAAAGGGATTTGCATCAAACGGGGCTCCATTTATCTTCCAATGATTTTTTCTCTGATACTCAGAATATCGGTTCCAGGGAAATCTTCCTGAAGAATGCGCGCTGGCCGGGCGATTCCAGGCCGCCGTTGACTATGGGCTCGACATAGCCCGTTGTCTTGGGGATGCCGCTGTACCTGCCTCCCCTGGGCTCGAACTCGTATTCCCTGCCCTGCCTGTGGTTGTTCTTGTAGCCGGCCATGCTAAAGAATAGGTTTGGGTATATAAATAGGAATGCCAAATCATGGAATATTCACCACAGAAAGGTGGTTCATATGGAGAATTATCCCCTGAGCGAGCCCAGAATGGAATACAGGGACTTCATGACTTACAGGAATGGACTTATCTCCCTCGCAAAGCTGAAGCTCAGGGGCGACATGTCCCAGGACAATCTCAGGGCTTCTTTAAACTTCTTCCGAGGCAGGCACCAGAGGAGGATAGATGTAAGGGACAGGTACTGCTTCGAGTGCCCGGATGATGTGAAAGATTTTTTTGAGAGGATTGCCTCGAAAAGGCCTGATTTACAGGAGAGGTATTTGGAAAGGGTTGACATGATGACCTCCAGGATTGAGGGGATTCACGAAAAGAACCCTCGCATCGACGCGAGTTACTGCGTCTGGCTGACAAAGAGGGAAGGCAAGGTCATACCTTTCCCTTCTGTAATGGTCAATGTGGAGGGGGTTGGTGACATCTACCTCAGGGCTGACTGATGTGCATTGCGGCTTCACACGCGGAACCCATTGCAGAGACATAAGTTTGGCTTAAGCGTTTTTGGAAGTGGCAGCTCCTGTAAAGGCTTATTGCCAGAAGAACTCATAGTTCCTTCTATCGCTATCGCTCCTTGGCCGGGCTGTCTTCTTCCAGTACCATGTCATGGCCACTCCTGTCACGATGCCCCCGAAGTGACCGAAGTTGGCTATGCCCTGCTCCAGGCCGAAAAGGCCCATGGCGAGCTCGAGCAGCGCGAACAGGAAAACCACTGTGATGGCCGGGAGCGGGATGAAGAATATGGGTACCCATATCTTCTCCCTGGGGAACATGAGCCCGTAGGCCGCCATGACCCCGAAAACAGCCCCTGAGGCCCCCAGCATCTGGGTCCCGAGCATGGGGGAGTCGAAGAACCCGGTGAGCACTATGTAAACAAGGGCAGACCCGAGGCCTGATATAATGTATAAGAGTATGTAGCGGATTTCCCCCAGGGCCCTCTCCACAATCTCCCCGAACAGGAAGAGTATGAACATGTTTATGCCTATGTGCATGAACCCGCCGTGCAGGAACATGTAGGTCACGAACTGCCACGCAGCCCCTGAGAAGGCCATTTCAGGCGTTAGCGCGAAGAGGTCGGTGAAGCCCCCGAAGGCGAGCTGGAGGAAGAAAACGGCCGCGTTCAGGCCTATGAGCGTGAATGTCACCCTTACCATCGGAATCAGCCTTATGACAACAAATCCTTTAAATCATTTGAGAACAGCGGGGTTATATGCTTAATGCTTCTTCGCCCCGGGCTTCCTGAAGAATCTCTTCCAGGCAAAGTAGCCAACGGCCACGACCCCTAACAGGAACAGTAATGTGGTTATTCCCCCTCCGCTGGGTGCGGCGAAGTTCAGCGGCCCCAGCTCCTTGGTCAGTGTCCTCTCTGCGAGCCCGGGCTCTGTGTAGGTTATGACCAGCTCAGCCTCCCCGGACAGCCTCAGTGGAAAGTCCAGCGTGGTCTTCTTGGTGGCCTTGAGAGAGCTCAGGTAGTCAATGCCCACGGTCTCCCCGTCCACCACCAGCCTGGCCTCGACAGACTGGGCGTCGCCTGTTCCCTTGTTGGCTATCTCTATCTCCAGGGTGCCGTCCTCGTAGTCTGCCTCAATGCTCACTAGCTCGAACCTTATAATGCCTGATACAGGAACCCCTATCGTGAAAGCCTCAGAATGCTGCTGGTTGTTCTCATCCCTGTAGTAAATGGTGAGTGTGCTCGGGTAGGTCTTCTGGTCAGCGTCAGGGTCCACGTTGAACAGGAAGTCCATGGTCACCTCTGTCCCGGCCCCGAAATCCCCCAGGTAGACCTTGCCCCCGGAGAGCACAGGAACCAGGTCAGAAGCGCTGGAGTTCATTGAAGCCTCGAACTGCCTTGCGTCCCCTGTGCCCACGCTCCTCATGGTTACGTGTATTGTGGCGCTGCCCCCTGGCTCGAGCACTGATGGCGTAGTGGTCACGTCGTCCACAATAATCTTGACGTCCCCGATGACCGTGACCTCAACCTCCTTGGTCACATAGTTCTGGGGTGTCAGAGTGTCATATATCCTGAATTCCAGGTCATAGGTGCCTGCAATCGCGGAGTCGTCCACCTTAAGTGTGTAGATGAGCCTTATGCTGCTGTCGCCTGCTATGGTGTTGAACGTCCTTATCTTGTCTCCCTTGACCAGGCTGAACGGGCCTGTGGGGATTATCTCCACTGAGATGCCGCTGGCCTGGCCGAGTCCGTTGTTCTGGAGGGAAATCTCTATGTCCGCGTTCCTTCCCGGCTCCGCCGGGCTGGGGGTCTGGTCTGTCAGGACCACGTTCATGTCAGAATAGGTCTGGGCGGCCGCCAGAGCAGGCGCAAGAAGAAATATCATCAAACCAGAGAGGAGCATTCCCTTCAAGCGAAACACCTTTTCATGTTATTATTGTGCAGGACCATATTAATATGCCAGCTAAGCCTTTATCCTGCCGTCTATCATGTGGATTATGCGGTCTGCGTACTTGCCTATCCTGTGGTCATGGGTCACCACCACAATGGTGTAGCCCTCCTTCTTGTTGAGGTCCCTGAGTATGTCAAGTATCATGAACCCAGTCTTTGTGTCAAGGTTGCCCGTGGGCTCGTCACCCAGGATAATCTCAGGGCTGTTTGAAAGCGCCCTGCTTATGGCCACCCTCTGCTGCTCCCCTCCTGATAGCTGGCTGGGCTTGTTATCGGTCCTGTGACCCAGGCCCACCATCTTCAGGAGCTTGATGGCCCTCTCCCTTGACGGGTCCCTCGCCTTTCCGTTGACGCGCATGGAGAGCTCCACGTTCTCTGTTGCCGTGAGGCTGGGAATGAGGTTGTACTGCTGGAATATGAATCCCATCTTCCTTCCCCTTATCCTGGCCAGCCTGCTGTCAGAGAGCCCGTTCAGGCTCTCCCCGTCCACCAGCACCTCCCCTGATGTTGGCCTGAGGAGGCCCCCCACGATGTCGAGGAGGGTGGTCTTGCCCGAGCCCGAGGGGCCCATTATGGCCACGAATTCCCCCTTCCTGACATCGACATCAACTCCCTTTAGGACAGTTATCTCGCACTCACCGACCTCTCCGTAGCACTTGGTTATCTTTCTGGCCTCTATGATGTGCTTTGACCTCATGCTCTCATGAGAGTATTGTATTCCCGCATATTTATAGCAGATTAGCGAAAGATAATCATGGCAGTCCTTGAGATATTCGCGAGCGTTTTTCTGGTCAGCCTGATATCCCTGATAGGCATAGGCACCCTGTCCCTCAAGGACAGCCTCCTGAGGAAGATGCTGATATACATGGTTAGCTTCTCTGCCGGCACCATGCTCGGCGGCGCGTTTATTCACCTGATTCCCGAGGCTGCCGAGGCCGGGTTCACTTCTGAGCTGTCCTTTGCGGTCCTTCTGGGGATTGTGATGTCGTTCACGCTCGAGAAGGTCATACACTGGAGGCACTGCCACCACCCGGTTGGCGAGGGCCATCCCCACAGCTTTGCCTACATGAACCTCTTCGGGGACATGGTCCACAACTTCATAGACGGGCTCATCATCGCAGCCGGGTACCTTGCCAGTATTCCCGTTGGCATGGCCACCACCGTCGCGGTCATGCTCCACGAGATACCACAGGAGATTGGCGACTTCGGGGTCCTCATACACGGAGGCTTCACGAGGAAGAAGGCAATCGCCTACAACTTCATAACCGCTCTTTCGGCCGTCTTCGGTGCGGCCTTCGCTATCCTGGCGAGCTCCTTCATAATGGGCTCTGTCACCTTCCTGCTGGGATTCGCTGCCGGCGGTTTCATATACATCGCACTTACGGACCTGGTGCCCGAGCTCCACAAGAAGTCATCCTGCGACACCTTCAGGGGCACCGCGATAATCCAGCTCCTGGTTATCATGGCAGGAATGGGGATAATGTACGCGCTCACTCTTCTGTAGAATTGGAAATGCCCAGAGCGGGAAATGCCAAAAAACCTAGCCGTCCATGCAGACAGTGCAGTTCTCCAGAGAGGGGTACATCCTCCTGTGGAACTCACAAAGGATGCCCTGCTTCTTCATGAAATTGCAGATGGAGCAGAACTCAGTGCTTATCTCGTCGTGGTCTAGCTTTCCTGTAGCAGTCTTCTCGGCGATGGAATCAATCATTTCCAGGAGCATGGGGCTTGATTCCAGCGCCCTGAACCTGGAGCCCCTTATCTCCCTCTTGTACTGTGATATGGCGGGCTGGGAGGTCCCCAGCTTCTCAGCTGCCCGCTTCTGGGAGAGGCCGTGCTTCTCCACGAGCTTCCTGGCCACCATGGCCCTTATGCCAGGGAGAACCTCCATCACCATGACCTCGCATACGGGCTTCATGAAATCACTTCTACAGGAATAGAATTGGAGAGCGGATTTATAAATATAACACCGTTATGTCGGGCCAATGAGCCAATATAACACCTTTATACCAACAAACCCCGGCAAACCAAAAGCTTTATATACCCTCTATGTCACTATAAAATAGTAACAAAGGTGGTGTTATGAAATATCTGATGTTCGGTGACATTCACGGCACAGACCTGGAAGGAATGGGTCAGTCCATACTAGATGAAGGCTTTGATGTTGTCCTTTGTACTGGTGATTTCGACCAGGTCAGGAGCATCCGCCAGTTCATGGAGATAGAGAATGACCTAAGGAAAAATGGGACCCAAGTCCTCACTGTTCCGGGAAACCATGACCATGCTGTTCTCAAAAACCTGTCGATTTACTCAGGTGCCCTTGACATGCAGGACAAGACCATAGACGAGCTCCACAGGGAGCTAATGAGAGACCCTCTTGCAAGGGAATTCTTGGAGGAGCTTGTGTTTTCCGGGAAGTCCGGAACTGCCCCGCACAGATACTGTTTCAATCTTGATAGTGAAAAACACGGGAATGAATATGATGGCATCCTGGTTCATGGAGGGTATGATGGCGACCTTCATAGCCTTGCCGGTGGCCCAAAGGGCCTGAAGAACCTCTGGGTTAGGCTCAGGTCTGAGGACGACCATGCAAAGAATTTCAGGACCATGAAAGATAAGGGCCACACCCTGATGGTAAGGAGCCACGACCATCACCCGTCATACACCTACAATGACCCTGAGAAGGGAATCGTGACATACGAGCCAAACGAGGAAGAGGGAAACGGTTTCAGGCTTAAATATGGCAGGCAGCACACCATAACCACTGGAGCCCTTTTCGAAAACTGCCTGGCAAGGATAGACACCGGCCCGGATGCAGCAGAAATTGACCCGGTTAATGCAGGGAAATACCCGCATCTTGCTTTTGTCAATTACAAGTAGTAGTGCTTGTTCTTTCCATTCTACGCTTTTGCTTCTCCTCCCGTTTCCTTGTTGCTCAGCCAGATATAACACCGTTATGCCCGTCCTCACACATTTTTTACCCACCTCTCCAAGAATAGAGCATGCCCTACTCCAGGAACTCTGAGCTCCCTGCCCCGGTGAGGAACAGCCTCCCTGACAAGGCCCAGAGCATATTCAGGAAGGCCTTCAACAGCGCCTACGAGCGCTATGCAGGCACGGCAGACCAGGAGGCCCGCTCCATGAAGGTGGCCTGGGCGGCTGTGAAGCGCACATATGAGAAGAGTGACGGGAGATGGGTCAGGAAAAGAAGGCAATGATTAAAGCCTTCCCGTCACCACCATAAAGGTGAGTGCATGCTCTCCCCGACCCACCTCTTCTTCTCCCTCGCAGTGGCCTACCTGCTCAGGATTCCCAGGCTCCCTGCCGTCATAGGCGGGACCATAGCGGACCTCGATGTTCTTCTTGACTACGGTTTCCCCCTGGAGCACAGGGGCATAGTGCACACCCCATTCTTCATGATGGTGTGCGTGGTCTTCCTCTTCCTGGCCTTTGGCAGCTCGCTCTCATTCTCCTTTGGCACGGGTTTCCTCTCCCACCTCCTCCTTGACGCCATAACCCCTGCAGGGATTATGCTACTCTATCCCCTCCCGGTTTTCTTCACCCTCAACCTCGCGCCCTACTCCAGCCTCTGGGCCAACCTCGGAATCATACTCGCCTCCCTGGGGGCCATCATACTCTACATCCACCCCACATTCCAGAGCTGGGTTCACAGGGCCTTTGGTGTGCGCCTGGAGCCAAATGGCTCCAGTGCCCGGGCCGAAGGAGGTGACTAATGGACGAGGGGCTTCTGCGGTTCCTGATGCTTGCCATACTGGTGAGCCTGGTCCTCACGATAGCAGCCATATCAGGCGAGCTCTCCTCCTACAGACTGGATGACCCCTTCGAGAGCCATTACCCGGTCCTGGAGCTGTCCAACGTCACTGAGCTTCTCCGGGAGATGCCCCTGGGCAGATATGTTTCACTTTCAGGAGAGGTATCCGGTTTAAAGGATGACTTCCTCTCGGAAAGCGGGAGCACATACCAGCAGTTCTACCTCACAGACGGCAGCAGGGAAGTCAAGGTTTTCTGCCTCCAGGCCTCCGGCTCGCTGGACCTGCAAAAGGGTGACGAGGTTTTCGTTACAGGAAGGCTACAGAAATACTACAATGAGATAGAGGTATATTCACAGTGCTCCGGCGTGAACATTGTTTCATGAAAGGAGCTACTTAAGCCCCCCTTATCCAATATATATTCATGCCCGATAAGAAGCCACCCCGAAAGGGAAATCATGCTAGGGCCCCTTTGAAGAAGAAGAGCGAATCCAGGGACTCCCGGAAGGAGGCCCCAGCAAAGCCAAAGAAAGGAAGCAGGATTCCCAGGAAGCCCCAAAGTAAGAAAGCCACTCAGAAGAGTTCTTCGGGCCATATGGATGAGAAGGAGCTCGAGGCGAGGTTCGGGCACTTCAGCCAGGAGGTCGAGTCCCTGGGAAGGAAGGCTGACGAGAAGGGATGCAGCCTGGACAGCTGGTACAGGAGCGCCTTCGGCCCTGCTGGCCCGCTCATATCGAGCCTGGCAGGGATATTATTCTTAGCGGTGATGCTCTGGCTTCTCGGTCTCGCAAACACGATACTGGCGAGCACCTTTGTCTTCAGGCTCGGTCTCTTCCTGCACAACTATCTCTCCCTGTTCTTCGTGCTCATGCTCTTCTTCAGCTATTCATCCTATATCTCAAAGACCAGAAGGGCAGCCTACCTTCCCTTCTCCCCCTTCGTCACAGCCCTTGGTGTCACTGCCGCCTTTTGGGTGGCTGCCAGGGTACTTGACATAGCCAACCTATCCCTTGGAATCTCCCTTATCACCTCAGCCACTGCCCTTTTTCAGGCCAACCTCCCGGGAGTGTTCTCATTCCTCGTTTTCCTCTCATATCTCGTATTCATGCTGAGGATTCTCACGGGCCGATTGCCGGTCACGACGGAGGTGTGCATGCCTGGAAGGAAATCCGAAAATACCGTGCCTTCCCGAGCCGGTCCCAGGAGGCTCTACAGGTCAGGAAGGGACAAGCTCCTGGGCGGAGTGTGCGGGGGCATAGGGGAGTACCTGGACGTTGACCCAGTTCTCATAAGGCTCCTGTGGGTGATAGGCACCCTTGCGTGGGGCGCAGGAATCCTGGCCTACATAATAGCCTGGATAATAATCCCTCGCAACCCCAGGCACAAGTGGGACGACTGAGCCCTCAGCCAATATTGATTTCCCTGTAAAGAATGGTCGGACCGATATCGCTCATCATAGCGTTCTCGGCCAAGTAGCAGTAGTCACTCCCCCTGAAGCTGAACCCGGGGTGGTACCCGTTCGTGCTGAATCGCGCCTGCTCCTCAGGCACAGCAACGACCCCGGGGCTGAACCTGTAAACGAGCACAGCCTTTCCTTCGCTCGGATTCGCGACACCAAGGAGCCTGGTTTTCATTGTCATGAAAAATTCTTTCCGCAAAGCGTTTTATTAGTTTGGATAAAAAATGCGGGCAGGGGGGATTACCCCCCACAGCCGCAAAAAGTCGGGTTGCCTCCGCACCCGCAGCCGCAGCCCGAGACGCAGCCCTGTGGGCCTCCGCATGTCTCATAGCTTGGCTCGGGTCCGGGCTCTTCGGAGGTTTCCTGCGCTGTGTCAGCGCTCGTTGTCGGGGTGCCCGTGAGGACGAACACCGAAAGCACGGCGAGCACTGAGAGCGCAGCAGCGATGGAGATTCTCGCTCTCATACCCAGAATAAGGTGAAACAGCATATACCATGGTGGGTGAAACTGGTTTCATTTGAGCATGACAGCGTTTGTCATGCCCCTCCTTCTCCTCTCCAGGACATCCTTTGACTCCAGCCTGTCCAGGAGCCTGGTGACCCTGGCCTTGGGGAAGCCGCTCTTCTCAACGAGCTCGCTCTGGAATATCATTCCCCCCGCATCCTGTATCAATCCGTATACCTTCTTCTCATCAGGCTGGAGGTTCCCGGGCTCCGGCCTCCTCCTGCTGGAGGGCCCTGCCTTAAGGAATATCATGAGACCGATGATGAACATGATAGCCGAGCCAATGTACCCCACATACGACTGGTTGAGAGCTGTCACGTGCGGGCATGTCGACACTGATGAGCATGAATCGCTCATGTCAATGGATGATATAAGACCAGAGCTGATGCTGTAGACAGTGTACGCCATGAGAAGGCTCAGTGCCATCACAGCGATGCCAAGATACCTGATTTCCATAGAGAATTATCAAATGCCCGGGTTAAAAAGCTTGGGCGCCCTTCAGGCAAGGCCCAATGCGGACGCAATCCCGAAAAGGAACCCGGAGAAAGAGAACCTGAGCCAGTTGAGAAAGCCCACGCCCTCCATGGTTATCCTGCCCTCCCTCAGGGCGTCCGAGGGCGACAGTGAGCCCATGATTATGCTGTTCAGTGTGGCCATGTCAGTCCTCATGTTCAGTGTGGGGTCCTCCAGGCACCCTGGCTGTATGGACTCCATGTACCCGTCCACGTTCACGATTCCCGCGCAACCGAGGTCCTCTATGTAGAAGTTTATCCTGTCGTTTGCCAGGAGGTCCCTTACCTGGGGCATTGTGTTGATGTTCTGGTTGTAGAGCTGCCTCACCATCTCCAGCATGTCCTCTGGTATGTCGAGACCGGCCCCCTCCAGGCCGAGATGAGCCTGGTGGAATGCTTTCCCCTGCTCTGGGGCCTGCTCTGG
>CAZSLL010000015.1:11772-30390 GCA_964607835.1 uncultured archaeon | reverse complement strand
CCGTTATGTAAGCATGAAAACATGCTTAATTGTTTGGATGTTTTCTACAGGGCCTCCTGTTAATACATCCCTCTTATTTGACAATGCAAAAGGAAACCCGCCCTGGGGGGGGGTTCCCAAATGGTTTCAGGCTTTGGACCGCCTCTCCCCGGCCAAGTATCGACAAGATTCGGGGATAATATCAATGTAATCTGGCCTTGGCCCAATGATATTCCCGAATTCGAGTAGGCGTTCCCTCCCTTCTCTAGGGTCTTCTCCCTGAGCTGGGAATGGTTGGTACAATTGACTCGGCGAGATCTCCAAGGTCGCTCACTGAGAAATATATCGCATTCGCTCCCTTCTGCCCGGCATCTTTTATCACGTCTTCGAAGAACTCTTCAACAGGCTTATCGAAACAGTAAATATACCTGGATGCCCCTTTCTTGGCAAATGATACTTTGTCAATACCCGATAAGTAACGCTTGAAAAATTCCTCCAGTCCATTTAAGTAGTTGCTCCTTTCAAATTCACCCAAGGAAAGGGCTCCTTTTCCTTTTGATATAGTGTATAGGCTGCTCTCGATTGCGTTGTTTGTGTCCCAGTTAATAATGGCTAAGCCGGGCATTGAAGCATCGAAATCATACATCTCAACTTTCAATTCCGCCCTCATTTCCCAGCCAGCCACCTTCATCTGTTCCAGCGCTGCAAAATCCTTGAACTCTGCCTCACTGGTCCTGACAAATATACCAGGCGCATCGAAATCGGTCCACCCGTATTCAATAATTACAACGTCTTCGGGAAGGCCTCGAAGACGGAGGCGCATGCCACTCAAGTCCCTGATATGCGATACCTGGACAGGGACCCTGATGTTCCTGAACGCGTCGACCCACCCCTCATTTATGAAGAAATAATCCTTTTCGTCTTTTTCGTCTTCTATGTTGAATCTTATTTTGGTATGAACCTTGACGTCATATTCCTTTACACTTCCCGGACACTCTTTGTCAATCTCCTTTTCCTCAGTCCAACCCGCCGGGCACCATGCCCCCATCACGATAGCCAGAACCGTCACTAACAGAATCATTGCCTTCTTCATCTCTTTCCTCCTCTCTCAGAAATTCGGGTTCTCAGGAAAACGCGGGAGCTCTGCAGACTGCGCGGAGTCCCCTCAAATCGCCTATATCCACAGCTCGGGCTACCGGAATCCCCGCCTCCCTGGTGGCCGCTTCATAGCGGTCCGGTGGCGGTCCTGTGAAGCCTTCCTGGCTCAGCCACGGGCTGGTTTCAGCTCATGGGAAATCCCCTAAGGGGTTGTTGTGTATATTGTATAGCATGATTGGGCAACTAATCATAAAGTTACTATTATAAAATGACAACTTATATATAAATATAACTCCTTACCAGTGGGAAAATTTGCCTATTTCCTGCCCCTCTGGCCCTGGTAGAGCCTCTCCACCCTCTCAACTGTGTCTGCGTCCCTGGGGCTCCGGTCCTCCCTGATTCTCAGCACCCTGGGGAACCTCAGCGCGTACCCTGAGGAGTAGTTGGGGCTCTTCTGTATTTCCTCGTACGCCACCTCCACCACCACGCTGGGCTTGAGTGTGACCTTGCTGCCCTTCTCTGACTCGATATTGGGCCTGAGGAGATCTGTTAGCTGGGAAAAGGTCACGCCTTCTTCTCCCTTCTCCTTTATGCCCGTGCCAATCATGCCGCATTCCCTGAAGCCACCGTCCGGGTCCCTGCACCCCAGCACCAGGGAGCCCAGCCACCCCGCCCGCTTCCCGGTCCCCCATGTGGCCCCCATTATGACCAGGTCCAGGTTCTCCATGATGGGCTTGACCTTGAGCCATCCCCCGGCCACCCTCCTCCCGGGGTGGTATGTGGCCTCCATGTTCTTGACTATGAGTCCCTCGTGCCCCATGTCCAGGGCCCTCTGGTAGAACTCCCCTGCCTTTCCCTTGTCAGAGGTCTCCCTGTGCCTGGCCAGCCTGATGGTCTTCCCCTCCCTCAGGGAATCCCTGAGCTTTCCCCACCTCTCGCTCAGGGGCTCCCCGAAAAGGTCTTCCCCCTCAAGGAAGGTGATATCGAACACGTCCACTGAAACAGGGATCTCCTCCTGCACCTTCTCTATGTCATACTTCCTCTTTATCCTCTGGGAGAGGTGCTGGAACGCCCTGGGGCGCCCCTCCTTGTCGTAGGCCACCATCTCCCCCTCCACTATGCACTCCTTTGTCTGCAGGCTCTTCCTGGCAGCCTTCACGACCTCAGGGAACTGCTTCGTAACGTCCTCCAGCCTCCTGGTGAACAGCCACACCTGGTCCCTTTTCTTGTGGATGCAGAGCCTGGCCCCGTCGTACTTGAACTCCAGGCCGGGTTTGTCGAATGCCTCCATGGCCTCGTCCAGGCCCCCTGACCTCTCGGCCAGCAGCACCATGTAGGGTTTGCCCACCTCCAGGCTCACCTTCCTGAGTCCCCTGAGCCCCTTGTCCTTTGCCAGGGAGGCCACCTCTCCGTAGTCAGGCCTTATGAACCAGGCCCACTCCACCGCCTTCAGTGCCTCCTTGTATTCGTCCCCCTCCAGGTCCCCGAAGAATGCCTTTGCTATGGCGTCCCTTACTATGCCCTCGGCAACCCCTATCCGCAGGTCGCCCAGCACGGTCCTTATGATGTATTTGGCCTCCTGGGGCTTGGCAGAGCTTATGAGCTCAGACACCAGCTGGAACTTCCTGGACTGGGAGTTCTTTCCCTCCACCCCGGCTATGTCCCGGAGGTTGCTGAACACCTTCTCCACAGAGAGCTCCCTCCTGAAGAGCGTGGACTGCCTCTTCTCCTTCACCAGCCTCTCTGCCACCAGTCCCAGGTCCCCGGTCTCGTTGAACTCCCTCTGCACCCTCTTCTCATCGTATCCCGTGATGCTGGTGAGGGCTTTTATCATTAGCAGGGACGCTATCCCTATCTCCCGTTCGCTCCATGCCGGGAAAACCCTTCCCTGGAGCAGCATGGTGACCATGGGAAGGTCCTCCTTTGAGCACTCCTTCAGCAAATCAGAGATTATCCCGGTCTTCCTGAGCTTGGCGCTCTCCTGCTCAAGCTCCCCGTACACCCCTGCCAGCCTCGAGTACTCCATGATAAGAATAAGAGGGACGGATTAAAAGTCTTAAAGGGGCTGGACTCAATATTCATATGGTCAAGCGCCTGGTCAAGAAGAGCAAGCGGCTTCTGAAGAGAAAGAAGAAAATCCTGGATTACAGGAAGCAGAAGATAATGCTCATGAAGGAGCAGACCATTCTGGCCAAGGAGCGGACAGTGCTCTCCTTCATGCGAACCGGCCTTGCCTCCATAGGAGCCGGCATCGTGATAATAAACATATTCTCAGATGACCCCTCCTCCTGGGTAATAGGCTGGGCATTCATACTCACGGGCATAGTGGAGATAGTGGAGTCCTACCGCAGGCTCAGGCGCTACCAGAAAAAGATGGGAAAGATAAATGAAATGCTCGGGGAGTGACCCCGAGAATAAAGCAGAGGCTGGGAAGGCCCCTCTTTCAGCTTTTTATCTGCCTCCTCTCACTCAAGCTTTTCACAGTCCCTGCAAAGCCAGACGCCATCAGCGTTGACAAGGAAGTCCGAGTACCTCTCGCACAGTTCGCACGTTCCCTCGTCAACCAGGCTTTCCTTTGTCCTGGATATGGGCATGGGCCCGGAAGTCCACTTCAGTCCGTTCCCTGTTACCTCAAGACCCTGCTTTATGGGCAGCATCCTGAAAAGGGTCTCGGCGAGCCTGGGCTCCATCTCCCTCAGCCAGTCGTACACCTCAGAGATGTAGCAGTGAGGGCATATGTTTGCGAGCCTCACTTTCCTGCACTTAAGGCACCTGAGGCCGTCCATGTCTATGGTGGCCGAGAAACTGCCCAGGAAGCCGGAGTTGAACTGCCTGAAGGCTTCCCTGAACTTATTGGGGAGCCACTTCCGGATGTCCATTGCTAGACACTGGGGGCAGATGAAGCTCCAGATTGGCTGCTTGCATAGCTGGCATACTGACATGCTCATGGGCTTCACCTCCTTTCAGATAGATTCCTCTAGCCATGGGAGTTTACCTATGTAGTGACTGCTTATAAAGATTTCCGTAATTTAACACCTATATTTGAGTCATTCGACGCAAGACGTTAACGCATGCTCCTGGTTCTTTATGAAGGATTTACCCGTTTTTTAGAGTGAAAAACCATTCCAGGCCAGAGCACTATTTAAGCCAGGGAGCCAAGAGCAGGGCATGAAGCTCACTGAAAGGTTCCCTGGAATCCATGCCTCGGGCCAGCGGCTGTTCACCAGGGCCCTGGTGAAAGGCAGCGCAGGGTTCGCCAAGTCAATTGTCAGGGTCAAGGGAGAAGAATACAGGGAATGGAACCCCTACCGCTCCAAGGCGGCGGCTGCACTGCATAAGGGCCTGAGGGAGTTCCCCATCAGGAAGGACTCCTCCATCCTCTACCTGGGAATATCCTCTGGCTCAACATCCACATTCTTCTCGGACATAATAGGCCCTGATGGGGTGATATACGGGGTGGAGATATCCCAGCGCTCCATGAGGGACCTCACCCCGGTGGCAGAGAAGAGGGGCAACATCGTCCCGATACTGGCTGATTCCAGGAGGCCTGAGACCTATTCCTGGGTGGAGCCCGTGGACACGGTGTACCAGGACGTGGCCACCAATGACCAGTCAGAGATAATGATCCGAAACGCCAAAGAGTTCCTTAAGAGTGGGGGATACGCCATGCTGGCCATCAAGGCACGCTCCATAGACGTGACCAGGCCCCCTAAGGAAATCTTCAGGCAGGAAAGGGAGAAGCTAAAGAAGGAGTTCGAAATCCTCCAGGAGGTTGAGCTGGAGCCCTATGAGAGGGACCACGCCTTCTTCCTCATGAGGAGGAAATCGCCTTCCTGAGCCTTTCCAGAAAGGCCTTCCAGTCAGAGACCAGGGCGGCTGCAGCCTTCTCGTGTCCGCCCCCCGAGCCCATGCCCTCTGAACACTGCCTGGCCAGCTCCCCGAGATTCACTCTCCCGGACTGGTTCCTCATGGAGACCTTCCACATACCCTTCTCTGGCTTCCTTATTGCGATGACCCTGTCGGGCATGGCTTCGCCCAGTTTGGTGGAGAGTATGGATGTTATGTTGAGCCTGGAGTCGAGCTCATATGTGACCAGGCCCTCCTTCGCGAAGACCTTCCTTTTGGCCCTGTAGTCATCCATGACCTGCTCCAGCTCTGTCTCGAATTCCCTCCTCCACTCCTTCAGCTTGCCGTAGGACTCGAAGTCCTCGAATCCCTCTGCCTTCAGCAGGGCCTTGAGGCACTCAGCCACGCCCTTCAGCCCCTTGACCGTGGTGGCCGCGGCAATGGTCTTGGCCCCCTCCCCGAGCCTGGAATCCTGGGGCCTGCCCTCAAGAAGGAAAGGGTACTCCTCCCCGCATTCCATCAGGACCTGGGGGCAGCCTGGCCATCCGTAGTCCCCTATGACCCCCATGGCTGATATCCATGAGAGGGGCCTGACGTCCATTCCCATGAGCTTGAGGAGATGATAAACCACGCAGGCAGCGGGAATGTATACCCCGCTCTCCCTGAACCTTGGGTTTATGTGCAAAATCCTCTCCGAGTTCATGTCCTTCGTGGAAATGTGATGGTCTATTATGATTATCCTAAGCCCGGGGATTTCCCTGAGAAATGTCTTCAGGGTATCCTGCTCCTGGTCAGCGGCCATGTCCAGGAACACGAGCGTTTCAGGCCTCTTGTCCAGCACGGTCCTGATGAAATCCTGGTCCATCGCAGGCCCCTTCCTGGGGCAGTGCTCGAAACCCGGAAAGAACCTGAGGAGCAGGGCCGCAGAGCAGGCGCCGTCAGCGTCTCCGTGGTAGAGCAGGAAACCCTTGCCCGGGCTGAGCCATTCCTCCAGACTATCCGCTTCCTCCTTGTTGAACAGGTCTCTTTCCATAGAACCAGACTTGTAGGCCGGGAATATAAATGCCAGCCTATTCCCACTCTGTGGTGGCAGGGGGCTTGCTGGTGGTGTCCAGCACCACACCCCCGAACATCCCTGTATCCATTACCCTTCGGGCAGCCCCCTCCAGGTACTCCCAGGGAAGCTCCCGGGGTATCCCCGGAGGCCTCAGGGTCATGAAGTCAGGGGTGACCACAGGCCTCAGGGCTATCCAGGGCTTGTCCGGGCCAGGGAACATGACCACAGGCATCTGGGACACCTTCTCGTAAAGGCCCATTCCCTCCAGAAGGCCCATGGCTATGCTGTCAGCCTCCCTCAGCATGGCCAGTCCTTCCCTGGTCACGGGCATGGGCTCTATGGAGTCCCATTCCTGCTGGGAGGGAAGCCTGCCCGTCAGGAGAAGGGCGGCCCTTGTTATTCCCCTGAGCCCGTTGCCCAGCATGTTGGAGGCCTTCCTCACTGTCTCGTACTCCTCCCTTCCTGCCCTGATTATGACCAGGTTCCCGTATGCCCGGGCAGAGCCCTTGACCCCCACGCTTCCCACTGGCACGGTCAAGCCCTCCAGCCCGTGCTCCCTGAGTATTGCCTCTGCCCTGTTCCGGGTCTCGCTGTAATCATCCGGCCTGAACACCCTTCCTGCATGCCTCACCCCGAGGCCCGGGCCCGGGAAGGGGTGCCTCTCCGAAAGCTCGCTGGGAAGCCCCAGGAGCCTGGCGATTTTCCTGACCTCGTGCTTGAAGAGCAGCGCATTGGGCTCCACCAGCCTTCCCTGCTCCCTTAGCCTCCTGACCATGGAGGAGGCCACGTTGTGGTGGCTCTTGATGAGGTCTGCCTTGTTCCCCACTCCCTGGCTGCTCTCTATGGTGTCGGGGTAAATGGTTCCCTGCACCAGGAAGGCCCTGCTGTCGTGCTCGAAGCCCCTCATCCTCCTGAACAGGGCCTCTATGTAGGCGTCACCTATGATTGCCCTTTTCCTCTCAGGGTCGGTCTCCCTGCCCAGCCTTTCCAGCATGGGGCCTGAGAAATCCTCCACCTCGACCCCTATTCCAGCGGAGCCCAGGGCCCTCACCACCCACTCCACCTCGCCCTTCCGCTCCAGGCCGGTGTCAATGTGTATTGCCCTCACCCTTTCCCCCAGGGCCCTGGAGGCCAGGGCCGCTGCCACTGAGGAGTCCACTCCCCCGCTGGCGAATATCACGGCGTGCCCGTCCCCCACCTGCTCTCTTATCTTTCTGACCGAGGACTCGAGGAAGTCCTCCATGCTCCACTCAGGCCTTGACCCGCAAATGCCCAGAACAAAGTTCCTTATGATTGCGTCCCCGTTTTCTGTGTGGCTGACCTCCGGGTGGAACTGGAGGGCGTACAGGCCCATCTCATCGTTCCCCATAGCAGCCATTAGCCCGTCTGACTCCGCCAGGATCCTGAAGCCATCAGGAACCCTGGTCACGGAGTCCCCGTGGCTCATCCACACCGTGCCCCCGCCAAATCCCTTCAGGAGAGGGCTCTCCCCTGTAATCCTGATACTGCTCTCCCCGTACTCGCCCCTGCCCACGTGCTCCACATTTCCCCCCAGCTCAGTGGCCATGAGCTGGAGCCCGTAGCATATGCCGAGAACAGGCTTTCCCATGGAGAAGACAGCCGGGTCGCACTTTGGGCCGCCCTGGTAAACACTCTTAGGCCCGCCTGAGAGGATTATGCCTTTGAACCTCTCCAGCTCCTTTGCAGGAGTCTCGCACGGAAGAATCTCGCTGAACACCCCTGCCCTGCGGACTGCCTCCCCTATCTGGTGGGTGTGCTGGCAGCCGAAGTCAAGGACAGCTATGGCGTCCATAGAACTAGTGGGAGGGGAATCTTAAAACCCTTTCACTTCTCATCAAGGAGGGCGAGCTCCTCAGTGCCCACGTATTCCCTCCTTCCTGTGGACTCGCACCAGAAAAGGAAGCCATCCTCAGAAGGGTGCTCTATCTGCCTGCCGTCCCTGTACACCTCACCGGTCACCCTGTGCACGAACCTTCCCCTGAGCTCATGCCTTCTGTAGTCCCTGGCCAGCTCCAGTGCAGTGGTATTCATGCACTCCGGTTGAATCCCCTGTTAATAAGCTTTCCCTGCCAACCGCAATGCTGATAAAGAGAAGAGAGAATGAGATAAGAGATGACAGGCGAAATCAGGCATGTGATAAAGGCCCAGCAGTTCAGGGACCCCTCGTTCCTGGAGGAGCTCTTCAGGGAGGCTGACAGCATGGAGAGTCGCTGCGCCTCAGGGAGCTGCCCGCAGCTGCTCAGGGGTAAGCTCATGGTCACGCTGTTCTACGAGCCCTCCACAAGGACCAGGCTTTCTTTCGAATCTGCCATGCAGAGGCTGGGCGGCTCTGTGATTGGCACTGAGGACGCCAGCCAGTTCTCCTCCACCATAAAGGGGGAGTCCCTTCCTGACACCATAAGGACAGTAGGCCAGTACGCTGACATCATAGTGCTCAGGCACCCCATGGAGGGCTCCTCCGCGGCCTCTTCTGAGATATCCCCGGTGCCCCTCATCAATGCAGGCGACGGAGCGGGCCAGCACCCGACCCAGGCACTGCTGGACATGTACACAATAAGGAAGGAGCTCGGGACCACTGAGGGCCTTACCGTGGCCATGGCAGGGGACCTGCTCTACGGCAGGACCGTTCACAGTCTGGCCTACCTCATGGCCAGGCAGAAGGGTACCCGCTTCATCTTCGCATCTCCCGAAAGGCTGTCCCTGCCCTTCGAGATAAACGATTACCTGACAAGGAAGGGGGCCACCCTCATGGAGACCCGCGACCTCAGGGAGGCTGTGAGGGAGGCTGACGTGCTCTACATGACCAGGGTACAGAAGGAGAGATTCGCCTCTGATGAAGAGTACATGAGCCTCAGGGGCTCTTATGTCCTGGACAGGGAGACCCTGGGTCTCATGAAAAAGGATTCCGTGATAATGCACCCCCTTCCCAGGGTGGACGAGATAGCCCCTGAGGTGGATGATGACCCCAGGGCAGCCTACTTCAGGCAGGCCAGGAACGGCCTGTATATCAGGATGGCTTTGCTCAAGATGCTGCTGGCTGGTTCGAATGGCTGAGAGGCTCAGTGACAAGCACGGAAAGAAGGCCCTGAAGATAGCCAGGCAGGCCGTTGACCTCTGGGTCAGGAAGCGCGAGAAGTTCGTGGCTGTTGATTACCCTCCCATCTTCAATGAGAGAATGGGAGCCTTCACCACCCTCTATACCTACCCGAAGAAGGAGCTAAGGGGCTGCATAGGTTATCCGGAGCCATTCATGCCCCTCATCCGCTCCCTCATCAATTCAGCCATCCACGCCACTGAGGATCCCCGTTTCCCCAACCTCACCGACTATGAGCTTGACAAGGTCCTGGTAGAGGTGTCCATACTCACCCGCCCGGAAAGGGTCAGGGCAGAGAAGCCGGAGGATATCCTTAAGAAAATCGAGGTGGGAAAGCATGGCCTGATAGTCAGGAAATGGAGCATGTCCGGGCTGCTTCTTCCCCAGGTGGCTGAGGAGCACAAGTGGAAAGCAAAATGCTTCCTCGAGCACACCTGCATGAAGGCCCTGCTCCCCACTGACGCCTGGCTTGACCCCGCTTGCTCTGTGTACAGGTTCGAGTCCAGGGTCTTTCATGAGAAGAGGCCGCCCAAGCAGAAGGGCTAGTCCCTGAAATTCTTCTTAATTATCCTGTTTATGAAGTCCCTTCCCCCGCACCCGTTCCGGCAGAGATGGCTGGCCTTGTCCAGGTATTCCCGCTTCATCCCCGGAGGGAGGTCATCCCTGCTGTATGCGGTATCAAGCAGTGAATATGCAATATTCCTCTCTATTTCCCATGACCTGAATGGGTCATCCTTCTGCTTTTCTGAACAGAAAACGCAGTACAATGCCGATGTCCTGAGCATGTCCCTGGTGGTGTATTCCTTCTTCGCCATGCCCGGAATTATCGCCTGGTTTTTTAAGTTTTTCATTTTTCGCCGATTTATATATCCAGACACCTGTCACTTTCTTTCTTTGCCTTCGGGAACCATTTGTGGTCTATGCCATGTTCCTCAAGGACGTCTTTGTGCTTTTTTCCTAGAGTGATGTATTTACTCGCCACCTTTGCAATGTATGGTACAGTGGGTTTGCCTTTAGCGTCCATGCAATAGGCGCACATGCTGAGACCTGCCTCGACCGCGGCCTTCTCTTCACCATCCAAATCACCGCGTATATGGTGAAAGGCGCTCAGTGCCCTGTTCCTTCCGTCGATGCTCAGCTTGAGCTTCTCCCCCACGCTGAGGTCATGAAGGTGTTTGGGGCCGTGGTCGTCATTCCCGTACTTGAAGCAGTCCATGCATCCTATCCTGCCTTCCTGGTAGGTCATGTTCTCACCTTAGAAAAATAATCACAAAGGCTTTTTAAGCCATTCTGAGCCTGCTTTTTTAAGCATTACGCCAACAGTTATTTTTCCTGAAAGAGTCAGAATATCTTGAAGCCCGCTGGCTTGATGCCCTCGTTGGTTATGCTGTACTTGGCAGAGCCCCACTCAGGGAGGTAGCGATGCTTGATGAGGGTAGCCTTCCTCTCTGACATCCTCCCGGTCTTCTCCAGGTACACTATTATCTTGGACCAGTACTTCATGGCGTCCCCGCCCACTATGTCGTTCAGCCCGGTCTCCCAGTGGCGGAAGGTGTGGGCAGTGACCATGACCGGGACCTGCCTGTCCCTGGCCAGGGCGTTGAGCACAGAGAGCTGCCTGGAGAGCTCCCTGTTTGCCTCCAGCACGGCCCTGGTGGGGCCCTTTCCCTGCCTCTCCCTGTCCTTCTCCCCCTTCTCCGCGTGCTCCAGCCTGTACAGTGCCACTATGGAGTCCACTATATAGAGGTCTGCCCTGTGCCTCTCCAGCTCCTTTATCATGATGCCCTGCTCCCTGAAGTCCCTGGGTTTGATGAGCATGGTGCTGTCCAGCACGGCCTGGTGGGCATTGGTTATCTGCCTCAGCCTCTCCTGGGAGAAGCCGCCCTCTGTGTCCATGTACACCACCTTTCCCCCCTTCCTCACGCAGTCCACGGCGGCAAGCGTGCAGAGGTTGGTCTTGCCGCTGGCAGGGGGTCCGTAGAAGCTTATGAGCGAGCCCGGGTCAAGGCCCTTTATGAGCCCGTTCAGGGGCTCGGGCAGGGATATGCCTTGCATGAGCATTTTTTGGCATCATAATTTAAAACCAGCCAGAACAATTAAACTCATGGACCTCGAGACCAGGCTGCGGCTAGTCAATGAAGTGGGCGAGGAGATAATAACCCAGGAGGATTTGAGGGACCTTCTGAAGAAGAAGCGCCACCCCGTGGCATATGACGGGTTCGAGCCATCCGGGACAGATATACACATAGCCCAGGGCCTGCTCAGGGCCATAAACATAAACAAGATGATTAAGGCAGGGTGCAGGTTCAAGATGCTGGTGGCTGACTGGCACGGCTGGGCCAACAACAAGATGGGCGGGGATCTCGGGAGAATCCAGAAGGTGGGCAAGTACCTCATTCATGTGTGGAGGGCCAGCGGCATGGACCTGGACAACGTGGAGTTCGTGTGGGCCTCAGACCTGGTGAAGGACGACAACTACTGGAAGACCGTGCTGGAGATATCCAGAAGGACCACGGTCAAGAGGATTGTCAGGTGCGGCCAGATAATGGGAAGGAAGGAGGACGAGGTTCTCCAGGCGTCTCAGATTCTTTATCCCTGCCTGCAGTGCTCTGATATTTTCCACCTCAAGGCTGACATCACCCAGCTGGGCATGGACCAGAGGAAGGTCAACATGCTGGCCAGGGAGATAGGCCCTGCCATGGGGCTCTGGAAGCCCGTGGTGGTTTCCCACCACATGCTCATGGGCCTGGGCAAGCCCTCCACAGAGGAGGACAACGCCCTTGAGCGCACCATTGAGCTCAAGATGTCCAAGTCAAGGCCCGAGACCGCCATATTCATGAGCGACACTGAGGAGGATGTCAGGAGGAAAATAAGCAAGGCCTACTGCCCTGAGGGAGACGTCAGCGAGAACCCTGTCCTGGAGTACTGCAGATTCATAATCTTCGAGAGGCTCAGGGAGCTCAAAAAGCCTTTCCATGTTGATAGGCCCCAGAAGTACGGGGGCCCTCTCTCCTTCCAGGACTACGAAGAGCTGGAGAAGGCATTCGCAGAGAAGAGGCTCCATCCGCTTGACCTCAAGAAGGCTGCTGCAGAGCACCTCAACTTCCTGCTCGAGCCCATAAGGAAGAGCCTGGCAAAGAACAGGAAGGCCCAGGAGCTCGCCAGGGAGATAAAGACCTTTGAGGTCACCCGCTGAGCCCTGAGATTCCTTTTTAAGCCCTGCCTCCACATTCTAATCCATGGTGATGGTGATGCCGTCAAACTGGACTCCATTTGCATAGAACCCAGGCGTTTCACCAGCCCGGGCGCTTTCTCAGAGAACCAATATAACAGGGCTACGCCAATCTATAAAGCAGGTAACAGCGCCGGAGCGTTCTCAGGCGCGGAGCGCCCGGTCCGGCAAAGGGTGCAAGGCGAGGAAGCGTATGCGGTCCTTAGGACCGGTCCGGCAAAGGGTGCAAGGCGAGGAATATGATTAAGAGAATCGACCCCTGGAAGGGGCAGGACATAAAGGACTACGGAAAGCTAATAGAGCAGTTCGGCATCCAGGATTTCAAAAAGATTCTGCCCAGGCTGGATGAGCCCCACCTGCTCATGAGGAGGGGCCTCATATTCGGGCACCGGGACTTCCAGAGGATTCTGGAGGCCAGGAAGAGGGGAAAATCCTTCTCCATGATGACCGGCCTCATGCCCTCTGGCAAGTTCCACCTTGGCCACCGGGCCCTGGCCGAGCAGTTCATTTTCTACCAGAACATGGGCGCCAGGCTCTACATATGCGTGGCTGACATAGAGGCCTACAACATGAGGGACAAAACCCTCAGGGAGCTCAGGGACATCGCAATCGAGGAGTACCTCCTGAACTACATTGCACTGGGGCTGAAGCCAAAGAACGTGGACTTCTACTTCCAGAGTTCCCGCTCTTCAGAGGCAAAGAAGGCCAATGCCTACTACAGGCTAATCGGACTGGTCTCAAGGAAGACCACCTTCAACGAGATGAGGGACATCTACGGGGAGCTCTCGCCCGGCAAGATAATGTCTGTCATGACGCAGGTGGCTGACATACTGCACCCACAGCTACCTGAGTTCGGGGAGCCCCAGCCCGTGGTGGTCCCTGTGGGCGTGGACCAGGACCCGCACATAAGGCTAACCAGGGACATCGCATCCAGAATGAAGGAGTTCGGTTTCATGTCGCCATCCTCCACCTACCACGAGTTCATGCTGGGGCTCAAGGGCCACAAGATGTCAAGCTCTGACCCCTACTCCTACATAGCCCTGGACGATGACGAGAAGACCGTGAAGGAGAAAGTCATGAAGCACGCCTTCTCAGGCGGCAGGGGCTCCCTCAGGGAGCACAGGCAGAAGGGAGGAATCCCTGAGGTGGACGTTGCCTTCAACATACTACTCTTCGGGGCAGAGCCTGACGACAGGAAGCTCAGGAAGGTGTACGATGAATACAGCTCAGGCAGCATGCTCACCGGGGAGCTCAAGCAGCTCACCATAGAGAAGCTCACTGGGCAGCTCAGGAAGCACAGGCAGTCCAGGGAGAAGGCTCGCTCAAAGGTGGGCAAATTCCTGGAAAAATGAATGCGGGGGGCCGGATTTCCGTTGAGCCGGAAGTTGCCCCGAACATCAGTAAGTGGGCAACTCCTTTTGGCCCACGCCTTTTCTTGAAAAAGGCGTGTTTCGAACCGGCGAAGGCCTCCCAGCTAACCGGCCATTCCCTTCAGGAAGGGCCGGAATGCAACTGAGCCACAGGATATCTTTTCATCCCCCGGAAAACCGGAGTCATCACTTAAGACGAGCTTAAGTCCTGCCCCTTTGGCCGTTTCCGGACCATTTTACTTTTTCCGTTGACGCTCTTGTGGAAGCGTCAGCTCCCGTAAAAGGGTCACTCGGGAACCCCCGCAGAGAAATATTCAGCAATAATCTATAAAGCTATTCACCGGACGCCTCTTTCCTGGCCTTGATGAACCTCATGAGCCGCATGGCAATGAAGTATATCACCACAGCCACTGCCCCGTAAATCAGGGAATAGCTTATGCTCACAGTGTTCCACAATATGACATTGAAGATGGTGTAGGCCACGAACACTATGAGGGCTGCGGCCCCTGCCAGGGTGAGCTGCTCCTTGTTTTTCTTGTAGTATTCCCCGAGCCTCTCCCTGGCCCTGTCAACAGCGAGCATGGATGCACCTGTATATTATTGTGCACAGCCGAACAAATACCTTTGCCCGGTTCTCAGAATAAGCCCTCATATGTGGTCTGACCGTTGTCCCTTATGGTCATCCTGGCCACGGCCTTCTCTAGGACAATTTCCCTGTTGCCGTTGTCCTGTGACAGGCTGCCTTCAGGCATTGCCTCTATCATGCCCTGGATGGAGGTTATTTTTCTGGCTATCTCTTTCGTGATTTCCTTCTGTACAAAGTCCAGTTCCCTGGACATCCTGTCCAGCTCTTCCACCATCCTGTCTATGTCGCTCTGGTCCATACGGCAACACCATTATTGTCACTAGAGAATAGTTAAAATAGGGTTATTTAAAGGTTTCGGCTCAACTTAAACCCATGCAAGATGCATATGAGGATCCGAGAAGCGGAGTGGTTGTGCCCCAGGACCCCATCAGGACAGCCAGGGCTTATGAGGTGGTCCTTCAGAGCCTGGGTTTTCCCGAAGCATGTATATTCAAGAAACATGCCCTTTATGTCCACGGACTGGTCCCCGGCTTTCCAGAGAGGCTCCAGAGCGCGGAGCACAGAGAAATGATTAGAAGGAGATAATGAAAGGGCCGTCGCCGAGATTTGAACTCGGGCCTAGAGCTCCACAGGCTCTAATGCTAACCGTTGTGCACACCCGGATGCCCCGCACCAGGGGATTCTACACCACGACGGCCATTTTCCTGAAGGCCCGGTGCTTTGCATCTGCATGAACTCCTGCCAGCAGTAATCAGTTCCAGGCACTTTACAAATAAGGCCGGGAGTATTTAAAAACCCCCTCACCTGAGCACGTCCGCTGCTGCCGCTCCAACGGAGCTGAAGAAGCCCACGAATATGGTGAGCTTGGTGGCCCATACAGTGTCGGTTATCTCCACCCCTATGACCCCCAGGGTCCAGAGCATGAGGAATGCCACGCCGTAGGAAATCACGAAAAGGCTGAGAAGCCTCCTGGGAATGGGGATGTGCTCGCTGACCTCCTCCACCTCAATCCTCTGGTACTTGGAGTAGTATAGTATGAGCGTGGATACCATGAAGGTTATCCCGACAAGGAAGAGAATCCTCAGTGGCGTGAGGTGGCTGGCGAGCATCCACACCTCCTCTGTCACAGTGAAGGGCGCGGAAAGAAGGAATGCGCCTGTTATCTGCTGGGCGATGTCCTTCCTGCCGAATCTCTCGGGGGCTATCCTGCTCCTGAGACCGTTAATCTTTCCCCTGACCATGGCGACCTTGTTCTCTCCAGTGGCGTAATCGTTCCCAAGCATGCACCACCCGGCGGTTCAATAGTAGCTTCCATGTCCGGCCTCCCTTTCTGGTTGGAGTTAGTTAGGGCTTTGGGGGTATATATAGGTTTTCCTTAGGGCCTGGGATAACAAGCGAGAACCATGGTTTGCAGAAACATTTATATATATGCTGTTCAATTAGTTGTGTAAGAGTCAGGCGACCCGCAAGGGCACCGGTTCCGGGCAATTCTTCCGGACGTCCTGATGATGATATCATGAGAGCTTAATGGGATACATTTAAGTTTGAGGCAGGGTATTGAAAGATGGTTGGAAACTCTTTGGAGTAGCAACCCGCCAACTCAATTCCGGTTGATCCCGCCGGAGGTCACTGCTATCTGAATCCGACTAAGCCATGCTAGTTCCGTTTTTCGGAGCGAACAGCTCAGTAACACGTAGTCAACCTGCCCTATGGCCCGCCATAATCCCGCGAAAGTGGGGCTAACAGCGGATAGGTGAGCATTCCTGGAAAGGTTTTTCACTGAACATAGGATGGGACTGCGGCAGATTAGCTTGTTGTTTGGGTAACGTCCAGGCAAGGCGATAATCTGTACGGGCCTTGAGAGAGGAAGCCCGGAGATGGATTCTGAGACAAGAATCCAGGTCCTACGGGGTGCAGCAGGCGCGAAAATTCTACAATGCACGCAAGTGTGATAGAGGGATTCAGAGTGCTTCCCGTCATGCGGGGAGCTTTTCTCAAGTCCAAACAGCTCGCTGGCGAAAGCCAGAAGATGCTTGGAGCGCTTGAGGAATAAGAGATGGGTAAGACAGGTGCCAGCCGCCATATTGGTCGCTGACATCCACGGTTACCAGTACGGTAAGCGGTAATACCTGCGTCTCGAGTGGTGACCACGCTTATTGGGCTTAAAGCGTTCGTAGCTGGTTCGGAAAGTTCCTAATGAAATCCCATGGTTGACTATGGGGCTTGTTAGGGAAACTACCGGACTTGGGACCGGGAGAGGTCTGGGGTATTGTAGGGGTAGGGGTTAAACCTTCTTGAGGGAAACCTCAGGAAATGACAATCCTATAATCCTTACAAGACCACCTGTGGCGAAGGCGCCAGACTGGAACGGATCCGACAGTGAGGGACGAAAGCTAGGGGAGCGAAGGGGATTAGATAGAACCCTTTTTCTGTTAAATGCACCGCCAGATAGCCATCTGGCAGGGCACCGTGACGAATAATAACCACGAAAAAAGCGTTCACGGAAAAAATGGAAATGGGCTCCTAAAAACCCCCGTAGTCCTAGCCGTAAACGATGCCCGTTAGACATTGGAGTTCTTACGTGGGATTCCAGAGTCGTAGGGAAACCGATAAACGGGCCGCCTGGGGAGTACGTTCGCAAGGATGAAACTTAAGGGAATTGGCGGGGGAGCACACAAGGGGTGGAGTTGTTTGTTGCAACTTATAAACTCCAGTAACAATATTAAACCATGCCACCAATAAAGGTTGGTTTAAGTGAACTAAAGCGGATGTATAATTCGATTCCTGACAAGAATGACATTAACTTAATGTTGGAATCGAATATTCAAAATCTGCTCCTGATTAGGATTGGTATGGGTCTTTCTTTGCGCGAATTCAGTTCAATCTTGGAAACGAGTTATGTTAATGTATCTGAGATTGAAAGAGGAAAAAGAAAATCAATCAGTAAACCTCTTATGAAAAGGCTTATACGTAAAGCAAGGCCGCTACCTGGTTTTAAAGAAATTGAAAGAAACTACGACAGGATTTGTTCGCTTTCCAACGGTGGCCAGAAACAGGCAATGAAAAGGGCTGAGAAAGCTAGTTACACACTAAGTGAGAATATACTTATGAAGAAATTGACGAAAACTGGTGCCAGTTTTCTCAGTCATCAGACAATCAATACATCAATTGGTCCTGTTAACGTTGATTTTATCATAAAAACGAAAGGGCATGATATTATCATCGAGATATCGGATACTGTTAGAAGACAAAAACTTGAATCAATGTCTTACAGGGCATATAAGATAAAGAAGGTTATCGATTGTCTGATGATTGCCATTTTGCCTGACAATTTAACAGAAGCCTTGAAAAAAAGGCTTGAAGATTTTGATATCATCCTCAGATTTTCAGATATTGAAGAGCTGGATAAGACGTTGCAACTTACACCACAAGCTGCGGTTTAATTCGATTCAACGCGAGGAACCTCACCAGAAGCGACAGCAGGATGAAGGTCAGGCTGATGGTCTTACCAGACAAGCTGAGCGGTGGTGCATGGCCGTCGTCAGTTCGTGGCGTGTGAGCCTTTTTACGAGTTTAAAGGGGCTCCGCCAGAGCTGTCCACTTAAGTGTGGTAAATCTGAATTGCCGTGTATATATAAGCCAGTCAAAAAAATACCAAGAATGGAATATATCGTAAACATCGAGACCTGTTGGATTGCAGGGCTTTGGGCTGCTGACAAAGGAAATTTTGCAAAGGGTGTTGTGGCAATCAACAACAAAAACATAGATATACTGGAAAACTTCAGGGAAATGTCATTGAGGAACTTTGATATCGAAATTTCGAAGTTCAGGCAAAGAAAAATACAAGGATATGGCACATCAAATGAAGTTTATTTCACAAGGCTGCCGGCCCGAAGATTCATTGAAAATCTGGTTGAGAACAGAGAAAGGCTGTCCAGAATGGAAATCCTGGCATTTCTTGCAGGTCGTTTTGATGGAGACGGAACAGTAAGCAAGACAGGAAGTTCCCTTTGCATCTATTACGGAAACAAAGAAAAGGGAGAACTTAAAAAAGACGAGAGAATGATTAAGGGGCTTGGGTTTAGGACATCTTCATATAAATGCGGGAATAGTGCAATGAGATTGCATATCCTGCGCCCTAGATTCTTTGCCCATGATATTTTACCATTCGTAAAACATCCGGAAAAGAAAGAGAGATTAAAGAGGCTTATACTAAAACGGCAATACGGAGCCGAACGAACAAGACCCGCACCCTATATTGCTACCAGGCTCTCTGAGCCTGGGCACTTATAGGGGACCGCTGGCGAAGAGCCAGAGGAAGGGGCGGTCGACGGC
>CAZSLL010000015.1:0-11762 GCA_964607835.1 uncultured archaeon | reverse complement strand
CAGGTCTGTATGCTCTTAATCTTCTGGGCAACACGCGGCCTACAATGGTCGGGACAATGGGACGCGACCCCGAAAGGGGGAGCTAATCTCGAAACCCGATCCAGGTCCGAATCGAGGGTTGCAACTCACCCTCGTGAAGGCGAAATCCCTAGTAGTCGCTGGTCATCAAACAGCTTTCTTGCAGGAGTCCGTGGGCTTAACAGGAAACCGCGGGAAAGAACATGTAACGAAAGCTGTGTGGATTCTAGCGGCGAATACGTTCCTGCTCCTTGCACACACTGCCCGTCAAGCCAACCGAGTGGATCTTTGGTGAGGCTCTGTCTTATGTCAAAGTCGAATCACGGGTCTGCAAGGTGGGCTAAGTCGTAAGATAGCTAGATGGGCATTCTGAGCTTCATATTCTGAAGCAGTGACGGAACAAGTGCAATGAGGTTGTTTCCGACTGGAATTTCAGCCGAAGGTACTTGTTTAAAGGATCATCTAGCTATCCGATAAACAAGGTAGCCGTAAAGTTGAAAGGGGCATTATGATAGGATCGAGACATCCCGAAAAGAAGGGCAGAATTAAGATAATAAGTAGAGTCCTTTCAACTCGGTAAGGGGAACCTGCGGCTGGATCACCTCCTTATATATTTCCAACCTTCCGATAATGCCCTGCCTCGAGCACACGCTCCTTCTTCTGATAAGCTTATAAACCACCACTGGAATGACATTCTAGGTGCCAGCTTGTGCTGGTTTCAATGGGCCGGTAGATCAGTGGATCACTCCCGCGCAGACTGTGCGGTAAAGCACTAGAGATCGCCTGCCTTGCATCCTATCCGCTAGTCGGGTGAGCAGGCAAGCAGGAGGCCGTGGGTTCAAATGAACCTTTTTGGACAAGGATAAACGCCCAAAAACGTTCGCGAAAAGAACGCTGCCGCAAAGGGCATTGGTTCAGGAAATCCCACCCGGTCCATTCGGTTTTTCCCGAACATAAGGGAAACCTTAATTATATATCCAGGACATAGTATTGGCATGAAATCCATTCTGGCTTTACTGCCCATCCTGGCGGCAATAGCGGCTTCCGGCTGCGTCTCCGAGCCCCCCATTGGCGGGGACAAGGACGCCCACGGTTGCCTGGTAGCAGCCGGCTACTCGTACAGCGATGAGGCCAGCGCCTGCGTAAGGCAGTGGGAGCTCGATGATAACCAGCTCCAGGCCGCTGGAATAGCAGTGGAGCATGTTGGCTACGAGAAGGGCATCACGGTTACCGAGGCTCTGACGAACCGCTGCCCGGGCTGCTTCACGATTACCCTGCATAGGGGAGATGATACCCTGCAGGTCACTCTCATGGACTGGGAGGTTACAGAGGTCTCTGAAAGTGATGGGACTGACAGGTATTTTGTCTATTATGAGAACGGAAGCGTTAACTACAACATAACCGTTGCCAAGCCCTCCCCATGCCACACGCTCGATGTGAGGAAAAGTGTTATGGAGTCCTACCCAGTGCAGATAAGGCTGGACATCAGCATACTTCCCCCTGAAGAGGGAGAGATGTGCGCGCAGGTCATAACAGAAGACACTATATGCGGGGATATTGGAACAGGCCACAAACCGGCCTCTGCAGAGGTATGGCTTGATGGCTCCAGGGTTTACTACACGACCTTCCATGAGGCCCCAGAAGACAGGCACTATTGCACAGAAGAGGAGAAGGCCGCTGAGTTCTGCACAATGGAGTACAACCCTGTGTGCGGATGGGATGAGATCGGGGTCCCAAAGACCTACAGCAACCCGTGCATGGCCTGCGCAGCAGGAGTGGAGTACTGGGAGCCGGGGGAGTGCGAGATTGAGGGCATGAGCCCCCTGGAGTGTGAGGTCCTGGGAGGAAGAGCCCTGAACATAGTGGGCGGGGCAGAGTGCTATTCAAACGAGACCAACGCTGGAAGGGTCTTCGGGTTCATTTCCCCCAACATATGCTGCGTGCCCAACCCTGAATTGTGAACCAGGGTTTATCCTTCATAGCTTATGTTGTAAAGAATGAATGTGAAGTTTCTCTGGGCGCTCTCGTTCACCCCGAATGCTCTGGCCATTGAATCCGATATCGTTACATCGAACCTTTCGTACTCCTCAAGACTGAAAACCTCTTCCATTTTTCTGCAGGTCTCAGTGAAACCCTCTGACATGTAGGATGGGTCCAGAATGCCGGGCTGCTCGCAGGCAGTATCCTTGACGTACAGTTTGCACCCGTCAATGTACTGGATTGATTCGGGGTTACTCAGCACGTAGCTGCTTTCTATGGGTTCTATGTTTCTTCCCACAAAAAATAACTTATGAGAAACTACAATCGTGCAGTTGTTAAGAATCGAATCCAGGTGAATGGCGGCATCCCTCTCAATTGTGTAATGAGGAGGATAATAAAGCAGATCTTTTACGAACATGGTTCCCGCGAGTGTAGAATACCAACCAGCGAGGAGTACCAGTATCAAAGCGACCGGAAGATAATGAAGCAGTGCTCTAATGGTCTTGCTTTTTGGCATGATTTTTTCCATAGCATTTACCGCAATCATGAGGCTTACAGAGGTCATCGGTATCAGTATCGCGTAAATGAAAAGGAAGAATCTGGTAAGGTATGACCAGAAAGAGAAATACATCAGAGAGAAGGAAAGAACCCACAGTATGGAGAAGAGCAGCAATACCCTGTCTTTAAACAGCAGCCATATGAAACCCGGGATTGCAAAAACCAGGAGTAAACCAAAGGCCTGGTTGGGGTTCGATAAATTCCATGAAGCGTTCCAGTAAATGCGTTCTGCAAGAAAAATGCCCCCCATTACCCCATGGTGCTCATGGTATGAAGGCGTGTTCACAAATACCATCTGGGGGAGTATCAGCAAGGTAAGCAGAAACCCCAATAAAAACATCCTGTGCAGATTGTTCCTGAAATAATCCCTTTTTACTCCGATGAGCAACAAGAGCGGGATGATTATTATGAATTCTAACCTCGAGTAAAGCGTGAAAGCAAGAAAGGAGACCGCAAGCATTCCGGACTGGAATGTTCCGGTTTCTCTCCAGTAAAGGACGGCGCTGACTGTGATTACCAGTAGCAAAGATGACATTGTGTACATTTCCATGGTGTTGGAAAGAGCAAGGCTAAGAGGAAGCAGGCTTATAATAGATGCTGAGTAAATGGATGCCTTCCTGTCCCTGGTTATTATATGTGTCAGGCAGTAGAATGCTGGAATGAGAAGGGCTCCAAATATAGCGTTCATGTGATAGACAACGTCAAAGCCAGGACCCAGGGCAAAGAATAAGATATGAATGACAAAGGAATACGCTAATGGCTTCTGGATTAACTCGACCCCCCTGGCTCCATACATCGCCATTTGCTCGGCTTTATACGAATAAGACACCTCGTCCCCTTGCGTGAATATGACGTTAACGTAGGATGAGCTCACAGCAAGGTTAATGGACATTAAAATGAGAATAATGATTATGCTTGCCTTGTCTGTTTCCCTTACCGCCTTTGTGATATTTCTGAAATTCAGAGCAATTGAGAATGCGATGGTCAGAAGCACAATCCACAGAGTATGAAACATCAGAGAAATAAATACATTATCTGTCAGGATCTCCATTATCATAATCTTGAAGACTATAATATAAAATCAGTTCACATCTTCCTGCTGTCATATGCCCAGTGCAGTAAAGCCTGCCTCTGCCTTGGCCTGCACTTCAGATCCCCTTCGCGGCAGGCCTTTTTCAGGGCGCCTATGTGCCTCCTCATGGCCTTCCATCTTTTAACCTGCCTGTCGTCGTCAGGGCACCGCCTTCCCATGTAGTAGCGGCAGTACCACTGGAACCATCCCCTGGGGTCCTCATGGTAAATCCATCCCTTCTTTCTCCAGAAAGAGAGAGGCCTGGAGGCGTTGACCCCGAACAGGTTCAGCCCTGGGTCGTGGAACTCGTGGCAGAGCTTCGCCTTCCCGAACCAGTCAGCGGGGAACTCGCCCCTGCAGTCGGTCATGTACCTGCCCCCGAACACCCCGAGCTCGAGCATCTGCTTTGGCGTGAGCTCGGGACTGAACTCCGGGTGGAATCCCCCTCCCATGGGCTCTGTCAGGGTGTATTCATAACCTTTCTGCATGAGGTCGTTCACCACAACCTTTCTGGGCCTTTCCATGCGAACTACCTGTCCTTCAGGAGGTGGCTCTTCCCATCCCAGTGCTTCTCGGCTTCCTCCTCCATTTCCTCCAGCCTGTCGTAGTAGTCAGGGAACTCGTTCAGGTGCGCCAGGGCAATCTTCCCGGTCATGACCAGGTCATCATCGGTTACATTGGTCTTCTCGTCGTGCACCCCGTGCTCGAGCTCGACCTGCATGCCCCTTCTGAACTGGTCAACATCAAACCGCCTCCATTTGATGCCAAGGCTTTCCCCCGTCTTCCTTGCCTCGTCATCTGTTATCTTCCTTGTTTCCATTTCATTCACCTCCTTTGTTTCAATAATCCCTTTGTTTCCACCCTGAGAAAGAGCTTATCATGAACTATTGTTAATTAAAATAGACCCTGCCCTTAAATAGGTTTCCCCAGATTAATCCTCAATTCAGGAGCCACACGTACAGGTTAAGGAGCCCTGCAAAGCTCACCCATCCCAGGTACGGGACCAGAAGCAGACCAGCCCCTCTTCTGGCCCTCCAGAAAACCATTATGTTCACGGCAATGGCCCCCCAGAGGAAGAGGAGCTCCGCGAACCCGAGCAGGGGATTCCTTAACCCGAAGAACAGCAATGACCAGAGCGCGTTCAGGCCCAGCTGGACCCAGAAGGGCAGGTAATCCCCCCTCAGTGATATGCTCCCCTTCTTCTCCCACACCAGGAAGAGAGCAAGCCCCATGAGCAGGTACAGCGCGGTCCAGGCAGGCCCGAAGAGCCAGTTCGGGGGCACGAACCAGGGCTTGACCAGCCCCGCGTACCATCCCTGAATGCTGGGTACGGTGAAAACAGAGCCCGCTATGCCCGCTGCCTGCGGTATTGCCAGGCTCACCACCAGTCTCTTCAGCCTCCGGACATCCATGCATAAATTATAACATGCTTTCCCAATAAAACCCATGTACATGGAATTCCCAAAGCCCATTCTATTCGTGAGCACTAGCTTCCAGGCGAGTTGTACTCCTCCGTGGCCTCAGGAATGCTGTTGTAGAAAAAGTTCCTTTTCTGGAGGGTGCTCACCGTCGTGCCCTCCAGAAAGCTGCCGTCCCCCCTCCTGAGGAGGCTCCTGTAAGTGAATGTTTCCCTGTCAAAGCCCTCGAGCAGGGCCATGTCCTCCACAAGCTTCCCGCTGTTCGAGTACACGCTGATTACCCTCTTCATGCCCTTCTGTCTGTAAACAAGGCTTTTATTTTCTTCCCGCTTTCGGGGACAAAGCCTTAAAACTCAATACCACTCCTGTTTAGTGTGGTGACCATGTATTCGTATGAAGCGGCCCTGAAAAGCAGCCTCCCCCCTTATTCCATATCCGGCTCGGTGGTCTTCCTGTCAGAGAAGATGGGCTGCTCGGGCATCCATCCCCCGTCTGAAGGGGTGGTGTATTTCTGCTCTGATCTCCGGCCGGGAGACCTCAAAAGGAAGATGTCTGACAACCCCTATTTCGAGTCAGTGAAGAAGAGATAGTCACTTCAGCCTTATCCTGTTGGTGAGGCCGTGCCTCTCCTTGACTATTAGTTTCTTCCTCTCCAGGCTCGCCAGCACCCTGGTCATCCTGACCTTGCTGAGCCCTGTCCTGAGCACGAGCGCGTTCTGGAGCACCTCGCCCTTGTTATCCAGGAGCTCCTGGAAAACCATCCTCTCGTCCTTGCTGAGCAGCGGAACCACGGCCTCGTATTTCCTGTCATACTCCCTCTTCTGGCCCATGGCCCTGAGGAGCTCGTCTGTCTCTGACCTGAAATACAGGTAGATTGCAGTGGAGCCCATGAGGAATGCAGCGGTCACCATGATGAGCACCTGGACCATGGAGAAGTAGCCCGAGTCCTGGGTCACAACCTCCTGCCCGGTCTCCAGGATTATCTGGATGGGCTGGGAGACCAGGAGCTGGTTCATGAGCACTGTCACTGATGCCACCAGCACTGCCACTGACATGATGACCCTGAACTGCTTCATTCCATACCTTTAACCCCGGTATATAAATCCATTACCTGCATCCTGTTTCACTCAAATGAAACGAGTTGCACCAAACCAGGATATATGGTTTCATACAATCCATTGAGAGAGGAGGTGTAAGCATGAACAAGCTTGCTTTGCTGGCGCTGCCTGTACTGGCCGTGCTGGCAATAGGAGGACTGGCATCAGCATTCCCTGTGCTCGATACAGATGACATGACCCAGGAAGAGAAGGGTCTGAGAGTGCAGATGCTGGAGATGAGGCAGGAAGCCCTCCAGGACCAGATAGCATACCTTAACGGGGACATAACCCAGGAGCAGCTCCGGGAGAGGATGCAGGCACACATGGAGGACACGGAGCCCCTAAGGGAGCAGATGAGAGAGATGCTCGGTGACGGAGAGGGCTGCGCCTGCGGAGGCCGCGGGGGAACGGGCCCGGGTTTCAAGAGTCACGAACGCGGCATGATGGGGGGCCTCTGAGCCCCTCCTCATATTCAACATTCGCCTTATCGTTTCACCCAGGAGAAACCAGTTACACCCTAACTATATATCCCCCAGTGACAAGAGGTCAGCATGAGCGGAAAGGAATCCCCCATGGAGAAGAGGAATGTATGGAAGCTTGTCTCAGTGGCATTCATAGCCCTCTTCATGCTCATAATAGCGGGGGGCTTCATCAACGCCGCCTCCCAGCCGGCCTACGAAGAGACGGGCGGTGACGCAGAGGAACTCGCCCTTTCAGCCGTTTCCCGGGACCTGGCCTCCAGGGACGACACCATTGGCAACTACGAGGTTTCTGTCACCAACAGGATGGTTGGATTCGTCAACGGCCACCGTCCCATGGGGGGTGGGCCCGACTGCCCCCACTGCGCGGCCCGCATGGGCCATGTGCAGGTCATCCTCAGGGGCCCGGAATCGGGGATGCTCTATCTCGTGGACTCGGACACCGGGGAGATAAGAATGCGCTCGCATACCCAGTGGTTCGGCTAAACTCCTTCCCACCGAAAACCTTATATTCCTGCCCTGCCTCCCTAAAGGTGATTCTATGAAGCAGAGATACGCCCTTAAGCTGGTGGAGAGGTGCCCCTCATATTCCCTGGGAAGCCTGATGTCTGCCCTTGAGCACCATGAGGCCATAGACCTGGAGCACTCCCCCGGCGAGAGCAGGGTCTACTTCACCACAGACCTGACCGGTCAGGACCTCTCCAACCTCCAGGCATCCCTGTCGAACCGGCCCTGCGTAGAGTACATTGAGTCGGCCAGGGCCCCCCTCCCGGAGAGGAAGGCAGCCTCCCTGTGAATCCATTTCCGAAAAGGTATATACGATTACGGAAAGCTTTTAAATACTAATTACGAAAAAGTATATATGAATTCGGAATACATTATACATGCTGACCAGATAAAAGCCATCAATGAGATGCAGGGAGGTGACCTGAGAAGCGACGCTGAAATAGAGACCGCCCTTGAAATGGGCAGGGGAAGGAGCGTTTACATAAAGATTGCATCCCTCTGGCGGGCAATACTCGTTGGTCACCCATTCACTGACGGCAACAAGCGGACCGCCTTTGCAGTTGCCCTGGTTATATTCGAAAAGTGCGGGATTGTTATTCCTGAAGAAAGAAAGGAGACCCTGATTTCGGAAATAGTGAGGATAGCCAGTGAGAACATCACTGACGTCAGGAGGATAGAGAGGCTGGTGCGCTATGCTGCGGAAGGACATTGAGAGGATAGTGAGGAAGAACAAGAGGTACCTGGACATGCTCGAGGAGTACGACCGCACCGGTCACCTCCCGACTGAGAAGGTCAGGCGTAGCTTCACACTCAGGAGGATGACCGTGAAAAGGCTGAAAGAGCTCTCAAAGGAAAGGAAAAGGAGCATGTCTGACCTCATTGATGAGATGGTGGGCACTTCGTAAAAGAGAACTTGACCACACAATGATAACAAATATAAACCATTAACCTAACCGCTTTTCATGAAAAGGGTATACATGCACTCTGATGCCTCCGGCGTGATGGAGGGTTACTACAGGATCCACAGCACCCTTTCCCTGGAGGGACCCATCAGCCTTGCCTTTATGGAAAGGCTCACGAAAGAGGGATATATAATCGATTTCCAGGAAAGGCTGAATCCCGAAAAACTTATCTTCAGGGATGCGGAATCCCTCATTGTCCGTCCCCGCAGCAGCGAGGAGTACTTCTCTATCGAGAGGAGCGACGGTCCCTTCATAGAGTACCAGAGGATGGAGGGCTCTCCTCCTCATGACCCTGAGTCAGAGTGCCCGAATGAATGGGAGATAAGGGAGGCCCTTGAGCACATAAGCCTGAGCAGGCATGACGTGGCCGCCCTCAGGTTCAGCGTGTCCATGCACAGCACCCTCACCCCGGAGGAGAATGCTGAAGCCCTGAGCAGCGGCCTGGTATGCCCGTGCCAGTCCGGCGGGAAATACCAGAACAGGATTACAGAGGCCACCGCAGGAATAGTGTATTTTGGCGAGAAGAGCCCCGAGCCCCGGCATTGGGGAGGCGGGGGGAACAGAATAAGGGTATAAAACCTTCCCCATAATATCAATTCAATGCACAGTGCGCCAGTTGTAAGGGACAACCTTCTCAGGATGACCAAGTACAGGCCAGGCCTCTTCGTGCAATACACAGACACACCTCCGGGCTCTCCCCACACCTTTCAGGAGATTGTGACCAGGGAGGACTACGAGGCATACGTAACTGAAAAGGAATCCAGGCCCGAACGCCATGAGGCGGACCGGGTATACCTGAGGTTCGGGGGCGGTGACATAAGCTTCTTTGACACAGGAGACCATTTCCCTTACGGTCCTCCAAAGGTCTTTACCAGGGAGGAGGCCTGCGATTACCTCGACAGGTGCATATGGGAGGCCAATAAAAAGCGGGATTCTCTGGCTCCCTGAGCGGCTCCCGGAATCGGGAACAGATATAACGGTGTTATACCTCCCCGCTAGCCCTGAGCAGCCCCTCAAGTTTCATGAAAAGCCCCATTGCCTTCTCAATGGCCTCTTTCGCTGACCCGAACCCCATCATTTTCCCGTAGTATGTGAGCGAGTTCCTCCTGTACCTCATGTCGCTGAAATCCCTGAACAGGTTCTCCCTCTTGAGAACATCCCTCAGGTAATATCCTGCGCATATGTGGTTCCTGACCCTGAACCCATGCTTGACCATCAGTGCGTGTAGCATTTCCAGAACAGAGGTGTAGTATCCCTCGAACAGGTAGTTGGCGTTCTCCGGACCCTCCTGGTTCCCCTTGAGGAAACCCACCCTGCCCCTGGCTGTCTCTGCCAGGGACCTTGCTCTGAACATGTCCCCCGATGCCCTGATGGCAGAGCCCGAGTCCAGGCACTCGCTCCAGCTGGCCTCCCTCATTCCCTGAGCACCTCCAGGTACCCGTTCAGTGTTATGCCGTTGATTATGTTGTTGGCCAGCTCCCTGTTCCTCACGCCCCTTATGCTCCTGTGCCTGAAGAGCTGGATGCCCCTTCCCAGACCCTTCGCGAACCTGCTGAGATCGGGGCTTTCTTTTGTCTCTATGTAAAGGTCAATATCACTGTCCTCAACGTCCTCGCCCCTGGAGTAGGAGCCGAAAAGCACTATGCAGGGATTCCCGAGCTCCCTCCTGAGGTGCTCCACTAGCCCTGATTCGTACAGGAGCTCCAGGTTCCTCACCCTCTTGGCAGCCAGGAAGGTATCTGATGCCCGGTCAGCTGAGTAGAGCCTTACCCCTGACACCTCTGATGACCTGAGGATGCCCTCCTTCTCCAACTCCCTGGCGTACCTTATGACCGAGGGCAGGGGCGCTCCTGTCCTCCTCTCTATCTCCCTGACCCTGAGCCTTGCGGTGGGGTTGAGCATGAAGTAGTCTCTCACCAGGGCTTTGATATCTTTTCTTTTCATATGATAATATATATTATCAGTTGATATTTAAAGTTATCTAATAGCAGTGAGTCGGATATAACGGTGTTATGTTTATTGCTTCCCCGCCTATCCCATAAATAGGAGCAGAAAGGCCATAACCCCGAAGGCCAGCACCATGAGCCCCGCCAACAGGGTAGTTCTCTGTCTTTTCCTGTCCTTGGCGGTGAGCTCCCTCGCCTTTCCATGGTGCCTCTTCTAGAGGTACCCGCCCAGGGCCGCCCCCAGGACCAACCCGATTCCCGGACCTATGAAGAATATGTCCCCGAAGTGGCCGTCCAGCAGGTCGATTACCAGCATGATTGCGGTTCCGATGGGAATCCCGAGCCCTATTCCCACCCCGGTCCAGTGCCCTTTTGGGTAGGACTTCTTTGCCTTGGGCATGAAACTAATTGGTCGCGATTGGTTATAACCCCCCCCCAATTAAAGAAAAGGCCTTTATTGCTTTCCCCCCAACATTCTAACACCAGCCCTCCAAGAATCATGCTCACAGAGATAAACCATGACAACAACAGGATTCGATTGGATATCGGACCCCATAGACCCCAAGAAGCAGGCCCTGGCTATTTCTATCTATCCGGAAGCCCTGTTTCCGGGCTCTTTCGTTGCTCTTTGGTTCTCCTGTGAGGCAAATCCTATTACAGAAAGGAGGTGAAGACCTATGACGACCTTTTGCGGCTGCATGAACCCGCTCTGCAGGATGTGATACCCCTGCGGGGCCCCGCAGTTTGACCCGCGGGAGCATGAGAGGCACCACGTGTCAATCGACCGCCCCCATGAGCCCTGGGGCCAGCATGTAGACTCTGTTACCCGTCTGCATGACATCCCGGGCGTGGAGAAGACCAGGATTGGTCCTACCGGGGACATCCTTGACACTGATTTCGTGTTCAAGAAAGACTGGCCGTAAACCCCAATTCAGGGAGGCCCCGCTTTTTTTCACTGAGCGGGCCTCCTTCCCCCTTGCACTGTCTAATTAGAGGGATAGGATGGCAAACAGAGCCCTTTTATTGCTTTCCCTGATTCTGTTATTATGGCCAGCAGGCATTACACTATAGATGTCTCCGAGCTCGGGGTCGATATCCTGGGAAACATATACAGCCCGACCAGGGAGGACATGCAGGTCATGGAGGTCAATGATTTCGAGACCGAACAGGAGAACAATCCCTTTTACTGGAGTTTCTCCCGCTTCTTTAATGAGCACGCAAAGAATGCCCCTGACGACCTGAGAGATGATCTTGTTAAGGAATACTGGGACATGAGGAAACAGGTAGAGTCGCACCGCGCCAAAGGCAGGGCATATGAAAAGAAGTGGCCCTTCTTCCACCACGCCACGGATATCAGCGAACTCGGGGAATCCCTCGAAGACACATCCAAGGAGACCATAGGCGCCTGCCTGAGGGAGCACCTTTTCGGTCTGGTTGGAGTGGCAGGAAGGGAATTCAGGCAACACGTCCCAACAGGGGAGGAAATAAAGGACGGCGACGGCCCTACCCTCGGTGAAAGGGGAACAGTCAGATACACAACAAGCGGCAGGCCTGTAGACTGCATGATACTCAAGGTCTACTCCTATGACGGCATTTACGTCCCTGTATGGGTAAGGGAAGGGGTCCAGGAGATGATTGACAGCGAGCCCGTGAGCGGCTCCAGGCGCGCTTTCGAGGGGGAGGTTGAATCAGAATCCCTGGGTGTCCTCAAGTATATCACCGAGA
>CAZSLL010000014.1:0-31527 GCA_964607835.1 uncultured archaeon | reverse complement strand
AAATCATTTTCTATATCGAGACGTCTCCCATAAGCTTTTCAATTTCTCCGGCAATGTCTGCGGCCCGCTGGTTGCCCTGGTCTGCGGCCAGGTTACAGGCTTCCTTGATGATCTTAATGTCCGTGAAATTCAATCCTTTCAGGGCGAAGGTGTTATCTTCTTTCATGGGTACCAGTTCCATTTGTATCTCCTTATATTCCTTGTGTCTGGAGAATACTGATTCAATGTCAGCAGGTCAATAATAAACCTTGGAAATTTATCAAGATACAAAGCGGTTAACGTGCTGGGACAGTCTTGTTATTCTACAGTTAGAACATTCTCTGGAAGGAGTAAGGGAACCGGGATCTGTACAATTGTAAAAAAAGTACTGCCATTACGTAGGTTCATCGACGATTTTTATCAGAACTGAAAATAAATAAAAGGCTTAACGTCCGAAACCTGTATCCGGTACAGTAAGAGAAGCAGTCCCGCGGCAAGGCCTCCCTGGAGAAGCTGGACCTTGAGAAGGGCTCTGTTATAGTCCTGGAGAACTCCTGCGTTGCCATGAACTACAGCAGGAAGCAGAAGAAGCCAGTATGCTGCTATATAGCAGGGCTTATTGCGGGAGGCTCTGAGGCCATCATAGGGAAGCCTTCGGAGTGCATAGAGACGCACTGCATCGCGAAGGGAGACAAGGTCTGCAGGTTCGAGGTCGGTCCGGAAAAAAAGCACATGACTAGGCCTTTATGAACTGGGCCAGCAGGGCCTCGAGCTGAATCTCCTCAGAGCCGCCCTGGTTGAGCCTGAACTCGAACTCCCCTATCCTGTCGATAAGAGTGAGCCTGCTCTCCTCGGGCATGTCCATGGCCAGCACCTGCCTGTGTATCTCCCTTATGATGTCCTCGCCTGATAGACCCTGCTCTATGAGCAAACCGTATAGCCGCTTCCTGGCATCCCCGAACTTCTTGTCCCTGGCCAGGTCCAGCATCTCCCTTACATCCTTTGGCCTTGCCCTTGAGGCCACGTCGTACACTGACTCCCTGGTGAGCTTTCCAAGTGCTGAAGCTGCCTGGATTATGTTTGTGGCCTTCCTGAGGTCGCCCTCTGAAACCTCGTACACTGCCTTGAGTGCGTCCTCCCCTGCCTGAATCTTTTCTCCTTTCACAACCCTTCCCAGGTATTCTGTGCAGTCATTCTCTGAGAGCCCCCTGAGCCTGAACACAGCGCACCTGGACTGTATGGGCTCGATTATCCTTGAGGAATAGTTGCACGAGAGTATGAACCTGCACACGTTTGCGTATCGCTCTATGGTCCTTCTCAGGGCCTGCTGGGCTTCCGGCGTCAGGGCGTCTGACTCGTCAAGGAATATTATCTTGTAGTCCGCGCCTATGGGCATCATGCTGGCGAAGTCCTTTATCCTTCCCCTGACCACGCCTATGCCCCTGTCGTCGGATGCGTTGAGCTCCTGAAAGTTCTGCCTCCAGTTATCGCCGTAAAGGTCCCTGGCCAGGGCCAGCGCTATGGTGGTCTTTCCTACCCCTGCCGGGCCCGCGAACAGCATGTTGGGGACAGAGCCCTGCTTCACCCAGCTCCTGAGCCTGTCCACTATCTGCTTCTGGTTCACGACCTCCTTCAGGGTGGAGGGCCTGTACTTCTCTGTCCACACCTCTATCCTGGCCATATGCGTATCCTTCAGGTACCTGCTGGCACCTGCATGCTCTCCGGCCCGAGCCCTGCTACTGGAACCCGTCTCGCGTCAGGCCGAATCCAATATATTAACTCTCTCCCACAAATATAAAAGCATGTCAAGGCTGCTGATACTGATCCTCGTGGTACTGGTTCTGCTCGGAAGCCCTGCCGGGGCCAAGCTCATAGACATTCCTGAGGCCGTAAGCTATCTCCACGCAGAGGTGCTCAAGCAGGGCAGCCTGACCCTGAGCCCTGATGGACCGAACCCAGAGGTCACCAGCCTGGAGGTCAGGCACACCGTGCCCCAGGGAACAGACAGGCAGGAGACAAGGCTGCTTTCTGTTGAGGGGCCTGACAGCCACGAGTTCGGGGAGGACGATTTCGGGAACGAGATAATCATTCTGAAATGGGATGACCCTCCCATAGGAAGGAAGCTTTCCTATTTTGTGAGCTTTGACGTCAGGGTGTGGGACAGGGATGACTCTGCCCCTGAAAGGGGGTTCCAGACCACTGGCATGACAGAGCCGAGCCAGGGCATAACAGAGGCCGCCTATGAGGTAGCCGCAGGGCTCACCTCCATGCAGAAGTTCATGCAGCTAACATCATACGTATACGAGCTCGTGGAATATGACAGGACCTTCCAGAACGTGCAGAAGAGCGCCTCCTGGGTGTTCGATAACAGGAAAGCGGTGTGCGACGGCCACGCCAACCTGCTCATCTCCGTGCTAAGGGCGCTGGGATTCGATGCGTATTACGTTATAGGGTACGCCTATACAGAGGACAACCCTGACCCTGCCCAGGGATACTGGGGCCCCCACGGATGGGTTGAGGTTGAATACCAGGGAAGGGCGATATCCCTTGATCCCACCTGGCTCGAGCACCCGGTGGACGCCACGCACATCAAGTTCGCAGTGGCCCCTGACTCCAACTACACTGAATTCATGCAGGTCATGTCCAGGGACGTGGACGTTGACTGGGAGAAAGGGGAGTATGTCGTGACCATGCTTGAGCACGAGACAGAGCCCAGGGTGGGAATCCAAAGCAGGCTGGTCCCTGAAACAGCTGGGCCTGAGAAGAATGCCGTTATGGTCACCGAGGTCAGCAGCCTGGAAGAGGGTTGCGTGCTCACCAGGCTCAGGGCAGTGAGCTGCGAGAGCGGAGGGGAGCCCTTCCTGGTAATAGAGCCCTCCTCTCGGAGCATCGCACTCTGCAAAGACCAGAGCCTCATGTGGCTCATATCTACCCCTGACATAATGAGGGGCATGGAGTACACCTGTGGTGTAATTGTCCAGGGGCCTGAGGCCGACTCCAACCAGACACTCAGGATATCTGAATCCAGCGAGCATATAGAGCTCAGCATGTCATCCCCCAGGGTGCTGACAGAGGGGCAGCTGTTCAGGGTAAACACCACGGCGCAGAACACAGGGCTTTCCTCAGAGGGCCTGGAGCTCATGCTCATGCTGGGCGAGCAGTTCCAGGAGCATGAGGCCACTGTCCCCGGGATGCAGGCCCTGGACCTGGCCTGGACAGGCAGGGCGCCAAGAGAGGCAGGGAGATATCTCCTGAGGTTCTTCGCCTCTTCAGGGGATATGCTGGAAGAGGATATCGAGGTCATAGAGGAGAGAAGGGTGAGGCTTTCGGGGGTATCCATTCCGCACAACATCACGCTTGGAGAGCCTGCCTCGATAAACATAACCCTTGAGGGGCTTGCTAATGCCTCAGGTGAGGCCATAGTCAAGATTGGCGATGCCGAGCTGGAGAGGCCCTTCTCGCTGGAGAGGGGCAGGAGAGAAACCATGGAATTCACCTACGAGCCCGCTTCAGAGGGAACCAAGCGCGTGAGCTTGGTGGTGCTTTTCGTGGACGGCTCATACGAGGACGGGCTGGTCACCTCCCTGGAGGTTGTGAGGCACAGGGAATGGTGGGAGCCCATCGTGGAGACAATAAGGGGACTGCTGGAGTCACTCTTCAGCGCGCTGGGCATGTCGTGACTTCTTTTTTAAGATGAGCAGGACAGAGATATAACATGACAGTGGTTGCCATAACAGGGACGCCTGCCACAGGAAAGACCACAGTGGCTGCCCTGGTGGGTAAGAAGCTCAACTGGAAGGTCATTGACCTGAATGAGCTCGCTCACCAGAAGGAGCTCTACTCGGGGTACGATGAGGAGAGGCAGACCCACGTGGTGGACCTGGACAAGATACAGGACGCCCTGGACATGATATTCGTGCCTGACCTCATAATTGAATCCCACTACGCGCACGAGATGAAGTGCGATTATGCAATTGTGCTGAGGGTCAGCCCTGACGAGCTCAGGGAGCGTGCCAGGGACAAGGGCTGGACCAGGAAGAAGACCGAGGAGAACGTGCTGGCGGAGATAATGGAGGTGTGCAAGCACGAGGCCATGGAGGCCGGCAAGAAGGTCCTTGAGGTGGACACCACTGGAAAGACCCCGGCCAGGATTTCCCTTGACATATCCAGGATGATAAGGAAGCTGAAGAAGCTCCAGGCAGGGGGCAAGAAATAAAAAGCGTGCATATAACAGCGTTATATGGTTCCATGTACAACACAATAATATTAATTTCGACACTGACCGCCCTCCTTGCCCTTGCGGGAGTGTTGGTTGCAGGCCCCATAGGGGCCGGAATAGCCCTGGCAGTGGCCGCTGTAATCAATTTTTCTGTGTACCTGAAGGCAGATTCCATTATCCTGAGAATGTACAACGCCAGGCCCAGCGACGACTACAAGCTCAGGAGGATGCTCAAGGATATCTCCAGGGAGGCGGGCATACCAGAGCCAAGGCTCTATGTGATAGAGACCACGCATGATGTACCAAACGCATTTGCCACAGGAAGGGACCCCGCTCACTCAGCAGTGGCTGTCACAAAGTCCCTCCTCAGCCTGAAGGATGACGAGATAGAGGCCGTGCTGGCGCATGAGGTGGGTCACATCAGGAACAGGGACACCCTCGTCAATGTCATGGCAGCAACCATAGGAGGGGCTATATCATTTATAGCACAGTACGGATACTGGTACATGTTCCTCCAGGGAGGGGACATGGACGAGGGCTCGAGCATGACAGGCATAATACTCATGGCGGTTTTCGCTCCCATAGCTGCCCTTCTGATAAGGCTGGCCATATCAAGGCAGGAGGAGTTCAGGGCAGACTATCTCTCTGCGCTTTTCACCAAGAGGCCCCGCTCTCTGGCCAGAGCCCTGGAGAAGATACATAATGCAGCCTCCCAGCATCCGCTCAGGGGCTCTGCCGCCACCTCCCATCTCTGGATTGCCAGCCCCTTCCACGATGACAGGTTCACCAGGCTCTTCTCCACCCACCCGCCTGTCAGGGAGAGGATGAAGAGGCTTCTCGAGCTCGAGGGGAGGGCTCTGGAATGAAGAGCCTCATCCAGAAGCTCATAAGCACGGGTGCTGACCTCAGCACCAGGAAGGCGCTCAAGAACACCCTCAATTACCTTGGCATAGAGCCCGAGAACATAGACAGGCTCTACATAGAGCTCAAGAATGACATGCACGCGCACGCCTTCAGGCGGATAAGCCCTGGGAGCAAGATAATTTTCCTTCCCCAGTGCATGAGGAACTCAAAGACCTGCACCGCGAAGCTGGGAACTATGGGATGGGAGTGCGCAAAGTGCAGCCACCACGTCAAATGCAGGATTTACCAGATAAAGAAGGCCGCAGAGCCCATGGGATACCGGGTTGTGGTTGTTCCGGGCGGCTCGCTGGTGTTCAAGATTATCAATGAGCTCCGGCCAAGGGCTGTTCTCGGGGTGGCCTGCATGAAGGAGCTGGTCATGGCCATAGAGGAGATAGGCATGCCCTCCCAGGGTGTGCTTCTCTCAAAAGACGGGTGCGTTGACACTGACGTCAGCCTGGACAAGGTTCTTTCAAAACTCTAGGAGCCGAAAACCCTTTCCTTCTTCTCGTTGAATGCGTTGACCTGGCCCCTTATCATGCATTCGGCGTCCCTGGTATCCATGAACCTGGTCTGCCTCACGAAGGAGGAGAACCTGCCCAGCCACACGTCCATGAGCACGTTTATGGCATCCTCCCTCCTGGACTGGTCCTTGAACTTGTTGAAGGCATCGTAAACAGCGTTGACCCAGGTGTCGATTGATATTATCTGCCCTGTCTCGCCGTAAATGAACCTCCTTATCTCGTTCTTGGTCTCCTCTGATAGGATGTCAGGCCTCATGGCCCGGTCAGGCCTGGCCTTGACCCTGTCCTTTGCGAACTTCATCACGTCCCTGGCAGAGTTCTTCCAGAATCTCCTGGAGGGGTTCTTTCCCCTGGCCCCTGCGATGGCGTCGCTTATCTGGGCCCTGGTGTCGTCTGAGAGGATTCCTGATTCCATCATCCTGCCGAAGTCCCTCTGGAACATGTTGAACAGCACTTTCCTGTCCACGACTGATTCCGCCACAGAGCCGCCCTTTATGTGGCCGTATCTGGTGACTGTCCTGACCTCGCGGATGCCCCTGAGCCTGTCCATGTTGTGGTAGGTGAGACTGAAGAGGGTTCCCACGACCTGCTTGAACATGGGCACAAGGAACTTCTCGAACTCCTTGTAGCTCTCTGTGCTGGCGTGGCTCTTGACTCCCAGCGCGGTCTCCGCCACTTTAAGACCCTCTGCCAGGGCTGTGGTGGTTATGAATATGTCTATCCCGAAGCCATCTGGGAACAGGGGGTGCTTCATTAGCCTGTCCACCAGCCTGTCAGAGAGCCCGAACTCCCCTCCGATGGGCTGCCTGACCTCTGCTCCGTAAAGCGCGGTCACGAACGGGTATATGACGTGGTTGGTTATGACAGAATCGTACTTGTGCCTCTCGTAATATGGCACAGCAAGGTCGTACCCGTCCTCGAGGGGCTCCACAAGGGCCTTTATCCATTTGCTGCTTATGCTCGTGAGGTCCCCGTCCACCAGTGCCACCTTCTTTGAGCCCGCTTCCCTCATTAGCCTGAAAACCGTCCTTATGCCGTTCCCCTTGCCCGGGCCGCCGTCCTGCCTGGTAAAGAACACCGGGTTCTTTGTATTGGTCTCTTTCACAGCCTTCTCTGTGCCGTCGTCCGAGAGGTCAGACACCACAATGAGGCTCTTCTTTTTCGGGTAGAACTCGGTAAGTCCCTCATCCACCTGTTTAATTACATTGGATATGGTCCTCTCGCAGTTCTTGGTGCAAATGCCTATAACGAGCTCAGCTTTTGGGGGATTTTCTTCCATGCCTTACACCTATTTTACAGTTATATAATAATGGCCCGGAAAACTTAAATTCCTTACCTTGCCTTCCCGCACAGGAGCGCCTGGATTCCGGAAACGTGCGCTGCCCCGACAAAGACTATTATCCTGTCATGGCTCTGCGTAAGGGCTGCAATCCTCCTGGCCATGTAAAGGTCCCTGTCCCTCACAAGGGCCCTGTAAATCTGGGGAAACTCCTTTCTCAGAATTGAAAGCACATCTGACACCAGCTCTTTGGGGGGAACACTGCTCAGGTCGATGCTCAGCCTTTCCCCCTTCCCTGAAAGTGACACCAGGGAGTCTATGGTCGCTCCCTTGAGGATGAAAAAGAGCAGCTTTGCCTTCTCCCTCCAGTGCACCCTCCTGAGCCCCTCCATGGTCAGGCCTATGTCCTGGTCAATGAGCTCCACCTGCACCCCCCTGTACTCCGCAGCCTTTACCGCCCCAAGCATGTCAGAGCCTGGCAGGATTCCGGCCTTCCTGCCCAGCCAGGACTGGAGGGCCTTCATGACCCAGAGCATGGCGAATGTCCATGGCCCCAGCCTCTTCAGGGCCTCCATGTGAGAAGCCTCGCCCTGCTCAAGTGCCATAAGCCTTCCCAGGTCGAGCTCCACCGCAACGCAGTCAGGCTCCTCCCTTGAAATGATTTCCCTGGCCTTCCTCACGCTCTCCTCTGCCACGTGGGAGGTGGGGACCAGTATGACGTTCTTCATGGCCTGCTTTGGGAGGGATAATTAATATATTCCTTCATGCAGTGCACGAAGGAGTCCTGTTGGCGCTCCTTTTGTCAGGAGAGAGCGGATGCATCCTGCACAACAGGGGCCTGGAATCGTAGATATCACAAACAGCAAGCCCCTCATAGTCAAATGAAAGGTAAATGCACTCCCCGTTATCCCTGAGCCTGATATGCCTTATACCGTTCTCTTTCCTGGTTGAGTCCATGATGTCCTTCCTGCCAGTGAAATACCATTTAATGGTGTCCCTCCGAGTTACTCTAACAAGCGGACTGCTTGAGCAGCATTCCCCGCACCTTGAGCAGTAATCCCCTATCATGGTCTTGTCTTTGCAGTGAGCTTTAAAGAAAGGAATGCGCCAGGCACGCCTTTTCCTGCTTATGGGGGGGGGGCTCCCGCAAACCTTTCGAATCCGGACAGGGTGCGAAGTGATTGTGCCGGCGGGCGTCCATGCGGGGAAGCAGCATATATATTTTTCGGACGCCTTTTTTTGAGAAAGCGGTAGCTTCCGTAAAAAGGTGTACGCCGGGGACAGGATTCCCCGCTTACGAGAGCTGACCGCTTCTGCAAGCGGGGGAGCAACTAGAACACTCTTCCGGCTAACCGTGAGAAAATACGCCGGGGACAGGATTTACCAAACCTCTTTCTGGAAGGTACCCCGAAAGTGTTTCCCGTCCGACCCTTTCAACGGGACGGGTCGGCATGCACTTGAGTGGGTACCTCCTTTTGGCTTAAGCCTTTTCCTGAAAAAGGCTTATTTGAACCTGCACGTCCTTTCGGACACCAGATATCATGCGCTCACATTCCAAGCCCACGCTGGGAATCGCAACATCCGGGCCTCAAGTCTGGCGCGCTGGCTGCGCATTCCGTCCCCTTCGGGGACGGCAGGCACTTTAGCCGTTCCGCCACCCCGGCAGATAGGAATAATGGGCGCCCTGTGATTTAAAAAGGCTTTATTTCCTCAGTACTCTGGGCATCTTTCCCGAGAGGTCGATTATCCTGGACGCAGAGCCGCGCTTTATCCCGTCATCGATAGCGCAGTCCACCTCCCTCTCAACGTGCGCTGGAATGCTCCTGACGTTCCACGCAGGAGTCTCCCCGGAAACGTTGGCAGAGGTGGTCACGAAGGGCACCCCTGCCTCCTGAACTATCCCGGTGAAGGCATGATCAGGTATCCTCACGCCAAGATTCTTCCCTGCCACCTCCCTGCAGACAACCCTCTTCCTCATCTCGAATATCAGCGTATATGGTCCGGGAAGCCTGTCAAGCTCCTTCCGGTTACTGACCCTTAGGTTCTCAAGAATCCACTCCCTGGAAGGGGCTATTACAGAGAAGGGGGTGGTCCTTCCCTTGATGCGCCTTATTCTCTCCACTGAACCGCTGTTCATGGCGTCGCACCCCAGACCGTAGATTGTGTCAGTGGGGTAGAGGAAGACCTTTCCCGTCCTTATGGACCTGATTACCCTGGCCCTCTTCCCTGAGCCCTTATCCAGCTCGCCCATCTGTATTATCTTCATGCCTCCTCCGGCTCTTTTATTTTGGGAGAGCTATATATTAACCATGCCCTCCCCTGACCTGGAATCGAGGCTGTCGAGGCTCAGGCAGGCCATGGAGGAGGAAGGCCTTGATTGCGCTCTGGTAAACAGCATAAAGGACATATTCTACTACACCGGCCACCGAATATCCGGGGACGACATGGGATTCCTGCTGGTCACGGGTGAGTCCTCGACCCTGTTCGTTTCCACCCTCTATATAGACCTTCAGGGCCCGGGGGTGAGGATAATGGACAGCCTCAGAGAGGTAAAGGATGCCCTTGGCAAGGCCGGCAGGGTGGGCTATGACGAGAAGAACCTCAGCGTGCTCATGTTCAGCAGGCTCAGGACAGGCACATGGAAGACCTTCTCAGAGAGGCTCAAGTCCCTGAGGATGGTCAAGGACCAGTACGAGATAAGCCAGATAAGGCATGCCTGCAGGAACACCCTCAGGATTTTCTCCGCCCTTGAGCTCAGGGGAAGGACAGAGTTCTCGGTCGCCTCTGACATCCTGCGCGAAATCAGAGACGCCGGCGACACCCCTGCCTTCGACCCCCTGGTCCTGGCAGGGAAGCGCTCTGCCTCTATTCACAGCCTCCCTGGCATGAGCACCATAAAGAGGGGACTGGTCATAGCGGATTTCGGCTCATGTCACAACGGCTATAACTCAGACCTCACCAGGACTTTCTTCCTGAACCCCACAAAGAGGGAGAAAACCATAATGGAGCACTGCGCATTCATTCAGGCCGAGCTCATTGACATGGCTGTTCCAGGGACAAAATTCTCTGACATCCAGAAGAGGTATGATGAGCTCATGAAGGCAAAGGGATACACAGTCCTTCACGGCTTCGGGCACGGGCTGGGGCTCTCTGTGCACGAGCGGCCCTCTCAGAAGGATGTTCTGGAGAAGGGCATGGTCCTCACGGTGGAGCCGGGAATATACGTAAAAGGAACTGGAGGCTGCAGAATCGAGGACGATGTACTCGTCTCTGGCAAGCCTGTTGTGCTGAGCAGGTGACTATGCCGGCTCTGGCACAGCGGCATCAGAGTCTCCGCGGGCGCCTTCCTCTATAGCAGGCGCTGAGATGTGCCTGATTATTATCACGTCCCCTATGGCCTGGACCATGGGGAATGGGATAATGAGACCTCGCTTGTTGCCCAGCATCTTTGACATGTAGGAGCCCTTCTCAGCCCTTATGACCAGGGACCTGAGCTTGAACCTCTTCAGGTCGCACTCAACATCCTCCACCTTTCCGCAGTACATGCCCTTCTCAGTGAAGACGTCCTTTGACCTCGTGTCAGATACGCTGGCAATCTTGATTCCCATTCGCAACCACCCCTTTTTATAAAGATTCAATCCGTTGGATACAGAATATAAAGTCATTTAAAACAAGGTTTTAAAAGGCTTTGTGTGCCGAGTGATGCCGGGATGGCCGAGTGGTTTAAGGCGCTGGTTTGCTATTGAGGCCTTACTGAAGGCCCCTGCAGACAACCAGTGGGCATCCGCCCTCGGGGGTTCGAATGAGCCCTTTTGCCATGTAAACGTGCAAAAGCGTTCGCGGAAAAACCGCTGCCGCAATTACATTAACAAGCGGAGGTTCTGGATATCCCCCTCCTGGCGTCAGGCACATCAGCTTTCAAGAGGCTTCGCTTGCCTGCCTCCTCCATATGATGCTGGCAGGATGAAGCGTTCGCCTTCTGAAACCTGATAAGCAACAAGAAGGAAACACAACTACATATAAAAAGGTGCGCCGGTAGTCTAGCGGCAGGACACTGGCTTCCCATATGGAGGTGCCTATTCACAGATACTGGGTGCCTTCCACTGGAAAGAGCCAGTAACCCGGGTTCGAGTGAACCCTTTTGGCCACACAAGCGTCCAGAAGCGTTCGCGGAAATACCGCTACCGCATTTTGCGGTTGTTACGGAAATCCCGGTCGGCGCATCCCTTTATTTAAATACAAGCTGGTTTAGCTAATATCAGCAAGGGTCCGTGGTCTAGTTGGTTAGTCACCTTCTGGCTTGCCGGAAGGAAAGGCCTGAAAAGGACGTCGCCCTTACATACCCGTGGAGGTATCTGAACAGTAATCTCCGCAGGTTCTGACAGGCGAAGATCACCAGTTCGAATGAGCCCTTTTGCCCTGTAAACGTGCAAAAGCGTTTGCGGAAAGAACGCTACCGCGAAACAATGGTTCAGGTAATCTGGTCGGACCCATAAGCCTTTTAATAGGCTTTACAATAAGCAGAGTGATGGGCCGGTAGATCAACGGTACATTCCCGCCGCGATGCGGCGGCTGTGCGGTAGAGATCGTCGCCTTGGCAAGAACCCTTTTGCCATGTAAACGTGCAAAAGCGTTTGCGGAAAGAACGCTTCCGCGATGGTTCCTTGATTGGCGGAGGCTCCGGGTTCAAATAAGCCTTTTTCAGGAAAAGGCTTAAGCCAAAAGGAGTTGCCCTCCGAAACTTCGGGCAACTTCCAAAGGCCTGGGAAATCCCGGCCGGTCCATCATCATTTATTTTCCGTACTTCCTGCTGGTCTTGTATGCAGTATCCACCTGGTAGCTCTGGGAGACTGCTGAGTATTCCCCTGACTCGTTCTGCGCATTGCTGGAGTAGACATGTCCTGTGGACTCTGGCTCATCCTGTTCAGCTATGACCTCGAATGAAACCTCTTCCATGCCTGGCTCTTCTTCGACGTCAGACGGCTGTCCCATGCTTGTCTTAAACTCCCAGACAAGCCGTCCTGATTCAGCTGAAAGGCACCTCAGCCTGCAATCCCATGCACCAAAGTATACCCTGTCTCCGGATACCAGTGGACCTGATGATTCCTCCATCTCGTGTGCGAAGCTCCATATAAGCCTTCCATCCAGACCCAGGGCATAGAAATTATTATCGCATGCACCGAAATAAACCCCCTTACTGTTCGCAACCGGAGCACCGTACAATAGATTGTTCGTCCTGAACCTCCAAAGAAGCCTTCCTGACGTGGTCAATGCATAAAGGTGATGGTCGTAGCACCCGAAATATACCACCCCGTCTCTGACAAATGGGAGTGATACCACGGCACCATTGGTAGGGTATTTCCACATGACCTTTCCCTGGTGAGATACCGCATAGAAGTTCTGGTCAGAACTCCCGAAATACAACCCGTCCTTATCAGCAGCCACGCCCCAGTTGATTTTCCCGCTTGTCAGGAACTTCCACGCAAGCCTTCCTTTAAGGTCCAGCGCATACATGTGATGATCCCATGAGCCGCAGTATATTACATCATTGAACACCACAGGCTCCATCAATGCTCCTCCCGCCCTGAACCTCCAGAGCTCCTTTCCTGTCATGTGGTCCAGAGCATAGAACACGCCGTCCTTTGAACCGAAGTACAGGACACCTTTGTATGTCACCTGACTGAACAGCTTGCTGTCTGTCCTGAACCTCCACACCTCCTTTCCTGTCTCTGCTGACAGTGCGTACATGTTCCCGTCAAAGCAGCCGAAGCATATTATTCCGTCACGAATTGCTGCTCTATCTCCTGCTATCGGGCCGTCTGTAAGGAACCTCCAAACCTCTTTACCGGTTCCCTTGTCAATGCAATAGAAATTCTGGTCACAGGAGCCGAAGTATAACCTGTCCCCTTCGATTACAGGGGTGTATTCTATGCTTCCGCCCTTCCTTATGCCCCAGAAAACATCTTTTCCAGAATGCTTGATTTCGCTCCACTGCGCAACTATGTCAACCTCCTTGAGCACGGTCCTGTCAATGGTGATGCTGTCAGCATTCATAAGAGCCCTTGAATCAATTCCCCAGTTATCAGAGTAATCCATAATCAGTCACTATGTATTCTATTTGCTGGAAAAAATAAAAACAAAAAAAACGGGCTGGGCATATCCATTCAAGCTTATAAGAGTCTGGGCACAAATCTTTAGAAGGTGTTCTCTTGATTAAGGGCGTCATATTCGATATCGGTGGCGTGCTCGTGGACGTTAAGATAAAATCTTTCCTTGAGCATTTCGTCAATTCCACGGGCTTCAGCAAGGAGCAGCTATACTCCATGCTCATTCTCGGGGGCGAGTGGGAGCTCTTCGAGAAGGGGCTCATAACAGAGAAGAAGCTCAAGGAGAAGGTTGAGAAAGAGCACGGGATAAAGCCCGAGGTCATGGAGAAGATGGCTGATGACTGGAGGTGCACCCTCAAGCCCATCCAGGAGACCATTGACATAGCAAAGAGCCTAAAGGGGAAGTACATGCTCTTTGCCCTTTCCAACGTGGACAAGGTCACCACAGAGCAGTGCTTCAAGAGGTTCACGTTCTATAAGCACTTCGAGGAGGTCATACTCTCCTGGAAAGTGCACATGAGGAAGCCTGAACCTGAAATCTACCACTACACCCTCAAGAGGATGAAGCTTAAGCCAGAGGAAGCTGTGTTCATAGACAACTACCCCCACAACCTTCCTGCTGCAAGGAAGATAGGCATCCACACCATCCTTTACAAGAGCCCGGACCAGCTCAGGAATGACCTCGAGAAACTGGGAGTCAGGCCCTGAAGGCCTTAAATTGTTGCATCTCCATAACTAAACACACATGGAAAGGAAAACCAAGCTCATTGTAAGCCTAGGGCCCTCCATCTCTGACACACAAACCGTCAGGGAAGCAATAAAGTCTGGCATGGATGTGGCCAGGCTCAACCTCACCCACAACTCCAGGGAGTGGCACTCTGAAATGATTGGCAGGGTCAGGAAGGAGGCCGCCTCTATGGGAAGGAGCATACCCATAATCATTGACATAACCGGGCCATCAGTGAGGACAGGCGACCTCGACACAGTGGGGTTCCTGGAGATACGCAAGGGCCAGGAGCTCACCCTAACAGTGGAGCACTGCCCTGGCGGAGACAAGGTCCACGTGCCCTGCCCGGAACTCGTGGCCATGGTGGACCAGGGCTCAACAATATACATTGACGATGCCTCTGTGCAGCTCGAGGTCACCCATAAGTCGGGACAGGACATCATGTGCCGCTCGCTCAACGACTCCAGGCTGGGCTCCAGGAGGACGGTGCACATTCCGGGGAAGAGCTTTGAGCTTCCTCTCATGTCTGACAGGGACTGGGTCAACATGGAATTCGGAATAGAGAAGGGAGCAGAGTACTTCGGTATATCATTCGTGAGGTCTGGCAAAGACCTGAGGAATGTAAGGGAATTCCTGAGGGAGAGGGGCTCCGGGGCAAAGCTCATCGCCAAGATAGAGACCCCCGAGGCCCTGGAAAACCTTGAGTCCATAATAGAGGAGGCTGACATGGTCATGATTGCCAGGGGTGACCTCGGGGTCATACTTCCGCTCGAGGAGGTCCCCGTCCACCAGTACAGGATAATCAGTGAGTGCAGGAGGGCAGGGAAGCCCGTGGCCACGGCCACTGAGATGCTGAACTCAATGAAGAAGAGTCCCAGGCCCACCAGGGCAGAGGTCAACGACGTGTTCACCGCAGTGGCCTGTGGCTCTGACTACGTCATGCTCTCAGGGGAGACAGCAGAGGGCGACTTTCCCATAGAGTCCATCGAATACATGGACAGGATTGCCAGAAAGGCCGAGAAGAACAAGGGATGCCTTGCCCGGTGAGCCTTTAATTCCTTGCCCCGAATTCTTTACATGGTCTACCGGATCCTGGGAAAGATGTTCTGGCAGGGGGAGATGCCCTTGGCAAGAATCATAATCCTTCACAGGGGAGCTCCCGGTGACAGGAAATCCCTGGAGGGAAGCTCTGTGACCGAGGTCAGGAAGGGCTGGCTGGTATACCAGGGCCCGGGAGAGGAGACCAGTATTCCCCTGCACAGGGTGCTGGAGGTGTGGAAAGATGGAGAGCTCATCTGGCAGAGAGCTGGAAAGGCACAGACATAGGGGGCCGGGAAATTCCCTGAGGAGCTGGCAGGCCAGGAAAAGCCCCACGAGGGTGGTGCTGAACTTTTTCATCATCACAATCTCCAAGTACATTCCCTGGCTGGGGCTCAAGAACCGGCTTCTGAGGCTTACCGGAATGAGGATAGGAGAAGGCGTGTCCATAGGCCTCTCTGCCATGTTCGATGTGTTCTGGCCAGAGAACATAGAGATTGGTGACCATTCTGTAATCGGCTATGGTGCCACCATGCTGGGCCACGAGTTCCTGGTAAGCGAGTGGAGGACAGGCAAGGTCAGAATCGGAAGGAAATGCGTCATAGGGGCCATGAGCCTGGTCATGCCCGGAGTGAAAGTTGGGGACGGCTCCATAGTGGCCGCCTACTCCCTGGTGAACAAGGATGTCCCTCCAGGGGTCCTGGCCGGCGGGGTGCCTATACGGGTCTTGAGGAAATTATGAAGTGCTTGCCGCTCTCCTTCTCGCGGAACTCCACCGGAAGGAATCTCTCTATGAGCCTCATGCTGGTCCTGGCGTGATTGCTCACCTGTGAGACCGAGGCCTCGCAGGGCTTTCCTGTCAGCGCCATGTAAGGCAGAATCTGGTCCCCCATCCAGCGGTCCAGGCAGGCCCCTGACTCCACCTCCCTGAGCACCTGCTCTGCGCATTCCTTTCCCACTGCCTCAGAGGGCTTGCCCCTCTCTCCGAGCACAGTGGCTCCCAGAATGGTGTTCTCGAAATGGGCGTGAATGTGCATGGAGGAACCCGCGCACTCTGTCTCGTAGTACTCCCTGAGCTCCTGCTCTGAGCGCCTGCCCAGGATTTCAGTGGCTGCCTCTGCCTGCCTCTCAGCCACCCTGGCGCCCCTTAGCTGCTCTGACGCTACGCTCAGAAGGTCATACCTGACCAGCCTTGTCCTGTCCACCAGGCTCAGGGACCTCAGGTTCCCGGGGTGCACCCTGAGGAGGACCCTTCCCCCTCCCTGCGGGTAAAAGCCGTATCTCTGTATGTCCACCTCTGCCTCTATACCCATCTTCTTCAGTATGCTCAGGAAGACCTCCCTGAAGTAGGTCACGCTCGGGCTCCAGAGCACGTCTGTCCCGCCTATGACCTCGAACTCCACCGGCCTCTCCGTGTGGACAGCGGGAATCATGAGGCTCTGGAACACCAGGCCTATTGAGCCTGCAGTGCCTATGTCTATACGCATGTGGTCCTGGTCGAGCTCGCAGGGCATGAACTCAATCTGGGTGGAGCCCTCGCTGAAGCCTGATATCCGGGCGTTGCATGAGGTGGCTATGGCCTCTATGCTCCTGAGATGCTGGGCCTTGAGCCCTGGCTGGTTGCGGCTGGCCCTGATATTGGTGACCCTGACAGGCTTTCCTGTGACTGCTGACAGCCCCACAGAGAGCCTGAGAATCTGGCCGCCGCCCTCGCCCTCTGAGCCGTCAATTTCGAGAAAATCCATGACAAATAGAAGATACTTAGCTTAAAAAACACAGGGTTCGGGTCACACCCCGACCGCAAATTCCTCCATCCATTCCGGGATATTGAAATGATATTTGTCCCGCAGAAGGGCGAACTCAGGGGCGAATATGTTAATCTCCTCCACGAGGCACGCGCCCTCCTCTCCTGGCCCGAGCCTTCTGCCTCCCTCATAATTGTGGAACCTTGCCATGGCGTTTCCGGGCTCTTGCGGCAGTGGCTCTATAACCTTTATGACGCACCCCGGCTCGTGCTCTGCCTGATATATGCTCCCTATTCCACACCTTCCGCCGAACAGGTCGGGGCTGTGGTAGATGACATCCTCCAGGTGCTCCACCCCATAATCCTCTTTGCAGCCTATCCAGTAGACCTTGAGGTCAGTTCTGCTGGTTCTTATCCTGTCCCTTCCGGTGATTTCCATGTTACAGCGATTACAGAAAGTGTTAAAAGCGTTACACCGAGAACTCGTCCCCGTTCTTGGGGGCATGTGCGTCAATGCCCATTCCCTGGAGCTCCTTGGCGAACTCCTTTGTCCTGTCCCCGTGCATGAGGAACACCTGCTTGGGCTTGACCCTCTTTATGTAGTCTATTATGTGGCTCCGGTCTGAGTGGGCAGAGAAGTCCATGAACTCCCTCCTCATCTTTGGCTCCACGTCCAGGCCTTCGTTCACGTATCTCCCCGTGTCCAGCAGTGTCCTCCCGACCGTGCCCTCGACCTGGAATCCTGTCATGGCCAGGGTGCAGTCCTCCCTGTGATGGAGCTTCTTCATGTAGTAGCTCACAGGACCTCCGTTCATCATGCCTGCTGTGCATATTATGACCCCCGGCCTGTCAAGGACCTGCTTCCTGTCTTTGAACCCGGAGACCTTGTGGGCCTTGCCGAAGGCCTTCCTGAGCAGGCTTGCGTTCTTCAGGGTCCTGGGATTCTGGAGCATGACCTGGGTTACCTCTATGCCCATGCCGTCCAGTGATATGGGGAACCCGAGGTCATGGAGTATGAGAAGGAGCTCCTGCGTCCTTCCCACCGCGAAGCTTGGTATGAGCATGAACCCGTTGTTGTAAACGGTCTCCTGGCACATCTCCCCGAGCTTGTCCTCGAGCTTGTGCCTGTCCGGGTGGTCCTTGTAGGAATAGGTTGATTCGCACATGAGAGCGTCCAGCCCGTTAACGTCTATCCCCGCTCCCCTGACCAGGCTGGTGTCCATGAACTTGATGTCTCCCGTGTAGAGCAGCTTCTTCCTGCCTGCCTCCAGGAGAATGCTCGACGCCCCTGGTATGTGCCCTGCGTCCATGAGGCTTACCCTGGATTCCTTGAACTGCACTGGCTTCCCGATAGGCGGGTTCTTGTTCAGCCTCATGGTCCGCTCAATATCCGCCGGGTTGAAATGGGTGGGCTCGTGTCTCTTCTTCTGGACCTTGAGGGAGTCGTGAAGCAGAATCTCCATGATGGCTGCAGTGGCCCTGGTGGTGTAGATACTGCCCTTGTACCCCATCTGGTACAGCGAGGGCGCCATGCCTGAGTGGTCAACGTGGGCGTGGGATATGAACACCCCGCTAAGGGGCAGCGATGGCTGAAGCGGAACATGCCCGTACTGGACCTCGTACCCATAGTCGAACACAAAGCTGTCCTTCCCCGCGGATACATGGACCCCGGACCTGCCTACCTCTCTGCAGGCTCCCAAGAATCTGATGTCTACCATCGCAATGACCTGAAGTTTTACTTATACTTGAAGGCACATTAATAAATATGGCGGGATACGTTGACCTTGGCTACAAGCCGAGGGGCGAGCTCATATGCGAGTTTTATGTGGAGCCCTCATCAGGCCACAGCCTCAGGAAAGCAGCAGAGTCTGTTGCAGAGGAGTCCTCGACAGGGACCTGGACCAGGGTGTACACAGAGAAGCCTGTTGTGGAGAAGATACACGCCAAGGTTTTTTCCATAAAGCACAACCGGATATGGGTGGCATACCCCAAGGAGCTCTTCGAGCCCGGGAACATACCCCAGCTCATGAGCAGCGTGGCTGGCAACATCTTCGGCATGAAGGCCATAAAGAACCTAAGGCTCGAGGACATCCGCTTTCCCAGAACCATGCTCAGGAGCTACAAGGGCCCGGTCATAGGCCTCAGGGAAATCAGGAAACTCACCAGGATAAGCAAGAGGCCCATAGTGGGGACCATATACAAGCCCAAGCTCGGGCTCAGCCCCAGAGAGCAGGCAGACCTGGCATACAGGGTTTACTCCTCAGGAATGGACTACAGCAAGGATGACGAGAACCTGGGCTCCATGGTGTTCAACAGGTTCCAGGAAAGGGTTACCCGAATCCTTGATGTGGTGGACAGGATTCGCTCTGAGCAGGGCAGGCGGGTAATCTACGCGGCCAACATCACTGCCCCTGTTGACGAGATGCTGGAGAGGGCCCAGTTCGTCAGGGACCACGGAGGCAAGTGCATCATGATTGACATACTCACTGCGGGCTGGAGCGCCCTGGAGTACATATCCAAGCAGAGGTTCAGGATGATAATACACGGCCACAGGGCCATGCACGCCGCCCTTACCAGGAATCCAAAGCACGGAATATCCATGCTCTCAATTGCCAAGCTCGCCAGGCTCTCAGGGGTGAGCGCCCTGCACACAGGCACCATAGTGGGCAAGATGGAGGGCAGGAAAGACGAGGTAAGCGAAATCGATTCCTTCTGCAGGGACAAGTGGCACGGGCTGAGGCCGGTCATGCCCATAGCCTCGGGTGGCCTGCATCCCGGCCTGGCGCCAAGGGTAATGAATGCGCTCGGGAAAGACCTCATAATGACATTCGGGGGAGGGCTGTGGGGCCATCCAGGAGGCCCTGAGGCAGGGGCCAAGGCGATAAGGCAGGCCGTGGACTCAGGCATGGAGGGAGTCCCGGTAAGGGAGTATGCAAAGGAAAGGCCTGAGCTGGCCCAGGCCATAAAGACCTGGGGAACGAGCCTCCAGTGAGGTGGTAATGATGTACGAGATAAGGGTTCACGGAAGAGGAGGCCAGGGCGTCAAGACCACTGCCCGCATACTTGGCCGGGCCGCCTTCCTGGCGGGTTACGAGACCCAGGATTTCGCAATATACGGGGCAGAGAGAAGGGGGGCACCTGTGGCCAGCTTCTGCAGGCTGGACAGGACAAGGATACTCACCAGGGGATATGTTTTCGAGCCCGATGCTGTCATAGTCCTTGACCCCACCATAAGCAGGGACGCCGTGCTGGGAGGCTGCACGAAAGGGACACTCATTCTGGTCAACTCAGAAAGGCCTGTGAGCAAGTTCATGGGCTCTGTGTTCGTTGACGCCACCAGGATTGCCCTTGACGCCATAGGAAAACCCATCCCCAACGTGGCCATCCTCGGGAGCTTCCTCAGGCACTCCAGGCTCTTCCCGCTGGAGAAGCTAAAAGAGGCTGTCAGGGTCGAGCTCGGCGAGGCAGGCCACAGGGACCTAGTCAAGCCCAACATAATGGCCATGGAGAGGTGCTGGGAAGAGGCCAGGAAGGAGGCAGTCTGATGGACTTGTTCGGCATGGTTTTCGGCTGGAACTGGCGCCTGGCAAGGACCAGAAGAAGGTGGGACAGGCTCAGGGAGCACGCCCTCGACAAGAAGGGCAGGGTCAGGGAGGAATCCCTAAAGGAACTGGACGATGCAGAGGAGAAGATAAGGATGCTCGAGGAGGAGCACCTCTCCCGCAGGGACAGGGTCAAGATTCTAAGAGAGGCGGAGATGGAGATGAGCAACATAGAGGACCTCCTGAGGAAGGGGGAGTCCTGGCTACAGGAAACCGGGATGAAGAAGCGCATAGCAGGAAGTCAGGAAGAGAAGTGACCCGCCAAGCTTATTAAACACGCACCAACATTAAGATACCATGAGGCTAGCTCTGCTGGGGCCTGGCAAGAAGGCCATGGGTTACAGCACCATAAGGCTCCTCGAGGAGGCCAGGAAGGCCGGCTTCAGGACCGACCACATACCTGTACTCGAGATCAAGCTCTCGGTTGATGACAGGATAGACGCCCTTTACGGGAAGGAAAGCCTCTCCAAATACGACTACATCCTTCCAAGGATAGACTCCAAGCGAGCCAGGATAGGCTACCCTGTCATGAGGTTCCTTGACATCATGGGCGTGAAGAAGCCCTATCACTCAGAGGCCGTGCTCATAGCTCACAACAAGTTCACCACCCTGGAGAGGTTGGCGTTCAGCGGGATAGAGGTTCCTGAGACATACTTGACCGGGTCAAAAAACGTGGCCAAGGAAATAATCAGGAAGGGGAAGCTTCCCATGATGATAAAGCTCCTCTCGGGTTACGGTGGCCAGGGGGTCATGGTCATGGAGAGCAAGGAGGCCGCCGAGTCCACCATCGAGACCATGCAGACCCTAAAGCAGCAGATTCTCATAGAGAAGTTCCTCAAGAACCCCGGAGAGGACATCAGGGGCATCCTGGCGGGTGACGAGATAATAGCCTCCTACAAGAGGGTTGCCGCCTCTGGAGAGGTCAGGGCCAATATACACGCAGGCGGGCGCGGGGAGGCCTTCAAGCTCACCCCTGAGATGGAGGAGACCTGCTTCAGGGCAGCCAAGGCCATAGGCGCGAGAATATGCGCAGTTGACATGATTGAGTCCAAGGGCAGGCCCAGCGTGCTCGAGGTCAACATCAACCCGGGCATACAGGGAATAGAGAAAGCCACGGGAATCAACGTGGCCCAGAGGATAATCGATTTCGTTTCAAAGGAGCTCAGGCGCTGAACGCCTCCTCCAGCACCGTTATATCACCCGGCTCAATCACAGGAACGCCCAGCGAGGGGGAGTCCTCCCATATCCTGGGGCAGGCCGTGTTGACCAGCGCACCAATGCCGAGGCCCAGGAGCTTGTCCCCTGATATGGTGTCTGCCACCAGTATGTGGGACTCCTTACCAATGGCCTCCAGCCTTTTCCTTGCCCTCTCCGCCTCTTTTGGATGGGCCTGGCCCGGCTTGCTGGACACCAGTATGCCGAAGACCCTGGCCACTGAGGCCTTTGCGATTCCGGCATTCCTCATGGCCTCAAGCCTCTTCCTCTCATGGCTCAGCTCACTAACAGAGCCAGCCTCTGCGTCCAGGAACAGAAGGGGCTTTCTGACGGAGTTGAGAATGCCCAGTGCGTGGAACCTGCCTGAGCCTATGAGAAGGAAGCAGTCAGCCTGGCTTTCAATGGATTTTGCAGAGGACTGGTCGCAGCCAAGCACCTGTCCTGGGTGGCCTGCGGCAGGGGCTCCTGTCAGGGGCTCCTTTCCCCTCTGCTTCAGGAACCGGCTGGCCCTGGCCAGGGCAGGGATGTACTGCACTGTGGCCAGGAGGCCTATTCTCCTGAATCCCTCCAGGGAAGGCATGCCCTTCTCCAGAGCAGGCACAGGGTCAAAATCCAGGAAATATGGCTCGTAGATGACAGGAATTGCGGTCTTCTTTCCGAGGTCGCTGTGGCCCACGTGCACCAGCGCGTCGCACCCCAGGGCCTTTGCCTCCCTGTCCCTGGTGTCGCAGGCCCCGAAGCAGGGCTCCACTGAGAGGTAGACTGTGAACCCACTCTCCCCGAGCTCCCTGCTGAACCCCAGGGCCTTCTGCTTGAGGCCCTCCGGGACCTGGAGCATCACCCTGCTCGCCTTAAGCCTTTTCAGCTCCCTGGCTGCCCTGTCAGAATAGAACATGATAAAGCGATTAACCTATTTCTTTAAAATCCTGACCCTCTTCACTGTCCTGGGGCTGGCCTCCTCTATCTTGACCCTGAGGCTGCCCACTGTCAGTATCTCGCCCTTCCTCGGTATCCTTCCTGCCTCCTTGAGTATGAGCCCGGCCATGGTCTCGAACTCCCTATCCTCCATGTCCAGGTCTATGTAATCCTTGAGCACGCTCATTGGCGTCCTTCCGTCAACAATGTAGTCCCCTGAGTCAAGTGCCTTCACGTACACGTGGGGCTTCTTGCTCTTGTCGAAAATGTCGCCCACAATCTCCTCCAGGACATCGTCCATGGTCACAAGCCCCATGAAGTGCCCGTACTCGTCCACCACCACGGCCATGGGGACCCCCTTCTCCTCGAACTCGCTCAGCAGGGTCATAATGTCCTTGTTCTCTGGCACGAATATGGGCTCCTTGGCTATGCTGGCCAGCTTCCTCTTGAGGTTCCCTGACTTGACCGCCGTGAGCACCTCGTCCACGTCCACTACCCCCACTATCTCAGAGGGGTCTCCCTTGTAGACAGGGTACCTTGAGTATGGAGTCTTGACTATGTAGTCCAGGGAGTCGTTTATGGTCCTGTTGCCGTCAGCGGTGAAGGCCTCGCTCTTGGGGGTCATTATCTGGTTGACCCTCCTCTTCTCGAATTCTATTAGGCTCTCCATCATGCCCGCTATCTTCTTCCTGATGATGCCCTGCTCTGCCCCCATGGTCACTATGGTTCTTATCTCGTCCTCTGTGAGGCCCTCGGTCCCCTTCTTCGATCCGAACCTGTTCATCATGGTGTTGGTCTGGGCCTCCAGGAGCCTGACCATAGGGAACATGAGCTTGGTGAGTATCTCCAGGGGCCTGGCCAGCCTGAGGGACATCCTCACAGCGTTCTTGGTGGCGAATGTCTTGGGGGTAATCTCCCCGAACACCAGAATGAGCGCTGTCATGACCCCTGTCGCTATGCCCACCCCGATGTCCCCGAATATCTGGGTTGTTATGAGCGTGGCCAGAGCGGCAGAGCCGATGTTCACCAGGTTGTTCCCCACCAGTATGGTGATGAGCAGCCTCTCGGGGTTTGCCTTAATCCTCTGCAGGGCATCAGAGCCCTTCTTCTTCTGCCTCACCAGGGCCCTGACCTTTATGCTGCTCACTGACATGAGGGCTGTCTCCATGCTCGAGAAGAGCCCTGAGAGGGCTATGAGAAAAGCGAGGAAGGCAATCTGAATCTCCAGCATAACAGTTATTTTTGGGCCAAAGGAAATAAATCTGCGATAGGCGTGCATTGCGGGGTTGCTATTTAAATATAATTCCTCATCCTACATACCAGAGCGATGGTCTTATGGGAAAGGGGTCTGACATATCGGGTTTCCACAAGCTGAGCCCAGCCGGGAGGCTGGAAAGGGTGGCTGATTTCTCAGGGCTGACAGAGCAGGACATGAAGGCACTCACTGACACCGGGAGGCTGGACCTGGATACAGCCGGAAGGATGGCAGAGAATGTCATCGGGACCTTTGAGCTTCCCTTCGGAGTGGCCACCAACTTCCTCGTCAACGGCAGGGACTATCTCATACCCATGGTCATTGAGGAGCCCTCTGTGGTTGCGGCCGCATCGCACGCCGCAAAGCTCGCCAGGCCAGGAGGGGGCTTTTCCGCGCAGACAGACGACCCCGTCATGATAGGCCAGATACAGCTTGTGCATGTGCCTGACCCTGACAGCGCAGTCCCTAAAATCCTGGAGAGGAGAGAGGAGATAATAGAGCTCTGCAACAAGCAGGACTCCACCCTTGTAAGGTTCGGGGGAGGCGCCAGGGACGTGGCTGCCAGGGCAGTCGGGTCAAAGAGCGGTCGCATGGTCATTGTTCACATCATGGTGGATGTGAGGGACGCAATGGGAGCCAACGCCATAAACACCATGGCAGAGAGGCTCACCCCCCTTCTTGAGGAGGCCACCGGAGGAAAGGCCAGGCTCAGGATAATCTCCAACCTCGCCACAGCAAGGCTGGCCCGGGCAAAAGCGCTCTGGAGGAAAGAGGTCCTGGGCGAGGAGGCCATTGACAGGATTCTTGACGCGTACGCTTTCGCCTGCGCTGACCAGCACAGGTGCACCACCCATAACAAGGGCATAATGAACGGCATAGACGCGGTGACCATAGCTACTGGCAATGACTTCAGGGCCGTGGAGGCAGGGGCCCACTCATTCGCTGCCTTCGAGAGGGGCTACAGCCCGCTCACCCATTACGAGAAGGACCATGAGGGCAACCTTGTGGGCTCCATAGAGCTTCCCATAACAGTGGGGACAGTTGGAGGTGCCACCAGGACCAACCCTGTCGCGGGTGTGGGCCTCAGGATACTCGGGGTCAAGGGGGCACAGGAGCTGGCCCAGGTGATTGCCACTGTGGGCCTTGCCCAGAATTTCGCTGCCCTGAAGGCCCTGGCCACTGAGGGCATCCAGAAGGGCCACATGAGGCTGCACGCCAGGAACATCGCCATAAACGCGGGGGCAGAGGGTGATTTAGTGGACAGGGTCGCAGAAATGATGTCAGAGCAGGGAGAGGTTTCGGTGGCCATTGCAGAGTCCATACTCAGGGAGCTCTCCGGAAAGGAATGATTTTCATGCATACGGAAAATCAGGACACCTCCATATTCAGGGCATATGACATAAGGGGAGTCTACGGAAGGACCATAGACGAGAAAACCATGGAGGGAATAGGCAGGGCCTTCGCTCCTTTGGTTGAGGGAGAGACCGCGGTTGTGGCCCGGGACGGCCGCTCCTCAGGCGACGCCCTGGCCAGGGCCTTCATGAAAGGCCTTGCAGCCACGGGAAAGAATGCCGCTTTCCTTGGCGTCCTGCCCCTGGGAGCGGGCATGTATCACGCCTGGAGGAACGGTATGACCTTCGCCTACATCACGGCGTCCCACCTCTCAGGGGAATGGAACGGGGCCAAGTTCTTCTCTGCATCAGGCATAGGCTTCATGGAGGAGGACCTTGAAAAGGTGAAGCAGGGATACCTCTCGGCCAGCTCACCATTGGCGGGCCAGGGAAGCATAGATGAGCAGGGGCCGGATGCTGCAAAGAGGGCCTACATCTCCCACCTGCACTCAAAGATTAGGCCCCAGTCCGGGACCGGGGTGTGCCTTGACCCTGGCAACGGCGCTGCCTCCGGGATAGCCAGGGAGCTGTTCGAGAGGGCAGGTTTCACTGTCACTGCTGTGGCTGACGAGGTTGACGGGGGTTTTCCCTCCCGCTCGCCTGACCCGGTCGAAGACGGCCTGGATGGTCTCAGGGGAGCCATGAAGGGATGCGGTCTGGGCATAGCCTACGACGGCGACGGGGACAGGATGGTTGTGCTTGACGAGAAGGGCACACGCCTCTCCCCTGAGCAGGTGGCCTACATAATGCTGAAGGAGCTGCTGAAAAAGCAGGACGGCCCTGTGGTGGCCAACGTGGAGACCACCAGGACCATAGACAATCTCGCCCAGAGCTTCGGCAGGCAGGTCCACAGGGTGAAGGTGGGGCACAACCACCTCATGAAGGGGGCCCACGATAAAAGGGCCTGCTTCGGCCTCGAGCCATCAGGCCACTACTCTGTCCCATCCATATTCCCTTTTGATGACTCCCTTGCCATATCATACTATTTCGCGTGTCTGCTGAGCAGGTCAGGCGAGCCCCTGTCACAAATTGCTAAGGAGGTTCCTGTCCTGCCCTTCAGGAGGGTCAATTTCGACGTGCCTGACTCCAGGAAGTTCACGGTCATGGACGGGGTTAAGCAGGAGCTCACGAGGCTCCATGACAGGACCAGCACCCTGGACGGGGTGAGGGTGGACCTGGACAGGGGATGGGTGCTCATAAGGCCCTCCAACACCCAGCCCATGATAAGGCTCACCGCAGAGGCAGATACCCGGAAGGACCTGGAGAGCCTGTTGTCAGAGTTCTCCTCGATACTGGAAAAATATATAAACCAATGATTCAATTGTATTCACGTGATTTTATGGAACTTAATGTAACAGAAAGGGGCAAGGACAAGCTAAGGGTCGAGGTGAGGGGAGAGACCCACACCGTGCTCAATCTCATGAGAGAGAACGCATGGAAGGAGGGGGCAAAGCAGGCATCCTACATAATCCAGCACCCGTATATATCCCAGCCTGAGATTATCGTGAGGTCAAAGAACCCAGCCAAGACCCTCATGGACTCTGCCCAGAAGGTGGCTGACGACGCCAGGGAATTCTCTCTCGCCTTCAAGAGGGCCATGAAGAGATAGCTTTAAAAACTGTTTACCTAACAGTAACAACGGTGCTCTATGAAACAGAAGCTCGAACCCAGGGAACTGCTCAAAAAGCTGCTTCCCATAATACTGATTATAGCAATATTCTCCTCAGCCCTTTGGCTGAGGTCGTTCCCGGCAAGGTACAGCGAGATACAGGCCCTTGACCCGTTCTTCTTCTACAGGATGGGCCTCGATGCCATGAACAATGACTGGAGGCTTGACGTGGACCTCATGAGGTACCACCCGACAGGGGTGGACACCGTGAACTTCCACTACCTGCTTCCTATATATCTTCCGGCTCTGGTCTTCACGCTCATAACCAGCCTGGGGGTGAACATGCACTACCTGCACTTCGCCATCATGTGGCCGGCCCTGCTTGGTGCGCTGGCCATAATACCCATGTACTTCCTGGGCAAGGAAATCACGGGCAGCCGTATGGCCGGAATGTTCTCGGCGTTCTTCCTGTCCACAGTGCCTGCATTCATAACCAGAACCTCTGCTGGGTTCTTCGAGAAGGAGCCCATAGCGGGCGTGTTCATAATCACTTCAGTGTACTTCTTCGTGAGGGCCTTCAAGCGGAGCTCGTGGATAAGCGGCTCCATAGCAGGGCTCTCCCTGGCTGCGACCAGCCTGGCCTGGGGCGGGGTGCAGTACATATACATGCTCTTCGCCGGTTTCCTGGCCCTCATATTCCTGGCCAACTTCATCGTGGCCATACTTGACTACCTCTTCGAGGGCTTCGGCGGCCTTATGGAGACCCTGAACAAGTACATGAGCCTCAGCATGATAAAGGCCTACTTGCCTGTCCTGGTCTTCGGCTCCCTGGTGCAGCAGCTCTTTGCCAGGCACATACCGCTGAGCAACGTTGCCATACTGGGCTCCACTGTCATGTTCGGGGTGCTTGCTGTCAGGTACGGTGCAGAGAGGTTCAGCCTCGTGAAAAAGGAATATCTTCCCTATGTTGTGCCCGCGCTCCTGGTTCTCATGTTCTCGGGAACCCTGGTGGGGGCAATGTTCAGCGACAGCCTGGCAGGCAACATGCGCCAGGTAACAGGCCTGCTCACCTTCAGCAAGAGCGTCATCGGCACGACAGTGGCTGAGAATGCTCCCGGCAACTGGGACAACATAGCCTCGGTAACAGGGGCCAGCTTCGCAAGGGCTGTTTCCCCCGAGCTCGCCAGCTTCGCTCCCCTGACATCCATTTACCTCCTCATGTTCCTTGGCGCAGGGGTCATGATATACAGGTTCTTCAGGACAAGGGAGTGGCTCTACCTGATTCCCGTGCTCTGGATGTTCACCTCCATAGCAGGCGTGTTCTATTATGTGAGGCTGGTTTTCCTGCTCGGTCCGCCCGCCGCGCTTTCCGCGGGCATTTTCGCCGCCTGGCTGGTGGGGAGGCTCAGGGAGACAAAGCTCCTTGACAGGAAAATCGCAAGGCTGAAGGCAGCGGGCCTTGACATGAAGCTCTCATATATAGTAGTGGGGCTTGTTGTCTTTCTCATGCTCTCTGTGAACATGGCCAGTGCCTTTGCATACTCCCTCAACCTGGGGCCATCGGTATGCTTCCCCAGGTACAACAGCGAAGACCCCTTTGATGTCCAGCCCTGCATAACCATTGACGAGAACGGCAACGAGGTCATGGCCCCCAACCAGCCCTGGTACGAGGCATTTGCTTTCATGCAGAACAATACAGCAGAGGACGCCTCCATACTGTCCTGGTGGGACTTCGGGTACTGGTTCCAGAGCAGGGGCGAGAGGCCGTCAATAGCTGACGGGGGCCACACCGGAGGAATCTACCAGAGGACAGACCACGAGATAGCTGACTGGTACGTGGATGACACAGACAACTGGGACAGCTACAGACAGTGGTTCAATGAGCGTGACATGGACTACATACTCATGGACTACACCCTTCCCGGCAAGTACGGCGCCATATCAAAGATTGCCTCCAACGGCGACCAGGTGGTGGGCATGCTCCAGTTCAGTCAGCAGGGGGTCGAGCCCAACGGCAACGAAAGCGTGTACATATTCAGGAACGGCCAGTACGAGATATGGATGCCACTGGACAGCCAGGGAATCCTCAAGGGAACGCCAATGTTCCTTGTGAGCCAGAACGGCCAGTACATGCAGAAGAGCTACATAAATGATGTTTGCACGGTCTCAGGCATCACCAGGGCAGGCAACGAGGATCCGTCCATACCGGGATGCGTGGCGATATCAGACCTGGGACTCTACTACATACCCCCTGAGGCCGAGAACAGCATATTCACAAACCTCATGTTCATGGGAGGGGTGGGCCTGCCGGTTGAGAAGGTGTTCGACAACCGTATGGTCAAGATATACAAAATCGATTACGATGCCTGGGACTCCATGGAGGAGATTCCAACCATAGACCTGGAAACCGGCGGCTAAGCAAAAAATCACTTTTCGATATCCCTGAATCTCTCGCTCCATTTGGTGTACTCGTCCCAGTACTTCTTCTGCTGGCCGGTTATGTTCTTCCTGACACCGCCTATCTCTATTTCGCCGTATTTGCCGTAGCTGGTAATCAGTTTCCTCAACCTGTTCTGTGCGCTTATGAAGTTGGTGGCTGCATTGCCCCTGGCCTCGCTTCCTTTGGGGTTATTCTTTACTTCGTTGTAGAATCCCTCCAGTGAGTTGAATGCGTCCCTTATCTCCTTCCTGAGGTCATCCTCGTCTCCCTTTATGGCGCTCTTGAGCTTCTTGGAGGCGAATCCCCTTATGCCTGAAGTCACGCCTGCGCTTGTCTTGGTTTTCGTTCCCCCGCCGCCTGAGGCAGGGCCCATCCTGTTCATGACCACGTAGAAGCCTCCCAGCACTATGACTGCTATGAACCAGAACCTGCTCACGTTAAGGAAGATGTGGTACCAGCCCTGGAACACTATAAACAGGAAAACCGCAACCCCCACCAGCAGGGCGAACTTGGCGTTTCCCTGGGACACCCCCTGGCCGAGTATCCAGCAGAATATGACCAGGAAAACCAGGGGAAAGAATATGAAGAACACCAGCTGGCTCGCCGGGTCCTGAAACCCGCTCACGAACCTCTGGCAGTCTGAGGAGGTGCCTGACCTGCACAGCAGGTCTATGAGAGAATCAAGGGGCTCAGCCATATGATACTATTTGTTGTGGAACGCTTAAATTACTTGGAAGCCCCTGCTTCCTGGGCCTTCTTCCTCTCTGCTTCCTCTGCCCTGGATATCTGGCGGAGTTCCTGTGCCTTGCCCGCCAGGTACTTTGAGAGCCCTGTGGGAGGCTTCACCTCTATACCCGCGTAGTTCCTGAAGAGGGCTCTTATGCTGTTGGTGAATCCCCATGCCCCGAGCTGCTCGGCCTTCTCGCCAACGTCCCCTGCCACTTCAATCGCAAGGGATGCCCTGTCTCCCGCCGCTCCTTCCTTGAACCTTGCGGGATAGCCGAAGTCCAGCTCAGTCTCTATGTCATTCGCCTGGTAATCATTCATGAGCGCCGCCCTGGCCTCCATGTAGCCCCTGTATGCCAGCTCCCTTACGTCCTCTTCAGGAGCCATTACCGAGAGGTACTTGAGGATGTCCCTGGCGGTCTCGTCCACCTTCTTCTCGCTATTCAGGCCAGGGAACATGTCATGCACCTTCTCGTGCATCCAGACATAGAATGCATGGTCCTCATTCTTCTCTGTCATTTCGTCTATTATGATTTCTGCTTCTCCTACCCTCTCCTTTGGTGTCACCTCGCCCTCCTTCCTGGAGTACCTGCCGTCAGGAAGCTTCTCTGACCCGTACTTCGAGAGCAGGTCAGCTGTCCTGTAGGGCTTGTCTGACCAGTCTTTCAGGATTCCGTAGACGTGGCTCATGTAGTTCATGTTCCCGAGAACCCTGTCACCGAAAAGGCTTCCATCGTACTTGGTGAGCCCTGAATCATCCGGCTTCCTGGGGACCACCTTAGTGTCTTTCCTGCCAGAGACCAGCCTGAGATAATCCTTTGCCATCTCCCTGTAGTCGTCAGCAGCAGGGCTGTCAGCGAACAGGTCCCTTGCCATGTTTCCCTCATCGAATCCCCTTGAGAGCTTTGCCATATAATCACCACTATGTCACTTAATTATAGTAACACAATAGGGTATTTAAAGGTATCTGTTCCTTCCTGTGTGCTGTTTTTCCCTTATAAAAGGAGGTATTTAACCCCGTATAAAGGGGAGGCTTTTTAACCCTGCCTGCCAAATATGGACATGGCGCTCCTGGACATACTGGTACCGTTCTTCTTCATATTCGCCGTGGCCTATGGCGGGCTCGAGGCCTCGGCAGTCATCAAGAACAAGAAGGCCAACCTTCTCATCGCCCTCATGCTGGGGCTGGTGGCCATGTCCAACCCAATGACAGTTGGCTTCATAAACCAGATTCTGCCCTACGGGGTCATAGCCTTTGCGGTGGTCTTTTTCATAGGCTTCGTTCTGTCCTTCCTGAGGGGAAAGGGCGGAAGCGGCGGGGGCAGCCCTGACTACGTGCTCATAATCATAATCGCAGCCCTGGTCCTTCTTTTCTTCGCCAGCGACAACCCTGTGCTGGGCTCGTTCTCGGGCTTTGAGTTTGCCCAGTGGGGCGTCCTGGCCATGATAGCCCTGGTGTTCCTCGCTGCCTACAAGAAGGCCTGAAAGGGAAATGGCCCCCGTCCTCTTGGGTTCAAGTTTAAATAAATCCCTCTGCAATATAATTAACAGAGCTCAATGAGCATGATATTCATGGCAAAGAACGGCACGGGCGGAAGGGTAAGGCTGGCGTTCCTCATATCCATTCTGTTAGCCGTTTCCCTGATGTGGGGGAGCGTGCTTGCCGGGGATGCTTCTCAGGATCTCAACCCCTCGCTTAAGGAGGCGACAGACTCTGGCATTGAAATAGAGTTTAACATAACAAACAACGACTCAACCGAAAACATAACCTCGGTGAATATAACCATACCCGCTGAGGCAGAACTTATAGAGGACACCAATGCAACTTCAGGGTCATGGGATTTCTCAAACGGG
>CAZSLL010000013.1:0-35623 GCA_964607835.1 uncultured archaeon | reverse complement strand
GAAAAAAACCAAATTTAAAAAATATAATAAAAAAAAATCCTATAATTAAATCAAACTTCTCATTAGTTTCTAATCCATCAATATCTGATGATACGAATTCATATTGCTCGAATTTTTCTCTCCCAATATCTGTCATTTCTCTGCTAATATCAATGCCTACTCCTCTGTATGGTTTTAAAAAGTTTAGAAGTTCTCCAGTACCACAACCAACATCAAGCACAGACTTGTAGAAAAAATTATGATTCAACTCAAATAGAATTTTTTTCAAATGTTGATAATAATACGAATTTTTTTCTTTATAGTTATCATAAGAATATGCTATTCCTTCAAAATGTTTTCTTACATCATCTTTTCTCATTGCATCACTCAGCTATGAACCAATTAATGGTATTCTTTATTCCAGTCCCAATATCGATATCTGGTGACCATAAAACCTTTTTCTTAATCTTAGTTATATCAGGTCTTCTCTTCCTGGGGTCGTCCTCCGGGAGCTCCCTGAAGGAAAGCTCCGAGCTGCTTCCCGTGAGCTCCTTCACCTTCTCCGCTATCTCGAGTATGGTGTGCTCATCCGGGTTTCCCAGGTTGAATATCTCCCCGGATGCCTGGTCACTGAGCATCAGGGCCTCCAGGCCCTTCACCATGTCCTCCACATAGCAGAAGCTCCTGGTCTGCTTCCCGTCCCCGTACACGGTTATGGGCTTGCCTGAGGTGGCCTGGGTTATGAAGTTGGGTATGACCCTTCCGTCATCCTTCCTCATCCTCGGGCCATATGTGTTGAAAATCCTGGCGATCCGGACATCAAGCTTGTGGATTCTCCTGAATGACATGGCCAGGGCCTCAGCGAAACGCTTGGACTCGTCGTAGCAGCTCCTTGGCCCCACAGGGTTCACGTTGCCCCAGTGCTCCTCTTTCTGGGGGTGCTCGATGGGGTCCCCGTAGACTTCTGAGGTAGAGGCGAGCAGGAACCGCGCCCCCTTTCCCCTGGCCATCTCAAGGGCGTGCAGCGTTCCCATGGAGTTGGCCATCATGGTCTCGATGGGAAGCTCCTGGTAGTCAACAGGAGAGGCAGGCGAAGCCAGGTGGAATATGCAGTCAATCCCTCCCTCCACAGAGAGCCCCTTTGAGACGTCCTGCTGAAGGAAGGAGAAGGAGTCGCTCTCCTTGAGGTGCTCAATGTTGCCCTCCCTTCCAGTGACCAGATTGTCAACGCATATGACAGAATGCCCCTTGGAGAGAAGGGATTCGCACAGCCCGGAGCCTATGAAACCCGCGCCGCCGGTAACCACGCATTTCATTCCCCTTCCTCCCTGTGGTTGTTTATTGGGGGAGGGATTATGAGCCCCTCGTGTGCCATCTTGCTGGCCTCCTTGTAGGCCTCAACAGTGGATATGTCCAGCCAGAAGGGAAGCCTGGATATGTAGCCAGCTAGCTTTCCCTGCTTCGCGAGCTCGGGGAATATGGACTGCTCCACCTTTATCTTCTCCCTGGGAAAGCTCTCCAGGATGTCCCCCACCTCGAGTATGTAGTAGCCCCCGTTGGCCAGCCTGGAGGGCGCGTCCTCCAGCCTTGGCTTCTCCACGAATGATTTGATGAGCGTGTAGTCAGAGCTGTTCTCCACGTCAGCGATGCCGAACCTGTTGACCTCGCTCTCAGGGGCCTCGAACAGCAGCACAGTTGCAGAGGTCCCCAGCCTTTCCCTGCAGGAATTGTGGTACTTTATCATCTCGCCAATGCTGAAGGATGTCAGGTTGTCCCCGTATGCCACCAGCAGGGGGCCCTCCCTGATGTCGTGCTCCTGAAGAATGTGCAATATGTCCCCTGCAGTCTCCCTCTGCGGGGTGGCCACCGTGCTGACAGGAACCCCGTAGTCCACGTTCTTGAGGTAGCTGTCAATGCATATTCCGTGCGTGTGGGAGAGAATCCTCTCGTCAAGCTCCTTGCCCGAGGTCCCGGATATGCCCACGAAAACCTCGTCTATGCTGCTGTCAGACACTATGCTCCTGAGCACCCAGTCCAGCATGGGCCTTCCCTCAAGAGGCAGAAGCGGCTTGGGCACCCCGTAGGTGAGGGGCCTTAGTCTGGTTCCCTTCCCAGCTGCCAGGACTATGGCTTTCATATGAAGGATATCCTCCTGTTCTGATTTATAAGCATGGGTGAAACCAGGGATATTTTAATCCAGCGTGCTCTAATAAAGATGCTGGGCATGGAAAAGTCAAAGCTCCTTCCCCTTGTGGGCATCCTCATCTTCGCAGCAGTCCTGCTAAACACAGACCTCCCTGCCATGGCGGTCATCCTGCTGGAGGCAGATGCCGGTCTGCTCGTGCTCGTGCTGGCCATAGACGTCCCTGTGCTCCTCATAAAGGCAGGGAAGTGGAAGCTCATAACCCACGCCTACGGGGCCAGGCCTCCCCTCGCCAGGTGCCTTCAGGCCTGGCTGGTGGGTTTTGTCCTCGGCATAGTGACCCCGGGAAGGATAGGGGAGATGACCAAGGTCTACTATCTAAAGAAGCACATGCCCACAGGCGGCGGGATTTCCACTGTGGTCACTGACAGGATAATAGACATGATGATTCTCTTCACCCTGGCACTCACAGGCGGCCTGGCCTTCCTGGCCTCCTACAGCGGTGCAGTGGACACAGGTTTTTTTCCCCTGCTGGTGGCATTCTTCGGGGTTTTCGTGGCCGGGGTCTCCCTGGTCCTCACCAGGGGGGAGTTCGTGAGGAGGCTCTCCAGGCCCCTTTTCAACAGGTTCGTTCCGGGGAAGTACAAGAACAGGCTCAGGAGCGTGTTCCAGGATTTCTATGAGGGCATGGGGAAGATAAGGAAGGGAGGCTCCCTGGTGGCTGCCTCTGTGCTCCTCAGCGCACTGTCCTGGCTCATTGCAATATTCCAGTTCTGGCTCATTGCACAGGCACTCTCCATTCCGGTGGGCTATTTCTTCCTGCTCTCTGTGATGCCCGTGGTGGTGCTGCTGGACACCCTGCCCATCTCATTCTCGGGCGTGGGGACCAGGGATGTGGCCCTGGTGGTGTTCCTGGGAATCCTGGGCATAGCGGCGGAGGCCGCTGTCTCGCTGTCGATAATGATATTCCTGCTGTCCTACATGGTTTACATACCAGCCGGGCTGGCAATATGGTACAAAAGGCCCATAAGGCTTCAGGAATAGCTACCAGCACACGCCCTCGAAATCAGACACCTTGTTCGGGTTAAGGGCGCGCCTCCCCTCTATTATGATTCTCTCCCCCATGCCTGAGAAGTCCTGGTCAGTGAGCTCCCTGAACTCAGGCCAGTCAGTGAGCACCAGGCAGGCATCAGCCCCGCGAACGGCATCCCTGACGTTGGGGGCGTAGTCAATCTTCCTGAACAGCCCCCTGAAGTTCTCAGTGGCCTTGGGGTCGTATGCCCTTACCTTTGCTCCCTGGTCAATAAGCTCGTTCACTATCCTGATGACAGGGGACTCCCTTATGTCGTCGGTCTCGGCCTTGAAGGCCAGGCCCAGGACGGCAATACTCTTTCCCTTGAGGCTGCCTGCCCTCTTCTTGAGTATGTCCACCAGCCTCAGGGGCTGCCTTGCGTTGACCTTGAGGGCCTCGTCCAGGAGCCCGGGCTCGTATCCCATGAGGCTTCCCTTTCTCACAAGGGCCAGCACGTCCTTTGGGAAGCATGAGCCCCCGAAGCCTATGCCTGCCCTGAGGAAGTGCGGGGACACCCTGTGGTCCAGCCCCACACCCTTCATGACCTCGTACGCGTCAATTCCCAGCTTCTTTGCTATGTTGCCTATCTCGTTGGTGAAGGATATCTTGGTGGCCAGGAAGGCGTTGGAGGCGTACTTGACCAGCTCTGCCACCCTGAGCTGGGTCCTCATGATGGGGGTCTCAAACACAGAGTGGAGCTTCACCAGGGCCTCTCCTGAGCGGGAATCCAGCTCGCCTATCACTATCCTGTCGGGCTCCATGACGTCCCTGAGGGCAGTACCCTCCCTCAGGAACTCGGGCACCATGCCCACGCCGAAGTGCTCTCCTGCCTTCTTGCCTGAGTGCTCCTCGAGGTTGGGTATGACCACCCTCTCAGTGGTTTCAGGCACAACCGTGCTCTTGACAACAATAACATGGTAATCATCAATATCCTTGAGGATTTTTCCCATGTCCCTGGAAACCTGCTCTATGAACCTGAGGTCGATGCTGCCGTCCTTCTTTGGGGGCGTGGGAACGCATATTAAGCTCACCTCGCTGTTCCTCATGGCGTGGTCGAGCTTGGTGGTGGCCTCGAGCCTGTCCTCCCTCATTGCCTTGCGCATCTCCTCCTGGAGCCCGGGCTCGTATATGGGGGAGATTCCTGCCTTTATCTTGTCCACCCTGACCTCGTCCACGTCCATGCATATGACGCGGTGGCCTTTGGCGGCCAGGCCCACGCCTGTGGCCAGGCCCGCGTAACCAGTACCGATGATGGCAACCCTCATGAGAACCGATTTATAATGCCATGGAAATTTTATAAGGGTATTTATTTCCGGAAAAACAACATAATAGCATGAAGGCCGTTACCCTTATTTCCGCTGTCGTGTTCATCGCCATCACGGTCTCGGCCATGGCTTTGATTTACCAGACCGGGCTCCCGGTCATCAAGAGGATGCAGGCCACGGCCGCCCTGGACAGCATGACCGCGGCCTTCACTGACCTGGACCAGACCATCCAGAGGGTGGCCTCAGAGGGCAACGGCTCGAGGAGGATATTCGACCTGGACTCAGGGCCCGGAAGGCTCTCACTGGACCCCGAAGGGGACGAGCTCTCCTGGAGGCTGGACGCGGAGGGCTCTGCTGTGAGGCCCAGGTCTGCCAGGTACCTGGGCAACGTTGCCAGCGGCTCCAGCCTGGGGGCCTCAATGCATGAGGGCAGCCTCGGGGGAGAGCCGGCGTACGTGCTCGAGAACGGGCACCTGCGGGTGTTCATAAGGGATATCGGGTCCAGCCAGCACTACGAGACCGGGACCCTTCTCATGGGGGTGTACCAGAAGGACCTTGGGGAATGGCTTCCCATGGACTGGCTCAACATATCCCTGGACGGGGAGGCCTCCTCGCAGAGCGGCACAGGGTACACCGTGCCTGAAAGGCTGGGTGAGAACCTGCCCAGGGGAAAGGTAATGGCGTTCATGGACTCCAGCTACGCGAATTACAGCGTGAGCTTCTCCCTGGAGTCAGGCGCGGACTTCCTCTTGATTGAGGGGAATGAGAATCAGATCTAACGCAGGTACTTGCCCTGCCACATGGTGACGGGCTTCTTCGTCCTGGCCGTGGCCAGGGTCTTCTCGCATATGGTCTCGAACTCCTTGCCTGAGATGTGCTTGCCCCCGAGGGAGATTATGAAGCTGCTCACCGGAATCCTCGTGTCGTAGAGGGCGGCCTTGATTTCCGGGTGCATTATGCCTCCTCTTCCCGGGGCCAGGTTCTGGTCCACCACACCAACGGCGTCCAGGCCCGAGAGGGCCTTCCTTATCTCAGCCTCAGGGAAGGGCCTTATGAGGCGGAGGCGGAGAAGCCCGATTTTCTTTCCCCTCTTCCTCAGGGCCTTCACCGCGGAGCGGGCTATGGTGGTGTTGGCGCCCATGGTCACGATGGCGGCTTTTGCCCCCTCCATCATGTAGGGCTCCACCAGCGAGTAGCGCCTCCCGAACTTCCTGCCGAACTGGGTCTGGGCATCCCTGATGACAGAGAGGGCGTTCTTCTGGGCAAGGTGGCACTGGCTCCTGAAGTAGCTGTACTCCTTCATGACCCCTATGCCCAGTGCCATGGGATTCTTTGGGTCAAGGTACACCTTGGGCTTGTATCTGGGAAGGAACCGGTCCACCTTCTTCTGCTCAGGGATGGCAGTGGGCTCCCGCGTGTAGGATAGTATGAACCCGTCCAGATTTATGAGGCTGGGAAGCATGACCCTGGTGTCCTCGGAGACCCTGAAGGCCTGTATCACCGTGTCCAGTACCTCCTGGTTCCTCTCGCACGCGAACATTAGCCACCCGGCGTCGCGCTGGTCCAGGAAGTCGTTGTGGTCAGGCCACAATGTGATTGGGGCGGACAGTGCCCTGGCCACGTTCATCATGACTATGGGAAGCCGCATGCCTGAGGCAATGTACATGACCTCGTGCATGAGCTCCAGCCCCTGAGAGGAGGATCCTGTGAACACCCTGGCCCCTGTGGCGGACGAGGCCACTGCAGCTGAGAGCACGGAGTGTTCGCTCTCAACAGGGAGGAACCTTCCCCTCCATTTCCGTGAAGCGCTCCACCCCGCCAGGGTCTCGATTATCTCGGTCTGGGGGGTGACCGGGAAGTTGGGCACGACCTGGACCCTGGAGAGCCTGGCTCCCCAGGCCGCTGCTGCGTTGCCGTCCATAAGGGTCTTGTTTGGCATTGGTTAAGTATTGGCTGGCTTGGTTAAAATATGCCCCCCGCGTTGATACCTTGATAAATCTTTGCGTGATAGTTGGAACATGGGACTGTTCGGTTTTCTCAAGAAGAAGGATGAGTACGTGCCTGACATGGAGACTCATGAGGTCACCCTGGAGGAGCTTCCGGGGTGGTTCAGGGGCACCATGAGCGGGGACATCAGTCACAAGACCAAGGAGGCAGAGGAGAGGTTCAGGGAGCTGGTTTCAGGCATCTCTGACATAAGGAAGAGCCTGGAGGCCCTGGACGAGGCCAGGCTCTCGGGCAAGGAGAGGCTCCAGATAGCGGCCAACATGATTAAGGAATCATACGCCAGGAAGAAGCTCGCGCCCCTTAACAGCCTCTCGTCCCTTTACGACAACTACAGCCCTGAGTACAGGTACTTCATGGAATTCCAGGAAAGGGCCAGCCAGGTGGTGGAGGAGCTCAAGGCCACAACGCCCAAGCAGACCATACTACTGTCCAGATACTTCAAGAAGGAGAGCCAGTCCCTGGTGGACAGTATAAAGAAGGCAGATGAGGCCTCGCAGGGTCTCAGGGAGTTCCTCAGGCAGGACTCAGGGCCACTGGGCGTGCTGGACAGGATAGAGTCATCCAAGGAGCATATAGAGGGCAAGTTGTCCAGGGCAGGGGAGCTGGACAGGAAGGCAGAGGAGCTCAGGAGCGAGATTGCGGCCTCAAAGGAGAGGAGGCAGGAGCTCGAGAAGCGGTACCTCAGGATTCTCAAGAGCAGGGAGTGGAAGGACATCAACTTCATGGAGAAGCGGGTCTCAGAGGAGAAGGGAGCACTCAGGGAAGCTGAGATGAGGCTCAACCAGGAGCTCTCCTCGCTCAAGAGGCCACTCAAGGAGGCAGAGCACGCCCTGAGCAGGAAGGGAAAGCTGAGCCCAATACAGAAGAACGTGCTCAGGGACTTCATAAGGGACCCTCTCAAGCATGTCAAAACAGAGAAAGGCCTTGAGGAGCTCCAGAAGGCACTGGAGTCCATGGCAAAGAAGGCCAGGACACTGGAGATCAGGGGCAAGGAGGACGTTGACCTCGAGGACCTTGCCTCGAGGGCCAGGGATGACCTCCCCAAGCTCAAGGAGGAGCATGACAGGCACAGGGAGGCCCTTGAGAAGAGCGAGAAGAGGCTGAAGGAGCTCTCAAAGCTCGGGGAGACCAAGGCAAGCCTGGAGAAGGAGATAGAGAAGAAGACCGCTGAGGCGGGCAGGCTGGAGGAGGAGCTTAAGCAGGCCCTCTCGGAGAGGTCAGGAATAATAGAGGACGCGGACTCCAGGCTGAAGGACATGGAGAACATGATACTTGAGGAGGCCCAGAAGAGGGTGAAGATAAGGCTCTCCGCCAGGAAGCCTCAATAGCTTTTTAAAGGAGTACCCCACTATTTAGTTCACAGCCGCAGCGGCTTAGGTAGTTGATTAATATGACCACCTTTGGTAAAGGCCCCAGGTCCGGATGCAGGAAGATGCTCAGGGCATCCAAGAGGAAGAAGTTCAAGGTAGAGCCCCTTTTATGGGACTTCAGTGAGGGCGAGAGGGTCGTGGTAAAGCAGGATCCATCATCCCAGGGAGGCATGCCCCACCGGAGGTACAAGGGCAAGGTGGGTATCATCAGGTCCAAGAGGGGCTGGGCATATGTCATTGACATGAAGCTGGGCGGCAAGGAAAAGCAGATTATAGCGAACCCGGAACATTTAAAGCTGATTAAGCACTAATATACTCTAAGCCTGCGGCAGCAGGAAGGTGATAGCATGGAGATAAAGGAAGAGAGCTTCGTTTCCTGGCACGATGCCAAGAAGGTTCTTGAGAAGAAGGCCAAGGAGAAGGAGCTGGGATACGAGCAGAAGAATGCCCTGGAGCACCTCAGGAAGTTCGCCAAGCTCACCCAGAGGGAAAGGGATGAGATGGGGTCTGAGCTGGACAAGATTGAGAGGCTCAAGGACAGGCACAAGGCAGCCATAATCGACATACTCCCAAAGGACGATGACGAGCTCAGGATGCTCTTCTCCAACGAGATAATGACCATCTCTGACGAGGACAAGAAGAATATCCTCTCAATAGTCAAGAAGCATGCCTGATGGCCTACTAATTTAAAACCAAGGAACAATTACTTGCAGGGCCTTCTCACAGGACTGGTCTGGTGATTCTCATGAGGGACAGGAAACCCGTAAGGAAGGATGAATGGGCGGTTGTTCTGGATTTCCTTTCCCATGGACACAGTTCCATGGACAGGTCCCAGCCCGTGGCCCACGTAATAGGCGAGGAGTTCTTCTCGCTTCTGGAGATTATAGTGCGGGATGATGTCTCACTCAAGATAGGGGACAGGCTCTACATAGGCGAGGGCAAGAGGGACAACGTCAGGTACATAAGGGGAAGGATAAGCATAAGCGAGCTCACGGTATCCGCGAGGGGCGAGCTCGATGACGTGGTGGAGGAAATCGTCAGGAAGAACCCGGAGAGGTTCCTCGGCTTCTTCAACAAGTCAGGGAACATAAGCACCAGGCTCCACCAGCTGGAGCTCCTGCCCGGGGTGGGCAAGAGGCATCTCTGGGCCATAATCAAGGAGAGAAAGGTTGGGTCATTCGAGTCGTTCGAGGACATAAAGAAGAGGGTGCCCCTGCTCCCTGACCCCGAGAAGATGGTGGTCAGGAGGGTCCTGGAGGAGCTCGAGGACAGGGACAAGCACAGGGTGTTCGTGCCCAGGATGGAGAAGGGAAGGTGAATTTATGCTGGTTAGCGAGGTAATGACAAGCGACGTGAAGACCGTGGGGCCGACAGACACCGTGCTGGACGCTGTTTCGGAGATGGTTGAGTTCAATGTTGGATGCGTGGTGGTTGTCAAGGGAACCAGGCTCGAGGGCATAGTGACTGACAGCGATGTCCTGGCAAAGGTGGTGTCAGAGGACAAGAAGGCCTCTGCGGTGAAGGTCAGTGACATGATGAGCAGCGACGTGGTCATGATAGAGCACAACAAGGACATCGACGAGGCCGTGGAGCTCATGAGAGAGCACAACGTGAAGAAGCTCCCTGTAACCAAGGGAAGCAGCCTGGTGGGCATACTGACCTCTGCTGACCTGGCCCAGGCCCAGCCAAAGCTTCTGGAGAAGATAAGCTCGCTCATGGTCTTCCCCAAGCAGAGGAAGAACGTGGCTGGTTAATTTAAGCCTCCCGGGGCAAATGATTATTATGTTCGTGAGAGAGGTCATGAAAAAGAACATAAAGACCGCTTCTTCTGGGCAGAGCGTCATTGACGCGGCAAGGGTCATGAAGGAGAACAACATAGGGAGCCTGGTTGTGGTTAATGACACGCTTGAGGGCATTGTCACGGAAAGGGACATACTCAACAAGGTCGTGGCAGACGGAAAGGACCCCGGCTCGCTGAAGGTTAGCGACATCATGACCAAGGAGGTCATCTCCATAGCGCCTGACAAGGACATGGAGGAGGCCTGCGAGCTCATGTCCCAGCACAGGATAAAGAGGCTTCCCGTTGTGTTCAGCGATGAGGTGGTGGGCATAATCACCTCCACTGACGTGGTGTCAATACTTTCGGCTGCCATCAAGGAAGTCTACTCCCAGCAGTGATCAGGAAGCGGATTTATAAGTATTCTGTTCAGAAATAGTACAAGCTATCAATGGTGATGGGCCCGTAGCTCAGCTTGGCCTAGAGCGCCCGTCTTATATGAGCAGCAGGCTGCCTTCCGGCCTGTCCCCTGTTAAGGGGTTCGGACAGGGAAGAATGCAGGCCTGTTGTGTTCTGGGCAAGCGGGAGGTCGTGGGTTCGAATGAACCCTTTTGGACAGGATAAACGTCCAAAAGCGTTCGCGGAAAGAACGCTGCCGCACTAAAGCGGCCGGGGTCTGATAATCCCTCCGGGCCCATCCCCCCTCATCTTAACCAGTACCAAGAAGACCTGCTGAAAAGGCAAAGCTTTTAAATACCTTTACTCCATATAATTACGAATCCTGGTTAACTATACAACCATTATGTTTTCAGGAAAAAAGGAGAGTGATTTGAATGAACGGACAAAACCAATACGGAGGCGGACAGCCAATATTCATACTCCCTGAGGGAACCCTCAGGAACAGGGGCAGGGACGCCCAGAGGATGAACATAAGCGCGGCCAGGAGCGTCGCGGACACAGTCAAGACCACACTGGGGCCAAAGGGCATGGACAAGATGCTCGTGGACTCCCTTGGCGACGTGGTAATAACCAACGACGGAGCCACCATACTGAACGAGATGCAGATAGAGCACCCCTCAGCCAAGATGATGGTGGAGGTGGCCAAGACCCAGGACGACGACGTGGGGGACGGGACCACCACGGCTGTGGTGCTGGCCGGTGAGCTGCTCAAGAAGTCAGAGGACCTGCTGGACCAGGAGATACACCCCACGGTCATAACCAAGGGTTTCAGGCTCGCCAAGCACAAGGCCCTGGAAATCCTCAACAGCATAGCGGTTGACGTGAGCATGGAGGACGATGCCACACTGCAGAAGATTGCAGAGACAGCCATGTCAGGGAAGTCAGCGGAGAAGGCGTCTGAGGAGCTATCCAGGATTGCCGTGTCAGCTGTCAAGAGGGTGGCAGAGGTCAGCAACGGAAATGTCGAGGTGGACAACGAGAACATCAAGCTCGAGAAGAAGGCCGGGGGCTCGATAAACGACACCAAGCTCATAACCGGAATCCTCATTGACAAGGAGGTCGTGCACTCTGGCATGCCAAGGAAGATAGACAAGGCAAGGATTGCCCTCATTGACTCTGCCCTGGAGGTCAAGGAGCTTGAGGGCGACGCCAAGATAAGCATCGACTCGCCTGACAAGTTCCAGATGTTCCTGGACCAGGAGGAGAAGATGCTCAAGGACATGGTGTCAAAGGTCACCGCGTCCGGGGCAAACGTGGTTTTCTGCCAGAAGGGCATTGACGACAACGCCCAGCACTACCTGGCAAAGCAGGGCATCATGGCAGCCAGGAGGGTCAAGAAGTCTGACATGGAGGCCCTGGCCAGGGCGACCGGCGCAAAGGTCGTGACCAGCCTGGGCGAGCTCTCCAAGGACGACCTGGGCTACGCGGGCCAGGTCACCGAGAGGAGGGTGGCAGGCGACGAGATGATTTTCGTCGAGGAGTGCAGGACCCCCAAGGCAGTCACAGTGCTCATAAGGGGAGGAACAGAGCACGTGGTGGACGAGGTCGAGAGGGCCATGCACGACGCCATAAGGGGCGTTTCCTCAACCCTGGAGCTCGGGAAGGCAGTTGCAGGAGGCGGGGCCACTGAGATAGAGGTTGCCAGGCACCTGAGGAAGTACGCGGACAGCTTCCACGGAAGGGAGCAGCTCGCTGTGACAGCCTTCGCAGATGCCATAGAGGTCATACCCAGGGTGCTTGCAGAGAACGCCGGGCTCGACCCCATAGATAAGCTCGCGAACCTGAGGTCAGAGCACGACAAGGGCAAGGCCAACGCAGGCCTGGACGTGTTCACGGGCAGGATACACGACACCATAAAGGCAGGGGTCGTGGAGCCCCTGAAGATAAAGCTCCAGGCCATAAAGAGCGCCAGCGAGTCAGCTGAGATGATACTGAGGATTGATGACATGATATCCTCGGGCTCAGGTGGCAAGGACGCGGGCGGAGCCCCTCCCATGCCCCCAGGAGGAATGGGCGGCATGGGCGGAATGGGGGCCTACTGAGGTAGGCTGACCCATTACCTTTCTTTTTCTCATTCTTCAGTGCTTTAGGCGTAGTGCTGCTTTTCAGGGGCAGTGGCTGCGGATTCGGGGAATGTTTAAATAATCCGGGCACGAAATAGTATACATGGCTGACGATGACGGGATGTACGAGGTAATCCCAACTTCTCCCATCCGCAGGCTAGAGCAGAGGCTCAGCAGGATGGAAAGCTCTTCCTCCACATCTGAGGTGCAGAGGCTCATAGAGCAGATTATTGAGCTCATCAAGTCAAACCAGAGAATCATAGATGACGTGATCAAGTCAGACAGCGAGCTCAGGAGCGAGGTGTCAAGGCTTCCCGGAAAGATAGACTCGCTCATATCCAAGATGGACGAGTTCCTGAACATCATGAAGGCAGCTGCCACAGATGAGTCCCAGGCACCCCAGCAGGCCCAGCAGAACGTGGACATGAGCCCCCTGGTGGACAAGATAGGCGAGCTCGTTGACCAGAACAAGAAGGCCGTGGAGGCCAACCAGTCTGTCCTGTCGAGCCTGAGCAGCATTGACAACAGGCTCAAGAGGCTCTACCTGGGCAACCAGCAGCAGCCGGTCAGGAGATACGCACAGACCTAGAATCATGCTAACATTGAAATAAGGAGGTAATCAGGATGCCAATGAAAGGAATAACGCCGATAATCTCGATCATCGTACTGCTGTTGATAACGGTTTCCCTCGCGGGCGCAGCGTACGTTTTCCTGGGCGGCTACATGCAGGGCCTCACGGGCCAGGCGCTCGCGCTGTCAGGCGTGTGCCAGGGCGGCAACACAGCCAGGATAACCGTGGCCAACATGGGAACCTCGGCCATTGACCTGGGCGCATGCACAGGGGTGGAAGCAATAGACGGCGAGGAGACCACCTGCGGCGACATAACCGTGGTCAGCCTTGACGGCCATGACATGAACGGCAACTTCAGCGCCACGTCCATTGCGACCCAGACCGGTACAAACCCTGAGAGCGCAGTCTTCAGGGATAATGCCTGCACAGGGTTCTGCGAGTACGCTTTCACGCGTTCAGGCGAGCTTCAGCCGGCGACCATCACTGTTCGATGCTGATGTGGCCCCTTGGTATTTGGGTCACCCATTTCTTTATTTTTGCCTGCCCCTGCCCAGGGGCTGTGCAAGCAATTTATAGGAAGCACGAGAAAGAATACTCATGAGGGGGCAAAGCAATGTCATATCCCTCGTGATCATAGCAGGGATAGTGATTGGCCTGGTGGGCGCTTCATATGTCTGGGCAGTGCCCCTGATAGAGAAAAGGACCACTGTCTCTGAATATGAGCTCGTGGAGCAGTTCGTGACAGAGCTCTACAGGGAGATTGTGGACATAGCGAACACAGGCTCAGGCTCCTCCACGATTGACATTCCCAAGGGAATCCTGGAGCTCAGGCCCTTCAGCTTTGCTGGCGAGGGCAACAATACCCTTACCCTTGACTTCTACGTGAGCCAGCCCGTCATGCTGGAGGGGGGGAGCGTTCCCATCAAGACCAGCAGCCTGGATTACGTGGGAGAGTACGGCACAGCAGAGCCCAGGATTCTCATGCTCTCGAGGTACCCTGAGAAGAAGCCTGTTCACCTGAACATGACCATGAGGTTCAGGGAGCTCAGGAGCGACACGCCAAAGGGCTACGTGATTGCCCTTTGCCCTGAGTCTGATTACGTGGCGTGCCAGAGCGATGTGTCAGGGAGCAGGGCAGTGACAGTGTCCTACGGGGAGACCTATGTCATCCCCAGGTCTCCCATAGAGGGCGGTGAGCTCACTGTCACCAAGATAAGCGTTGAGGCTGTGTGAGGGATTTCTCTTGAAAGGAGTTTCGATAATTTTCGAGCAGGTCATGCTGTTCATGGTAGGCATAACAGTGTTCATAGCATGCTTCCATGTGTTCAACTCCTACCAGGGGTTCCACACGCACAACATAGCAGGGAACCAGCTCGAGGAGGTCTCTGACCTCGTGGTGAGCGAGATGATGGGCCTGGTGGGGAGCAGGGAAATGAACTCCACCCTCGTTGTCAGTGTCCCTGAGACCGTGGGCAATGAGCGCTACATGATTGACCTCAGCCAGCACGGGCTGGAGGTGTCCACCCTGAACTCAGGGCTTTCCTTTTTCTGCCCCCTGAGAAGGATAAACAGCACCTTCACTCTTTCGGGTGTGTTCTCCACTGTGCACGGAAACGAGTTCATGATATATAAGAGCGGACACAAAATAATAATTGGATGAGCCTTCTTGCAAAGAGACTGGTCGGCAGGATGAAGACAGGATACATAAACAGCATCACTGCCCCTCCTGAGGAGGCCGCTTCCGGCCAGACCACCCACATCAACACCCAGATAGTGAGGGAATCCAGGGTCATGCCATATCCATATCCCTACCCCTATCCATATCCCGGCCAGCCCGGCCAGGCCCCCCAGCAGCCCCGGGAACAGGGCAAGGGGGAGAGGATACATGAGCAGGAGCCAGTAAGCGGAATTGACATATCAGGGGAGATATCAGAGGAGAGCATGGGCGAGAGCATACTCATGCCCGAGGTCAAGGTGGCCAGGAAGGTAAGGGAGATTGACATGAAGTACTCCCTGATTCCCAAGAAGCCCACCTCCTCCCAGAGGATATTCGCCTACGCCAACATAAGGTGGAGCAGGAAAAGGCACGAGCTCACCTATTATGTAATCGAGCCCCGGATTGGGGAGCCGGAGAAGAGGCTCATAGAGGACACCAAGCGGATGCTCGAGGAGAAGCTGGACATAGACTTCTTCAAGCTCGGGGACATCAAGGCCAGGGACATGCTCAAGTCCGAGGCAGCCAGGATTCTCAGGGCCAACGCCAGCCTGAGCCCAGACATGGTCGAGAACATAATGTACTACATTGAGAGGGACATCATAGGCCTTGGAAAGCTCGAGCCCCTCATGAACGACCCCAACATAGAGGACATATCATGCGACGGCATAAACATCCCGATTTACGCTTACCACAGGGACCCTGACATAGGCTCCCTCAAGACCAACGTGGTGTTCGGGACAGAGGAGGAGCTCAACACATTCGTCATGAAGATGGCCCAGAAGGCCAGGAAGAGCATATCCATCGCCCAGCCACTGCTGGACGCCTCCCTGCCTGACGGCTCCAGGATTCAGGCCACCCTGGGGACGGACATAGCCAGGAGGGGCTCGAACTTCACTGTGCGAAGGTTCGCGGAGGAGCCCCTGACGCCCACGCATATGCTTAGGTACGGCACCCTGAGCAGCACCATGCTCGCCTATCTCTGGCTCGCCATAGACAACGGGCAGTCCATTCTCATCTCGGGGGGGACAGCCACAGGAAAGACCTCACTGCTCAATGCGTTATCGCTTTTCATAAGGCCCAACCTGAAGATTGTGTCCATTGAGGACACCCCAGAGCTCAGGCTGCCCCATCCCCACTGGATTCCAGAGGTCTCCAGGACACCCCTTTCCATAAAGGGCAAGACAGGGGAGGTGTCCCTCTTCGACCTGCTCAAGTCGTCCCTGAGGCAGAGGCCTGACTATATAGTGATGGGAGAGGTCAGGGGCGAGGAGGCCTTCGTGCTCTTCCAGCAGATGGCCACTGGCCACCCCTCCCTGGCCACCATACACGCCGCGTCCATAAACCAGCTCATTGACAGGCTCACCACGCCCCCCATATCGCTTCCGCCCTCGCTCATAGAGAACATAAATACCATAGTGTTCCTGAGCCAGACCAGGCTGCACGGGAACTATGTGAGAAGGGCCAACCGGATTCTGGAGATTACGGGCATAAAGGACAACAAGCCCCTCACCAACACGGTTTTCAAATGGGTTGCCAGGGGGGATGAGTTCAAAATAGACGACAGGTCTGTTGTCCTGAAGAACATCTCAGAGAGGCTGGCGTTCAGCGAGGATGACCTCAGAGGAGAGCTCTCCAGAAGGAGGAGGGTGCTGGAGTGGCTGTACAGGCAGAAAATATTCGACTACAGGGAGGTATCCAAGACCATCTCCTCATACTATACCAACCCCGACAAGGTCATGGAGGCCATTAGCAGCCAGTGAATGCCCTTCCGGAGGGAACAGCCATGCTTACAGAGATATCGATGAGGATGTTCGGGGGGCTTGTCAGGCCCTACCTCATGTACTTCGAGAGCCTTGAAACCAACCTAAAGAGGGGCATGCTCAGGTACGGGGTGCAGGAGTACATATCAATGCTCCTGTTCTTCTCTGCCCTGACCTTCGTGGGCTCCATGACAGTGGGCTCTGTCGTGGTGTCCTTCGCAGTGGCCTCTGCCGTGGGCATGGGCTCAGTGCTCTTCAACTACACACTCACCATGATAATATCCTTTGTCGCTGCGGCAGGGGTTTTCTTCATGGGATACTACTATCCCAGCTCCAGGGCCAACAGCGTCAAGATAAGGCTCGAGAGGAATCTTCCCTTCTCGGTATTCTTCATGGCCACCACGGCCTCATCCGGCATACATCCCCTCGAGATATTCAAGACCCTCTCCCAGAAGAAGGGCGTGGTCGGGGAGGAGGCCATGAGGATATACACTGGCGTGAAGACCATGGGCATGAGCCTCAACGACGCCATGGCCAAGGTGGCAAACCGCTCGCCATCTGCCTCATTCGCAGACCTTTTGTGGGGAATGATTTCTGTCATAACAAGCGGGGGCGACCTTGAGGACTACCTGAACTCCAAGACCAGGACCTTCATGACACAGTACAGGCTCTCTCTCAACGACTACGCCAAGAAGGTGGCTTTATACACCGAAATCTACATAACCCTGGTCATGGTGGGCTCCCTTTTCTTCATAGTGCTCACTGCCATAATGTCCCCCCTGGGTGGCATGGAGATACTCATGCTCCAGACCTTTGTTGTCTTTTTCCTGACGCCGCTGGTCTCGGTCGCGTTCATAGTCATACTCAAGGGCTCATCGCCTGTGGAGGAATAGAATGGAGAAGAACAACCACAAGAAGATAATGGTGGCTTCGGCAGGCCTGAGCGCGGCACTGCTGGCCATAGGCATGCTCCTGGGCGACGCAGCTGTTCTGGGAAACCTCCTCATAATATCCATATTCCTGGTGGCAGGACCCTACTTCTTCTTCAAGTACTCCAGGTACATGTGGGTCAAGGGCCTGGAGCAGGAGTTCCCGAGCTTCATAAGGGACCTCTCTGACGCCGTGAGGTCCATGCCCCTTCCGGAGGCCCTTGGGGTGGTCAAGAAGTCCAACTACGGGAGCCTCACTGACGAGGTCAGGAGGCTGCACAACCGAATGTCCTGGGGCACCCCCTTCCTCAGGTCCCTGGAGGTCTTTGAGAAGAGGGTCAGGGACTCCAAGCTCATAACAGAGGCCCTCACCATACTCAGGGAGTCCTACCTCTCAGGGGGGAGCATGGTCAACACCCTGGAGTCCATAACCAGGGACCTGCTCATGCTGAGGGAGGCCGAGCAGGAGAGGTCTTCCATGCTCAGGCAGCACATCCTGATAATGTACGCCATATTCTTCATGTTCCTGGGCATATCGTTCATGATAATATTCGTCATGGTGCCCATGCTCGAGACCCAGGGCGACCTCTCGGGGGGAGGTGGCTTCTCCAACCAGTTCACCTTCTCCAACCCCTGCAGGCTGGGTTCTGGCATGCTCTTCCCCTGCGGGCTCTACAACGGTGTGTCTGTCGTGCTGGGCATAGACTCCCAGAGCATAGGGGCATATTACGTGGCGCTGTTCTTCTACGCGCTGCTCATCCAGGGCCTGTTTGTGGGGCTCATCACAGGCCAGGTTGGCGAGAACTCTGTGACAGCGGGGGTCAAGCACGGCATGATAATGGTCATAGTGACCCTGGCGCTGTTCCTGTTTTTCTCCCAGCTGGGTCTGCTGCCCGCATGAGTGGGCCTTTTTAAGTAATGGCTTCAAGAAAAGTTGTAAGCAATTTGTGGCTGATAACATGACCCTTGCCATAATAGGCCAGGAGAAGAGCGAGAGCAACCTCAGGCTCCTGTCAGAGGCAAAGAAGAAGTTCGGCTCTGTGTTTTTCGTCCCCATAGACGGCATAGGAGTCGGCCTTAACGAGAGGTTCACCATAGACTACAGAACCTCTGACCTCCTCAGGTTCAAGGCCGTGCTTCCCAGGTTCCCTGCAGAGTACTCCTCCTTCGGGTATCAGCTCCTCTCCCTGTTCCAGAGCGACACCTACATAGCGGTCAAGCCCATAAGCTACCTGCTGGCCGCGGAGAGGTTCTTCCTTCTCACCGTGCTCAGGAAGAGGGGAATATCCACCATCAACCTCAATATGGCAAGGTCCACCAAGGCCTCGCTGAGGATAGTGGAGTCTGGTGAATATCCAATGATAATAAGGACCCCTGAGAAGAAGACCGGTGTGGTGGTCAAGAACAAGCTCGAGGCCAGGAGCATCATAGACGCGCTGGCCCATCTGAAGAGGCACATACTAGTGGAGGACGTCTCCAGGAGCATTGTCTCAGCCTATGTGGCAGAGCCTGAGGTCGTGGCCTGCGTGAGGAAGAGGTCCAAGGCCACTGACGTGCTGTTCGCCCCCGGAGAAATCAAGAGCCACAAGATGGACATGGAGTGCGAGCAGCTGGCCCTGGACACCGCGAGGTCCATGGACGCCCACCTTGCCAGGGTGGACATGTGCCTGGAGGACGGGCCAAGGGTGGTGAACGTTGAGCTCAGGCCTGACCTGGTCGTGCCAAGCAGGGTCACAGGCGTCAACATACCGCAGAAGATAGTGGAGTCGGTTCACCAGAACTTCAAATCCTACTCAGAAAAGCCCATACTCTTCAAGTTCTTCGAGGACGCAAAGTCCGTGGTGAGGGACGTGCTCAAGAGCAGGCAGATATAGCGAAAAACGTATTAATATCCAAGGGGTATATTATACTAAATCCTCTTTAAGGGGCGCTTTTCTATGGACATTAATGAGTTCCTGAATGCACTTTGGGCCTGGATAGTGCAGTTTGCCAGCGATTTCGTGCCCAACTACATACTGCCCAACCTCCAGCTCATCATACAGGTGGGCCTCATGGTGGTGGTGGCCTACGCCCTGGGCAAGATAGGCAAGGCCGTGACCATCAAGCTCCTGAGTATAGCGGGGCTCAAGAAAGTCACTGTCCGGAGCTGGACAGATGACATACTCAAGGCCATCGGGTACAGGGGCAACATAGTGGGCCTCATAGGGGACATGGTCAAGTGGTTCATCTACGTCATGTTCATCGGGCTCATAATAGAGACCCTGGGCTTCCCTGGCCTCATAAACATATTCGCCACCATAGCGGCCTTCGTGCCCAGGTTCATAGTGGCCATACTGGTCATAGTGGTGGGCTTCCTCATTGCGGACTTCATGGGCAAGGTTTTCGAGGAGGCCGGCAGGAGGATAATAGCAGAGGAGACCGTGAGCTTCATAGCGGGCTCGCTCATCAAGTACACCGTGGCCCTCATATCCGTGGTCATGGCCCTGGGCCTGGTGGGTCTGGACCCCATGGCGCTCAACATAGTGCTGGCCATACTGCTCATCGGCGTGGTGTCCATTCTCATACTCTCCATAAGGGACATACTCCCTGACTTCACGGCGGGGCTCTACCTCAAGAAGACCCTGAAGAGGGGAGAGCACATAAGGCTGGACGGAATCAAGGGCGTTCTGGATAAGGTGGAGCCGCTTTCCGTCATCCTCAGGGACGGGGACAAGAGCGTGATGGTTCCGAACTCGCTCCTGGTTAGGAACCCCATGGAGAGGAGCCTGAAGCAAAAGGGTAAATAGTGGCCTGCCCCATATTATAGTCATGCAGATATTCTTCAGGAAGGGCTATATCGTCTACAAGGAGAAAGGAAAGGGAGACTTCACTTTCGTGGCCCCGCATTCAGGGCCTGCCCTGGAGATTCCCACCTCCAGGGACGACAACTCAGAGACCGTGGCCAGCCTCTGCTGGATGAAGACCGGCGGGACCCTGGTCATGTCCACCATGCCCAGGAAGAGGGCCCTTGGCATAGATTTCAACAGGGGGATTCCCAAGAGGACAGAGGCAGTGGAGCTCTTCAGCCAGTTCATGGAGGACGAAAGCCCCAGGAGGCTCTACGACTTCAGGAACAAGTACGCCTGGACAGCGCACAGCGAGGACGACCACAGGAAGAGGATAAGGATATACCAGTCCTTCTGGAACGAGGTAAGGACCGGCAGCACCATAGCCCTCATCCACGCGGCCTTCAACAGGCTCAAGCTCATACCCAGCATCATGGACCTGAGCACCTTTGACAGCAGGGGGGTGGACAGGGATGCTCTGGAGAAGGCAGTGAAAGAGGTCAACAGCGAGTACAGCTCCTTCCTCAGGGAAGTGGAGAAGCCCTACAAGGCCGTGGTGCTCCTCGAGGAGGAGAGGGTCATCAACAACATACTCAGGGTGTCTGACCGCTTCGGGCTGGACGACATGAACCCTGACTTCCTGGAGAACGTCAAGGCAGACCTGGAGGCCATGAAGAAGTATGTGACCAGGAAGGACATGGACAGCCTGCAGGAGAACTTCACCCCCAGGAATTTCCTCATGACGTGCAAGAAGGCCCTGGTGAGCATGGAGACGCCCAGGGTGACAGTGGAGCACTACTTCAGGGCCAGCAAGTCAATTGCCCCGAAGAAGCAGCTCCTCAGTCCCAAGAAGAAGGGGCGGATTGTCATGAACCTTGAGTGCTCGAGGTTCATCAATTTCTGGCACCCCCACACGGCTGCTGAGATGATAGTGAAGATACTTGAAAGGGTCAGGGAGCTTTCCTAGAATGCTTCTCTATGATTAGGTCCATGAGGGAGCCTGCGGCGTCCCTCTGGAGGACTCTCTCCAGTGCGATGAACTGGGGGGAAACGTTGCACTCCATGAGCCATGGCATTCCCTTCCTGTCAATGGCCACGTCTATTCCGCAGAAATCGCTTCCAGAGCGGGAGGCTGCCTCCCTTACGCTTTCCTCGAGCCCCGGCGAGGGCATGAACTCTCCCTTGACCTTTACCCCTATGCCCGTGAAGCCCTTGTTGTTCTTTTCCCTTATCCTCCTCTCCACTGCGCCGTGGAGCCGGCCCCCAATGAAAAGGAGCCTTATGTCCCTCTCTATGCCAATCCTCTCCTCGAAAATGAAATCCTCTATTTTCCTTCCCTCCATGAGGCCCCTGAGCTCATCCTCGCTGTTGAGCACGAACACCCCTCTTCCCCTGCTGCTTATCCTCTTCTTGGCCACGAGGGGGAAGGGAAGTCCGCTCCCGGGCTCATCAGGTCCCCTGAAGTGCCAGTGGCGGGGCATGTCCATGGCGCCCTCGAAGAGCTCGTGCTGGCAGAGCTTGTCTTCGTGGGCCAGGTAATGCCTCATGATGTGGTAGTCAAGGACCCTGTCAGGGTCCAGTTTCTCCAGCGTGGCCTCAAGGAGGCCCAGGTAGCTCTTCCCTGTGTTGAAGGGGTCCCTTAGTATGGAGAAGCCGTATTCTGAGAGCTCATCCTTTCCAGGAGGGGATTCCATATCCTCGTAATAGAGCATGGTGGGCTCGAGCCCCTTCCGCTCGGCAGCCCCGCGGATAAGGAACCTGGAGCGGTCAGAGCGAGTGGTGGCCAGGAGGATTTTCATAAAGGACATATTGGGCAAGGGCATTATTATGCTTTCCCTTCGGTTCGGTCCTTCCCGGTGCTATTTAAATAGTTCGCTCCAAACTTAATCGTGGGCCCGTAGCTCAGCTGGATAGAGCACTGACCTTCTATTGGCCTTTCAGTAGAAGGGTTGAGCCCCGCTGATGCGGGACGATGACAGAGGCGAGTCAGGGGTCGTGGGTTCGAATGCATTTGAGAATGACTCTCGAAGCAGGATATCCCTCCGGGCCCGTTTGTTTTCTTATTTATATATGATACTTGCTAATGAAAAAAACAAACAAGGGGCTATGGTGTTAAGCCTTTACAGAAGCTGACCGCTTTCCCAAAGGCTTAAGCCAAATGCCATGAAGAGGCAAAAACAAAGGGGCTATGGTGTAGCTTGGTCTAGCATTGGTGGCTGGGGGCCATCAGACCCCGGTTCAAACGCGCTTCCGGAGCATAAACTTCCGGATTCGCCGAAAATCCGGGTAGCCCCACTTAATCGCACAACGAGAAAACAGCCGGGCGGTTTTATGATAGTGGACAGATTTGCCGATTGCATACTAATCGATGAAAAAGGAAGGATGCTTCTCCAGCACCGAGACATGAATACTGAGAGGTATCCCGGCTGCTGGAGCTTGTTTGGCGGCGGGATTGAGGAGCAGGAGTACCCGTTTGATGCAGTCCAGAGGGAGGCAGAAGAGGAACTGGGGATTGAGCTGAAGGGGTGTGTTTTTTACAGGAAATTCACTATGCCGTCTCCGGTCAGGGAAGGGCTCGAGGAAACGTATGTTTTCACTGCTCCGGCAAGGCATGCTGCAGGGGAGCTGAGAAAGGGGCTCAGCGAAGGTGACGGATTGGGATACTTTTACGAGAATGAGATTGCTGACCTGAATATTGGGGCCAATGACCTGTCAATAATTAAGGATGTTTTCAGGGAAAGGGTTCCAGAATACGTTGCGTGAAGCAACAGCGATAAAAACCCATGGCCATGCCATATCATTTTTATCCTCTAACCCAATCTCTATCATGGAATCCAAGACCGACCTTGTGGTTTCTGCTTTCATAATAAATAATGGAAGGCTGCTGCTGGTTCACCACACAAAGCTGGGCAAGTGGCTGCCTCCTGGAGGGCACATCGAGCAGGGCGAAACCCCTGACCAGGCCCTGGAAAGGGAAATCAGGGAGGAGACAGGGCTTGATGTCTCATTCCTCGAGAAGAGGGGGGTTCCAAAGAAAGAGGGGGACAACGTGCTTGGTGAGCTGGCCCTTCCCTTCTACGCAAACGTGCACAGCGTGGGGGACCATGACCATGCGTGCCTTTTCTACCTGTGCTCGTGCAGCGGGGATGTGAGAATCAATACAGAGAGCAGGGCGTTCAGGTGGCTGACAAAAGGGGAGCTTCTCGGGTCAAGTGACGTTCCGAATGATGTCAGGGAAATCGGCAGGCTTGCCTTTGAGAGGGCTGAATCAGTCAGGCCCTGAGCCAGGTCTCAGAATTCCCTGTCCTCGAGGTGGGGAATGGCCTTCTGGGGGCACGCAGCCACGCACCGTCCCTCGCTGTCGCACTTCTCAGGGGCTACCAGTGTGGACTTTCCGTTCACCAGCCTGAGTGCCTTTGGGTGGCAGGCAAGGACGCAGTGCCCGCAGCCAATGCACCTCTCCTCGTCAATCCTGGGGAGCTTTTTCTTTGGCATGGACTTTAATCTTGGGCCTGTAAGATATAAACTGCACGGGCTTATTCTTTTAAGTGTTGTTACTAATGGATTGTAATGGAACCATTAAAATCCTACATGAGGGGCATAAGTGACCTGGATGAGCTGTTTGACGTCCTGAGGGTGCATGTTGCCGCAGGATACGGAAAGGTCGTGGACTTTGACCCCAAAAGAGAGATGGTAAGGGTCAGGACACAGGGAGGAATGATAGCTTCCTACCCTGTTTCTGAAGTCGAGGTCGTGGCCTAGACCGCGGAGAAAACGCCTGCCGCGCGCTCCCTGCCCACCGCGAGTATGAACGGGGCGAGCTTTGGGCCTCGCTCCCTTCCTATCAGGGCGAGGTATGCTGCCCTGAAGAAGTCAGGGGCAGCGAGCCTGTGCTTCTTTGATATGTCCCAGAACGTGTTGTAGAGTTCCTTCTCTGTGAGGGGCTCTGAGAGCCGCTCCCCGAGCTCCCTGAGGGCCTTTCTCTGCTCCCCTGAGAGTGGTTTCAGGGTCTCCTGGTCAGGCTTCTCCCTGACCCTTATCTGATAATCATGCCCTCCATGGAGCTCTGCCCAACGCTTTGCCTTCTCCAGCCTGTCCCTGAGGGCCCTCATGTCCTTTGTTCTGGGCTTTCTCAGGTGGCCGCTCTGCTCGAACACCTTCCTGGCATTGTCAGGGTTGTCCCCGAAGGCTGATGCCACCATTGCAGCGAACTCGAAGGGAACGCTCTGCGCCTTCTCAGGCTTAACCATCTGGGAAATCTCGAAGAGCCTCTTCATGTGCTCCTTTTCCCTGGGGTTCCTGGGCTCCTCCTTTCCGAAGTACACTCTCTCGTGGAGGTCGTAGTCAGCGTAGAGCGCTGGAAGCCCCAGCCAGGTGAAGCTCCTGGTCTTCATGAGGCGCTTGTTGTAGAGGAACCTGAGGAGCTCAGGAGGGGCAACCTCCAGCCAGTCCCTCGGGTAGACCACGTTGCCCAGGCTGGCTGACATCTTCTGGCCGTCAATCATGAGGTGCTCGTAGAATATGGGCACGGGCTCAGGGAAGCCAAGGACCTGCTCGGCAATCTCACCGTTAATCCAGAAGGCGCTTCCAGGGACCTGGTACTCCTTGCCCGCTCCCTCAGAGCTCACCCCCCACCTGGCCCACTGGGCAGCCCACTCGGATTTCCACACAAGCTTCCCTTCTCCCTTCAGGGGGTCATTCTCTCCCTTATGGCCGCAGCCCTTGGCAGTGGTCTTCTCGAATTTATAGTCCCTGCATTCGTAGCTCACCTTTCCGTCCTCGAATCCCGTGACCGCGGGGGTCATTATCTTCCCGCACTTGCTGCATATTGGCTGCCATGGGAACCAGGTTTCTGAGAGGGGCTCCCTCCTGTGCCTGTTCAGTATCTCCCTGAGAAGTGGGGCGTTGTCCAGCATGGCCTTTATGTAGGGCCTGAAGCTGCCTGCCTGGTACTCCTTCCTCATGGAGAACCTGGGCATCCTGGAGGACACGAAATCGTCAATGACACTTGTGTACTCTGAGACATGGTGCTCTGCGTAGGACTTGTGGCAACCCCAGGGGTCTGGTATGTCAGTGACCGGGGCGCCCAGGTGCTCTGAGAATTTCCCCGGGACTCCCCCGGGAATCTTCCTCAGTGGGTCCATGTCCTCTGCCACCCATATTAGGCGGGCCTTCTCTCCCGCTTCCTTCAGGGCGCGGTAAACGCTCTCGCCCCTTATGGTGTCGCTGAGCCTGCCTATGTGCAGGACCCCTGATATCGAGGCCGAGGTCTTGACAGTGAATGTTCCTGGCTTCTTCAGTGGCTTATCGAGGTAATGGAAGCCCTTCCTCTCCCTGATGTCCCTGGCCAGCTGGTCTGCCCAGAAAAGCGACTCCTCCTGCTTTGCCATGAGAAATAGTGAGGGAGAGAATTAATAAAACCTAATCGATTTCCTTGAAGGCGTGGTCGTGGGAGGCTTCAAGCCTCTTCCTTTTCTCCTCGCTGGTCTCTTTGGAAGCCTTGTCTGGCTCTCTCCCCCCGGAATCCCCTTCTTCCTTCCCTCCGGGCCGGCTGCTATCGGTTTTCTCTGGGCCCCTGCCAGAGGGCTCCTCAGCGCTTCCCTTTCCGAGCTCCTGCCTGGCCTCTTTCCTGATGGTGGAGACCCTGGCCCTCTCCTTGGCTGGCCTCTTTTCCTCACTGAAATGGCCCCCCTCCTCAGGGTCGGGCTGGGCGGGCTTGTCCAGGGGGTCCTCGTAGACCGGCTCCCCCTCCTTCCCGGCTGACTCAAGGTGCCTCTGGAGCTGCTCCTTTATCTTTGCCTTCTCCTCCCCGAAGTAGCGCTCGAACTCCTGGGTGAGCTTGAGAATCTTGGTGTGGCCCTCCTTCTCGGTCATGACCAGACCCCTCTTCCTGAGGTCCTTGATGTAGGTATATGCCTTGTTTCCCTGGAGCCTGATTATCTCTGACTGCCTGACAGGCTCCTTGAGGGTTACAAGGGCAAGGGTCCTCTTTGGCCCCTCCCCGAGGTCTGAATATGGGGTGAGGTGGGCAACCCTGGGAAGGAGCTTGGGCCTTACCTGCATGGTGTAGCCGTCAGAGGAGCTGTATACCTCCAGCCCGCTCTTGTCATAATCCTTCTGGAGCTCATCTATGAGCTGCTTTACGTGTCCGAGCGAATGGATTCCCGTGATCCTGGCCAGCTGGTCAATGGTCATGGGGCTGCTTGATATGAAAAGAGCCGCCTCCATTATTCTCTTGTGGTCCATATCACTTACCGCCCTTTCCCCTTAACTTCATTATTCTGGTGGCAATATTTTTATCATTCCCCTGTTCCTGGGCCCCGCGCCTGACGTAGATTTCCTTGAACATCTCGCTCTGGCTGGCCTGGACCATCTTCTCGTGGTCCAGGAAGACCAGGGGGAGGAAGGTCTCCACAACGTTCTGTTTCTCCCACTTGTCCACAAGCATGGTGAATTCAACCTCGTCCTTCTTTATCCTTCCCAGGATGTCGTTTATCCTGTTGTAGAGCATGGATATCCTCCTGGTGATGTTGTCGTCCTTTACCTCTATGCTCTCCCTGTGCTTCCTCTTCTTCCGCTCCCTGCGGGTCTCTGACCTCAGCACCCTCTTGAGGGATGCCATGAGGTCCTCCACCACGACCTTTCTCCTGGGCTGCCTCTTGGGCGGAACGGTTATGGGGTTAACGGTGAAGCCCTCGCCTGGCAGGGCCTCCTCAATCCCGTCATCAAGGCCCTCCACAGCCCCGGTCTCCACGTGGCTCTCGAGCTCGTCCTCCACCCCGTCCATTGAGAAGCTCTCCTCCACCAGGTCTCCCAGGTACTGGAGGTGGTCTGACTTCATCCTTAGGAGCACGGAAGCGATTATCACGTACTTGGCAGGGACCTTGAAGTCCATCTCCTTGAGCTTGACCACGTATGCCATGAACGAGTCAGAGAGCTTCACGAGGTCCAGGTTCCATGGGTCAAGGCCCTCCCAGGCCACAACCTTGTAGATTACCTGCTCCCAGGAATAGTCTGATGTCATGAACCCCATTATCTTGTCTTCCGCTGACATGCCTATCCAACGCCTTTACTGCCTATCGCGCCCCTGGAGACACATTAAAGCCCATGCCGCAACGCCAAAGCGGAACGGGCTCATGCACCGGCAAACGCCTATACTGGTTGTGTTCTTTGGTGGTTTCCGGGCGAACCCGAGAAATTGTATTATAATATGGGTTGCAAGGTTTATATTGCTAATCATCACGGTATTTATTCATCGATTTCAGAAGAGCCAGCCGCTCCACACTCAAGCTTATTCTCATTGCACCTGCAGTTTGTTAAGCCCTCTATGCTCGAGCAGCTCACGGTCTGGGGCTTGCCATCCCTCACCACCCTCATGTTCTCCACGTTCCAGGTGGGGGGCATCTGGCCGAAGGCTGTGCAGGAGGTGGTGGCATGGGTCTGGCAGAGTGACTTGGCCTCGGTCAGGCCAACCGCGGGCTGGATGCCCTGCTGGAACATGACCAGCACAACCAGCGCGGTGACCAGTATCACAACAGCGGCTACAACGAGAACCAGGGTCTGTGACATGGCCTTCATGGTAACACTGGTATAGAATTGGGCACAAGGGAATAAATAACGTGGTCTATGGGCAGTTTGCCTGGAGCTTCCCATTGATTTCAACACATGCATTTTCACATAAATCAGAGCAAGATTTTTGTTCATTGTTCACTATGTAGATTTTTGCATCCCAAGTAGGTGGAAGTTGACCTGTAAGGGCACAACTCTGGTCTCCTGCAGTCTCGCATTGAGCTTGTAGCTGGCTTATTGAAGCGATAGGAGTCAGGCTGCCGCTGAAAATCGTGAGCAGAACAAGGGCGGTCACCAGTATAACCACTGCGGCCACTATTATGACAAGAGTCTGGGACATGCCCTTTTGTGACATATTTAATTAATGTGCCCGGGGCTTTTTAAGGTTTGGCTCGTCTGCCGCCTCCTGAAAAGGATTAATAACCCCGGACTCAACAATCAAGCGAGAGCATGGTAAGCATAAGGTTCGACAAATTCGGGGAACTCGTGGTTGACGGAAAGGTCTACTACTCTGACATGATTGTGTGGTGGGACGGCGAGCTTGAGTTCGTGCCCAAGGACCATGTCCTTGGCATGGAGCTGTTCGCCAGGCTCATAAGGAAGAAGCCCTCCATGGTGGTCATAGGCACGGGCCAGCAGGGAAATGTGCTGGTCTCGGACGAGGTCAGGCACAACGCAAAGGAGAAGGGAATAAAGCTGTTCGAGGACCTTTCTGGCAATGCGGCTGAGATATTCAACGGCCTGCTTGCCAACAAGAAGAAAGCAGTTGCGTTCATCCACACTACGTGCTAGAACTCCTTGGTTTGGTGTATTTCTTGAAGTCCACTTCTCTGTTATGCTGCTTGGAAAGGAATGCAAGGCCATCTTCCTCGCTCCTTTTCTGAAGTATGGAAATAATGAATGGAATCTCGTCCTTGTCCATGCCCCAGGGATTCCTTCCCCTGAAGAGGTATGTTTCTCCTGGCTCCAGTTCAGGCGTGAATCCGTACACACCATCGAACTTCTCGATGTAGTGCTTTCTTGGCATATTACCACTCAATGATAATGACAATTATCAGTTTATAAGTTTAAGCCTTTATAGCAGGAGGGTCCCAATATCAAGCATGGGAGTGACCGTACTCAGGATAGGGCACAGGGCATCCAGGGACAAGCGGATATCCACCCACTGCGGTCTGGTGGCCAGGGCCCTGGGAGCGGACAGCATATTCTATTCTGGCCAGAGGGACTCCTCCATGGAGATTTCCATCAAGAAGGCGGCTGAGCAGTGGGGCGGACCCTTCGGAATCGGCCACATAAGGGAATGGAAACCCTTCCTGAAGGGGTGGAAAGGAAAGTCTGTCCATCTCACAATGTACGGGCTTCCTGTCCAGAAGAAGATGCCTGCCATCAGGAAGGAAAAGGACCTCCTGGTGGTGGTGGGTGGCGAGAAGGTTCCCTGGGAGGTTTACGAGCTGGCTGACATGAACGTGGCAGTGACCAGCCAGCCCCACTCAGAGGTGGGTGCCCTGGCAGTTTTTCTTCATGAATATTTCCAGGGGAAGGAGCTGGAAAAAAGGTTCAGTGGAGGGAAGAAGAGGGTCGTGCCCAGGGCGCGGGGAAAGAAGGTGGTTTAGAAGCCGACTGATACAACGCTGTTAACTCACTTCTTCGAAAGCAAAACCACTCTGCTGGCCTCCTGCTCATCCTTAAGCGGGTAGCCGGACTCCCGCGATACCTGCTCTGCGAACTCCCTGACCTCGTGGTGCCTTGGCATGGCCTCTCTGGGAAGCCTCTTCATTGCCTCTCCAACGTGCATGAAGGCCTTGAGCTCCACGAAATCAGGGCTGGCCTTCTCAATGAGCCTGGCGTATTTTTCTGGGTTGTGCATGTTCCATCCCTTGACCATGGTTAGCCTGAGCACCCTCCTGCAAGACATGGAGTTCATGACCTCCAGGCTCTTCTCCAGCCTTGCCCAGTAGTCCCTGCTCTGGGGCCTGTCGAGCCTCAGGTAGGTGTCCGGGTCAGGGGCGTCCACTGATATGTAGAGCTGCCTGGGCTCGGTTATCTTCTCCAGTATCTCAGGGTGCTGGCTGTTCGTGACCAGAAAGGTCACGATGCCCATCCTGTGGAACTCCTCTATGAAGGGGGAAATCTTGGGGTAGAGAAGGGGCTCCCCCAGAAGGGAAATTGCTACATTAGTGGGGTTCTGTGCCTCCCTGAACTTGGCCTGGTTGGTGCCCTCAAATCCCTTGAATCCCGAGAGCAGGAGCCTCTGGGCCTGGATGGACTCCCTGATGATGTCCTTTGGCTCGTCCCACTCCCCGGGCTTGATGTTGGTCCTCTCGATGACCCTCCAGCAGAAGCGGCAGCGCTGGCCGCATGTCATGTTAGGGGTCATCTGAAGGCACCCGTGGCTCTTCACGCCGTAGAACCTCTCCTTGTAGCACACGCCCTCATCCCTGAGGCTCTTCTTGGTCCACGTGCAGAGCTTGACTGCGGAGTGGTTGCCCACGACCTTGTAGTGCTGGTGCACCAGGTCCCTCCTGAGGCTTTCGGGAATCATGAGAAAATACCCTGCGTCAGGCTTAAAAAGGCCTATTTGAATATCTCGCCGGTCTCCATGGACCAGAAGAGCAGGTCGAGCTCTGCCATGGGAATGCCCAGCTGCCTGGAGAATTCCCTGAACCGCTCCTCTATCTCCAGGTACTGTTTCCTTGAGAGGGTCCTGGGCATCTCCTCCAGCGCCCCGTACCTCACCATGTTCCTGAGGATGTGCCTGTCCAGTATGGCTATGTTGGAGCCCATTCCGACGTTCCTGAGGAAGTGCCCGGCCTCCTTGTAGCCGAATCCCTTTATGTTGTTGACCAGCCATTCCCTTATGGTCAGGGGGTCGTTGTGGGAGAGCCTCTCCTTTATTCTGAGCCTTCCGCCGCGGTCAGTGAACAGGCTCCTGGCCTCCACAATGTAGCGGGACTTGTTGTTGTGGAATCTCACCCCTCCCCGCAGGTACTGGCTTATGGTCCCTTCATCGCCTTTCATTAGCATTCCTGTCTTTGCCAGGGCCTCCACAGAGCTGAAACACTGCTTGGCGTTGGACTGGGGGGTGCAGAAGCAGAACACCATCTCCTCGAATATCCTCTCGTCAGGCTCTTTCCAGACCTGAGCGAACTCCAGCAGCCTCTCCCTTATCTGCCTCTTCTGCTTCTGGTACGCCTTCAGCAATTCTTCCATTCGCTCACCAGCCTCTCAATCCTCTCTGTGGGGTCCTCCCTGAAATAATACAGGTGGCTCCTGCACTGCCTGCAGTCAGACGAGCCGAACCCCTCCATGGGAACCCTGTCAGCCAGGGACTCCACAGCCCGGCTGATTTCGCACTCTATCCTCTTATTGGACTCCATCATTTTTACGCCTTCCAGCCCGGCGTGCTGGAGCAGATAGTCTATGTGCCAGCGCATCTTCTTGCTCTTTGACATGTGCCTGGCCACCCGCTTCTCAAGATTGTTCATGGCAGAGCCCACGTAGACGTAGAAGCCCGGGGGGAACTCCTGCTCCCCCTTCCTGCCGACCCGGATTCCCGTGGCCCTTGGCAGGCTCATGATAAGGCAGTAGGCTCCCCTCACTTCTTCACCTCTGTCACGTAATACTCGCAGTATTCTGTGAGTGGGCATATCCCGCACCTGGGTTTCCTGGTGAGGCATATGCTCTGGCCGTGCTTGACCATGAGCTCGTTGATTTTGCTCCACTTCCCTTTCGGGAGCCTTTCCTCCAGGTCCTCCTGGACCATGTCAGGGTCTCTCTCCCTGGTCCACCCAAGCCTCCGGGCAATGACCCTGACATGCACGTCGCACGGAATCCGGTCTATCCCGTGACCGTAAAGCAGGGTGCAGGAGGCAGTCTTCCTCCCCACTCCGGGAAGGCTCACCAGCTCCTCCATGGTCTTCGGGGTCTTCCCGGAGAAGCGCTCCTGTATTATCCTGCTGATTTCCCTGACCTTCCTGGCCTTGGTTTTGTGGTAATTGGCCGGCCTTACGAGGGCCTCAATGTCCTCCAGCCCTGCACTGGCCAGCTTTTCGGGGGTGGGAAACCTGGAGAACAGGGCCTTGGCCGCCCTGTCAGTGTTGGAGTCCCTGGTTCGCTGGGACAGCACAGTGCTTATGAGCACCTGGAAGGCGCCCTGCCTGGTGTGCCAGTTCCAGGGCTCCCTTCCGTGTACCCCCTCGAGTATCCTGATTATGTCGTCCAGTTGCTCAGGGGGCCTCCTAGTCATGCTCCTCAAACACCCGGTCCTGCTCCTTGTCGTGCTTCCTTATCCACTCCATGAGCATGGCGGCGTGCTCCTTCTCCTCGTCCCTGTTGTGCTCGAGAATCCTCTTAAGGTCCTTGTCCCTGCAGACCTCGACCCTCTCCTGGTACCAGTTTATGGCCTCGAGCTCCTCGCACAGTGATTTCCTGGCCCTCTCCAGGTCTTTGGTCTCTTCGCTGAGGTTCTCCCTTCCCTCGTGCTCTCCTGTCATTTCCTTTCACCTCCTTGTTTAACGTCTCCTCTCAGGAGCCCTTATCATCTCAGGCTCACTCTATCTTCATGAACCTCTGCCTGGGGGTTTGGCATATGTGGCAGGGGTCCTCGGCCTCTCCAAGGAAGGTGTTCCCGCACACAGGGCACACCAGGACTTCGCTTTCCTCCAGGTCCTGGTCCTCCTCAGCTGCCTCCATTGCCTTTCTGAAGTGGGACTCGTGTATCTTCTCCACTGCGTTGGCATGGCTGAAGCTCCTCTCAGCCTCCTGTTGTCCCTCCTTCTTCGCTTCTTCTATGAACCCCGGGTACATCTCGGTGTGCTCGTGGTTCTCGCCTGATATTGCCTGCTCCAGGTTTTCCCTGGTGGAGCCAACCTCCCCCATCACCCTGAGGTGGTTGTGGGCGTGCACGGTCTCTGCCTCTGCGGCTGCCCTGAAGAGCCTTGCCGTGTTGGGCTTTCCCTCGCTGTCCGCCCTCTTCGCGAAGGCGAGGTATCTTCGGTTGGCCTGGCTCTCACCAGCGAACGCATCTTTCAGGTTTTCCTTGGTAGCCATGTTACCTCCTCCTTATGGTTTCAATGAATATAACAGTGTTATACACTTCCTGGTCCCCAAGCGAAGCACCATGTTTCTCTAAGAAATAGATGATTAAAGAGCTTTAGGTCTCCACCCTTGGGGCCAGGATGAAGCTTATCTGCATCTTGTCTATGCTCTTGAACCCCAGCCTGAGCGGGTAATCGTTACCGAACTCGACGACCATCTGCTCAGATATCTTGCCTGCCTTTATCATCTTCTTGAGGTATTCGAGAGGATACTGTGCCCGGGAATTGGCTTCGCTCTTAAGATCCAGCAGACCCTTGTCCTGCTTGCCCAGCTCCAGGCAGGCCGAGGACACGTCGCCCTTGGCGCTCATCTTGAACGCGCTGGGGTTTGCCTCCAGTATGACTGAGTCGCCGATTATGTCAGCGTCAGATATGCCCTCCTCCACTATCTTGGACTCAAGCTCCACCTTGGTGGTGAATGCCAGCTTGTCCACAGGGGGCTTCTCGGTCTTGACGTCCAGTAGGGGCACCTCGAAATTCCTGACCCCGTTTCCCCTTATGGTTATCTTCAGGGAGTTGGAGCCCTCTGCCCTCTCCAGGACAAGCTTGTCCCCTGACTTGGCCCTCTTGATGACAGCCGCCAGGTTGGCCATGTTGAGACCCAGCATGTCCTCGCCCTGGCTCTTGAACTCGTCGAACGCAGTGGAAAGAAGCCTGAAGTCTATTACAGCCACCATGGCACGGTCAGGAGAGAGCAGGCTGATTCCGTTCTGGTCAACCCTGAACAGCCCCTCGTCTATTATCTCGGACATTATGGGGACAGATGACTTCAGAAGATCGACGTCGCTTAGAACAGCCCTGAACATCAATGCACCTCACAAGTTTATTGGTTCAACCTTTTTTAAAGCTTGCACGTTACCTGGACTCGAGCTTCCTGACACGGTTCATGAGTTCCATGTCCAGTCCGGTCATGTCCTGGACCAGCTCACCCTGGAGCTGCACTCCGCCCTCCACAGGAACCACTCTTCCGAACACCCTGGCCAGCTTTCCCCTCTCAACGGGAGGGGGCTCGTCAAGGGTGACGTCCACCTTTCCTGTGCCGTCATCCAGCATCAGCCCGTCATCTGCCCGGTCCAGCACCGTGCCCACAACAGAAACCCGCATGTCCTCGGGCCTGATATCAGAGACGCTCCTGTGCACGGACGGCATCCTCTTCCTGAATCCCTGGGCCTCCTCTGCCATGGAGGAGAATTGGTAATAAGCCTAATAAATGCCTAGGCCAGGAATTAGATACAGGGCAGAGACCGCAACCCAGGGAACATTTAAATCCTTGCTCCAAGACTTGAGAGTGATTCCATGCCAGAAGCAACCAGGAGGGTTTACACGAGCCAGGCAGAGCCCGGGAAGAAGGCCCTCATCAAGGGCTGGGTGTCCCAGATAAGGGACCTCGGGGGGCTAAAGTTCTTCATGCTCAGGGACAGAGAGGGCCACATCCAGGTCACCCTCAAGAAAGGCAATGTCCCGGACAGTCTCATCAAGTTCATGGAGGGCCTCAGCAAGGAGGACTGCGTCCTTGTCGAGGGTCACGTAAAGGAGGCAAAGCAGGCCCCTGGCGGAAGGGAGCTGGTGCCATCCAGGCTGGAGCCCATAAGCCGCTCTGACCCTAACATTCCAATTGATATTGACAGCAAGATAGAGACAGGGATAGACAAGCGCCATGACTGGAGGTCCATAGACCTCAGGGACCCCCGCAACACAGCCATCTTCAAGGTCCAGGCAAAGCTCGTGGAGGGCATGCAGGAATGGCTCATAAAGGAAGGATACACCCAGGTTTTCACGCCCTGCCTCATGGGCACGGCATCCGAGAGCGGCGCTGACGTGTTCCCTGTCATGTACTACGACAAGGAGGCCTTCCTCAGGCAGGACCCCCAGCTTCACAGGCAGCTGGTCATAGCCGGGGGCCTTGACAGGATTTATGATATCGGCCCGAGCTGGAGGGCAGAGCCCAGCCACACCACCAGGCACCTCTGCGAGCACAGGGGCGTTGCGGTGGAGGCAGCCTTCATAGAGGACGAGCGGGACACCATGCGGATGGAGGAGGCCATGATTGCCTCTGCCTTCAAAAAGGTGAAGCACGACTGCAGGGATGACCTCAAGATTCTTGGAGCAAAGCTAACTGTCCCTGAGACCCCCTTCCCTGAGCTCTCCTTCCCGAAGATTTACGACATCCTTGAGAAGATGGGCAAGAAGGTCGAGCAGGGCGAGGAGGTGGACCGTGAGGGAGAGCTTCTCCTGGCCAGGCACGTTGAGAAGAAGCACGGCCACGAGTTCTTCTTCATTAACCGCTTCCCGTTCAGGAAGAAGCCATTCTATGTGATGAGGGTGGATGACGACCCCCAGTGGGCCAGGAGCGTGGACATGATTTATCGCGGCCTCGAGATGAGCTCTGGCGGCCAGAGGGAGCACAGATACGACAAGCTCATGGAGCAGGTCAAACTCAAGGGCATGGACCCCGCGGGAGTGGAGTGGTTCACCAAATTCTTCAGGTACGGGGTGCCCCCGCACGGTGGCTTCTGCGTGGGCGTGGAGAGGCTCACCCAGCAGCTCCTGAACATAAGCAACATAAGGGACGTGGTTCTGTTCCCCAGAACACCCGAACGGTTCCTTCCCTGAGCCAAGCATTTTAACACTCCAGGGCAATTACTAAACATGGACATCCCAGGCCAGGCAAGGAAGGGCCAGGTCTACATCATAACCACGGTCTTCCTATCAGCCATGGTCTTCGCCATATACAGCCTTCTCATGAACTACTCTGCAATAGACCTCTCGGGCTACCACCATAACTCTGACACCTATGCCATGAAGAACCTGGAGAACATGTTCCAGGCAGCCCTTGATTCCTCCAGTGACTGCGACGAGGTCAGCCAGAACGTGGACGAGCTCATAGCCATGTTCGACGGCATGATTTCCGGGGCATACGAGATTTCAGTTTCCGGGGAGCTGGACTGCCCGGGGGGCTCATGGCCGTCAGGAACCGACCTCAGACTCCGGGTAACCCTGGACAGGGGGGACGGGGAGAGC
>CAZSLL010000012.1:0-40970 GCA_964607835.1 uncultured archaeon | reverse complement strand
GAATACCTTCAGGAAGGGCTCCAGGCCGAACCAGTTCTCGTCATCGTATTTGTTGGCCTCGGCATCGTTCATGTGAAGGAACCTCCAGGTGTTCTGGTTGTACCAGGCCACGAAGCCGTGTCCCTGGGCGTTCCTGCACCATTCAGAGAAGCGGGAGAGCTGGCCCCGGTCCAGCCTGGGCTTCCTGGCCCAGGACTTTATCTCGAAGCACAGGACCTTCCCTGGCTTGAGGGCCACTATGTCAACAGGGGTGAGGAAGCCCCCGGAGGAAGCGCTGCGCACGCAGGAGTAGCCGTGGGAACTGAGTATCCTGAGGAGCTCTCTCTCTGCGCGGAAGCCCTTTCGGTAGAGGTTCATTGGGTATGTATAGCGCGGGGAGGTATAAATAGGGGAACATAACACCGTTATATCTCCTGACAGGCATCAGCAAAAACTGCGGTAAATTATATATTATGCCCCTTGGGGTGTGTTTTTATTGCTTTCCGGGCAACACTATTCTACCTGTTCTGGTGCTTGCCATGAAGATGCAGATAATAGACGTGGACTATGTACTGGTCAACGAGAGGCCAGTGGTCAGGCTGTTCGGCAAGACCGCAAGGGGCAGGTCTGCCTGCGCATTCTACGAGGGGTACAGGCCATACTTCTACGCAGACGGCGAGGAGGCTGTCGAGCTTCTAAGGGAGGAGCCCCAGGTTGTGAACATAGAGAAGCTCAAGAGGAAGAGGGTAATGGGCTACCAGCAGGAGAAGGACATCTACAAGGTCACCCTCAAAAACCCGGCCAGGACCCCTGAGCTCAGGGACATGCTCACAGAGAAGGGCATCACCACATACGAGTCAGACGTGCTCTTCAAGTACAGGTTCATGAACGACATGGGCATCAAGGGCATGGGGTGGGTGGAGGTGGAGGAAGAAAGCAGCGTCAGCACCGGGACCGTCCACGCAGACAGATGCATCAAGGCAAAGTCACTGAAGCCCATAGACAGCATAGACGACGCCCCCCTCAAAACACTGGCTTTCGACATAGAGTGCGTGTCAGGCACAGCAGGCGCCATGCCAGAGGCCAGCAGGGACCCCGTGGTCATGATATCCGTTGTCTTCAGCGAGCCCTTCAGGGGCCAGGAGTCCATACTGCTGGCCACCAGGCCAGGGCCCGGAGTCACTGCCATGGCATCAGAGGCAGAGATGCTGGAGCGGTTCTCTGACATCATCAAGGAGTATGATCCTGACATACTCACCGGTTACAACCTGAACAATTTCGACATCCCATACCTGCTGGAGAGGATGGCAGAGCACAGAATGAGACCCAAATGGGGCAGGTGCACCCAGAAGCAGGTCAACGCCAGGAAGATAATGTCAAGGTACAGGATATCCATAATTGGCAGGGTGGTTTTCGACAGCTTTGATGTCATCAAGAAGGACTACTCGCTCATGCGGTACAGCCTTAACTTCGTGTCAGAGAGGCTGCTGGGGGAGAAAAAGGAGGACGTCAAGGCCGCCCAGATTCAGAAGTACTGGAGGGGCAACCCTGAGAAGTACGCGCAGCTGGCCAGATACGCCCTGAAGGATTCTGTGCTGGCCATGAAGCTGGTGCAGAAGCTCAATCTCATGGACAAGTACTTCGCTCTCTGCAAGGTTTCAGGCACCCTCATGCAGGACACCCTGTCCAGCGGGGAGTCCATCAGGATAGAGAACTTCCTGCTCAGGAAGTTCAACTCAGAGGGGTTCGTGTTCCCGACCAGGCCCACTGACCAGGAGATAGCCAAGAGGAACGAGGACAAGAAGAGGGAACTCAAGGGCGGGTTCGTAATCGAGCCCATAAAGGACCTTCACTCAAACGTAATAGTGCTGGACTTCAAGAGCATGTACCCGTCCATAATCAGGTCCTTCAACATCTGCCCCACCACGCTGATAGACAAGGAGAAGGTGGACAACCCACTCAGGACCGTGGACGGGACAGAGTTCACGCCCTTCGAGACCAGGCAGGGCATTATACCCGGGATTCTGGAGGGGCTCATGAAGAGCAGGGCCGCTGCCAAGAAGAAGAAGGCCAACGCAAAGGACAAGTACAGGAGAAGGGCATATGACGCAGAGCAGTGGGCCCTCAAGATAATGGCCAACGCATTCTACGGGTACATGGGGTACTCCAGGGCCAGGATATACGACCTGAGGATAGCCAACGCCATAACATCATCAGGCAGGAACATCATCCACGTGACCAGGGAGATTGTGGAGAAGGAGTACGGCTACACCGTGGTGTACGGAGACACTGACTCTGTCATGGTCAAGATTGACACCGAGGACCTGGACGAGGTCAAGAAGGTGTCAGACAGGATGGCGTCCGAGATAACAGAGAGGCTGCCGGGAATCATGGAGCTGGAGTTCGAGAAGTTCTTCAAGAGGTTCATGCCCCTCACCAAGAAGAGGTATTTTGCGTGGAAGTTCGAGCCCACAAAGGACGGGTGGAAAGAGGGCATAGACACCAAGGGAATAGAGACCGTGAGGAGGGACTGGTGCGAGCTGGTGGGTGACTCTGTGTCAGACGTCATCAACATTGTGCTGAAGAAGGACGACCCCATGGAGGCGGTATCCTACTTCACGGGGATAGTAAAGAAGCTCGTGAAGAACGAGATACCAATAAACAAGCTGGTCATAACAAAGACCATGACCAAGTCCCCTGAGAAGTACGCGGGCGTTCAGCCCCACATCGAGCTCGTGAAGAAGATACAGAGCAGGAACACAGACGAGGTGCCGGGCATCGGGGACAGGATAAGCTATGTCATAGTCAAGGGCCTGGGGCTCCTGTCCAAACGGGCAGAGGACCCGGGATACGTGGAGGAGAAAGGCATACAGGTGGACTCCAAGTACTACATAGAGAACCAGCTTCTGCCGCCCATAGAGAGAATATTCACTGTCCTGGGGGTGGAGAGGTCCACGCTCATGGGAGGGGGCAGACAGGTCAACCTCATGTGCGCCATCAACGGCAACAACGGCCAGGCAGGCGAAAAGAAGGAGATAGGGCTCTCAGAGGTCACGGGCTTCACGTGCAGGAAATGCTCCAGGTTCTACACAAGGGTCCCCCTTATCGGTGTCTGTGAGTGCGGGGGGCAGCTTTCCTTTTGCCACAAAGGTGGTGTGGCGGATTCTGTGAGGGTGTGAATATAACACCGTTATATGGCTCTCCGTATCCCCACACTTCACGCGGGCTTACGCATCAAATAAACATTAACCGACATTTCACGCACCGGGCATTGTTTGGGGGGTTAAGTTGTGATTCTGTTAAATTTCTCCAGTGGAAGCAATGGGGTGCGGTTTTCCAGTGGAAACAGGGGGGTTCACACCAACTTCACTGCGTGTTCATTCCGGCACCGTGCGGACACAAACCACCCCCACGCTTCCTGTGGAACTTCATGTTACTTAATGTGTTTTCACCAAGGTTCACAAACAAAGCGTTAAGGAGACCGCCGGGTAGAGCCCTGAGAAGTGAAGTATGGTGGGTATTATTAGAAACCCCATCATATGGGAGCGTCCCGCGCCCGAGCGTATGCACGCCAGGCCGATAAGGGAGCCCGTTCCCGCCGCCAGCAGCCCGGGAAACCCTGACAAAAGAAAGGAAAGGGAAAACAGCGCGGCTATTACCGCCAGGCTTATTCCGGTATACGGCACCCTGTTGATGATACCAAGGGCTGCCCGCGCAAGCCCCAGGGTCACGAGGCCTGAAGCAAAGCAGCACAAAAGGCCGGCAAGAACAAGACCCGTGAAAAGCCAGGGCCCCGGCTGGACAGCGAACTGGGACATTGCCCAAACAGCACCCGAGCGGGTCTTTCCAAGCAAATAGAACATTGCCAGTGTGAATAATATGTTTGAGGTGTTGATTCCCCCCAGGGAAACCAGGAATTCCCCTGTCCGTGCCCTGAGGGCCTGCCCGGATATCACCCCCGCCTGGGCGGCACCAACACCGGGCAGCATTCCGGCGAACCAGCCGGACGCCCAGCCGGCGAGTATCCCCTTCCTCACATCACAAGAGAACTCCTTTGCAATACACTGCCTCGGCACCGCTGCCCCACTGCCCATGCTGTGGACCAGGCCGCTTATTCCGAAGAGGCCTGTGAGTGAGGGAAACAGCATGCTTCCCGAGGGATAGGCATTGAGCGCGATGGTGCCCATGGCACCGGACACCAGGAGAACCCAGAGCGAGACCGCCCTGGCACCCTTTCGCTCCCTGGCCACCATGAAAACAACCACCCCGGCAAGCAGCACATGCACCACGGGCCTGGTGAGCCAATAGAGCACGGGAAGGATATACACGAGCAGCGGGAGGGTAAGAAGGACCAGTGAGGCCACACCAAGACCACCGACAACAGTAAGGCAAACAGCGACATACCCCTGCCCCGACATGAGAAGCCTGTGGCCCGGAAGGACTGACAGTGCCGAGGACGGGTCAGGTGCCCCAAAAAGCACTGATGGTATAAAATCCACGAAAGTGTTGGACACGGCGACAGACACCACAAAGAAGAGGAGGGGTATGGTGGGGAGGGGAAGCATACCCGTGAGGACAAGGGATACCAGACCCGCGAAGACGGTGTTGGGGTGTATGCCGGGGATAATACCGGTCAGGGTTCCGAAACCGATTCCCAACAGAACAGGAAGCATTATGTCGGTGAACATTTATCATTAATTAACTATACTAAATATATTATTTCCCTTCCTCGTAGCTGCCCTGCTTTGTGTCGTGCGCGAAATATGCTTTGCCTGTGGACGTGTCTACCCTGACCGCATCATTCTCCCTGCTCATTATTATGCTCACGCCCCTGTGGAACGCAACGCGCCTTTCTCCTGATATCACCCAGAATATGTGCGGGACCGGGTCAATTAAAAAGGGGTCTGGCACTGATATTATCTCGTTCGTGCCCGGAAGAAGGTGCCTTGCCTCCAGCCACCTGACGGGGTCCTCTGGCTGGCAGGGCTCCGGGGGTCTGTAAAGGAGCACCCTTAGCTCGCTCTCCCCCCTGAAAACACTCAGCTTTCCCGGGTTCGGCACATCTGATATGATTTTTTCGCCACCACCTATCCCTGAGTTCTCGGGGGCAATCACCACATCAAACCCGCCCAGGGATTCCCTGAGGCCCTGGTCCATGAAGGTGGTCAGCAGGAGCATGAGGCCGGGGGGCTTCCCGGGAACAGCCTGCTCAGGTATCCCCGGTCTCTCAATACTCTCTGCAATGAGCAAACCCTCCCTGGTCCTTCCTGTCACAGCCACCACCTCGTCAGGAGCAACCGCCTCTCCTGACACGACACCAAGATCACCGGTGTTGTCCTCGACCAGGAAACCGTTGCTTGTGCGCTCCCTCACCATACCTATCACAGAAACAGGAGAGGAGGATTCCTTTGCGTTGCTTATGGAAACCGCGCTGGTCCTCTTCAGCAGCATCTCCCTCAGCGCCTCGAATCTTTTCGTGTAGTGTTCCCCGAACTCCCTGACCGCCATGGTTTCCCTGGCAGGGACCCGGTGTATCCTCACGTACACCTTTGCGGGTGCCTTTTTTTTGGCATGCCCTGCCACAGACCCGATGCCGCCTGACTTCGCTCTCTCAAGGACGTCCCGGGTGACAATAATCCCCCTTGAGGTGAGCTCCCTCACCAGCGCAGAATCATCCATTCCATCAGAACTCCTTTGAGAGGAAATCACTCATCTTCTTAACAAGGTCGGCTGACAGGGATATGTTTATTGTCCTTGTCCTGCCATACCTTCCCCTTGACTTAACTGCTGTGCCTATGATGCCGAAGGTCTCCAGCTCGGATATCAGGTCAGAGACCCTCCGCTGGGTAAGGGGCGAAAGCCCTGTCCTCCTGCAGAGCGAGCAGTACTCGTCGTAGACTGAGCCTGTTTGCATTCCCGTGACTCCTCCCTGATGAAGGTTTAATATCGAGCTGAAAACGGCCTGGGACTGTTTCGGCTGGGAGCGCAGGGTCTCTATGAACCTGTCTGTGTCCAGTTTCTTCTGGGCCACGTCAGTGTGCCTCTCAGTGACCACCGACTCTCCCTCACGCTCTGCTATCTCGCCGGATACCCTGAGCAGGTCAAGTGCCTTCCTCGCGTCCCCGTGCTCCTGGGCAGCGAGGGCCGCGCACTTTGCGACCACACCCGATGATATGGCGCCATGAGCAAAGGCCTCTTCAGCCCTCACCGTGAGTATGTCCCTGAGCTGGGTGGCGTTGTATGGCGGGAACACCATCTCCTCCTCTGACAGGGACGACCTCACCCTTGGGTCAAGGCTCTCCACAAAAGACAGGTTGTTGGATATTCCTATCACAGTTACCTGGGTGCTCTTTAGGTCCTGGTTTATCCTTGTCAGGTTATAGAGCACCTCGTCACCGATCTTGTTTATGAGGGAATCCACCTCATCCAGCACCATAATAACGTTCTTCGGCGCGCTCTCCAGCAGCCTGAACAGCTTCTTGTAGAGCTCGTTTGTGGGAAGACCGGTATACGGCACACTCTCTCCGAACTCGTATATGAGTTGTGCAAGGAGCCTGTACTCGGTGTCGGTGATTTTCTGCATCTTGCAGTTGATATATATTATCTTTAGACCTATGCTGTTGGAGGCAGCAGAGTTCCTGAGGTTGTCCATTATATTCTTCATGACAAGGGTCTTTCCTGTCCCGGTCTTTCCGTATATGAAGATGTTGGAGGGCTTGTCGTTCCTGAGTATGGGGGCAAGCATAAGGGCAATCTGTTTGATGTGGCTGTCCCTGTGGGGTATGTTGTGTGGGGTGAACCTGGTGGTGAGCATCTCCTTGTTCTTAAATATCACGTTCTTTGCGATATAGTCGTCGAATATGTTCCTTACTCCGTTTTCCTCCATACATACCCCCCTTGTTTCTAATGGAGATGTTATATTTAACTTTTTGCTGAAAAAATAGAAATAAAAATATAACAGTGTTATATTATATATCTTGTTATTTGTTTTATTATTATTGTTTCCACAGGAAATCATGGAGGGAGGGGGTTCCACAGGAAACCACGGGCCCAAACACACCACCTCTTTTTAAGTTTGGTTTCCAATACACTACCGCTGGTGTTTTCATGAGGATACTTGTCATAGCCGATGTGCATGGATATTCTGATGATGTGTCCAAATTCTTCAGCAAGATTGATGCCAAGGATTTTGACCTCATTATATGCCCGGGCGACTTCACGGACATGTTCAACCAGCCCCCGGGCTTCTCCCAGCACAACATCGCTGACATCATCCTCCAGAAACTGGTTGCTTTCGGGACACCCCTGTACTGTGTGCCAGGAAACCACGACCCGTATGAGATTATTGACGCCTTTGAGGAATACGACGTAAACCTCCACGGAAAGGTCAGGAATTTCATGGGAGAGGTCTTCATGGGGTGGGGTGGGGCCCTGACCCCGTTTCACCTGGCGTTCGAGCCCACAGAGGAGGAGACCAGCGAGGCCCTGGATGAAATGGTGGGGGGTGTTTCAGGGGACTTTATACTCATCCTGCACAACCCACCCAGGGACACGAAGCTGGACAGGCTGGCCACAGGCGAGCATGTGGGTTCCCCGGTGATAAGGAAATTCATAGAGAAGCACCAGCCCAAACTGGTTGTGTCCGCCCACATACACGAGGCCGGTGGTGTGGACAGGATAGGGAAGACCACACTTTTCTATCCCGGCCCGTTCTACGCAGGCAAATATGGCATCATAGACATCGGGGGAAAAACAATAGAATGTGAGATAAAGAAGATAGAACTGGACTAGTCTGTTTGCTTGAGCTGATCGAGTATGTCCTCTGCAGAGCCAAGCCTGGACACGGCGAGGGGAATGCCCTCCACCTCTGCTATCCTTTTTGCTACATCATCCACCACATCCGGCCCGTGAAGCACCACCAGTGACGGGTGCAGGTTGGTGAGTTTTATGGCCACCATGGGCGTCTTTCCGGTTGAGACCTTGGTGAATATAAGGGCCCTTTGTGATGTGATGCCGTAAAGCTTGATGAGTTCATTAAAGGAGAGCTCTGTTATGGCCCTGTGGGAGTCTATCACCGTGTAGCCGTATACGGGCTTGTCCATACCGTTCCTTGCCACAGGAACAGCGTTTACCGCCCTGAGGAAATCCTGGGCGCTCATAGCAGAAGAGAACTCCTTTATATCCAGTATGGCGTTGGAGATGGCCGGGCCCTCAGAACCTGTCCTTGAGAAGCTCCTTATTACGTTTCCGCCGCTTTCCTCATCAAGCCTCATCAGGGCCTCTACATACCTTCCTACCATCTTTATACCCGGGGAGCGTCTCCTTCCTGACTCGTAGTCTGATATCACAGACGGGGTTATCTGCAGTTCGTTGGCCAGGGCCTTTTGTGATATCTTGAATATGTTCCTCCATTTCTTGATTACCTTCTCTGAGTTCTCGGACATCACGATTTCCCCGACCATGTCTCTTGCAAGCTTGCGCTTTGCAAGAGAGAATTCGTCAGTTACTCTATCCATATACGGTAATTGGTAAACTGTATTTAAAAGTTTCCTTTCCAGAATGCGCTTTTCAGGCTTGCCTCCATGATTTAAATAACATCCCCACAATCAATTACCATGAAGATAAACCCAAAGCAGCTGGAGAAAATGGCAAAACAGATGGGCGTCCAGAGCACTGCCATCGACGCCGAAGAGGTCATAATCAGGACCAGGGAAAGCGACATAATTATACGCAACCCCCAGGTGTCCAGGGTCAACATGATGGGCCAGGAGACCTTCCAGGTTTCCGGGGAAGTGGAGGAGCAGGAGCGTTCGGGGTTCTCTGACGCGGACGTGGACATGGTGTCTGAGAAGGCGGGGGTCTCTGAAGATGAGGCCCGCGAGGCCCTGCAGAAGTACGGCGGGATAGCAGAAGCCATCGTAGGCCTCAAGGGCGGCCAGTGACCCCGCATCACGACAGGCCCGCGACCGGCCGGGGGTTTCTCGGCGACCCGGCAGAGCCCCGGAGGCGTGATATTTAAGCCCCGGATACCAATTCTTTTCATGCCTAAGAAAACAAACCAACACAAAGCAATGCTGGAGGGGCTTTTCCAGAAGGCTGTTCTTTTCCTGAAGCAGCCTGAGAAGGCCTTCGCGGCAGAGAAGAAGACAGACGTGTCCCAGGCGTTCATTTACCTTGCCATACTATCTTTGGTGGGTGCTGTCCTTGGTGGGATAGTCACTGCCGCCATGGCACTGCCCGGCGCCTTCGCGCTGCTGCTCATACCCGCAGGCTACCTGATGGGCATCATCGGCGCGGTTATAATGGGACTCTGGCTCCATCTGTGGGCTTACGTCTTCGGCGCAAAGGGAGGCCTCCATGAGACCCTGAAGGCAGCATTCTACGGCGGAACACCCGTATACCTGCTGGGCTGGATACCTTTCATAGGTTTCCTGTTCTCTCTGTGGTCAGTGTACCTTCAGTGGCTTGGCCTCAAGGGGCTGCAGGGCATGAAGGGCGATAAGGCAGCGATCGCTGTAATAGTGGCGTTTGTCATTCCCATGGCAATAGCGGGATTGATAGCGCTTTTCGCCCTGAGCATGTTCGCCTACATGCCCGTGAACACCCTTCCGCCCGGAATGGAGATGCCAGCCGACTTCCAGCTCCCTGCCTGAAACAGCGCGCCCGGAAGCTAATAAGACAGCCCTTACAATATAATCCATATGGGCCTTAACGGATGGCAGAAGAAGAGCGCCCAGGCAGCGGTCCGCGAGCTTGGAACCTCTCTTTCCGGACTCTCTGAGGAGGAGGCCACCCGGAGGCTAAGGGGCGGGGGTCCCAACGAGCTTACTGAAGAGGGGGGGCAGACACCCCTTGGTATTTTTATTGGCCAGTTCAACGGCTTCCTCGTGCGGATTCTTATAGGCGCCACCATATTCTCAGCCCTGATTGGCCAGATTCTTGACGCCGTGGCCATAATATTGATAGTTTTCATAAGCGCTGCCCTTGGGTTCTTCCAGGAGTACAAAGCAGAGAAGACCATAGCCGCGCTCAAGCGCATGACCGCCCACGAGGCCGTTGTCATCAGGAACGGCAAGGAAAGGAAGATTCCCAGCACCATGCTGGTGCCTGGCGACATGGTGCTAATAGACCAGGGCACCAGGGTGCCCGCTGACATGAGGATAATGGAGGAGGTGGAGCTCAAGGTTGACGAGTCCTGCCTTACAGGAGAGTCCACTCCTGTCAACAAGACCACAGAGCCCGTGACCAGGGACGGGCTTGCCGAAGCTGCCAGCATGCTCTGGTCCGGGACTGTGGTGATATACGGGCGCGCGAAGGGGGTGGTCACTGAGACAGGGATGTCCACCCAGATAGGAAGGATAGCGGGCATAGTACAGGAGGCCGGGGAGGAGCCCACCCCGCTCCAGCGCAGGCTCGATACCTTCAGCAAGAAGCTGGGCTTTCTCATCCTGGGCGTATGCGCCGTGGTAATAGCCATGGGCCTTCTTAGGTCAGGCCCGCTGTCAGGGCTTCCCATAACAGATGAGCTCCTGGCCACCATGGTCATGACCGGCATAGCCCTCGCCGTGGCCGCCATCCCGGAGGGCCTTCCCATCATAGTGACAGTGACCCTTGCCCTGGGGGTACAGCGCCTGTCCTCCAGCAACGCCCTAATGAGGAGGCTGCCGGCGGTGGAGACCCTTGGCTCGACCACTGTGATATGCTCTGACAAGACAGGAACGCTCACCAAGAACGAGATGACCATAACCAGGCTCTGGCACAGCGGAAAGTCCATTGATGTGGAGGGGGGCGGCTACTCGCCAAAGGGAAGGTTCATGTTCAGGGGGCGGGAGGTCCATCCGGGGACAGACTCCACCCTCCTGGCAGTGCTCCGCTCCGGCGCCCTGTGCAGCAATGCCAGTGTGTCAAGGGACAGCGGGACATGGTGCGTTTTCGGGGACCCCACAGAGGGCTCCCTGGTGGTGGCCGCAGCCAAAGCAGGCCTGGGAAGCGAGAAGCTCTCCAGTCACAAGAGGATTAAGGAGTTCCCATTCTCGTCAGAGAGGAAGATGATGAGCGTCATCACCACAAGGGGCGAAAAATCCGCAGTCCACGCCAAGGGCGCGCCAGAGACCATACTCTCCAGGTGCACCCACATAATGAGGAACGGCCGGCGCTCCAGGCTCACGGGGGCTGACCGGGACCACATACTCGGGGCTAACCAGGGCATGGGCGATGACGCACTGAGGGTACTGGCCGTGGCTACAAGGAGCATCCGGGGAAGGGGCGCCTCCAGAAGGGAAGCAGAATCAGGGCTCACCTTCCTGGGCATGGTGGGTATGATAGACCCTCCCAGGGACAGCGTCAGGAATGACATATCCCTTTGCAGGAAGGCCGGCATAAAGGTGGTCATGATAACGGGGGACCACCGCAACACAGCACTGGCCATTGCCAGGGAGCTTGGTATTTCCCAGGGAGATTCCCGCTCCCTCACAGGGGAGGAGCTTGACGGGCTCTCTGACAGCCAGCTCCGCTCTGCTGTCGGGCAGGTGTCGGTATACGCCAGGGTCAACCCTGAGCACAAGGTAAGGATAGTGGAGGCCCTCTCACAGAAGGGACACATCATAGCCATGACAGGGGACGGCGTAAATGACGCCCCTGCCCTCAAGAAGGCAGACATAGGGGTGTCCATGGGCATCAAGGGGACTGACGTGGCCAAGGAGGCCTCAGACATGATTCTCAGGGACGATAACTTCTCCACCATAGTCCAGGCCGTAAGCGGGGGCAGGGCCATATACGACAACATCAAGAAGTTCATACAGTACCTGCTCTCCAGCAATGTGGGAGAGGTCCTGGTGGTCTTCCTGGCCATACTCATAGGCTTCACAGACCCTGCCACAGGCCTGGTCATAATACCCCTCACCGCCATCCAGCTGTTGTGGATAAACCTGCTCACAGACGGGCTGCCTGCCCTGGCCCTGGGAGTGGACCCACCATCGCCCAATATCATGGACAGGCCGCCCCGCTCGCCAAGGGAGAGCATACTTTCCAGGTCAGTGCTCACTGACATCTTCATAGTGGGCGCGGTCATAGCTGTGGGCACCCTCTTCCTTTTCTGGATGAGCCTTCCCTCAGGCGCTGCAAAGGCAGTGACCATGGCGTTCACGGCCATGGTAGTGTTCGAGATGGTCAGGATACAGTCAGTGAGGATGAAGTACAATGTGGGGCTGTTCTCCAACATGAAGCTCGTGCTGGCCATGGCAGCCTCAGTGGCCATGCAGGTCTTTGTCATCTATTCTCCTGTCCTGCATCCGCTCTTCGCCCCGCTGGCAGAGGTCTTCACCACGGTCCCGCTGGGCCTGGAGGACTGGGCCTGGATAATAGGGGTCTCCAGCACGGTCATGATAACCATGTTCATCAAGGAGAGGCTCTTCGGAGCAGAGCTATAGTCCGCAAACCAGCTTCTTTGTTCCCTCCCCAACAGTGTAGTCCATCTCCTAAAGGATGGCATAACCCGTACCCAGGAACAGCGGGTCTCCTGACCGGATTGTTTTCGTAATTTCCTTTACCAGAAACAACTCACTTCTGCTCCAGGGGAACGCCCAGCCTGGCGAGGTCCTTTCCGTCCAGGAACTCCCTGAGAACCCCGGGAAGCTCCTTTATCCTGACCCTTATCTGCTTCATGGTGTCCCTGTCCCTGAGGGTCACGTCCCCCTTCTCCAGACTCTGGTGGTCTACGGTGATTCCCGCTGCTATCCCCACCTCGTCGATTCTCCTGTAGCGCCTGCCTATGCTGCCCCCTGAGTCCCAGAACACGCTGAAACCGGCCTGCTTAAGCGAGGCAAAGACCTCCCTTGCCTTCCCGGGAATCCCGTCCTTGTTGACCAGGGGGAAGAGTCCTGCGTCAAATGGCGACACCCTCCTGGGGAACAGCATGACTGTCCTTTCCTTCTCGTCCTTGAGGGCAAGCTCGAACAGGGCGTATATGTTCCTGTCCACCCCAAAGCTCAGCTCCAGTACATGGGGCACGAATTTCTTTCCCTCTATGCTGACCTCCATGCTCTCGCCCGAGACCCTCTGGTGCCCCTTCAGGTCATGGTCTGTCCTGTAGTGTATGCCTGCCATTTCCCTGAACCCCCCGAGGCTCTCCAGGTCGAGCTCGATGTCCCAGTGGTACTTGTTGTAGAACGCCTTCTCGTCGTCAGTGAGCTGCTTGAACCTGAACCTCTTCCTGGGAATCCTGAGCACGTCAAGGTAGAACTGCTGTATCCTGGCCATGTGATAAACATAGAATTTGGGAAGCCCGAGCCCCTTCACTGCATCCCCGCAGGAGAGCTCCTCAACCTTTCCGGTTTCCCTGTTCCTCTCCGGGTAGAGCCTGAGCATGTACGCCTCCACCTCCTGGAAACTGGGGTGCTCCCTGATGGTGTCGGGGTCGAAGAATATCTGGAGCTCGGCCTGGGTAAACTCCCTCTGCCTTATGAGCACATTCCTGGGCGATATCTCGTTCCTGAACGCCTTGCCCACCACGGCCAGACCCATGGGAAGCCTCCTCCTCAGGGCCTCGAACTGGGGCTTGAAGTTCACGTACGCCCCCTGGGCGGTCTCTGGTGAGAGGTAGCCCCTCCTGGTCTGCTTCCCTGTTCCCAGTGTCAGGGGAAACATCATGTTAAGGATTCCCACCTCAGCGAGCTCCCCTCCGCACCTGCACTTTATGCCGTGTGACTTGATGAGTTCTGCCATCTTCTCCAGGGACACGCCCTCGAACTCGCCCTCAAGCTTGTCAGATATCACGTGGTCAGCCCTCTCCACTGCTCCGCACTTCTTGCACTTCACGGTGGGGTCTATGAAGGACTCCAGGTGGCCTGAGGCCCTGAAAACTTCCTCAGGCATTATCTGGCAGGGCTGTATCTCATGGAAGCTGTCGTCAAGGCCTATGAAGAATGCCCTCCACTCGTTCTCCCACTTCCTCTTCAGGGAAGCCCCGAGGTGGGCGTAGTCATAGAAGCCCGCTATGGACCCGTGCACAAGGGAACTCTGCCAGAAGAATCCCCTTCTCTTGGCTATGTCCAGGATGCGCTCTGATTTCATACTATCACTTGGCGGCCTTTAAGGTAACTATTATGGGAGATGCTTTTATAGCTTTAACCCCTGAGAAACCAGCGTTGGTAAGCCACTCCTCTATGCTCTCCCTGTGGTGCAGGCCTCCCCCGTCAGAGAGCATGAACGCATTGAACGCGAGCAGGCTGGAGAAAGCGGGGCTCGTGCCTCCCTTCTCCAGGAGGAACTCGTTCACAAGCACAGTGCCCCCCTTCGGCAGCGCGTCGCACACCCTTCTGAGCATGGCCTCGCACCGCTCCGGAGGCATCCACTGGAGAACATGGCTGAGCATCATGGCATCGTGTCCCTTCGGTAGCTCGCCCTTCTCAGCGTCTCCTGGCCTCACCGATACCCCCTTCAGCCCGCCTTTCTCTATCCTCTTTTTGGCCTGCTCGCACGCAAAGGGGGAGTCGAATATCACGGCCTTCATTCCCCTCACTGACCTGGCCAGCGCAAAGGAATAATTGCCTGTTCCCCCTCCTATCTCGAGCAGGCTCTTTGCTCTTAGCCCGGCCTTTGTGGAAAGCGTCCTGGCAGCCCCGGCAGTCAGGGCCTCCATGGCCCTCAGGTGGGCCCCGGCGTACCCGGGGTTGCTCATCATTAGCATTCGGTCGTTCCTCACGGGCCTTCCTGTGATGACGGTCTCCCTGAAGCCCCTCCAGGCGTCGTAGTACTCCCCGCCAGCCATGGCTATGAACCCTCCCATGTAATCCGGGCTTTCCCTGACCAGCAGCCTCTTTGCCTCGGGCGAGAGGTAGAGCTTGTCCGCCTTTCTGGAAACCAGCCCCATGGCCTCGCAGGCGTTCACCATCATGCCCAGCAGGCGCGCGTCCACCCCGCATTCCTCTGATATCTGGTCAGGGGTCTTCGCTCCCTTTGCAATCCTCGAGAATATGTCAAGCTCCACTGCGGATGCCAGGAGCTTGGTCTCCCATGCCCCCTGACACATGCCAAGAACCTTTCCCCTGCTCAAGATGCCACCCATTAAGGCTTTGCATGGCTGTTTTTATATTGTTTATACAAACTTACACAGGTGAAGCTATGACAGGAAAGAAGCTCAAGGCAGACCTCCACATACACACGTCGCGCTCAAAGGACAGCAGGGCCAGCCCCGAGAGTGTGGTCAGGAAGGCGCTTGAGCTGGGGTTCGGGGCCATAGCAGTCACTGACCACAACTCTGTGCAGGGTTCCCTCGATGCTGAGAGGGCTGCAAGGGGAACCGGTCTCCTTGTCATCCCCGGCCAGGAGGTCCTCACGTCAGACGGGGAGCTCATTGTCCTCGGGATAAGGAAGGACCTTCCTCAGGGCCTTTCCGCGGGCGAGACCGCCTGCCTCGCAAAGGAGAGCGGCGGCTTTGTTATTGCCCCCCACCCCTTTGACCTCATGCGCAGGGGCATTGGGCGCTCCCTGGGACCCTCCCTCAATCACATAGACGCAGTTGAGGTGTTCAACGCCAGGACACTATTCAGGGCTTTCAACGACAAAGCCATGGCTTTCGCCAGGGCAAGGGGTCTTCCCGTGACCTGCGGCAGCGACAGCCACTTCCTGCAGGAAATGGGGAAGTCCTACATGCTCCTGGACTCGGGCAAAGACCAGGAATCCGTCTTTCGGGCCATCAGGGGCAACAGAGCCCGCCTGGTCATGCGTCAGCAGGGCAGGGTATCCAAGCTCAGGAGGGGCCTTCTCAAGGTAAGAACTTATTTCTGATGCCCCCACAATATGAAGTATGCTCGTTGCTCTTTGTGTTGCTCTTCTCACGGCCACCTACCTGATAATGGGGAGGAGGGGCTCTGCCAGGCATGACAGGGAAAGGTGCTCCCTTGACAGGGGCCGCAGACCCACTGTCTCGGTCATAATCGCCGCCTACAGGTCCGAAGAGACCATAGGAAAGGTGCTGGTCTCTGTCAGAAAGCTTTCCTATCCCCTGAAGGAGATTATAGTGGTCAATGACTCTGACGACCGCACCCCCGCCATTGCCAGGAGCCACGGCGCCAGGGTCATACACAACAGGAAACGGATGGGAAAGCCCGCGGCCCTCAACATGGCCACCAGGGCCGCAAGAGGAGAGCTTCTCTTTTACCTGGACGCTGACACCACGGTCTCGAAAGATTCCCTGTCCAGGATGGTGCCATGGTTCTCCATGCCATCGGTGTCAGTGGTCATGCCCAAGTACCTGCTGGGAAACCCCTCCCCGCTCTCCAGGCTTGCCTCCCTTGAGAACCTGTTCACCTTTGCCCTGATAAGGGTCCACCTCTGCCTGGGAGGCATAATCGGCATGAGGGGATGCAGCATCCTGGTCAGGAAGAGCGTCATAGAGAAGCATCCATGGCCCGAGACCCTGCTTGAGGACAACTACCTCTCCGCTGTCCTGTCAGGCAGGGGGCACCGCATAATCTGGGAGCCGGACGCCGTGGTGCACACTGATGAGCCCTCCAGCCTGCGGGAGCTGGTGAGGCAGAAGACCCGCTGGGGAGAGGGCGCATATCTGGCCTTCAGGGACAACTGGAGATTCTACCTCCGTTCCCCGCAGTTCATGGCCTTCTTCTATCCCTACATGCTCCTGGGCATTGTTACTGGCGGCCTGTTCCTGGGGCTCCTCTTCTCCGGCCTGGTCTCCTCCCCCCTTGCCCCCCTTTTGGCGCAGGAGCTGGCCCTTCTCATGCCTGCCATGTACATTCACGCCCTGATATTCATCTTCGCGGGCGGGAAGAGGTTCATGCCCGTCCAGGTCATGCTGTTCGTGCTTCTTTACTTCCCTGTCCTGGAGTACTCCTACGGAAAGGGAGTGCTTCACGGCATACTGAGGAGAAAGAGGAACAGGCCGGACCTGCACTTCAGGACCTGGTAGCCTCAATCCTTCACGGCGCAGGTTCCCAGTACCCTGCCCCACCTGTTGGCAGCCCAGTTGTTATAGTTGAGCCTGAAAAATGTTTCGTTGGCAGGCCTGCTTATTGAGCGCTCCATTATGCTCCCGTCCCTGAGCCAGAGGGCAGAGAACAGCCATCCAAACGCCATGAAGAGTTCGCCCCCGGCTATGCTCTCGGGCGAGAGGCCCGCCTTCTCCAGCCTCTTCTCGAGCTCGAACCTGGTGTATGGGTACTCGTGTCCGTAAACCCAGGATCCGGTGAGCTCTGCCAGGGCCTTGCCGAACCTGTAGAAAAGCGACCACACCTGGGGCACTATTATGACCACCCTTCCCCCCTTTCTGGCTGCCATGGAATGCATGTCCACCACGCCCTGCCTCATGGGGCCCCTGAAGTGCTCTATGACGCCCTCTGAGTGCACAATGTCGAACTCGCTCTCGAACCTTTTCTCTGTTATGTCGCCCAGAACGAGCTCCCCGTCCACCCCGAACCTGGCCATGTTCCTCTCCACCACGTCCAGGGCGTCTTTGGAGAAATCCATGAAGGTGACCTTTGCTCCCCGCTTTGCCATCAGTATGGTGTTTATGCCAGTGCCGCAGCCCATCTCCAGGACCCTCTTTCCCCTGAAGTCGTAGCCGCCCAGAAGAAGGTCGTAGAATCTCCACATGTAGGGCTCCTTCCCGTACTCTATGGGCCTGAGCCTGCTCCATATGTCGCTCCAGTTCCCGCTATCAGCCATGCTAATCCTTTCCTCGATAAAGATAAAAGAATGAATGGAGCTTAGAATAAATATGGCAACGCCCACGTTCTCGGTCATAATTCCGACCTACCAGGAGGAGAGCAGCATACCCAGGACGCTGGAGTCCCTGAGGAATGCCTGCAACGGCCACGGAATAGAGACCATAATAGTCGACGGCGGAAGCACTGACCGCACAGCTGAAATCGCCCGCCAGTTCACTGACAGCATCCACATACTGGAGAAGAGGGGAATCGGGCTGGCCCGCAACTACGGGGCCTCGCTTGCAGGAGGGGACGTGCTTGTTTTCATAGACTCTGACACCATGGTGCCTGAGAACTTCTTTGACGAGCTCATGACGGTTTTCAGTAATCCTGCTGTTTCCGGGGCCAACTGCAATGTCATGCCAGCCACTGAGGCCAGGCCCACAAAAAGGGAGCGGGGATTCTACAGCCTCTGGGGCAGGATAAGGAAGGTGGTTTACAGGCTCAGGCCATGTGGCACAGGCGAGAACGGCATAATCGTGAGAAGGGACGTGTTCAGGAGTGCAGGCGGCTTTGACGAGAGCATGTCCACCATGGAGGACCTGGACTTCGTTTTCAGGGCTGCCAAGCACGGAAAGTTCGTGTTCCTTAACCAGGTGGTTCTCAGGGAGAGCATACGCAGGGCCAGGAACGTGGGTCTGTTCAGGTTTTCGAGGGTCTACATATACAATTTCCTGTATTACCTGGTCAAGAGAAAGCCCAGGATAACCAGCTGGGAAGCCATTCGCTAGCGTCCGGCCCCAGATTTTTAACCTTTACCGGCAACAGCGTTCAAAGGATATAACTGAAACATGAGAATTATTAAGGGACTGAAACCCACCCAGGGAGGAAAAGCATGTCAGACAAGCTCGCCAAGAAACTGCATCCCCACGAGGCCAGGATACTCCTGGCCCTGAAAAAGATGGGCAACGGCCACACAAGGGACATATCAGAGAAGACCGGCCTCTCTGAATCCAGCGTTCACAAGGCAGGCCAGTGGGCCAGGCTCAAGGGCCTGGTGGAGACCAGTGAAACCAGCGAGAAGAGGGGCGAACTCACCCAGGAGGGCATGAAGTACGCCAGGAAGGGCCTTCCTGAGAAACGGCTCCTGGTCATGGTCAGCGAGGGAAAGACCACCCTTGACGAGCTCAGGAAGCACCCTGAGTTTGAGATTGCTCTTGCATGGGCAAGGAAGAAGGGATGGATAGAGCTCTCGGGCAGGAACGTGAAGCTCACTGAGCTGGGAAAGAACGCTCTCAAGGCTGTCACTGACGTGGAGAGGGCCCTTAAGAGCCCTGAGAAGAGGCCCCACCCAGAACTCGAGAAGAGAAAGCTCATGAGGATAAAGGAGACCAGGACAAAGACGCTCTCGCTCACAAAGAAGGGAAGGGGCTCCCTGCCAGGGCTGAAGGAGGACAGGTCAGTGGGCCAGCTCACCCCTGCCCACATCAAGAAGGGAACCTGGAAGGACTCGGAGTTCAGGCCCTATGAGGCCGGCCTCCCCTCCCCTGTCCTGGCCCCGGCCAGGCTGCACCCCTACACCCAGTTCATCAATGAGGTGCGCGCCAAGCTGGTGGCCATGGGCTTCCAGGAGATGAAGGGGCCCTGGGTGGAGCTCGAGTTCTGGAACATGGACGCCCTTTTCATGCCGCAGGACCACCCGGCCAGGGGGATACATGACGTTTTCAGGATAAAGGACCCAAGCAGCGGAGAGGTCCGCGACAAGCGAGCCCTGGACAGGGTTGCAAAGACCCACAAAGACGGATGGATAACAGGCTCATCCGGCTGGGGGAGCTGGGACCCCAAGCAGACCCTCAACCTTGTCCTCAGGAGCCAGACCACCGCGGTCTCAGCACGGACACTGGCTTCCGGAGTGGAGGACCCTTCCATGCATTTCACCCTAAGCAGGGTGTTCAGGCCTGACGTGGTGGACGCCACCCACTCCCTGGAGTTCGACCAGCTCGAGGGCATAGTCATAGGCGAAAACCTAAGCCTCAGGCACCTCATGGGTTACCTGGAGACCTTCGGGAGGGAGGTGGCCGGGGCAGAGAAGATAAGGTTCAGGCCCGGGTACTTCCCCTTCACCGAGCCCTCCCTGGAGATGGACGCCCGTGTGAACGGGAAATGGGTGGAGCTTGTGGGCTCAGGCATATTCCGACCCGAGGTCACCCGGCCACTGGGGGTGGACAGGCCCGTTCTGGCCTGGGGCATGGGCTTCAACAGGCTGGCCATGATAAAGCTGGGCATAAGCGACATAAGGGAGCTCTTCAGCCATGACCTGGAGTGGCTCAGGAAGAGGAGCATGGTTTACAGGTGATGATATGCCAATAATCAGCATGAGCGCGCGAGACCTGAAGTCCCTCACAGACAGGCCTGTCCCTGACGACCAGCTCGAGGCAGTGCTCCCCCTCATAAAGTGCGAGATTGATTCCTGGGAGGGCGACGAGCTCAAGATAGAGGTCACCCCTGACAGGCCTGACCTCCTGAGCGTGGAGGGCATTGCGCGCCAGCTTTCCTACTGGCTGGGGTTCAGGAGGGGCCTGCACGAGTTCAAAACCAGCGACCCCTGGATAACACTAAAGACAGGCGAGGTAAGAGTCAGGCCAAAGATAGTGGCCGGCTGCGTCCGCGGGCTCTCCATGAACGATGAGATGGTGCGCTCGGTCATGCAGCTCCAGGAGGCCATTGACTACACCATAGGCAGGGACAGGGTCAAGACCGCCATAGGCATTCACGACGTGTCCAGGGTCAAGCCGCCCTTCTACTACAAGGAGGTTGGGCCAAAGGACGCGGAGTTCGTGCCCCTGGGAATGAGCAGGAAAATGAGCATAGGGGAGATACTGAAGCAGCACCCCAAGGGAAGGCAGTACAGCCACATATTCAGGGGCAGGAAACGCTACCCCATCATAGTTGACAGGAATGGCGACGTCCTCTCGTTCCCTCCCATCATCAACGGGGAGCTCACCAAGGTAAGGCCTGAGACAAAGGACATATTCATAGACATCACGGGGTTTGACCTCACCCCGCTGAACAGTGCCCTGAACATACTCCTGGCCGCCCTGGAAGCCAGGGGCGGGAGGATAGAGTCTGTCATGGTTGACAGCCAGCACTACCCCCACATAAAGGGCCGCCCAGTCAGCCTGGACCGGGACATGGTCAAGCGCACCCTCGGGATTGGCCTGAAAGACAGCGAGATAAGCGACTGCCTGGAGAGGATGGGATACCGGCCCGACCTCAAGAGGGGAAGCGTGATAGTCCCTCCCTACAGGGCTGACATCATCCATCCGGTGGACGTAATCGAGGACATAGCAATAGCCTACGGGTTCAACGACTTCGTGCCCGAGGTTCCCAGGCTTCCCACCATGGGCAGGCCCAGCCCTGAGGAGGACTTCAGCATCAAGCTCAAGCACGCCATGGTGGGTCTCGGTTTCCAGGAGATGGTCAATCTCTCCCTGAGCAGCACAAAGAAGCAGTTCAGCATGATGGGAGTCAGGAACCCCGGTGCCATAGAGCTCGAGAATCCTGTTTCCAGCGAGTACGACGTGTGCAGGCACTGGCTCCTTCCCAGCCTGCTCGAGAACCTGGCCGCAAACAACCACAGGCGCTACCCCCAGCGAATATTCGAGGTGTCTGACTGCGTGCGCAGGGACAGGAAGGCGGACACAGGGGCCAGCAACCAGAGGATGCTGTCCGCGGCCGTCTCCCACGCCGGCGCCGGCTTCTCTGAGATTCTCTCCTTGTTCAGGGCCCTGGCAGGTGTCATTCCAGTTGAGCTCTCTGCAGGGGACGGAAGGCACGGCTCTTTCATCGAGGGCAGATGCGCTGACATACTGCTCGATGTAAAGCCCATCGGGGTCCTCGGGGAAATCCACCCCAGGGTGCTGAAAGCCTTCGGGCTCAAGATGCCCGTGGCTGCCATGGAGCTCGATGCCGAGAGGATATGGGAGAAGCTCTGAACCCCGCTTACAGATGCTTAGCTTGCACGGCCTTCACCGGTATTCTCGGGTCATGAGTTGGCAGCGCCCACAGGTCGCAAGCGGGGGAGCACAGACAGACAAGTTCTTGATAATTCAGCCTTTGTTTTAAAGAACCAATAACACCGGATCGTAAGAATAAATAGGATAATCAGGGCCTGAGCCAGCCGAAGAGCCTCCCGAAAAGCGGCACACTTTGCCTGTAGCTGTCCCCTGAGAGGCCCGCTGCGATGGACATTATCTGCTGCGAGGCCATGGACCTCGGGTAGCTGGCCACCACGGGGGATTTCTCAGAGGTTGCCTTCCTGACCGCGTAGTCCTCGCTCACCCTTCCCAGCACAGGCACGCCAAGGAATGTCTCGATATCCTGCCTCCCCACCTCTATGGGCTCGTTCCTGGACCTGTTGATTATGGCCCCTATCGGTACGGTCTCGTGCTGCTCCGCGAACCTGATGAGCTTGAGAGCGTCGGTAAGGGACGCCATGTCAGGGTTTATGACAAGCAGGAGCTCGCTGGCCACCCTCAGTATGGAGTTTGCCTCCTCCCCAAGCCCTGCTGCGGTGTCTATGAATATGAACTCTGCCTCGCCCAGGAGCCTGTACACGGCGTCAACCATCCTGTGCGGGTCAGGGGTAACGGTCTTCTCGAACGATATATCTCCCGGGATGACCCTGAACCCTGCCTGGTGCTGGTAGATTGCTTCCCTCACGCCGGCCCTTCCGCTCATGACATCCTGTATGGTCTTGGGGTAGAGCGGGATTCCCAGGTACAGTCCCAGGTTGGCTGTGGTGGTGTTGCCGTCAATGGCAATGACCGAGCGGTTGAACCTGGCCAGGGCAGCCGAGAGGTTGGACACCATTGTGGTCTTTCCCACGCCTCCCTTGCCACTGGCCACCGCGATTATCCTGGTCATGTGTTATTATTCGCTTGGTAGCAATAAAAAATAAGCGGACCCGGCAGGACATTCGGCACCCTTTTTGAGGGGGCATTCGAACCTGCGACCCCTCGCTTTCCCCATTCACTCGGCCTGCCTCATGCAGATAACCGATAGGAGGCGAGTGCTCTATCCAGCTGAGCTACGGGCCCTCTAATCCTTGCTTATTACACTAATACAATAAAAACCTTTTTCCTAATTAAATGATATGCGCATAGCGCTCCTGGCCCTCCTCCTGACGGCTGTGGTCGCCGCCTCGGGATGCGCCAGCGAAACCGGGGACATCATAAGCTTCCGCGACCCTGGCCAGGGCCTCCCGGAAGAAAACCTGACACCCGAGGGCAATGAGAGCCAGGGCATCCCCAACGAAACTTCTGGGGGCCTGCCCCCTGTCACCAACGAGAGCCTGGCCAGCGAGGCCCGTGACCCGCCAGAGCCGGACACATGCGTTGACGAGTTGTGCGACGACTCCGTTGCCACCTGCCCTGACGGCGAGGTGGTTTCCTGCCAGAACCTCTGCGACCCGGAGACCGGGATGTGCACTTCCTGCATACCCGATTGCTCAGGCCATCTCAGGAAGGAGGAGCAGTGCCTCCTTGAGTGCGGCGGATGCAAGAGCCTGGACCAGGAGGCCTGCGAGTGCGTCATAATGCTCTACTGCGACGGTAACCACATTTGTGAGCCCAGCAACGGGGAGTGGCCCTCAAGCCCCGACTGCTCGGGCTTCGGCTCCTGCGACGATCTGGACCCCTGCACCCAGGACACCTTTGACCCCAACCAGCAGGAATGCGTGCACACTGACATATGCTGCGACGACCAGGATGACTGCACAGTTGACTTCTACAACTATTCCACAGGAGAGTGCACCCACTCCTATGTGTGCTGCGGGAACGGGCAGTGCCAGGAGGAAAGGGGCGAGGACCAGGACACCTGCCCGGAGGACTGCATGGAGGAGGGCGAGTCCGTGGGCGATGTGGCCATAGTTTCAGTGGACCATGAAGGAGATGAAGAGATGGTCACCCTGGAGGGCTACGGCATAGAACTGACGGGGTGGTCAATTGAGGATGACGGTCCATATTCCTATTCATTTCCAGAGGGGTTCGTTATAAACGGCGTTGTGTACCTGCACACAATCGGATGCGCCACAGACAACAACCAGACTGACCTGTACTGGGGAAAGAAGGATGACCCCTGCAGAACAGGGCCGGTCTGGACAGACACAGGCGACACCGCCACCCTGAGAAACGCCTCAGGGGACGTGGTAGACACCTACTCCTATCCTGAATAAGAAAACCGGCTGTAAAATTTACCTGCAGGACTCGCACACCCATCTGCCGTCTATGTTGACCAGTGTGTCCGAGTATGCCTCGCAGTTCTCGCAGATGCCCGCAATCTCCCTGGTGGGGTCTGCCACTCTTCCGACCCTTATCTTGAGTCTCTCTGAGAGTATGTTGATGAGCTCAGGGGATATCAGGAGGATTTCCTTGTCAGATACCATGCCCATTAGCTTGCCGTTCTCTATGACAGGTACCCTCTTCACCCCGGACTTGAGCATCTTCTTGGCCACGGCCATGACAGACTCGTCAGGCCCTGTATAGATGAAGCTCTTCCTCTTCTTGGGCACGTCCTTTATCTTGACCTTCTTCGGATCCATGCCCCTGGCCACTATGGTGACCACGTCGCTGTCAGTCACTATGCCCCTGGGCTTGTTGTTGCTCATGAGCACCACAGAGCCCACCCTGTTGTTGGTCATTATCTTGGTGACGTCTGCCACTGACAGGTTTGGGTCTGCTGTTATGACGTTCTTCTTCATGACTTCCCTTATCCTGACCATGGAATCTCCTTTTTAGATATGTAAGAATGCACTTATAAAAACAGCTACGCCTCTAAGTTGACAGCCCTATTTCTCAGCCACCACAATGACCCCTCCAAGGTAGTCCCTGACACCGGGGAAGATGTCCCTGAGCATGCCAAGGTATTCCTCCCTGAAGGGGTAGTCCTGATGTGTGGGTACTGCGTGCATGACCCACATGGCAGCCCTGTCGAACCTGGAGTTGTGGACTATCTGGTACACCACGGCCTTCCCGCCCGGCCTGAGTGCTTCCCTGACCTGGCTGAAGAACGCGTGCCTCCTCTTCTCAGGCACATGGTTGAGCAGCAGGGACATGAACACTATATCAAAACTCTTCTCAGAGGGAACGCCTGAGAGCACGTCGTGTCTTTTCAGCTCCACTGCCCTGGCGTTCTGCTCGAGTATGGTTCCCCTGTTCCCCCTGGCCAGCCTCTCCAGCCTGGCCCTTGCCTTGTCGAGGGAGGCCTGGCTCTGGTCCATCCCTGTTATCTTCACAGGCACCGTGATTCCCAGGAGCATCTGCTCAATGGACACGCCGCTGCCGCAGCCAAGGTCGAGTATTTCCTCCCCTCCCTTCAGGCTGCCTGAGAACTTCTCTATGGCAAGCTCCCGGAACGACCAGGGAGACTCCCTCATTATGCCGTCCCAGAGCTCAAGGAACCCCTCGTAGTCAAACCCTGACTCCGCCCCTCGTTTGCCTGAGAGCAGGGCGCCCTTTGCGCGCTTCCTGAGCTCATTGGTCCACTGCACCGAGTTCGGGTAGTGCTCCTCCAGGAACCTGTACTTCTCCCCTGTGAAAGGCCCTGGCTCCCTGACCAGCCTGTAGCTGCCCTGGCTGAACTCAAGGACGCCCGAGCCCGCCAGGAAGTCCAGGACGTGCTCCAGGAAGGGCCTGTCCTTCACTCCCCTCTCCTCGATGAGCTCTTCTATGCTGGCCCCCTTACTTAGAAGGTCGTCCAGCCCGGCCTCTTTGCAGAGCTCCCATGCATATGATTTGTAGCCCTCTGCTGCGTTCCTGAGGGCCTTCACGTCCATCCTGAGCCTGGGGCTCCTGGCCATCCTCAGAACCAGCGAAAGCCTCTCTTTCATCCCCACCATAGAAACACCGCGGGCAAGGATTTATGTCATCCTGCCCATTAATTATAATCATGAACATCCTGGTAAAAAAGCTTATCATGACCAGGCCCTACTCCTGGGTGGGCGTCATCATGGTGGCTGTCCTGGCCAATGTCCTGGCCACAGGGGCTCTGGCCCCTGACTTCTCCCTTGCGTATGACATTGCCACGGCCTTCCTGGTGTGGTACGTGGCCACCTCTGTGGTGGAGTTCTTCCACGGAAAGATTGACATGCGGGGAATGACCAGCCCCCTCATACCCCTGGTCTCGCTGCTGCCTCTCCTGGTACTGCTCTGGTTTGGTAATCCCCTCACGCTTCCTGTGCTCGCTGTGATACTGGCAGCAGACCTGGCCTACAGCATGAAGACAAGGGACTGGCCACTGGCCAGGTTCAGCTTCATGCTCAGGGGCGTGCTCGAGGTCGCTGTGCTCGTTATAGTGCTTCTCTTTCACGGGGTCTATGATTTCGCTCCCTTCCTTCCGCTCATGCTCGCTGTCCTCCTTGTCACCAACTCCAGAAACCTTATAGGCGACATCAGGGACATGGACTATGACAAGCACGCGTTCCCAAAGCACTATGGTTCGGGGGCTTCATACACGGTCTCTGTCCTGCTCGTACTTGTCTCCCTAGCCCTTCTTCAGGACATCCTGGTCATGCTCCCCCTCCTCCTCATGTGCGGGGCCATGGCTGTTTACAGGAACCCCTACGAGCTCCACAGACTCTTTGTCCTGGCCACCACGTTCTTCTACGCCAACTACTCTGTGTCAGCCTTAGGCCACGGCACCCTGATAACAAACCTGCTTTTCCTGGCGGTGCTGCTCGGGATGACCTACCCCATGGTCCCGCGCAAGTCCAACCCCAGGACCGCCTGGTTTTATAGTTACAGGCCAACAGAATAATCAATATGCCTGTAAGGGACAGAGTGGTTACCTGGTTCTTCCTCCACTACGTAATGCCCAGGGCCCAGGTCATTGACAAGCCCGGCTTCGTGGTGTTCAAGGTATCCCAGAAGACTGACATATACTCCAGGCAGGTGGTCATGCCTGAATCCCTCTATGTTGCCATAGAGAGGCACTTCTCTGATAAGCACGGCAAAAAAGGGCGCCAGGCCCTATATTCCGCGGGCAAGAGGTTCGGCTACAGGTTCGCCAGCGTGTCCAGGGCCATGAGCATAAGGGACGCTGGCAGGGACAGGTTCGCGCGCTACGTGAAGCTCCTGGCCAGGTTCGTGGAAGGGACGTACGCCAGCAACATATCATACTCCCTAGACCTAGATTCCTCAGCCATAAGGTTCAACCTGGAGAACTTCGTGGTGTGCAGGGAATCAGGCCTCGGATACATAATATCCTCTGGCGGCATAGGCGGGATATGGGCCTACATGATGGGAGACCCCTCCATAGAGGCAGTGCAGCCAATATGCCAGGGCAGGGGTGACAAGGAGTGCGAGGTCATAGCAGGCCCTCCAGGCGTCCTCAAAAAGTACGGTCAGGAGTCCTTTCAGGAGAGCGGACTAAAGGGCCTGGGCGTGGACACCAAGTACAGGAAGATGAACGAGATAAGCCCTGTGGCCCACGCCAGGAACTCCCTGAAGAAGATGATAGACACCCGGTTCTTCGAATTCCACGAGGGCATACTCACCTACAGTGGGCACCGCTATTTCATAGTGGAGGCCAGCCTCAACTATCTACTTGAAAGGGAGCTGTCCGGGCTGGGCAGGGGGAAGCAGGAGCTCTTTGACCTGGCCTTCAAGTACGGCAAGGACCTGGCGGCAGAGCAGAAGGGGTCAGACCCCTGCAGGTTCGTTACCGAGTTCATGTCAGCACTGGGCTGGGGCGATGTCCACGCCAAACAGGAGGGAGGGAAATTCCTGGTCAGGTGCATGCATTTCCCCTGGACCAAGTGGTCAGCTAGCAGCGGGTTCGTGCTCTTCAGGGGCATGGTCTCGGGCATGCTATCGGGCCTGGGCAGGAGGAAGGTGGTTCTCAGGAAATTCAGCCAGGGCTCCATGGCAGGGGCATACAGGCTCGAGTGTTCTGAGTAGGCTACTCAACCTTTCTTATGGAGAGCCCCTTCCTGGTTATCTCCATGGGATAGATGTCCTTTCCGTGGTTGGTCCTTCTCATCTTCCTTATTATGAGGGAGCGGTTGAGCTCCCCGCTGGCGTACTCCAGGTAATTCAGGATGACCACTGAGTCTACCACGAACTCCTCCACCCCGTACCTCGAGAGTGCCTTGGCGTCCTCTGGTATCTCAGAGATGAGCAGGGCCACGCACCCTGTCCTCTTTATTATGTTCACGATATTGAGGAGGACCTTCCTTATCTGGCTCTGATCCTGTATGTTCATGCCTATGAGGGAGGTTGAGTCTATGACCAGCCTCCTGGCCTTGAGGTTCTTTATCTCGTCTATTATCACCGAGCCCAGGTTGTTGACCTGCGCGGGGTCGTGGTAGATTATCCTGCACAGCCCCTTTTCCTCGAACTTCCCGAAGTCCCATCCGAACATCATGGCGTCTGCCTTTATGTCCTCAGGTCTCTCCTCAAGGGTTATGTACAGTCCGGTCTCGCCCTTCTGCAGGCCCTCCCATACAAACTGGGAGCAGAATATGGTCTTTCCGGTCCCGGTCTCTCCCGTGACCAGGTTCACTGACTCTGTGAGGAATCCCCCGTTGAGGAGCTGGTCAAGCCCGGGTACGCCAGAAGTAATCCTCTCGTTGCCTGCCATAATTCTATTAAGCCGGGCTGCCTTAAAAAGCTGATTCCGCACGCATCCTTTTTAAAATCAGGCTCCAACTAAACCCAGATTGCATGCCAGAAGACATCATGGGCTACCTCGAGGAAAAGAAACCCGTTATAGACAGTGCCATAGAGAGGCTCGTGCCCAGGGAATACGATTCCCGGAGCGCTGAGAGCTCCTTCGGAAAGCCCAGGTTCGGATATGACACAGAGAGCATAAACCGCTCCCTGGCAGAGCCGGTCTGGGACCTGCTTGACAGGGGAGGCAAGCGCTGGAGGCCTGCGCTGTTCCTCCTGGTGGCTGAGCTGTGCGGGGGAGACCCTGACAAGCTGGCAGACTTCTCTGCCATACCCGAGCTCATACACAACGGCACCCTCATGGTGGACGACTGCGAGGACATAGGCGAGCTCAGGAGGGGCGAGCCCTGCACGCACAAGAGGTTCGGGCTGGACGTGGCCATCAACACAGGAAACTTCATGTACTACATTCCCCTTCTCCTGCTCAAGGAAAGGCGGAAGGAGCTCGGCGAGCAGGCCGTCCTGAGGGCATACGAGGCATACGCAGAGGAGATGATTAACGTGTCTGTCGGCCAGGCCCTGGACATATGGTGGCACAAGGGAAAGTCCTCCAGTGTAAGCGATGAGGAGTACCTCCAGATGTGCGCATACAAGACCGGAACCCTTGCGAGGCTCGCCGCACGCCTTGGCGTCATACTCACCAATGGCTCAGGGGAGCAGGAGGTCCTCATGGGAAGGCTTGCCGAATCCCTGGGCGTGGCCTTCCAGATTCAGGATGACGTGCTCTCTGTCAGCGGCAAGGAGTTCGGGAAGAAGAAGGGCCTCGGGGATGACATAACAGAGGGCAAGAGAAGCCTCCTGGTCATAAGGTTCCTTAACACCGCCCCTGAGGGGCAGAGGAAGGAGCTCCTGGAAATCCTGGACAGCCACACCAGGGATCCCGGAAAGATAAGGAGGGCCCTTCACCTTCTGGAGGAGAGCGGCTCCATAGAGTACGCCAGGGAGTTCTCAAAGAGGCTGGTAAGGGAGGCCTGGGAAGAGGCCGAACCAAAGCTCCCGAACAGCCCTGCGAAAAAAACCCTGGCCTCTTTGATGGACTTCGCCATAACCAGGAGAATCTAACCCTTCTCGAACTCCACCAGCATGCCTGACATGTAGCAGTAATCGGTGACCCCGTTCCTGAGAACAAAGAATCCATACCTGTAGTCGACAGCATCATAAGAGCCCTCCTTCACGGCGCTCTCCAGCCTTTCCCGCGCATTGATAACAGCGTCCTCCGGAGAACTCCCTACGCCGAACCTGTGAACGTTGCAGAAGTGTCCCATACAATTTTATTCAGGTAAAACAACAAAAGCTTTCCGCGGTCCTGCGGAAGCTTTAAATATTCAACCCACAACTAATAGGTTAACCAGATTAGGTTGACGTTTTATTAACCAGCCTAATATAATTAATTCCAGGTATATTGAGGTTTGTCATGAAGCTGAGCAGCAGGCTGAGGGAATACAGGAGGGTGCTCCAGATTGCCAGGAAGCCCGGCAAGGACGAGTTCAAGACCTCCAGCAAGATTTCAGCCCTTGGCATAGCCCTCATAGGGCTCATAGGGTTCGTGATTTTCCTCGTGTTCATACTTTCGGGGCTTTAGGGGATACCATGTCGATTTACGCCATCAGGACGACTTCAGGAAGGGAGGACATGGTGATAGACATGATAGCCACCAAGGTCAACAACGAGGCCCTGGAAATCAAGTCCGTTTTCCACCCCGCAGAGATAAAGGGCTATGTCTTCGCAGAGGGCTCCTCAGGCGCTGTCCACAAGGCAGTCTCTGGCCTCATGCACATCAGGGGCGTGATAGACAAGCCCGTTCCGCTGGATGACATAAGGCACTTCCTGGAGACCGAGAGGAAGGACAGGATAAACGTTGACGAGGGCAACATAGTGGAAATCATCGGGGGCCCGTTCAAGGGAGAGAAGGGCAGGATAACCAGGGTAGACTCTGTCAAGGACGAGGTCACCATCGAGCTCCTTGACGCCTCCATACCCATCCCCGTGACCATCGCCACAGAGTTCATCAAGATTATCAAGAGGGCCAAGGCAGAGGAAGAGACCAAGGAGGAATAGCAATATAAGCGTTCCCCTCAATTCTATGGTGATAATATGCCCAAGCAGACAATCGATTCCCTGGTGGACGGAGGCAAGGCATCGGCAGGCCCGCCTCTTGGCCCGGCCCTGGGCCCCATGGGCGTGAACATAGGCAACGTCATAGCTGCCATAAACGAGAAGACCAGGGACATGGCTGGCATGAAGGTGCCTGTCAAGGTCACCGTGGACACAGAAACCAAGGAGTTCGAGATAGATATCGGGACCCCTCCCACCAGCGCCCTCATAAAGAAGGAGCTCGAGATAAAGAAGGGCTCCGGGGAGGCAGGAAAGCAGAGGCTGGCTGACCTTAGCACAGAGCAGGCAAAGAAAATCGCCAAGATTAAGTTCGGCTCTGATGACACGTCCTCTGTGAACCAGGTCAAAGGAACGGCCAGGAGCATGGGCATAACCGTGGGAGAGGGCGAGGTTTCGGAAGAGGAGAAGGCAGCCTACGAGGAATCCAGGAAGGAAGCCGAGGCCGCGGCCCAGGCAGCAGAGAAGAAGAAGGCCGCCCGAGAAGGCGGGGGCGAAGAGAAGAAAGAGGAATCCGGCGAGGCAGAGGAAGAGAAGAAAGAGGAATAACCACCCGGGATTACCTTTAAATGTTTTCACTTTTCAATACTCACTCATGAATGCTTTATGCAGGTTCATGGATGCGTACCTCAGGCACTACAACAGGGTGTTCTGGATATTCTTCATCGCAGCGGCAGGGCTTTTCGTGGCTTTGACAGCCACTGGTTTCAAGGACGTCTTCGCCCTGGACATGATACTTGGCCTTGTCATAATCTTCGCAGGCGTGCACAGGCTGGGCCAGGAGCACCTCAACAGGAGGCTGAGGAGAGCCCAGAAGGAATCAGAGAGGACCGTGAGCGAGCTCCTGCAGTGGGCCCACAAGTCATATGACTACACCAGGGGATTCAAAGAGAGCCACGAGACCAGGCTCTTCAGCCTCGATTCAAAGAGGGCTAAGCACGAGAAAAAGACCGAGGAGCAGTACAGGGATACAGTGAGGAAGATTGTGGAACTGGAGAACAAGCTCAGCAAACTCGGCAGGATGCTCTCAGAGCCCGCTCCGAGGTCAGGAAGGGGCGTCCAGGCGGGCGTGTCCCGCGCCACCGCCCCGGGAAAGACCTCAGGGGTGGCCAGGGCAGGCGACCTCAGGAAGAAGAAAGCCGTGACAGCTCCCATTGACAGGGCCCCTGTCGTGGAGGCCAGGCTCAGCGACCTCAACAGGAACCAGCTCAGCGCCATCAGCTACCTCAGGAAGAAGGGAAGGATAACCAACAGGGAGTACAGGAGCCTGTTCAGGCTATCTGACAAGAAGGCCTACAACGAGATTATGTTCCTGCTCCAGAAGGGGCTCATCAGGAGGAGGGGAAAGGGCCGCAACACTCACTACGTGCTGGGGTTCTGATTTATATGGACAGACAGGCTTTGGCCGGGGAAATGGACGAGGTGAGGGACGCAATAGGAAGGGCGAGATATACGACAGCAGAGACCCTCCTGATTGGCGTCAAGTACTCCAGAACCGACCCCGAGTTCAGGGGATACATCGACGGGGTCATAATCCCGCTGGTGGACAATGAGCCCTGGAAGGCCCTGGAGAGGCTCGACCAGGTTTACGGGAAGTACTGCAGTCCCTGCCCAGACGAATAGGGCAGTGCCTGGTCAACATTTATAAGTGTTACAGGACCATAATAACCATTACCCGCGCGATATCGCCCGGCTGCTCTGCCGGACGAACGCACACTGCCTGGGCAGGAGGGTCGAATCAAGCAAGCCTTCGCATGCGAAACCGTTCAGGAAGGCGTTCCAGAAAATCAAGGAAGAGATTGAATGAGGGACATTGTCAACAAACTCAAGAAGGCCCATGAGGCCTCCAGGGACAGGAAGTTCAGGCAGTCATGGGACCTCACCATAAACACCAGGGGCCTGGACCTCAAGAAGCCTGAGAACAGGTTCAAGCTCGACCTCATTCTCCCGGAGGGAAGGGGCAAGGAGCTCAGGGTGTGCGTCATAGCTGACTCCCTGGCACCTGAGGCCAGGAAGCACGCTGACACGGTCATAACCAAGGAGGAGCTTGGCCAGCTCGCCAAGGACAAGAAAAGGCTCAAGAGGCTGGCGGCTGAGCACGACTGGTTCTTCGGCGAGGCCACGCTCATGGCTGACATAGGAAAGACCCTGGGCGTTGTTCTGGGGACCAGGGGCAAAATGCCCAGGCCCGTTCCCCCCAAGGCAAGCATAGTCCCTTTCATAGGCAGGGCCAGGAAATCCGCCATGGTTGCGCTGAAGGACAGCCCTGTCATCCACATACCGGTGGGCTCTGAAGACATGGACCCCGAGAAGGTGGCGGCAAACGCAAGGGCCGCCTACAAAGCCGTTGTGGAGAAGCTCCCCAAGGGAAGGAACTCCATCAAGAGCATGTACATCAAGCTCACCATGGGCAAGCCCGCGAGGCTGGAGGCTGAATAGCATGGTATCCACCAAGAACAAGCAGACAGTGAAGGAGGTCACTGAGCAGCTGAAGCAGTCCCCTGTCATAGGCATACTCAACATGCACGCCCTTCCCGCGAGCCAGCTCAGTTCCATAAGGAACAAACTCAGGGGAAAGGCCACCATAAGGATGGTCAAGAAAAGCCTCATAAAGCTCGCTATCAGGGACTCGGGCATCAGGGGCATAGAGCCCCTCTCAGAGAGGCTGGAAGGCCAGCCCGCTCTGCTGCTTTCAGACCTGGACCCGTTCAGGCTGGCCAGGGTAATCAGCGAGAACAAGTCAGAGGCCCCTGCAAAGGAGGGCGACATCGCGCCCAGGGAAATCAGGGTTACCGCAGGACCCACTGCGCTGCCGCCCGGCCCTGTGATAGGAGATCTCCAGAAAGCCAAGATACCGGCCTCCATAGAGGGGGACAAGATACATATCAAGCAGGATACTGTGGTGGCAAAGGAAGGAGACGAGATAAGCGGAATCCTTGCCGGGGTTCTCTCCAAGCTGGGCGTAACCCCCATGGAGATTGGCCTGGACCTTACCGCGGCATGGGAGGACGGGCTGGTCTACGGAAAGGACGTCCTGTTTGTGCCCCAGGAGAAGTACGTGAATGACATGATAGCGGCCCACCAGATGGCCTTCAGCCTGGCCTTTAGCATTGGCTTCCCCACCAAGGAGACCATGCCGTTGCTGCTGACCAAGGCTCACCAGGAGGCATACAACCTATGTATTGAGGCGGGAATCATGACCGAAGAGACGGTCAGGCCCGTGCTGGCCAGGGCCCACGCCCAGATGGAGGCTCTGAGCTCGAGGATTGACCTCAGCGCAGCCCCGGAAGCCAGCAGCGAGCAGGGTTTGGAGCCCGGGGAAACCACTTCAGAAGAAGGGGAATCCAGGGATGATGGAAAATCCAATGCTCCGACTGAAGATAAGCCCGAGGAAGAAGAGAGCAAAGAGCCCTCTCCTGAAGGTTCTGATGAACAGGAGAAGAAGGATGACAGCCCTGCCGAGGATGGAGCCAAGGCAGGGGATGATGCTAAACCGGAGGTGTGACAATGGAAATGGTATACGCTGCCCTGCTGTTGCACAGCACTGGAAAAAAGGTCGACGAGGACGGGGTCAAGAAGGTTCTTGACGCCGCAGGCGCCAAGGCCGAGGCCGCCCAGGTCAAGGCCCTGGTTGCAAGCCTTGAGGGAGTCGACATTGACGAGGCAATAAAGCAGACTGCAGTCGCTGCAGCAGCTGCCCCGGCAGCCGGTGCTCCAGCAGAAGAGGCAAAGGAAGAGAAGAAAGAAGAGAAGAAGGAAGACGAGGGCAAGAAGCAGGAAGAGGCAGCAGCAGGCCTTTCCAGCCTTTTCGGATAAGCCACGGCAAGTCCGTTGAAGCGGGAAGGCCCTGCCTCTCCAGCTTATGCTCTCTCACCTTAACTAGTTGTTTCCCTTTTTTCGGTCAGCCCCGGCTCTGCTGGAGTAAATGATAAAAGCGTTTCCCTCAATCCCTACCTATGGCAAGGCCTACGAGCCCCCTGGGCAACCCCCACTACGCATTTCTGAAAGAGGTTGAAGAGGAGGGCGGATACCTGCCCGAGGACATCTCGAAATTCGATGAGAGCTTTCCTGGTTATGATATCGCTCCCCTGTTCAGGAATGGCTACCTCCAGGTAAGCGGGCCAGGACCGAATCTTACCGAGCTGGGCAGGCAGTTCATGCGGATGATGGAAGCCAGGGTAAGAGAGCCTGGCTACTGAGTCAGTAAACTATGGGCGATATGGGCATCATGCCATCGGTTGCAGAGGCCAGCTGCTCGAACTCTGTTGAGGAGCACATCTCTTTCTTCTGCTCAATCATGGCCTCGAGCTGCTCCCTCTGGGTATCAAGGTTCTGCCCCGTGTCCTGGCCCTGTGTCCCAAGGAATATCTGCACCAGTCCGGTGGCAATGAGCATCAGGGCGAATGCGCACCCAGCCCCGGTTTCGCAGGTCCATAAAAGGGCAACGCCGATTGCAACCATGATGGCCCCCATTATGAGGTACATCATGCCGTTGCTGTTGTAGCCCTCCTGGTTGGTCTCAAGGCTGGAGAACTGCTCCTCGAGCCTCTCTATCTCCTCCTCGCAGGACAGCAGGGCCTCGGACTTGTTCCTGGTGGTCCCGAAATCAGCGCTGGCCGAGAGCTCCTGGACCACGTCGCTTCCCTCTATGGTGTAGGCCGCGGTGGCGAAGAGCTCCAGGTGCCTGGTTGCCCCGCCAAGGGTCCCGTTGCCTGATTCGTTCTCCCCTGAAACGCTGTCAGGCATGATGGCGCATTCCCAGTCAGAAGGCCCCTCCCCGGCCTCGCACTCCAGAGAGCTTGGTTCGCTTCCGCCAATGGAATAGCGCGCCTCGATTACCTGGAGGTCAGACGGAGAGTTCAGGACATGCGCCTTTATGATGTGGGTCCTGATGTAGTTGCAGTCTCCCCCTATCCTCCCTATGACGCACTCCCACGGGTCTGGCTCAGAGCCGGTTATCATGAGCCTTATGGTGCTGTTGTCAACGCACTGCCCGTTGGGGCTTGCCCCTGTGTAGCAGAAGTAGGAGTCACCGTACTCAGAGCACCCGCAGTCCCTGCAGCAGGTGTCCTGGTCCTCCCCGAGCCAGGACTCGCACATCATGAAGGGGTCACCGCTTCCCTCCCCGCAGTGGGAGGTCACGTTTATCCCCACATTGCCGAGGTCCTGGTCCAGGCTCCTGTGCCCTGTCCTGGCACCGTCGAAGTAGGTCATGTTGATGGACAGATGGTTCTGCTCAAGTGTGATGAGCCTGTCAGATGGGCTGTAGTAAGGCGATGATACGTAGTCCATTGCCGGGACCATGAGGTCGCATTCGGCAAGGTAGTCCTGGGGGTTGCTCGATGTCGACCTCCTGCACGTGACATAGCAGTCCACGTCCCCTCCCGCGAGCGTGCAGGTGGGGGACAGCTCTGTGCCCGATGGAAAGCTGCTTACCCTGACATTTACAGGCACTGCGTGGTCCTTCGAGGAGTCCTGCAGGTCCAGGCTTCCCACGCTCTCGAGACGCATACTGAAATCCTCTGCCCTGCAGGCATCCTGCCTGCTGGGCCCGGCCTGGGTGTCTGTGTCGCAGTACTGCCCTGCCGGGCAGGGGCAGTCATAACAGCAGGAAAGGCTGTTCTCGTCCTCCCCGCAGTAGCCGTCCCCGCACCAGTGAGCGCCTATGGATACCTGCCTGAAGGTCTTTGTGATGGTCTCGCTTATGATGTTCCCGGTACCGTTCCTGTACTCCAGGTCAAACCCGAGGACAGGGGAAAGCCTGTACTCCCTGAGGGGGTTGTAATCCTGCACGGTGAAGGTGAGCATGACCGAGAGGTTGGCTTTGTCCGGGTCATAAGACTCTGTCATGTCCCAGCCCAGAGAGCAGGAAGCAGAGCAGTCCCCCTGGTCATGGGCGCATTCCATGCCACACGAGATGCCCTCGATGGAGAGGGACCTTGGAGCACTGCCTATATTGATGAGCATGTCCAGTCCCTGGTTTGGCTCGTGGTCGTAGAAATGGGGAGGGTCAAGGCTCGCTGCCCGGAAGTCAGAGGCAGAGAGCTCAGGATAGCACTCCCCTGAGCTGGGGTCCTCCCCTGGCATGTAGTTGCAGTAATCCCCCCCTGGGCATGGGCAGTCCATGCAGCAGTTCTCCATGCTCTCGCCCAGCCAGGTCTCGCACCCGTTCTCACCGCAAACAAAGGAGCCCACTGTCACGTCAGGGAACCCGGTCTCCACGGTCTTCTGCCTCTGGTCCTCCCCGTCCATGTACTGCACGGTCATCTTGAGCCCGTTGTCTGTTACCTTGAACTCGCCGCTGTCGCATTCCTCCACAGGCGGGACTGTGACAGAGCACGTGAAGGTGCTTCCTGACCTTTCGCACTCGCATGTGCTGTACACCCCTCCCAGTCTGCACCAGGTTCCCGTGACCTCGAAACCTCCGGGCGCCCCCTCAAGCCTGGCCGGCACAAGGAGCTCGTGGCTCTCGTAGCAGTTGGACACCTTGGGATTGTAGCCACTGACCACAGAGAGGGCTATGGATGCCTCCTGCCTGCACTCCATGGCCATGGTGTCGCAGTAGTAGCCCTGCCCGCACCCGCAGTCCAGGCAGCAGTTGGCCGAGGTTTCGCCTGAACCGGATTCGCATCCCAGCATGCCGCATGTGTAGGACGGGTTCATGTAGAGTGCCAGGGGCTGGCTTACGCTCCCTGCCTCCCTGAACAGCAGCGAATAATCATCGGATATGGAGGACACCTCCTCCCCCGCAGTGATTCCGGAGGAGGGCCTCTCAGGCGGTATGAAGCTGTCCTCCCCGCCGAAGGCCACCTCGTATATGCTCCCTGCCCCAGAGAGCACGACCTTTGTGATCCAAGAGGGGTTTGCCGGGACCATTCCGTAGCTCTCAATGAACTGCCTGATGGTTGGTATTATGTCAACGCTGGTGGCGTACACCCCCGCCTGTGAGAGGCTGGCCCCTGTGACAGTGAAGACCCCTTCAGGGGACCGGTTCACGCTGTGCCAGGAGCCTGACCATCCCACTCTCCCGGCCTTTACATACCTGGTCATGGACAACAGGTTGGCTGACCCTGGCTCGCCTTCAGAAACGCTGCTCCACCCCATCTCATACTGCCCGTTCCCTGAGAGCACCTGGGGCTCCACGAATATGCTCTGCATGCATTCCTGCGGATTCATGTCCCTGCATGCAAAGAGCCATGTCCGGTCGATGCTCACGCCTGAGCTGCCGTTGCTCACACTGAAGGCAATGGTTTGGGTGGCCTGGCTCGCAGTCACCCCTGCGCTCACTATGCTTCCCTCTGGTATGCTGAGGGGGGTTCCTATGGGGGTCCCTGTGGAGTCGAACGTGCTTATGGTCACTGCTCCGGCTATGGTGACCGTTAGCGCCAGGTAGCTCGCCATGACAGCGAACGCCTCCATCAAGAGCCTTTCTGTTTTTTCCATAATCATCACTTCAGTTAAGCATCATGGGCATCATGCCCTGCTCGGCCTGGGCCAGCTGGCCGAAGCTCTCTGAGGAGCACATGGCCTGCTTCTGCTCCATCTGCATGGTGTACTGCTGTATCTGGCTCTCCAGCTCCAGCGCCTTGTCGTCTGCCTTGGATGACATCCCGTAAGCGCTCATGGCCATGTTGAGTATGGGCACGCAGGGGGAAGCGCAGAACGCAAAGCTCACTGTTCCGCCGGCCTGGTCACTGCTATAGCTTATGGCGTTTTCAGCCCATACACCATTATCTTGCCCCGAAACGCCTATGGCAGGACCGACAGAAGGCGTGCTTCCGGATACAGGGCTCTGGCATATGCCCATTTCGCACATACACAGCACGCAAACCACAAAGGCCACCATGAGCAGCACGGCCAGGAGGGTGTACAGGCTGGAGTAGCCCTCAGAGCTGGCCTTCTGCTCCTCCAGGTCGCTTATCCTCTCCTCCATGCGCTCGAGCTCCTCCTCGCAGCTCTCGAGTGCCCGGGATTTGTTCCTCATGACCGTGGCCTCTGCGGACGCAGTGAGGCTCTGGAGGACCTGCACCCCCTCCATTGTGTACCCGGTCTGTACCGTGAACCCGTACTCCCTGGTCTCTGAGCCCTCCTCGCCCGGAAGGTCGCCCGGGAGGAAGGCGCAGGTGAAGCCCGGGCTCCCCCCGGCCTGGGAGCACTCCATGTCTCCCCCGTCCTCGCCCTGCTCTGTGAAGAATCCCTCCAGTACCTCGATGCCAGAGGGGGCGTTCACGATGCTCATGTTCACGCCCACCGAGCCTATGAACTTGCACGGTCCGCCGATATAACCGATTATGCATCCCAGGGGCTCTGGGTCGAACCCGCCCACCTCGAGCAGTATGCTGCTGTTGTCCACGCACTCCCCGCTCGGGCTCCCGCCAGTGAAGCAGAAGTAGTCGTCACCGAATCCCGAGCATCCGCAGTCCCTGCAGCACGTGCTCTGGTCCTCTCCGAGGTCCTCCTCGCATCCTCCTTCCCCGCAGTGGGAGGTCACGGTAATGGACATCTCCCCGAGCTCCCTCTGGTAGGTGTCCTGCCTCTTCTCAGGCCCGTCATTGTATGAAACCGTGATGTTGATGATGTTTTCAGGGATTGTGAGCACCCTCTCCACGGGGTCGTAGTAGGGCTGGCCCCCTGTCACGTAGTCTATCGGGGGGATGTGCAGTCCGCACTCCACTCTGTATCCGGCTTCGGCCATTCCCCTTCCTGTGCAGTAGAGCTCGCATCCAAGCTCTCCTCCTGCCAGCTCGCAGCTCCCCCCGAGCTCGAGGCCAGCGGGCGCACGGGGAATGTGACCACTGACCGCGACCACGTGCTCCCTGGTGGAGTCCTCCAGTTCAAGGCTCTCCACACTGTCTATCACAAGGGCCGCTGAGGAGAGTGCCCTGCACTCGTCGCCCTGGGTGGGTGCCTCTATGTTCGATGAGTGGCAGTACTCCCCTTCAGGGCAGGGGCAGTCAAAGCAGCAGTCAGAGCTGGCCTCGTCCCCTGAGCACTCCAGGTTCCCGCACCACCTGGAGCCCACTGAGACCAGGCTGAGCCGCTTGGTTACTGTCTCCCTCACAATTCCCCTGCTCCCGTTCCGGAACTCAAGCTCCAGAGCCAGCTCAGGCGAAAGCGTGTAGTCGCTCTCCACGTCATAACCGTCAATGGTGAACATGATTGAGCAGTCTGCTCCCCCATCCGAGATCGTGCAGCCTGACGTGCAGGACGCCGTGCACCCGGCCACGCCTGAGCATGACATGGAGCACGTCCCCGAGACCAGGCCGAACCCCTCAGGTAGCCCCATGGAGGCCTCTATACTTCCGCTACCTCCCTCGAGCCCTGTGAAATGCAGCGGGTCCATGGACTCCAGCACTATGTCATCAGGCCCGGGGTCAGGCAGGCACTGTGCCTCCGAGGGCTGGATGCCTTCGTGATAGCTGCAGTATCCGGAGGGGCACCCGCAGTCATAGCAGCATTCATCACTTCCCTCCCCGAAATCATCCTCACAACCATACTGCCCGCATGTGTATGAGCCTATGCTCACGTCAGGCAGGGATACCTGCATGCTCTTCGATGTTGTCCCTGAGCCGTCAGGGTAGGTTACCGAGAGGCCCAGGGAGTTGGGGCCCAGGACAAAGGTGCCCTCCTGGCATCCCTCCATGGCGGGCACTGTGACAGGGCAGGTGTACATGCTCCCGGACAGTTTCGTGCAGCTGGTCTGGTAGAGCCGGTCCCTTAGCTTGTACCACGCATCCCCCATTTCGTGCCCGGTGGGGGCGCCCATGACCTCGACAGTGGCCGTGAGCTCGTGCTCCTGGAAGCAGTTGTTTATCCCCGAGGGCATGCCCACCAGCCTCAGCGATATCCCTGACTCCGGCCTGCACGAGCCCGAGGCATCGCAGTAGTATCCCTGGCCGCAGGCGCAGTCCAGGCAGCAGTTGGCAGAGGATTCTCCAGACCCGGACTCGCACTCCCCGTTGCCGCACATGTATGAGGGGCTGTTGTAAACCATGACAGGGCTACTTATGCCGCTTTCCACTGCCAGCACCGCAGAGTAGTTGCTTCCCACTGAGGTGAGCTCTGTGCCTGACTCCTCGCCCGATGCTGATCCGGGCTCGTCAAAGCCCAGTACATGTGTCCCGGATGCTGTGCTGAATGCTATTTTGTTGACCCACAGGGGGTTGAAGGGAATCATGAAGCTCTCTGTGATGAAATCCCTCACCGTGCTTATGTAGTCAGGTTCCACGTGGATGTCCAGTGAGCCCAGGGTGTCCCCGTTCACCTGGAAGCTGTCCGGTCCTGAGCGCTCTATGGTCAGCCAGAACCCTGCCCAGAACTGCCTTCCCTCCCTGGAGAGCCTGGTGAAAACAAGCACCCTGGCCGCCTGGGGGTACTCGGTGGTCTGCTCTGCCAGGGAGCCCCAGCCCAGGGTGTCCTCTATCCCTCCCTGGTATGTTTCAGGGCCCACCGTGTTCACGCAGTCAGAGGGGCCCTTGCCCCTGCACCT
>CAZSLL010000011.1:5498-41929 GCA_964607835.1 uncultured archaeon | reverse complement strand
CGTGATTAATAGTAGGACGGCGGTCCTACTTATACTATGTTTTCTACAGGGCCTTTGCTTATAATATCCCTTTTATTTGACAAAGCAAAGGGAAAGGGCGCCCTCCACACACCCCTTCCTAATACATGTTATTTCATTCACATGTCCGTTTTTATGTGCTCGGACAGGACCGGTGTAAAGTACTCCACCGGTGGCAGGAACCTCATGTACTCCCCTCCTTGCCTCTCTGCCCTGACAAGCAGGCTGACCTTTGCCGGCCTCCTGGGATCGATGTGCCTCAGGAGGTCAATGCGGTGCTTTGCGCCTCCTTTTCCCCTGTAAACAATGACCCTGGTCTTTACCGGATGAGGGGTTTCACCGTCCTGGTAGCTGATGGTATAGTAGCTGACCAAGTTGTGCTCCCCGATGCCTGCAGGGGACAAGCACATAAGGTAGAGGCCAAGCGTGTCGCTTGGGACCGGAACAAGCTCCCCAATGTCAAGCTCCCTTCCCTCCAGGCGGCTGCTCTCGCCACTCCCCGCCCAGAATGTCCTTACCAGGGCATCATCATCTTTTACTGAGAAGCGCTTCGGTACCCCCGGCTCCGGAGCCTTAAGAAAGGCAGGCGTGCTGTACCTGATCTGCTGGATGGGGGGGAAGATGGGCCTTCCCCGCTCATCAGTGATGCTTACGGAAACCCTGACCTCCGCAGGCCTTCGGGGGTCGATGTGCCTCAGGAGGTCGATGCGGTGCTTGATTGAGGACACTGACCCCTCGTACTGGACGGCCCCGGTCTCTACCTCCTGGTCATCTGAATAGGTTATGTTATATTTGCACTCCACCATGTGGGGGCGGGAGCCCCGAGAGACCAACTCGAACAGGAAGAATAGCCCTGTCGTGTCCTCGGGGATGCTGTTGTCCCCGTAGAGCTCGAGCTCCTCCACCTCGGTCTTCTTTGTCTTCCCCCTCTTGACCTCATACGTCCTTATGAGGCCAACGGTGTCCACGCCCCAGGACTGGTCAGGGGTGATTTTCACCTCCCCCACCCTTTTGTTGATGGGCCTGACGCAGCCCCCCAACAGGAGGAGCGCCATGAACACCAGAAACAATGTTTTCATTTTTGCCATAACCCCTCCTTCGGGCCGACCCTGCTTTTCAGGGGGCCGGCCCTTAACGCTACTGCGGCTCGGTGTATGGGATGCTCTGGCTGTAATAAGCATCCCAACGCTTTTTGTACTTGGTGAAATGGGATGCCTGGATGGAGCCGTCCTGCCCCATCCTCTTGAGGAGCTCCTCTCCGATCTTGCGACCCATGTTGTTGTCGTCCCTCAGTAGCGCGTTGACCAGGGTTTCTTGGTAATTATAATCCTGGTCATCGAGCTGGTTCAGGTTCATGGCGTCCCTGAGGGCTCCCTTGGGGTTTCTCGCCGCCGGGTCAGGCGCCGCGCTCCGGACCCAGGAACGGTTGTTCAGCGCGAGCTTGTTCTCAGGGTTGATTTCCAGCACCTTGCTGTAATAGGCCGCGGCCTCCCTGTATCGCTGGTTCAGGTACATGGAATCACCCAGCGTCATGTACATGAGCTGGGCGGTCTCATCAGGGAGCTGGCCATGGACCCTTACGATGCCCTGGACATCTCCAAATGTCTGGAGCGCACCCCCAAGGTTCCCTGACCTTGCCTGAACAGATATCTTGGTGGCAAGGGCCCGCGCCAGGAGGTCATAGGTCTCGGCATTCGAGTCAAGGCTGAATGCCTTCTCAGAATACTGAACCGCGAGCTCGGCGTCCTCCAGGCTCACGGCATCCTGGCCCATGAGGTGCTGGGCCGCCTTTAAATATGCGGGGGAATATCCCGGCTCCTCCATGATGGCCGCCTGGTAGGCCATGAGTCCATTGAGGACATCTCCCATGCCGATTAGGCAGTCCCCCTTGCCGACCAGGGCCATGGCCCGGTCCTCTGGGGTGAAGCCCTTTCCTGACCTCATGCCCGAGATGGCCCTGTTGTAGTCGTCCAGGGCCTGGCGGGGCTGGCCCATGGCTCGCCAGTATCCGGCCTTGTCCTGAAGGGCCGTGGCCTCCTCCTTCTTGCCGAGCTGGCCGGATGAGATGGCGTCAGTGGCCAGCTCGATTGCGCGGGCATAGTCCCCCGCCTTCGCAGCCTGCTCCCTGGCTGCCTGGTAGACCTCGGCTACCGAGTCGCCCCCGGCCACCTTTGCCAGCTGGATAGCCCTCGGGACATCCCTGCCCTTGTTTTCCGGGTCAACCAGCACTCTGGCGAGTTCGATGGCGACCCTTTTGTCCTGGGGCCTGGCCTTGCGGGCAGCCTCCAGATCGGGGAGGGCCTTCCCCGGATTCCCGGAGCGGGCCTGAGCAATTCCCCGGTAGCCGAGAACGCCGGGGTCGGTCTCGGAGAGAATCCCTTTCCCCAGCCCGAACCGGGTCATGCTGAGAACCAAGGCATAATCGCTCCCGGCCAGGGCGACAGACATGGCTTCCGGGTAGGCCCTGAACCAGGCCTTCTCAACCTCCTTCTGGAGGCTGAAGTCCAGCCCCCCCTTGAGCAGGGAGGTTGAGAGCTCCAGGGACCTCGCGGGGTCCTTGAGCTCCTTGACCGGGACCCTCAGCAGAAGGCTGGCCAGGTCGGCCTTGGCTTTTGGAATCCGTGCCGAGGCCTTATCCAGGTCAGCAAGGGCCTCCTGGTAGTGGCCCAGGCGACTGTAAGAGAGGCCCCTGATATGGTAGGCCTCTGCCTGGGCGTTTGAGGTTAGGTTGTACTTCAGGGCCGTCTCAGTGTGCCTCAGGGCCTGGTTATACTGGCCCGCGCCAAGGGCGTGGTTTGCCGCGTCCAGATACTTGGACGCCGAGGGGGAGATGTTTCCCCGGTTGATACTGGTCCCAGTGGTCTGGCAGCCAGCGACCAGGGCCAGCGCGATAATCGTGATGAAAATTGCATTGATGGTGTTTTTCTGCATGGCTCTTTCCTCCTTCCTCTCTTTGAAAATGGTTCGGTAGAAAACGTCAGACATTATTTATTAGCAAAAACCGCGCCATGCGCACTCTCAGGCCTAATGGAATCACCGTCCACCTCCTTTCGTTGGTTTTGGCCTTCAGTGCCCGGCGTGTTTGTTGCCCCCATTAAGGGTTTACCGGATAGATGCGTTCGCTTCTTTCCGGTTTGACTGGGTTTGGTTTGTGAATTTGGATAGCATGATATTCTGTTAATGCGACATATGTCATCACTGAGTAGTGAAATACTAATTAATTAATATTTAAGCCTTTCCGTTGACCCTGAGTGATAATTAACCATTGGTTTTCAGTTCATGACAGCATTTAAATCCATTTCCCAAGGCTTTAACATGCTCTCTGAAAGGGCAAAATCCATACCAGACTCCCCGACCCTTGCCATATCAGCCAGGGCAAAAGAGCTGAAGGCGCAGGGAAGGGATATCGTGGACCTGGGCGCGGGCCAGCCAGATTTCCCCCCGCCGGATAGGCTCAGGCAGGAGGTGTGCAGGGCAGCCAGCGAAGATGACGCAGGTTACACCCCGTCATCAGGCCTTCCGGAGCTCAGGCAGGCAGTGTGCGAGAAGCTAAAGCGGGAGAACGGCGTGGAATGCTCGCCGGCCGAGGTCATAATAACTGCAGGAGCGAAGCAGGCCCTTTTCAACCTCTTTCAGGCCGTGCTGAACCCCGGGGACGAGGTTATAATCCCAAAGCCCTACTGGGTAAGCTATCCTGAGATGGTCAGGCTTGCCGGAGGGGTGCCTTTGTTCTCAGAGCCCGGAGAGGGATTCAGCCTGGACATGGACTCCATAAAGCAGGGGTGCACAGAGAAGACGAGGGCGATAATCCTGAACTCGCCGGGAAACCCCTCGGGCACTGTTGCATCAAGGAAAGCAATAGAGGAGCTGGCGGGATTCTGCCAGGAGAGGGGAGTCCTGCTCGTTTCTGACGAGATATACGAGAAGCTCATCTATGAGGGAGAGCACGTCTCACCGGCCTCGCTTAGTGAGGGAATACGCGGGCTCACCTTCACTGTGAACGGCCTGAGCAAGAGTCACGCCATACCTGGATGGAGGATTGGATACTGCGCCGGACCTGAGGAAGCCATAAAGGCCATGGGAAGGCTCCAGAGCCAGTCAACCTCAAACGCGTGCTCCATCGTTCAGAGGGCCGCAATCAACGCCCTCAGGGGGGATTATAATCCCCGCGGGATTATGGAGGGATTAAGGGAAAGGAGGGATTTCCTGGTCAGGGAGCTCAACACCATGGAGGGATTCTCCTGCACCGCACCAGGGGGAGCATTTTATGTCTTCCCCAGCATTCCCCAGCAGGAGGACCTGGGATTCTGCAGGAGGCTCCTCGAGGAGGCCGGAGTTGCCGCTGTCCCTGGCTCTGCCTTCGGCATGCCCGGGCACATAAGGCTCAGCTACACAGAAACCATGGAGAGGCTCGAGGAAGGGTGCAGGAGGCTGGCGGATTTCGCCGGAGATTATTCAGCTTAGGTGATAGCTATGAAGAAGGTGTCAGTCATAGGGGCAGGAAACGTGGGCTCAACCGCAGCCATGGCAATAGCAGGCTCAGGCCTCGCTGACGTGTGCCTTGTGGATATAGTGGAGGGAATACCGCAGGGAAAGGCCCTGGATATCCAGCACAGCACCCCGCTCTCAGGGAGCAGTGCAAGGGTCACGGGCTCGAACGATTTCTCAGACATCAGGGATTCCGACATAGTAGTGGTCACTGCAGGCGTGCCCAGGAAGCCCGGCATGAGCAGGGAGGACCTCGTGGAGGTCAACTCAGGCATAATCAGGAAGGTGTGCAGTGACATAAGGAAGCACGCCCATGGCTCCATAGCCATAGTCATCACAAACCCCCTTGACATGATGGCCATGCTGGCCTACAGGGAACTCGGATTTCCCAGAGAAAGGGTCATGGGAATGGCAGGGGTCCTGGACTCGGCCAGGCTCAGGTGCCTGCTCTCCCTTGAGACAGGAAGGCCTCCCTCTGAGATAGAGGCCATGGTAATGGGAAGCCACGGTGACACCATGGTGCCCTGCCTGGAGCGCACAAAGGTGGGCGGAAAACCAGCTGAAGATTCCGTATCCGCTGAGAGGCTGGGTGAAATAGTGAAGAGAACCAGGGACTCAGGGACAGAGGTCATATCCCATCTAAAGACATGCTCTGCCTTCTACGCGCCAGGGGCCTCAATAGCGAGGATGGTTGAGGCCATACTCAGGGATTCGGGCGAGATAATGCCGGTATCTGCCTATCTGGACGGGGAATACGGCCAGAGGGGCCTGTTCATCGGGGTCCCAGCCAGGCTGGGCAGGGAAGGCATCAAAGAGGTCGTTGAGCTGGAGCTGAGCGAGGACACGAGAAAGGCATTTGCCCGCTCTGCCGGCATAATCAAAGAGAATCTCAGGAAATGCTCACTTCTCTGACACCCAGAGGGCGTCCACATCATCAGTCCTCTGCCTGGAGAGGATTTCTTTTCTTGACACCATGCCAGCCTTCTGCATGAGAATCCCGGTCCATGCTATCATGGCACCGTTGTCCCCGGCCAGATTCCTGGGCACGGCAGCGAAATCAGCACCCCGCTCCCTGCACATTATGGAGAGCATGTCCTGAAGCCTCCTGTTGGCAGCCACCCCTCCGGTGAGGAGGATCTCGCTCTTTTTGGTGTGCGCAAGGGCCCTCTCAGTGACCTCTGTGGCCATGGCAAAGAGGGTCTCCTGTAGCGAGAAACACATGTCAGCCTTGCTCTGCCCCTGCCTGACCCTCCTGGCGGCCTCGGTAACTATTCCTGTGAAGGAGAGGTCCATGCCCTTGACCGTATAGGGCAGCTCTTTATAGGCCCCTTTCCTGGCAATCTCCTCTATTTTCGGGCCAGCGGGAAAGCCGAGCCCTATCTCCCTGCCGAACTTGTCCAGGGCGTTTCCTATGCCAATGTCCATGGTCTCCCCGAAGCATCGGTACCTTCCCTCAACGTAAGAGATGACCTGGGTGTTTGCCCCTGAGGTGTACAGGACAACAGGGTCCCTCTGGCTGCACTTCAGCCTTCCTATCTCTATGTGGGCTACGCAGTGGTTCACACCAATTACCGGCCTTCCCCTGCCCGATAGGCCCCTGGCGAAATCCAGTCCCCTGTGCAGGCAGGGCGGAAGGCCCGGGCCCTGGGAAAAGGCCACAAGGGAGGCATCATCAATGGACAGGCCCGCCTTCTTCAGAGCCCTGTCCAGGATTGCCTGTCCAACCTCTGAGTGGTGCGCTGCGGCGTCCATGGGCTTGATTCCCCACCCGCCAGGGGGCCTGTAGGTGTCCCACTCATTGGCCAGCACTTTACCCCTATCGTTAACTATGCCAATCCCGAATGTGTGTGCCGTGCTCTCGATTCCTATGCAGTTCATGTAAAGCATATTAAGTTATCTGTTAATAAGCATTTTCGGAGGAGGTAAAATGGGCAAAATAGCCCTGCTGGTTGACGGAAACAACGTAATACACAGGTACTGGGAATCGCCCCTGGTAGCCCCGGTGCTGGACCTCTCGCTCTGCTATCTTGAGCATGAGGGAGAGGTATCTGAGAAGGTTTTCTACCTTGACCAGAGGAACAAGCACATGGAAGGCATAGCTTTAGGCCCGCCGTTCGCCTTCTGGCCGGGGACAGGAGAGGGTTACGCTGATTTCAAGATAAAGAAGAAGGTGGAGAGCCTGGTGTACAATGCGGATATTGAAAGCATATGCATAGCCTCAGGGGACAGCGACCTGGCGAGTCACCATGCAATCGCCCAAAAAGAGGGAAAGAGCACAATAGCCATCGCCCTCGAGCACAAGATGAGCGCTGAAATAGTTGAGGCGGCTGACAGGTCACTGATACTCCCGATTGATATAATAGAGAGCTTCTCGAAGGACATGAGAAGGTACATAGGATACAGGGACTCTGTCATGCGGGGCGAAAGGACCATTGACAACCAGAGGGAAGAGACACTAAAGCTTTTAAATTCTGGCTACAGAATAGTATCAGGGGATTCAGATGAAGGGTGAATGCCGGATCCTGGGTTGACAGAGGCCCCTGCTTTCTCAGACCTGAATCTCCTGCGCCTGAAAGCGCTTTCTTCAAGAATATGGAGGTGGACAGATGAACCGCTATGCTGGTTTTGATGAAAAGGGTGGTGCACGGATCCCTGCCTGACAGGTTCCAGGCGTACGTGCTTTACCCGGATATGATTGAAATGGACATTGAGAGCATATACGAAGGGAATGGCTCCCTGGAGGCAATGAAAAGGTTTATCCTGCCCAGGCTGAGAGAAGCTGCGGGGACAGGGAACCCGGGGGCTTTCTGCGTGTGGATGCCCTTTGCCAGGAGGCTTGCCGAGCGAATCGGATACTATTAATAAGCATAACCCACAAAATCATTAGTTAAAGGGAACGGTGGAGCGATGTTCGATAGGTTCGACCCCCAGGGCCTGGAGGAGGCCGTGCTGAAGGAGTGGGAAAAGAAGGGCACCTACAGGAAGGTCAAGAAGAAGAGGGCATGCGGAAAGCCATTCTTCTTCGCTGACGGCCCTCCATACGCCACGGGCAACATACACATGGGCACGGGATGGAACAAGATTATCAAGGACTCCTACATCAGGTTCTGGAGGATGCAGGGCTTCGACGTGTGGGACCAGCCAGGGTACGACAGCCACGGAACGCCCATAGAGCACCAGGTGGAGAAGAGGCTGGGGTTCTCGAGCAAGAGGGACATCGAGGCCTATGGGGCAGCGAAGTTCATTAAGAAGTGCAGGGAGTTCGCCACGCAGTTCATAGGTGTGATGAGCAGGGAGTTCGCAAACCTGGGGGTGTGGATGGACTGGGACAGGCCCTACATAACCCTGCATAACAGCTACATAGAGGGGGCCTGGTTCACGTTCAGGAGGGCACACGAGAAGGGCCTGCTGTACAAGGGGCTCTACCCCGTGCACGTTTGCCCCAGGTGCGCAACCGCTGTCTCCTACAACGAGATAGAGTACCAGAACGTCACTGACGACTCGGTATATGTCAAGTTCCCCATAAAGGGCAAGGAAAGGGAGTTCTTCATAATCTGGACCACCACGCCATGGACCCTTCCGGCGAACACGGGCATAATGGTCCACCCCACATATTCATACTCCATGGTTGAGGTACCCTCGGGCGAGAAGTACATAATCGCAACAGAGCTCGTGGACACGTTCATGGAGAAGGCGGGAATCGAATCCTACACCACTGTGCAGACTATCTCAGGTGACGACCTCTCAGGCACGCTTTACGAGCACCCCCTTAAGGACCTTGTCCCGGCCATACAGGGTCTGGAGGGGGCGCACAGGGTGGTGACCTCGGCCAGGTACGTGACCCTGGAGGCAGGGACGGGCCTTGTGCACACAGCCCCGGGGCACGGAGCAGAGGACTACCAGGTAGGGGTGCAGGAAGGGCTCCCCAGGATTTCTCCTGTCTGCATGGACGGGACCTTTGCAAAGGAGGCGGGGAAATGGCTCGAGGGGAGGTTTGTCAAGGACGCTGACCCCATAATAATCCAGAAGCTCTCTGAAAGGGACATGCTCATCAGGAAGGAGCCCGTGAGCCACGAGTACCCCATGTGCTGGAGGTGCTCATCCCCGCTGCTGCAGATAAGCGTTCCCCAGTGGTTCTTCAAAATAACCGGGGTAAGGAAGAAGCTTCTCGAGGAGAACTCAAAGGTAAGCTGGGTCCCTGAGTGGGCAGGAAGGAGGTTCAGGAACTGGCTCCAGAACCTCGGGGACTGGCCAGTGTCCAGGCAGAGGTACTGGGGTATTCCCCTGCCAATATGGGAGTGCGCCTGCGGGGAGATTGAGGTAATCGGCTCGTTCCAGGAGCTCAGGAAGAGGGCGGGCCTCGATAAAGAGATTGACTTCCACAGGCCTGAGATAGACAGGGTGAAACTGAAGTGTGGGAAATGCGGCAAGGCCATGAAAAGGACGCCTGACGTGCTGGACGTGTGGTTCGATTCAGGGGTCTCCACATGGGCAGCTCTCGAGTACCCGAGGAAGAAGGCACTTTACGAGAGGCTCTGGCCATCGCATTTCCAGACAGAGGGGCCTGACCAGGTCAGGGGATGGTGGAACTCCCAGATGATAACCAGTGTGCTAACATTCGACAGGTCCCCGTTCGGGACCATAATGCTCCACGGGTTCGTGCTGGACTCCAAGGGACTCAAGATGTCCAAGTCCAAGGGAAACGTGGTAACTCCTGCCCAGGTGGTTGAGAGGTACGGCAGGGACGTGCTGAGGTTCTACCTCATGAGCAGCGCCCCATGGGACGATTTCTATTTCAACTGGGAGAGTGCCAGGGAGACCAGCAAGCTCTTCAACGTGCTCTGGAACGTGTTCCAGTTCACGAAGGCCTACGCGCCAAAGGCCCCCAGGCAGAAGCCCTCCCTCAGGCCAGAGGACAGGTGGATTATGAGCAGGGTGAACAGTCTCCTGGACCGCACAGAAGACGCCAAGGTCTACCAGATTCACAGGCTGGTGTCAGAGACCGGGGACTTCATACTCAGCGACCTCTCAAGGTGGTACGTGAAGCTGGTGAGGGAGAGGCTATCCCCCTGGTACAGGGGAAAGGACAGGGCAGGAGCTGAATACGCCCTGCACTACACCATGGACAGGCTCATGAGGATAATGGCCCCTGTCGCGCCCTTCATGACCGAGAGGATATACCAGGAGCTCACTGGCAGTGAGCAGTCCGTGCACGCAGAGGACTGGCCAAAGCAGGAAAAGGCCCTTGTTGACAAGGACCTGGAGAAGGGAATGGAAACCGTGAAGCAGCTCATAGAGTCCATGAACTCCCTCAGGGAGGAGGAGAAGCTCAAGCTCAAGTGGCCCCTGGAGGCCGTGCACATTCACCCAAAGGACAGGGACACCAGGAAGGCAGTGGAGGAGCTCGGGGAGACAATCAGGTTCATGGGCAACGTTGCTGAGGTGAGGCTACTGCAGAAGACCTCAAGCAGCATGAAGGAGTTCCCTGGAGGGAGGCTGGGCCTTGGGGACGTTCTCTGGGACCAGGCCCTGGTAAGGGAGCTGGTCAGGACCGTGCAGGTAATGAGGAAAAAAGAGGGCCTAAGGGTCACAGAGAGCATTGTGCTGGAACTCCAGGCGGACAAAGAGACAGAGAAGGCCCTCAGGAAGCATGAGGGGGAAATCCTGCAGGGAGTGGGCGCCTCCTCAGTGAAGTACGGGCTCACCGGAAAGAGCAGGGGCAAATGCGAGTTCCAGGGCGGTACAGTCCAGGTGGGCTTCTCAAAGGCCTAGAGGTACAGCTCCCTCAGCCTGCGGGTCATCCAGCCTTCCACATCCTTCCTCAATCTGTCAGCTACCCCTTCCGGCGGATTCTCCTGTCCAATCAACCTGCCAAAGAACTCCCTGACCCCTGGCCTGACCACATCCAGCTCATCCACTGTAAGGAATGGATAATGGCCGGAATCAACGGGGACGAGCTCATGCTCCACACCGTTCTCCTCCAGCCGCTCTTTCAGTGCCTCTGCGTGATGGTATGGGACTCTCTGGTCATGGGTTCCGTGGAAAATCAGGACAGGCGGGAACCCCTCCCTGACATAATCGTCCATCAGGCCCGCGCTCTTCACGTTTCTCACAAGAGCGGGAAAGCTCTCCAGCCTGAACTTGGCCGTGTTTTCCGTGCCAGGGATTTGCCACCCGTTGCAGTTCACCTCGTGCCTGACAAGGGGGCCGGTGACCCATGGAATCTTTGCAGCATACCTGTTGTGCCATTTCCTGGTGAATGCATCATACAGGTCCCTGGCAGGGCTGAAGGCCAGTATTCCCTTTATGTCGTCCCTGCCGCAAGCCACCTCAAAGGCGTCCCTGCAACCTGCGCTGTGGGCGGAAAGGATTATATCATCTGTGAGGAACATCCCGGGCGCCTCATCAACGAGTATATTAATGTGCTCCGCGTTCCTGCGGGGGTCGTACTCCCCGCCAGTGGGCCAGTGCCCTGTGGGGGTCAGTGCAGCCAAAGCCACGTCCCTGGGACTCACCTTCCTGAGAAAATGCTTGGATATGTAGTGGTTGGTTCCTACACCCTGGCAGAATATGTTCACTCCCCTGGCATCGTAAGGTAAATAGGCGCTTCCCTGGGCAAGAAGGGATTCCTTCCCCTCATCACCCTCGCCGTATATGCCGAGGCCAATGATGACCGCGCCATCACCATGTCTGTAAGGCCTCTTTCCCAGCACCCTGAGCCCGGCCATGATTATTGTTTCAGGGCAAAGAATTTATTTTTAAGCCAGGCCTCCAAATCATGTCATGACCCTGTACAAGCGGCGGGAGGCGTTCAGGGAGCTTTCCATCAAAATCGGGATTGCCTTCAGCAGGCTGAGGCTCTCCCCGAACCAGTGGACCCTCCTATCAATCGTTCCTGCACTCGCATCAGTGTATTTCCTGGCTGGCTCCCAGTTCCTCTACGCGGCCCTGCTCATTCTTCTCTCTGCTTTCATGGACATGATTGACGGCTCGGTGGCCAGGGTCACGGGCAAGACCTCAAAGCTCGGGGCCTACCTGGACACCCTGATGGACAGGTACATAGAGTTCATCGTGGTGTTCGGGCTCCTGCTGGCAGGGCTCCCTTCCTTCTTTCTGGGGGCAGAGGCATGGATTTTCCTTTACCTGTTCGGCTCGCTCATGACCACCTACTCCAAGGCAGCGGCCATGGAGAAGAAACTGGTCGAGTCAGAGCTGAAGGGAGGCCTTCTGGAAAGGGCGGAGAGGATGCTCATACTGTTCGCGGGCATAATACTGGCCTCTTTCGAACCCCTCTACCTTACCTACGTGATAGCCGCGCTGGCCGTGCTCACCAACCTGTCAGCCCTGCAGAGGATTTACTCCGCGGTCTCAAAGGCCAAGCAATAAATGGCTTGCTTACCAGGAATTCTCAGGTTGTTTCATGGAGAGGCTTATACCGAGAATCAGGGAAATCGCCAGCAACATACAGAAGGCGGAGGGCAAGAGGAAGCAGCTGGCGGGCTTCCTTCGCGAGGTAAGCAGGGAGACCGAGATTCTCAGGACACTGGAGCCCGACCCCCTGGAGGACATAAAGGTGGCCGGGGTGGACGGGGGGCTCTCCAGGAAGAGCCTGCACGGATTCGACTGCATACTGGTCAGGGCCGCTGCCGTCTGCTTCCACTACAGGAAGGGAAAGAGGGAGAAGGCATGCTACTATCCCTCGAGGATTCCTGCCCCTGAGGCTGACGTGCTGGAGGCACTGTCTGACATGGAATGGTCATATTTCTCCTCCATAATGCGCCAGAGGACAGAGGTCAGGACAGCGCTCAGGGCCCTGGACGAGCTCGGTCCGGACGTGCTCCTCATGGACGGCTCCATAGTCCCTCACTACTCTGACAGGCCAGCAAAGGGCTCTGAGGCGTACAAAGAATACTCCTCCATGGTGAGGGACTTCCTTGAGCTCCACGGAAGGTGCAGGGAACAGGGCATTGTGCTGGCCGGGGTCATAGAGGACTCCAGGGGGACTTCATACTGCTCAAGGATTGACAGGGAGATAATCTCCAGGGTGGACCACCCCAGGGCAGGTGAGATGGGCCAGCTCCTCGCAAAGACCAGGGACACCAACCTGCTCTACTGGGTCCTGGGGAAGGGGCAGAGGAGCAGCCTTTTCCCCTACGCGGAAAAGCCGGATGACCACCCCGTGCTCCGTGACTTCGGGGAATCCGCCAGGGCAATAAGGAGCTTCTACCTCAAGACCGCCACCCACGACAGGCCCGTGAGGGTGGATCTTCTCTCCCGCACAGAGGACCCTGACAGGGAGGCTGACTCCCTGGGCTCTGTGCTCTCCGCCATATCAGGCCACCACCCCGGATACGGGCTCCCTGCCCCGCTCATTGAGGCTGACAACGTGGCCAAGCTCTCTGACGGCGAGGTGGAGAACTTCTACGCGCACATCCTGAGTTTTGCCGGCAATATACCCAGCGTCATGAGGCTCAGGCGGGACCAGAGGCCCTTCTAGTTTTTTTCGTGAACGCTTGCTTCCGAAAGGAAGCTGCCCGGGGCAGCAGTGAATTGGGACAAAGCAGAACTAGTTTCAGCAAACCTGCCAAGCAGATATCGGGCGATAAAGGTAGCAGTAAAGGGTTCAAAAAAAGAGAAGTTTGTGGGGGAAAACCCCCACTGAATTTATGTTATTGTTTGGCTACTTAGGCTTCGTAGTCCATTGTACCAGACAGCACCCTTCCTGCAAGCGACCTGGTGTCATCACCTGTCACGCCTGCAACAACCAGAGCCTTCTGGCCTGTTCCGAAGGCGTCAGTGTACTCCTTTATCATGCCCTCGTTCAGGTTCTCGAAGTCAGCCGCGCAGTCTGGCCAGCTCGTGGAAACGTCCATGAGCTCAGCGACCAGTGCGTTGGCGCAAGGTCCGCCCACAAGGATTGCATCCCTGTTAAGGCTTGAACCAGTGACCTCGTCAGCCAGCTTGGTTATTGGTGTCGTTATCTGGTATGCCTCTTCCACAGTTCCTGACTCGCCGGATGTCGAGAAAACGGGGTTGGCTCCAATACCCACTGCCATTATCACCTGGTTGTCTGGGTAGTAGATTGTTGCCTCTCCCTGGTCCTCGCCGTCGAACAGAACGAGAGTACCGTACCTGTCTCCGTTTATGCTCTCGTCATCGTCCGAGCCCAGCGTTATGTAGGAGCCCGGAGCAGATGCGCAGGTCAGGATTGGTGAGGACTTTATCTCGATTCCGTCACTGTCGTCCTCGGTCTCCACGACCACGGCGTTCTGCTTGTCAGCTCCTGCAGCGTTCTCGCCCTCTTCCTCGAGGAGGAGCATCGCAGGTCCGCTGACTCCCTCCAGTGTCAGGACACCGGTTGCGTTGGTGTATGTGTACTCGATGTTTGTCCCGTCTATGGTGTTTGTGGCGTTGGCGAGTGTGACCTCTATGCCAAACATCTCGAAGGTGTTGCCCTCGGGGTCTGATGTGAAGGTAACCTCGTCGAAGAAGGTAACCTCTGCACCACTCTCAGCCACGATTGTCGGGTATATGCTGGTCACTGAACCAACGTTGTAACCGCTGGCGTTTCCTGACGCTGTCGAGGCGTCGCCCCAGGTCACCCTGAAGACGTCTGTGGTTGTGTCGTGTGCCCAGAACTTGTAGGTCTTTCCGTCTATTATCTTTGTCCCTGCGTAGTAGTCGGTGTCATCCTCGTCCAGGTCCACTGTGTACGTCGTTCCGCTGAAGACGTCCTTGAGGTCTATCTCACCTTCGCTGCTGGAGAACGAGATGTCCGTGACCTCGAGCATGTGAGAGAAGTCGTCCTGGTTTATGATGACGTAGTCATCCTCGTTGACTTCTGCTCCCTCGACGAACACGATGTCGTCTCCGTCACCGTCTGCCAGCTGCAGGTCGTTGCTGGGTGTTGACTTAGCTGAGTCGTAGGCCCACTCGATTGTCTCTGTGTTGCCCTTCGAGTCAGTGAAGCTCACTGTTGCCGTGTCGTCTCCGGTTGTTGAGAGATCGAAGGTGGCCATCTCATCCTGCGCCGGGGTTCCGCCGCCGAATGCCAGCTTTATGGTTCCAAAGACCGGGTCAGTGAACGGGAATCCCTCTGCTGCGAAGTCTCCGTCGTCGTCAGGTGCCGCTACCGCGATCTCCATGACAGACACTGTTCCGGTGCCTGAACCGGCAGTGAAACTCACGGCCGTGCCATCGATGTCCTCCTCTGAGGAGCCGCTTCCGACCGCAACAGACTGTCCGTGCTCGAACGTCATCTGCTCAGAGCCGAAAGAGAACGTTGCAGTGCTCGTTATGCCCAGGTCCGGGTCGAAGTAGAACACGTCGTCCACGTAAACCTCGAGTCCTGACACAGTCCTTGAGCTGTCCTCGTCTATCTCTCTCTGCACGCCGTTCACGTTGAGCACGACAGTCTCGCTGGCTGTTATTCCTATCAGTGTAACGTCGTAGCTCTCTCCTGCAACGGTCACTGTTGCCGACTCCCCTGATGCGAGAGTCTCCTTGTTTGCAGAGCCGAACAGCACCAGCTTGTTTGTCGTGGTGTCCGAAGAGATGCTGTATGTTGTTCCGAACAAATCAATCGCGTTTCCTTCGATTGCGCTGTCCGAGAGGTTCAGGTCGTCGTTGAATACAACCCTGTGGGTGTACACCGGCGAGCCTGAAGAGGTCCCGATCTGTACCATCAGAACCGGGTCAGGGTCTTCGCCGAGCGTCTCGTCATCGCTTGATGTGCTCAGTGCGAGAGCGCTGTTTCCCATTACCAGGTACTGGTCGTACTCAAACTCGTCTCCTTCGTCGTCCTCAAAGATGCCCGATGCCAGTATTGTTGGCAGGTCCTCTGAGGTCAGTGTGTCCTTTGCGTTGCTTATTGCGTCGCCTGCGTAAAGCTTTGTGTTCTGTGTTGACAGGCTCACACCGCCGGAAACGGATACCTCGGTTCCTCCGCCTATTGCCCTGTCCGTTGTCACGAAACCGGCTGTCCCGGCCGCGATGTCAGCTGCGCCGACAACGTCCTTGGCGTACTCGGCATTTCCGTTCCCAGCCCCAATGATTACCCATGGGGGGACCGGAGTGCTGCCTGTGGTGTCAACGTACGCACCAAGGTTGGAACTCTGGGCAAAGGCTCCGAATGCTACTGTGGCGCCGGCCGCTACTGCAGCCATGCCGCCTGCTAGAACCTTTCTCATATTCATATCCATTCCTCCAATTTTTATTACCCCTGCCTGGCCGCGTGTTGCTTGCTTTTAAGCGGCTCAGCCAGGATGACATGCACAGGCCCACCAGGGCCAGGGCGCATGTTTCTGGTATTTACTCTCTCTCCCGGGGTATATATTACTTGCATGAAACAGTTTCATGGGTGTAAGTAACAGGGCTCATTTTAATTTTTTTGTTAAGAAATAATACTATTTTGTTCTTTAATTGTTCAAAAACAATAAATAGGATTTTATATTTAGAATGGGTGAATATTATTCATTTTTATTCTGTGGGCTATTCAAGGAACTCGGGGCTGTCTATGACCCCGTCCCCGTCCAAATCAAAGCCCCGCACCACCCTTGCCAGGCATTTCCTGTCATGCTCGTTCCCTGCCATGACAGAATCCAGCTCCTTTATCCACGCGAGCACGGCTGACCTGGTCCCCTGGAACCTGTTCCCTGCTATCACAAGAATCTTGGAGCCCCTCCTGCGGTCAAAGGGGTTGTCCACAATGACTATCATTCCCTCCTCGTCAGACCTGTAGGACCTGCCGGACAGGCTTGACCTTATCTTAGGGCTTCCCCTGAGGTCTATGGCCACAGGCAGCACGCTGTTTATCCTCCTGGTCACCATGTTCACGGTGGGTCCGCCAATGAGTATGAGGTTTCCCCTGAGGTCTGACTCCTTTATGTCAGTGTCCAGTATGTAGTTCGGGACATCCTTTCCGCTGGTGAAGGCTCCCATGAAAAGCGCGAAGTCTATGGCGCAGCACGAGTCAGATGCCCTGGCCTTCCAGGGGCCGTGCGGGTCAGGCGAGCCCACGATAATCCTGGCGTTGAACCTGCCCTGCTCAACAAAGGGCCTGAGGAGCCTCAGGTGCGCTGGAGAGGAGACATTCAGCTCCCTTTCCTTCTCCGGGGGACCGAGGCTAACGCATAGTGAATTGTATCTTGCCTGGTAGTATCTCGCCGTGGCCCCGAGCCTTGCCTCAGAGCCAACCTCCCTTATTAGGCCGGCCTCCCTGAGCCTCCTTATGTAATAGTACACCTTCTGCTCGTGGACCCCCAGCTTCCTGGCTATGTCTATGGGGCAGGAGGGCTCCCTGAGCTCCCTGAAGACTTTCCATCCCAGCCCGCCTGAGAACACCCTGAAGGCCTCGGGGGTGTCAAAGACCTTGACAGGATGCATGACATGCTTCCTTCCGTCTGTGCTCATGAGGTAGGTCTGCTTCTTCATATTGCTTTCCTTCCGACCTAAGGTCGGCTTGCACTGGCTTTCCTTCAGCCGCATTGGGCGGCTGCCTGCACTGGCTTTCCTTCGGGTGCTCCTCACCCGCACCTGAGATGTCACTTATACCGCTGGCCCAAGCAACAATGATTCTGGTTATAACGTTATAATAATATTTTTAATAAAGCTTATAAGATTATGCTCTTATGACAATCGGTTTTTCAGTAAAGTTTTAATAAAGGCTTTATAATTCATGCGATAATTAGAATCGTGATAATCCATGTGCGGTATAGTGGGATTCGCGGGTAAGGAGGAGGCAGCGCCCATACTGCTGGACTCCCTGAAGAGGCTGGAGTACAGGGGCTATGACTCATACGGCTTCGCTACACTGAACAGGGAATCGATGAGCATCGAGAAGGGCGTGGGAAGGATAAGCGAGGCCAGCATAGGCTCACTTCCCGGCAGAATGGGAATAGGCCACTCCAGATGGGCCACACACGGAAACGTGACCATGGAAAACGCCCACCCGCACACAGACTGCACAGGAAGCATAGTTGTGGTGCATAATGGCATAATCGAGAACTTCCAGGAGCTCAGGGGCGAGCTCCAGGACAGGGGGCACACGTTCAGGTCAGAAACAGACACAGAGATAATACCCCACCTGATAGAGGAGGGCATATCCGAGGGCATCGAGCAGGCCGTCATTAAGGCAGTCAAGAGGCTAAGGGGGAGGTACGCCATAGTGGCCATGCATGCGGGAGAGGAGAAGCTCATAGGCGTAAGGAAGGGCTCGCCGCTCATAATTGGGAAGGGCGAGGGAAAGGTGTTCATAGCCAGCGACATCCCCGCATTCCTGAAGCACACAAAAAAGGTCATGTACCTTGACGACAATGAGATGGTTGTGGCTGACGGAGAGACATCATTCTACAACACAGAAACAGGAATCCCTGTAAGCAAAAGGCTGGTCACCATAGAGTGGGACGCCGAGCAGGCCGAGAAGGGGGAATACCCGCATTTTGTCATAAAGGAGATAATGGAGCAGAAGGACACCATAATGAGGGCCATAAACCAGAACGAGGAGGCCATACTCCGGACCGCTGAGGAGATAAACAAGGGATTCGGCACATTCTTCACGGGCTGCGGCACTGCCGGAAAGGTGTGCATGGCGGGCGAGTACATATTCTCAAAGGTCGCGCAGAAGCACGTGAATTACGTGATTTCCTCGGAGTTCCCGAACTACCAGCACTTCCTCACTGACAGGACGCTTCTCGTAACCATATCCCAGAGCGGGGAGACAGCTGACGTCATGGAAGCCGTGGAGGCGGCCAGGAAGAAGGGCGTGAAGGTCCTGTCACTGGTCAATGTCATGGGCTCATCCCTGCACAGGAGCTCTGACTTCACATTCATGATAAACGCAGGGCCTGAGAAGGCCGTGGCCTCGACCAAGGCCACGACAGCCCAGCTCGCTCTGATAACACTCATAGCGTATGCTGTGGCAGGGAAGCTCAAGGAGGGCAAGACCCTCCTCGCAGAGACGGCCTCCAAGGTGAATGACATGCTCAACCCAAGGTACGAGGAGCTCATCTCAGGGCTCGCGGAGAGCATAAAGGACTCCAGGAGCATATACATAATCGGGAGGTCACTCAACTACCCCATTGCCATGGAGTCGGCAATAAAGATAATGGAGCTCAGCAACATCCACGCCCAGGGATTCGCGGGAGGGGAGCTGAAGCACGGCCCCCTCGCCCTCATAGAGGAGGGAACCCCGTGCATTGTTCTCGCCCCGAACGACGAGGCCAGGCATGACATAATATCCAACGCCATGGAGGTCAAGGCCAGGGGCGGCTACATAATAGGGGTCTCCCCCCAGAACAACGAGGTGTTCGATTTCTGGATAAGGGTGCCTGACGTGGGAAACGCCTCACCAATTGTGAACATAATCCCGATTCAGATACTTGCGTACCATCTCGCGCTCAAGAGGGGATGCGACCCTGACTACTGCAGGAACCTGGCCAAGTCAGTGACAGTGAAATAGGTGGGCATCATGAAAGCGGTCATTTTAGCTGCAGGCAAGTCCACCAGGACCCATCCCATAACAGTGGACACGCCGAAGGCCCTGGTAAGGGTGGCGGGCAAGCCCCTCATAGAGCACATCCTGGAACCCCTGGAGGGTCTTGTTGATGAGGCTGTTCTTGTTCTGGGCTTCAGGGGGAAAATGATAAGGGAGGCCCTTGGGGAGGATTTCAGGGGTATTAAGCTCACATACGCAGAGCAGAGTGAGCAGCTGGGCACAGGGCACGCCCTGCTCTCCGCAGAGCCTTTCACGGGCATGGAGGATTTCCTGGTCATGATGGGTGACGACCTCTATTCCAGGGAGGTCCTGGAGAGGGTTGCCGGAAGCCCATGCTCCCTGCTGGCAGTGGAGGTCGGGAACCCCTCTGCCTACGGCGTGTGGCTCGAGAAGGAAGGTAAGGTGAGCGGGTTCCAGGAGAAGCCCGAGAATCCAGAGTCCTGCCTGGCCAACTGCGGGCTGTACAGGCTGGGGCCTGAGATATACTCCCACATACGGAAGCTAAGGAAGACCCCCAGGGGAGAGTACGAGCTCAACGAGGCCGTGAACAGCCTGGCGAGGGACAAGCCCGTGAGCATAATAAGATCAGATGGGGGATGGATTCCCGTGGGCTACCCATGGGATTTCCTGAGGGCCAACGCATTCCTGCTCAGGGGCATGGACCCCAGGAACGAGGGCGAACTGGAGGAGGGTGTGACTATGAAGGGCCCGGTTTACATAGGGAAGGGAACAATAGTCAAGTCAGGCACCTACATAGAGGGGCCTGTCATGATTGGCAGGGACTGCACCATCGGGCCACATGCGTACATAAGGCCTGACACATTCATTGACAATGGATGCCACGTAAGGGGAGAGGTCTATGACTCCGTGATGCTTGAGGGAACCACTGCTAAGCACGCCTGCTACATAGGCCACTCTGTCACAGGCAGGAACGCGAACATAGCAGGCGGCACCCTTACCACGGACTACAGGCATGACGGAAAGGAGCACGTCACCCTGGTGAAGGGCCGGAAGGTGAGCACAGGCAGGAGAAAGCTGGGTGCCTTCCTTGGCGACGGCGTGCACACAGGAGCAGGGACAATAATTTACCCCGGAAGGAAGCTCTGGCCCGGCAGGACAACCCTTCCCGGCCAGGTAGTCCGGATGGACATCGAATGAAAAGTTATAAGCCCTGTCTGACAATTTATTATCATGGCCGACATCCTGCCATTTGACCTGGGCTCGATAGCGCAGATGGCCGCGTCCAACTCAACAGGGCTCTGGATAAACCTCATCATCTATCTTGTCATTTCCACCGCCATAGGAGGAGCCCTTCTGATAGCGGTGCTTGGGGTGTTCAACAGGATTTACGGGGAGATGCTGGACTACAAGAGGGCCTTCCTGGTGGTCCTGGTGGCCAACCTCATCAACATCATTGGCATAGCAGGCCTGCTGTCAGGAATACTGGGGGCTGTCCCCTTCGTTGGCATAATAATCCCTGTGGTGATATGGGTGCTCCTGCTAAAACTGTTCTTCGAGGACATGAGCTTCCTGCACGCACTCATAGTGGGCGTGGTGTTCTTCGCGATAACGCTTCTGGCAATTCCCTTCCTTGTGAACTACATAACAGGGTTCATCGGGCTGTAGAATCAGGAGAAATAAAATATAATACCCTTGTCATTGTCTTCTTTTTGGATGGTATCAACATGTTGCCCGTTACTGATGACATCAATTTCTTCTTCTGTAACCCTTAATTCATTTCCTTTGTGCAGGAAGTTGAATATCTCACTTGAGAGGAAAACCTTCTCAGACATTCTCTCATAGAGAATGGTGTTCCCGGATACCGTTCCCTCAAAAGATGCCCAATTGGCATCATCAAAAAGGAGAAAAGGCTTTTTCAGGGCATTAACGATTTTCTTGTCATACTCAGGGCATATACTCTCAAAGATTCTCTTGACCCCTTTAGCATATTCAATGCTTTTCGCGCAGTCATATGAACAGGGGATATGGGTTATGTAGCTGTATTTATTCACATGAGCCCACAATTTTACCGCCTCAGGCTCGATGTACCTGGAGTGGATAGACAACAGGTTGTTAATCAAGTAAGACGGCACACTTCCGGTATTTTTAAGCGAGTGTGAAACGAGGGGAAGATTCTTGATGTTACCGCAAGAGATATTAGAAGAATAATCATGAAAGAAGCTCACACAGCATGGGGGATACCCAAGAAGCTCTCCCATCCTGGTTGATACTGCATCAAAATTAGTCTCTAGAGACTTCTCCAGCTCCATGTATTCTTCAATATTTTCCCTTGACTTTGATATGAAAGCCACCAAATTCGGATGAGTTGCAGAGCCTTCATCAATTATCTCACATAACAGACCCTCTCTGTCGCAAAGAATCTTGACCCCTTTCCGGAAACCCGGGGGGAAACATAACCTGAAAAGCGGCTTCAGGCCTTCCATGACTGGCACTATTTCCTGGGGAAGGACGCCGAGGCGTATCCATTCACTGATTCCCATAGATTATATAATCAGATAATCATTAAAAAGCAAGAATCACGCATTCTCGAAGACAACCCTGCAGGGAGTGGGGAACTTCATGGACGCCCTCCTGAGGGCCTCCTTTATTTGCTTTTCCTTTCCCTGCTCTGCCCTGACCTCAAGGAGCCTCTGTTCAGGCGATACCTGGGCAGCGAGGCCTATGGGCTTTCCGAATGACTTCCTCATGCCCTCAGAGAACCTGTCCGCGCCCGCCCCTGTGGCCAGGGCGTTCTCCCTCATGACGTGGTGGGGATATACCAGGACCTTGATGAAATAGTTGCCCTTGCCTGTGTTGACGTCCATGTACTTGTTCGTGGCAATCCTGGCCGCCTCCAGGGCGTTGTGCCTTATCTGGACTCCTCTCTCAGATACAAGGAACGCCCTGAGCTTGTAGGGCTTCTTGGGGTCGCCCATCTCGAACCTGTGTATCTTCTTGTCTGGAACGCCCTTGACGTAGCCTTTCTTCGGCTTCCTCCTGGACTGCCTGGTGTAGGGCCTCTCCAGCTTCCTGTAGCATTTAGCGGGTCTAAGTCCCATTCAAATCACTCGTTTTTGTAATGCGGCCTTCCATGCCATGGCCTGTAACTGTTAACTAAATAAGCACGCAGCCTTTAAAAAGGTTTCCGCGACCTGGCTCAGCCCTTTTCCTCGTGTATCCTGGTCTCGGGGACGCCCTCCTGGGCATTGTATTTGGTATCGTCCCTGTTGGCGTAGCACTTCTCAGGCTCACTGGACAGCCTGTGAAGAGTGAGCTTGGCTATCCTGTGGCCAGGGTACACTGCAACAGGCATCTTGCCTATGTTGGTTATCTCTAGAACGAACCTGCCCTCCCACCCAGGGTTTATGGAGGAGGATGTTGCGTGTATCACTATGCCCAGCCTTCCCAGGCTGGACCTCCCGTCCACAGAGCCCATCAGGTGTACAGGCATTCTGATGTACTCCTTTATGCTTCCCAGCACGAACTCGTGGGGGTGTATGACAAAGGGGCAGTCATCGGATATGCTCACCAGCTCGGTGTAGTTCTCTGGCTTGTTCCTTATGTCAATGTAGGGCGTGCTGGAAACCTTGAAGACCCTGAAGTCGTTCCCGAGCCTGAGGTCTATGCCCGCTGTCCTTATCTGCTTCTCCGGGTCGCCAAGAGGGCCCACCACAAGGTCGCCCTTCTTCAGAAGGGCCCTTATCTCGTGGTCAGGAAGAATCATGTTGAATAAAAGCGGGCAAGTTATTTATTGCTTGTCCCGAAATATCAATGTGGGACCGCCCTGCTTTGACTGGAAGAAATGCAGCATGAACGGAGGTTACAAGCCTGGATGCCATCTTATGGGAAAGGGATATTCCTGCCCACTTGACCCCCACAGGAAGGTGGACTACAACAACCCGCCGGGGGTTGAGGCCGATCTGGAGAGGCATTTCGGGCCCCCAGCAGGCGAATTCTTCAGGAAAGGCTTTTAAAGTTTTCACCCAAACCCTTTTCATGAACAAGATACGCAACCCAGCAGAGATTCAGGACTGCCCATTCTCAGGCGACTGCGAAAGTACAGGGAAAGACTACACAAACTGCGGGTTCAGAAGGGAGTATATCTGCACCAGGGAGCCTGTTGCTGAGTCATACGACGCCCTTCCGGAAGTTCGGGAAGACATGTAAGACCCTTTCTCATGCTTTCAGGCCCTAAACGGCCCTGGCGGCCTCGAACACTTCCTGGTACACCTGCATGCTCACTGAGAAGTGTGTGTAATGTCCCACTCCTATCCCTATCTGGTCTGCCATGTACTTCTGCAGTGCAGTGAACGCATAGGCGTTTCCCGGCCATGCGCTGAAGAGGTCATTGGTCTTCATGACCACATTGAAATGAAGCCTGTCCTCCACTATCTGGGGGTGCAGCACAACCAGGCATGGCGAGGAGCTGTCCACCCTTTCGGGCGTGAACTTGGCCAGGTCCCTGAAGGGAATCCATGTGTGCATGACTACGGTCCTCCTTGTGGGGTCCTTTTTGAAAATCTCTATTGATTTCTCGACCTGGTCCAGCCTCTCCACAACGCATTTCCCGCCCGATACCTTGTGCACGTAGTCCCTGGTGGAGTGCTCATCCTCTGAGACATGGGGGAGCCCTGCCCTTATCATGCAGTCGGGGTAGTGCCTGAGCCTGGAATAGTATGTGTACTCGAAGGAGTTCTCCTTGTCCTTTGCGTGGCCGTGTATGAGGCTGCTGGCGTACTCGTCGCACATGCTCCTGGTTATCTGGGCCTTCTCAGAGAGCCTGGGCTCGAGCATGGGGTTTTCCACCATTATTATCATGGGAGAATCCTTGGTCCAGGTCTGGTACTCAGGAGCCCTCACGTACCTGTTGTATCCCTGGGACATCATGGTCTTCACTGAGTTCTCCCAGGCCTCTGCCAGGCTGCCTCCCCTCACTATGAGGGGCTGGTAGGGCACCTTTGGCATGGTGCTTTCCCCCTCAGCGGGCGCACCCTGGCCCCCTGCATTGTTTTCCTGGTTGTTATGGCTCATTTCATCCACCATTGCGCTTCACTCTCCCTTTTTTTATTGAATGCCCGCCAAGGGCAGGCCTGAATACTGATGATTTCCCCCAGCCCATGGTTCAGAACACCCTGCACATCCCGTGCTCCCTGAGGAAATCCTTGAACTTATCCTCTTCCTGGGTCCTTCCGCCCCTGATGGGGAACTCCCTGTCGTTCACCAGATAGGTGAGCATGGTCTCTTTTGTCCTCTCCAGCTTCCTGACTGAGATGAGCTTGCCGTGGGTGGGAAGCCTGGTTATCTCCTTGCCGTCCCTGTCTATCATGCCCTCCTGCGGGCTCTGCCACTGGACCTGGGGCTGGCTGGACTGGATTATGAGGCCTGTGTCCTGCTCATACTGGGCATTGCTCAGCAGAGCGGTCTCAGCCTTGCCCAGCTCCCTGCCCAGATAGGCTGCGTGGTCCTGCCTCGAGACCAGCCCGCTGCTGACAATGAAATGGTATATGTCTTCTGCATTCTTCCCTGATATGGCCTTCAGTGTCCTTCCTGAAGTGTCGTGGTGCTCCGCCACTATCTCGCCCCTTTCCTGGATAACCGATATGGTGAAGTATCCCCTGGGGTCCTGCTGCCAGTCAGACACCTGGTGAGTGGGAGCCTGCACACTCTCGGGTCCGCTTGCCGCCACTGCCTCTCCCTCGAAGGGCCTGCTTGCCCCCTGGGAAAGCTCGTTCACCTTTCCCATTATCTCATCCGGGTCTGTCACACCTGCCATGTTCACCACCTCCACCTGCTTCCTGAACCTCTCTATCTCCTCTGTGGCAAGGTTCTTGAGCACAGGGATTCCTCCCTTTGCCCCTATAATCCTCTTCTCAGGGTCAACGCCCTCCCTGACCAGGGACTCCAGAGCGTTGTCCACGAAATGCCCCATGGACTCCTTTCCGGCTACTATGATGTACCTTATGCTGGGGTTGGCCACAACGTTCTTGACAATCTTCTCTATGCCCAGGTTCTCTGTTACGCATTTTCCTGCTATGGCAATGTTGTCCATGGGCAGCTTAATGTCCACGGATGCCATGGTGCACACGGCAACAGATGAATCCCTGTTGCCAACGGAGTACCTGCCCTCGGTCTGGGGCCATTGGCTCAGCCTGTCGGTTTGACTTGCAGGGGGCTGCTCAGAATCCATGAAGAATTATGGCCAAAAACTAATTTAAATGGCTGTTGCCAGGCAGTCTACCCGTAGCATTCCCTTATGTGATGAGGGAATATTTTTGAGAACATGGATGAAAGCCAGGCATCCCTGTCCCTTCTGACCAGGTCTCTGCTCTCCTCCCTCTTCTGCGTGTCCGTCCTGAGACCAACACACTCAATGCATGCAGAGCCCGAAATCTCAATGGGACCAACATGATACGAGCGGAAATCCCCGTCAGGTGAGGGGGCAAGGAAAGAATACTCTATCTCCTCCCTTTTGGTGAGCTCGCCTGTGCTTCTCACGAACTCCTCAAGGAAATCATCCACATAGGGGGCCTCGCATACAATGTCCCATTCAGGCGTGTAGAGGTTCCCGCATCCAGCGCATAAAGGGAGCTTTTTCGGAAGCAAAAGGCCGTCATCAAGTGCAGACTTCAGCTTTTCGTGGTTTCTAAGAAGGTTCCCGAACGCCTCATATCTGCTTGTCTTTGAGCCAGAGGATAATGACATGAAATACTTGTTGAGGCAAAGATGGTCTATCAGTTTAGGAGAAAGGTAACGTTCTCTGCTTTCTGCAAGGTCAGGGCTTGGCATTGGCAGACCGCCTTTATTATTATATGGAAAGCCTACATTTATAGTTTACCGGGCATTTCCAGTGAAATGGCCCCCTGAAGGGCACTCTGATGTTCAGATAGAAGAAGACTTTATAAATTTAACTATGAGGGAGTGATTAATTCTATATCAGAGACCGTTTATCCAGGACTTGCCCACGAAATCCTGCGCTCCCCTGCACTCCTGGCTCTCCACGCTCACCTCGGTCAGGGTGTCGCTCACATCGCTGATTGTTATGGTTATCAGCTCCCCTGCCTCCGCGCTCCACTCATTCGAGGGCTTGGTGACGCTTCCGTCATCGAATGTCAGAAGAACGTCAAAAGTGAGGTCAACATCTCCCCTGTTGTTGACGTATACCCTGAGCTCGTCTGTGCCGCTGTCATATGTGGCGCCCTGGATTATGGCCTCTGCTCCGAGGCACCTCTGGGCGTCCCTTATCTGGCTCTCTGTGAGCTGGGTGGCCCAGTTGGCAAGGAAACCGGCGATAATAAGTGTCACTGCAATTAGCGTGATTACAGCAACCAGCGGCGACACTCCCTTGAGATTTCTCTTGCCTGCCATGACATTATATAATTACTCGAGCCTCTATTTAAACTTGCCCGGTTGGGAATGCTTAGAAGAATTTCAGCTGGGGAAGCTGGGAGGCCAGGCTGAAGATTCCGTAGCCCACGAATATTAGAATCATGGAGTGCTTGATTCCCGCTGTCAGGCTCCCCTCTGACATCTTTCCTGTGGCCAGGCCCGCGAAGAATCCCTGAATCACAATGAATGCAGTGAAAATCCTGGAGTAATCCTCCATGGACAGGGGAGTGGATGTCTCGGCAACAGAGATGCCTGAGAGGTTCTCCGGGGACATGCTGGGTATTATGAACACGTGGATTACAACCATGATGAATATGAATATAAAGAATATCATGTAGGAGGTCACCACCTGGGAATGGACAGAAGAGCGCCTCTCTGCCTCGAGCTTGCTCATGGTCATCATGGACTTGGTGACCGAGTTCAGGGTGTCAGAGATTTTCCCGCCAACCCTGTAGGTCTCTATGATGGTGCTGACCGCCCTCTGGACAGGCCGTGAGCGGGTCTTTTTCGCGAAATTCCCCAGCGCCTGCCTGAAGGGTATGCCCCAGTTGACCTGAGCCACCAGCCTGTCCACGTGCCCGGACAGGGCCTGGTAGTCCCTTTTGGCGCAGTTCTCCAGGGCCATGGGAAGGGTCATGCCCGAGTCTATGGAATCTGTAAGGTCCATGACAAATGATATGAACTGCTCCTCTATCTCCTTCTTTATCCTGAACCTGGTGTAGAAGAGCATGAGGGGAGGGAGAATGAGCAGCAACCCTCCCATCATGTTGAACATTGGCACTATGAATGGCAGGAACTCCACCACCACAAGGTTTGCCAGGGCGATAAGCCCAATCCCTCCTGAGAAGGAGGCAATCTCGAACCCGTACCTCATATGCCCACCGGCCTCCTGCTCTTGATTAGCCCTATGAGCATGAACTGGAACATGACCAGGAACCCCAGAATTCCCATGAGCATGTACTGAACGTCAAAGCCTATGCCTATGAATGAGGATATCACGAGCAGGAAGGTTATGCCCAGGGTGGGGAATATGACGCAGAATATCATATACATGAGGGCCAGGGGGTTCAGCTGGGCCCCGTACTTCTTGATGGAGATTCTCTGCTCCTCAGAGAGGTTGTCCACAATCTGCTTTATGGTCCTTCCCACGTCAGCCCCTGACTTGAGGGCGTTGACCATCTGCCATATTACCCTCCTGAAGTACAGGGAGGGGTTCTCCTTGGCCAGCATCTCCAGGGCCGCTATCTCTGATTTCCCTGTGTTGATTTCATTAACGGCCCTCCTCATCTCATCTGACAGCTTGCCGTAGTTGCTCTGGGCCATGGACACCAGGGAGTTGTAGAGCGGGACCCCTGACCTCACCTCAATGAGCAGGTGATGTAGCCCATAGGGAAGGTAGTGCTCTATCTCCTTTACCTTCCTTGATACCGTGAGCTTGGGGTACATGGCAAGATAGAGCAGGGATACGAACCCGATGACGAACCCCACCAGAAACGAGACCCCGATGGCCTTGACCATCTCTACCTTAGCCGTGATGGTGAGCAGGGCGAGCGGGCCGGTCAGCACCGTGAAATAGAACAATGCCGTGAAGAAGGCCAGGGCCATCCATTCCCTCTCGTCCATGTCGAACCCTGCCTGCTCGAGGTTGAATGCCGTCCCAGGGAACATGTGAGAAAGGGTCTCGCCTATTCCCCTGAACCTTCTGGACATCCTCCGTGCCTTCTCGAGAGGGAAAGGCAGAAGCGGTATCCTCTTTCTCTTCTGGGGCATGTTTATTAATTATCCAACCTGGGTAATAAGGGTTACAGCTTTTTCAGGGGCATTCCGGTTTACTACAAGGGCGTCCGAAAACTTGAGAATAGATGAAGCGCAAACCTTGATTTACGGAGGCTTCCATTTTCCGGAAACAGCATCCGCCAAGACTCAGGGCCTGAGTATCCTCAGTTCATTCAGTATGTAGTCAGTGCACTTCTCAAGCTGCTCACAGTTGCCGCAATCCTGCGAAACCCCTATCCTGTCTGGGAACGCGCTGCAGCCGTAAGATGGAAGTACTTCCGGCCCGCCCCTGTATTCGCCATCCTGGACCTTGACCGCCAGGGCCTGCATATGCTTTATTCTTCGTTGCGCCCTGTTTTATTGGTTTCCCATGGACTTCGGCATCTGTCACATGGACAGAGCTACCGCTGCCCAGTATTCAGATGTAAAAAGAAATATGTATAGGTGAGCTATCCCATTTGTCCAGCCCTTTCTCCTGAAAGGGGCTGCTTAACCAGGACTCGTTGGGGGTTAGTAACCGTGGGCTGAACACCTCGGAAAACCTTGGTGCTTACACCCCGATTCTATCAACCTGTCGTCTACAGGACCCTCCTGCACTCGCCGACTGTCACCAGCCAGTTCGTGCAATGGTTGCCTCTTTTCAGGGCCGGCTTCGCGCTTAGTTAGGCCCTCTGCAGACTGGTTCTGCATAGGTATGCCTTCAGCGCTTATCCGGGTACGGCGTAGCTACTCGGCGCACATCGACCGCAGGACAGCTATATGGCTGTCATGCGTTTGTCATGACCGATACACCAGAGGCCGCGGGACCTTGTTCCTTTCGTACTGAAAGTCCCCTCCCCTCAGGCGACCAACACCTCCAGCAGATATAGAACGTACTGGCTTATGCCCTGCATTGGTCCTGAGCCATGTTACTTATGATGGACAATCTTATTCTCTTTTCAGGATGTTCTGAACCGATTATCCCTGAATACCTTGCAACTTCTCTGATTCCGTGAATCTTCAGTCTGTAAACAGGATTTCGGTACCCTTTCTTGAAATAAGGTCCGCACACCCTTCCTGTCTTGACATCGAGTTCATTCAGAATTCCTCTGATTTGCTCAAGGCACATTTCGTTTGCTTGTGTGAAATGAACCCTGATGTTCTTTGCCTCGATTTTATGTTTTTCAACGTGCGGAACCCCTCCTTCAGCGTCAAAGAAGCCCTTAATGAACTGAATCTTTGCTTCTGTGCTTGACTGAAGTATGGAAGACGGTATGTTCCATTCGCATTGCTTTCCGGGATATTCGCTCAAATCTGATAGTTCCCTGAAAACATTGACTGAATTAACCATCAGGCTCCAGACATTATCCCTTTCATCTTTGCTCACTATGGGAATAACCCCGTAAACAATAGAGAAAAGCCCGGATAGCATCTGAACCCATTCGAGGTTCTTCTGGTAAATCCGGATCCTGTGTATTCTGTATTTCTCGTTCCGGATGAAACATCCGTCTCTCAGAGCACCGAGAATGTACGCTACATCACGGTTTATCTCCATAGCAGAGTGTTCGTTCTGCTGAATATAAGCCTATGGATAGTAGCGTTCCGGTATTCCGGTAGACATGGCTTGACCAGGACCAATGCAAGATCGCACCGTACTTAACCCAGCTAACGTGACTCTTTAATGGGTGAACACCCCCACCCTTGGACGCTGCTGCACGCCCAGGAAGAGTCGAGCCGACGGCGGAGAAGCAATGAACGCTGTCGATTTGACCTTTGTTTTCCTGATATTCGTATCTCATCCCAGCCCCATGGCTGGTCGATAAATCGACATAGCTTACTTCCCATGACTCTCTCATCGTTCCAGTCGCCTGGAACTCAACAGCCAATATATCTTGCTTACGAACAAGAAGACAAGTGTGGACTCTCGAGCGCCACAACTCCATTTTTGGGATTAACAAAGAGAAGGTCTGAAAGTCTTTTTTGTTTCTCAGGATGTCTGAAACCTATGATATCAGAGAAAACCCTTAGATTCTCTCTGCCATAAAGAGGAAGCACATATACTGCAACATCTTTATGGATTTTCCCGGTCTTTATCCCCAAACATTCAAGGTTTTCTTTGATTGAATTTATGACCTTTTGCTTGTTCGAGGAAACTCTTATCTGGAATCTCTCCTTGTGGACAGTTCCTTCGGCATCGAAGATGCCCCTCAGAAAGTCTATTCTGAAGCTACTACTACCCAAAAGAAGCTTTTCATAGTCATTCCGAAATTCCTTGATATCATTGAAGATATCCTTGGAATACACAATCAGCCTGAAATATCCCTTGTTTGTTTTTCTGAGATTGGCTTTCTTGCCATATACCTCAGATATTGATTCCCGGATTACCTCAAGCCATTTTTTCACTTTCTGCTCGAACTCGATTGTGTACTGGTTTCTGTCCTTCCTGTAATAGAGGGTTCCATCCTCGCAAGCTCCGAAGATGAACCCCTTGGAAAGCGGTTCCATTCAGATATTTCCTAATAGGGGTTTATCTGCTTAACCATAGCACTGTTCCGCTATTCCGCTAGACAAACCCCTGACTTTCAAACCAGCAGTCTCCGTGTTAATTATCCCCAGGGTAGCTTTTCTGACAAACCGGGCCCGCAATTAATCGGGCACCGGGGGTCGCTAGGCCACGCTTTCGCGTTAGGATTCCTTGTTGTCCAGAATCCTATCAGGCTTCCTTTTGCCCTTACACTCTTCTCGAGATTTCTGACCTCGATGAGGAAACCTTTGGGCACCCTTGATAATCTGTCAAGGGTGTACCGCTTACTGGCTCGCTAGGAATCTAGCGGAATACCGGAATGTCCCTATCCATAAACTGATAAAGGATTCCAAACCCAAAATAATAATGAATGAAAAGCTGGCAATGCTAATCGGCTTGCTGCTTTCAGACGGCTCAGTATACTATGACAAATCAAAGAAGACTTATTGCATTCAGTTCACGAACAAATCCCCTGATTTGAGGAATCTGTTCAGGGTATTGATGGAATACTGTTTTGGTGTCAAAAGCTTCTATATGATTCCATGCAGAAATGCGGTCTCGATGAGGGTATTCTCAAAAAAGATTGCAGATTCCCTTTTTCAGTACTCGCCGACTTTCAGGACGCTTCCATGCAAATCATTTCCCTGCTGCAACGGATTTTCATGCAAGATATGCGATATTTTGCAGAAAAACGGCATCGATTACCCGCCATCCAGGATACATTCAAGCATTATGCAAGATTCAGGTCTCATAAAGGCTTTCCTCTATGGCTTTGCATCCGGGGATGGCGGCATCTATATAAACAGGGAAAACGGGATTTACACTCTGGAGATAACCTGCTATCACCCCTTTCTGAAGGCTCAGATACTGGATTGCCTTTCTTCAGTAGGGATAAAAGCAAGGGTAAAACCGAAAGCTGTCCTTATTTCCGGGTTAAAATCCTTTACCAAATTTATGGACGAGATTGGTATCTTGAAGTGATTCCTAACAAACTCCCAGTCAAACTGCCCGCCAGATGATGTCCCCCTAAGGGTAAGCCGTATGAAAACAAATGGGTGGTGTTACATTGTCGCCTTCCCCAGACCTCTCGACCTGGGTGCAACGCTCCCACCTACGCTATACACTCGCTGCCATACAGCAACATCAAGCTGCAGTAAAGTTCCATGGGGTCTTCTCGTCCCGCTGGAGGACTCCTGAATATGCACAGGAAATTAAGTTCACTTGGCATCAACCGGGGACAGTGAGGGGCTCGTTAAGCCATTCATGCAGGCCGACAATTAATCGGCAAGGGACTGCGTTGGCTCTGTTATGCCCTAGCGGCTATAACAGTAGCGCATTTACGCTACCTTAAGCACCTAGTTCACATGTTGCCATGTGGGGTGGACCATATCATCTCAATTAAGAGTCTGGCGTATGGTCTCTGAGGATCCTTTGCTTATCTAAATCTTCGAGGACTTCTTTCAATTTGTGCCTTCTTTGCTTTCCTCTAAGATTCATGTTAAAGGCTTTTCTGATAAGCACTTTGAAGGTTTCCTTGTCTGAATGCATTTTGTTTTCCAGCCCTTCTACAATTTCCTTGAAAAGCCGGAAATCTTCGCTTTTGACCACAAGAGGGTTCTTTTCAAAAAAAGGCATGACCTTTTCCTTCAGCTGCCTCCTGTTGTCAACCAAAAAGATTAGCAAATCCTTTTGTCCGGGTTTTTCGATTATCCTTCCGCATGAAAACTCTTTTTTCATCATTTCCAGGATAATTCTGTAGTTTTTGTGTTGAGTAACCTGGAAAAGCGGATCCAGAACCCATCCAAACCTTGCATCTTTCTGATTTTTCAGGGAAACGCTAAAACACCCTTCTGCGTCAATAAAACCCAGAAGGTAAAGCCTCAGCCTTTTCCCTTTTCTCATGAGTTTGCTCAACCCACGATTTTCTTGCATTCTCACACCTCCAAAGGTAGTTTCCTGCTGATTGCCCTACATTCTCTTCAGGATTATTCCTTGCTCAGGACCTGAAGCATTCAGGGGTTCCAGCATATAGCCAGATTTATGGACCGCCTGTTTGTTAACGGTCAGAGTTACCGCCGCCGTTTACGAGGGCTTCACCCAGTTGAACCCGGGCTTAACACACTCGCACTGGGCAGGCCTCAGGAAGTATACAAGTCCTTTCGGATTAGCACTCCCCTACGTTTTTGTTAAACAGTCGGGCCCTCCTTGTCACTGCGACCTATTCGTCCCAGCTTAGCTGGAGGAATAGGCACCCCTTCTACCAAAGGTACGGGGCTAATTTCGACTGACACAGACCAAATTGGTCAAATGGTCAGATCAATTGCCGAATGGGATGGAGACAGGGTATCATTTCACTAGTCTCAAACAAACACGCTTTCTGTTGATATACTGTTCAATGGCTCCTGATTCGGTAAGTTGATTTGCACATTTCTTCAGTATTGTAATCTTGACATGGAGGTCTTTCATGCATCTCTTCAGTTCTGCATGGCCTTCCCTTCGGAGATATTCCTCGAGAAGAAGCCCAATCTCAGTTTTGGTTCTTTTATCCACAGGCAAAGAATACACAGCAATCATGTCTTTAAGCTCTTCCTTTTTTCTCTGTATTCTGAACCCGACCTTTTCCTGGAACAAAGACAGGTTTCCAACATCTTTCATTCCTCCGCACACGACAACCCTGATTCTTCTTGGGTTATGGAACAGCTTACATCTGATACCGGCGCCCTTTAGCAAACCATTCACAAAACCCGCCAGTTCAACGCTTTTTGGAGAAAGGTCAATCTCCAATATACCGTTGGGGGAAACCGTCCCCTCTGCATCAAAAAACCCGCTTAGAATCTTGCATTTCGTTGTTTCGGGAAGACTTTCACAGTTGCGAATAATCTCTTCCTCGATTTTGCGGATTCCCGAGGCAAAGGAAACACTGTCCACCTTTATTTTAATATGGTCTGAGTGGACATCCTTCCTCTTAAGGTAGTAATGGGTTTTGACCCCATCGAGACAGAACCTTTCACGGTTGCCGTAAACCTCGGCTTTGACAGGAATTTGTGTCATCTTCCTGAGATTTTCCAGCAGTGTGCCAACAATCTCCGGACTTGTCGTGTCAATCCCATATCTTCCGTATGTGGAATACCCGTCTCCCAGCGAGAAGCCAATGAACCAGGCAAGGTCATTGTCTTCCTTTACCAGTTCTGTGGCTTCTTCATTCATGTTTATTGTTCGGGACTGGTCTTTTAACCCTATGGATAGCATCGTTCCGCTATTCCGTTATCAATGGTTAAAAGACCATTTCGATACCCTGACCCTATATTCCCTCGGTCGATCTCACCAAACACACCTTCGCCTTCTCAGCGTGGGGCACCAGAGACGGTTCTCGGTACGAACAGGAGAAATCCTTGCACGTTCCCTTTTCATGGGCTCCAGGAATCACCCGAACCATTGCTGGCCGTTCATGCATTCACCTGCTTCTCATCATTAAGATTCTCAGCAGGCTTCGGCACTTAGCTGCATAGCTGCAGTCGGGCTGTCCCGAAACGTCAGGAACTTGCCTTGCGTCACCGCACGTATTCTCCCAGGGCAGGAATATTAACCTGCTTCCCTTTCGACGCCTTCCTGTTGGGGGGCGCCTTAGGATCGCCTAACCCTCAGCCGATTCGACCGCTAAGAAGAGATAAGACTACTTGTCCCAGGAATTTGGACCAAGGGAGACCTTCTTGATTTTTGCTCCCTTTCCCTCTAACATTCCTATCTGATTATCGAGCACATACAATGGCATTCCAGTATACGTCGTTCCGTAACTGGACTGCTCAACACCATTTATCTCATAATCAATCCGGTACATTTCGGTGTCGAATGCTCCCATAATCCTATTCTGAGACAAAGTTTTTTATTCCCTTCACAGCGTTGATCGTTGCTGAGGAACCCTAGCCCATCCTAGAAAATTGGGTACAGTTTCTGAGTTTGCATGCCTTTCCATTATGAACCGGATAACAGAGATTCATTATCAATGATGCCGGGCCGTAAATGACAAGAGAACAAAAATTTCTTTCTGGATATTCATAAAATCTTGAATCCAATACAAGGCGTTTTGAGATGGCATAAGCGGTATCTAAACACTTAGAAGGCCTCATTGTAATCACTATTCTTCCGGAATTGTAAATTGTTCCCTCACTATCTATGAGCCCTTTAAGATATTGTCCTTGTGTTCTGGGCTCAAGTGATTGCAGTTTCCTATCAAATTCCCTCTCAATGTTAATGAATAACCGCTTTATCAACATATTGTAGTAGCGTATCACAATATGGTATCTTTTGTGCCTCTCTGTTCTGCCTCTAGGACGAACTCTTATATTATCTCGTGGTAATCCGAGCTTTATCGAATACCTTTCTTTAGTTTCGATTACATCCTCAGATTTTATCTTATCTTTTGGAACAGTTATCTGGCACCATAGTTCTTCTGGCCCATTCTTTATTAGATTTCTCAGGATTCTAATGAATTCAATCGCAATCTCTGGGTCAGATGTCCCGATACCTATTGAATATTTGTCTTCGTCTCTGTCTCCTTGTCTGAAACCAAGAAGCCAAGAGAGCTCTTTTGACATCTTTATTTGGGATATTTTTATTCCATTTCTCTTATGTGTCTGGAAATGAAAGTTGTCATCTATGCTTTCTGAAAGGATTTCCTTTAGTTTAATATAATAACCTAAATCGATTCTGCTCCTTTCAAATTTCCAGTCATTGATTCTGCTTCTCGAAACGCCAATATATCTTGCAAGCCTGTCTTCACTTCCGAATTTATCAACGGATTCCAGCAAAACCCTTCTTTGTTCGTTTGGTAAGAAAATTTTGACATTTCTTGGCATGAAATCCGATATTCTAAGTGAAGGGTCTCTTGGTTTCATTCAATATTTTTGGCATGTGCCCTTATCAACTTAACCATAGTACAGTTCCGGTATTCCGCTAGAAAATCTCATTAAACCACATGTTATCGTTTTAGATTGGGATTTCCCGCATAAATTCCGGTATAAGCTAATAAGGGCACAAACTCCTGTACCCAACTCCCTTTTAGGTGGCACAGATTCTCACTGTGCTTCGCTGTTACTATCGGCAAGATTCTTTTTTCCGCGAGGTCCACTCAAATTTACACCAAAGCTTCTACCCTCACGAAATACCTTCCTACGATATGCTGTCGAGCATCCAGGGTCTCGGTAGCATGTTTAGTCCCGTCCATTATCGGAACCCCCAACCATCGGTGGGTGAGCTATTACGCACTCTTTTAATGGTGGCTGCTTCTAAGCCAACATTCCCACTGTCTGAGGTTGAGGACATCCTTTCTCACTTAACATGCATTTTGGGACCTTAACCCTGGTCTGGGTTCTTTCCCTCTCGGATGTCGAGCTTACCCCGCATCCTCACTCCCGCCTTCTGCGACGGTGAAGGATTCTGAGTTTGACAGCGCAACTGGAGGTTTCCCTCCTCGGTTACCCAGTCAGTAGCTATACCCCTTCACCTATCTCCGGCGAGGCTGAGCTAAGGCACATTTCGGAAGGAACCAGCTTTAGTGTTCCCGCAGGGATTTCGAGATACCCCTACACGAATATCACCTATCTCGATTGGCTTTTCACCCCTAGTCCCAGGTCACCCCAGCGATTTGTTCCTCTCTGGGCTAACCATCCTGGAAGCCCATGAGAGATTGAATCTCAACACGGGTAGCGAGCCTCCATCCCGGTTTCCCGGGACTTCACCCTACCCAGGACTAGATCGACAGGTTTC
>CAZSLL010000011.1:0-5398 GCA_964607835.1 uncultured archaeon | reverse complement strand
TTTCTGGTCTTACCCCTGCGACTTAGGGCACTTTCATACCCAATCCCCTTGCAAGCTGCGGGATTTTCGCTTTCGCTATGGCTACTTTTCTTAACCTCGCCACAGAGGCAAACTCCTTGCCACGTGTTTCAAAACGGACGATGCAATCAGAAACTCCCATCTTCGTATTAAATCTTTGCAGATTGTCCTTCAATGGGATTTAGCAGACCGCATCTACCTATGGTTGCATGGTTTTAGGATCTTTTCATCTCCTGTTAAGGATTCTTTTCAGCTTTCCCTCACGGTATTCACCAAAGATAAGCTCGCGGGCTTTTGCCCCGTAGCACACTTATCTTTTCTAGTGCGCTATCGGTCTTCCCCCCAAGAAAGCTCAAACACATGGAGTATTTGATATGTATTCGATATCTTCGACCAGTTCCGTCAGTCCATTCGATATAAGGAGTTCCTTAAGGTCATCGAAGAATGTAATCTTGACGCCCTTCACTTTCCTGAAATTGCCGGGCTTCCTGGCTGTGGTTATGACCCAGCAATCCCTGATGTTCAGGATTCTGCTGCTGTTCCTTGCCTCCTCGACAGCGTGCTGCCAATAGAAGCTTCTTTTCACAGTGGCCTTGTGTTCGACCACTATCTTTTTTTTGCCTTCCCTGACTATCATGTCAGGGCCTGGGCCGTTGTATTTGGCCTGGAAATACTCGAGCTCTATCCCCATTTCTTTGAATAGTCTGATGAGGACTGAATTGAGCTTGTCGTACTTCTCCTTAACCATCTTCTGGTTAAGGGCCTTTTTCTTGACGACCCCCTCCTTAGATAATCTGCTATGGACCGACGATGGGTGAAGATTCATTTCTTTTGCAGTTTCAAGGACAGAACCTGTTCTCCCGTAGATTTCCTTCATCTTCGAGAGCTTCTCAGGGTTAACCCTTGAACTGTATTTCCCTCCCTTGGATGTATCAACGCCGAGCTTTCTTAGCGCGTAAAGCACTACATCAGCCCCAAAACCGAATTTCTTTCCGATCTCAATTGATGACATACCCTTCTCGTAAAGAGCACAGAATTTTTTTGCCTGCTCATTGCTAAAAGAAGTCACATGCTGTCTTTTTTGCCTATCTTCCTTGGAAACGAATTTCCTGAGGTGCAGGTATATCGTCCCGGAGCTCACTGAGAGCTCCTTAGCTATGCTGCACATGGATTTTCCGTTCCTGTACATCGCGACAATTCTCTTTTCTGTCTCTGGACTTATTTTGTTCACGTTTATTATTGGGGAGGGCTCCATATAAAGTTTGTTCGAGCTTTCTTGGTTCGGGTTATATTTAGGATTGGGAGTTATTGTCTCCCGCATTCCCACTGGATATCCAACCAGCGGTACTCTGGATACCCGGTATCATCCTTCTCCCGTTCCCTTACGGGGGTTAGGCGTGAAAGGTTGATGATTTTCATTCTTTTTTTCTTGTCAGGATTTATTGAAAAGATTTCATTACAAAACCGCATTACGGATTTCTTATCTGTTATTCTCAGACAAAACAAAGGTAATCTATTATCCAAGGTCTTTACTGTTATCCTGTTGCTTCTGATATCCATATCTGATAACATATTCTTGATGTCTTCAAGAGGTGGACATTCAGCTGAGTTTTCCCATGTATGGTAAAAACCAATATTCCATAATTCACGAGATGTAAGTTTGGTAACACATCCCTCTGCATCAAAAAAACCGCTTATATAAGCTGATTTCACTTCAGCGGAGGATTCTAAAATTACCTTGGGTGTGTTCCAGGTACTCTGCATAGTATGGAAACCAGATATATTCACTAAATCGTTTATGAATTTTTTGTCATTCAGCACAAGTTTCCAATACAAACCATATTTTCTGGTTATACCACTTATTTGAGGCTTGTTTGATGCGTGTTTTTCCAAAATCCTGCTAATATTAATTAACCAGTCTTTGGATTTGCTATGAAAATCAAGCCTGTAGTGGGAATACTCCTTGGTTCTCTTTATGTTGATAGTACCATCTCGAAGAGCCCCAAGAATATATGCCAGTCCTGGTGTAATGCCTTTTCTTTCCACATAAATCCTTCCCAAGAGGGTTTATCAGTCTATGGATAGGACAGTTCCGCTATTCCGCTAGGAAACGTATTGTCCGTATGTTAGCGTTTCCAAAATCAATTATCTGGATTAAATTCCGCTATAGACCAAACCCCTTCAACACCAACGATTCATATCACCCTCTGCGCCCCTGCTTTCCAGCAGAGTTCAGGTTGGGGAGTTAGGATGAGCCCAGGTCCAAACCCCACATCTCCGGTATGTTTCCATACAGGATTCGGTTTGTCCTGTTCCCTTTTCAGTCGCCCTTACTAAGGGAATCGCTATTGCTTTCTTTTCCTGCCGGTACTTAGATGTTTCAATTCCCGGCGTGCCCGATCCTCACGGATCGCCGAAACAGGAAGTCCCATTAGGAAATCCTGGGTTCAAAGGTTGCTTGCACCTACCCCAGGCATAAAGCAGCTTGCCACTTCCCTCATCGGTACCCGAGCCTAGCCATCCACCATACAACGTCGGAGTCCTTTCGACCGGCGTTTCCTTACATGTTTCTTTCCCAGGGGTTTCTTTGCAGAAGCCCGCGGGCTCTCGTAAAGAAAGGCCTTTGGTCAGGATAGCTCACCTATGAGTATCACTGATGCCGCATCGGATTGTGTTCACCATGTCATCGGGCTATTTGCACACTCAGCCGGCTTCGCCAACTGCATACACTCCGGTTCGAGCATTGCTAAGTGCATGCTGCGCTTCTGGGTTGGCCCTCTATATGGAGCGGTTTGTTCCCTGTCATCTGCAGCTTCTCAACACGGTCCGCGAACCTGTTCGGTGGGGGACCGCATCATTCTTAAATGAATGACCATGATCGCTTTTTGTGATGTTGGTTTCAAAGGCGTATTCCTGGCTGTCCAGAACTAGACGTTTGCGCGCGTACTCGTCGCCGATTACCCGCTATCCGCCCTGCAACACAACTCCCTGCTGTCCCAGGAAGGCGCGAAGACTCTGAACAGTTTAGATAGCCTAAACCCTGCCCTCGGCCGGCGTTGGCATCATCATGAGCCGGCATCAGGCGTTCACCAATGATGTCTCTATTTGGAACGATATATTTATATAGTTATTGGGAGGGTTTTGGGGTTAGGATCAGATTATAAGGGGTCACGTATAGTTACCAGTTATGCAAAGAGAATGTTTTCGTATACCCATCCACTAAGGTTACAACTATTTACGGCATTATCTAAAAACTGGGCGAGAATACCAATGAGATTTTCATATGCCCTTATGAATAAGGAGTAGTCCTATTTTTCAAAAGGAAAGCCCTTACTTCTTGGCACATTTGGGCTGGAAGCGAGCAGGGAACAAAGAATTAATCGCTAAATAAGGTCTTTCTAGCAAATCTTTCAACTTTCTTCTTCGATAGACATTTCTTTCTGCATTCATCTACAAATTTCCAAAAGTCCACATGATATATAACTGGACATTCACAATGGTCTTTCCAAACATCAATTTTTCTCTGTTCAGAAGTGACTATCGGAATTTTGTATGAATTTGCAGTCGAGATATGTATGGTATCTTCATATTTATGATCGTGCTCTTCAAAATCAGAAATCATCTTAGAATCAACTGAAGTGTCTCTGATCGGTTTTACGTGAAATAGAGGAAATTCCAACATTTTCTCAATCAACATATCTGCCACCCCATAACTTTGTACAATCTTCCTTTGATGTAACTTTTTTGCACATATGCCGCCAATAGTTGGGGTCACGAGCAATTTAATAGGGATACCATTCAATTTCGAGACTTTATCGGGTTCTTTTCTCATTCTCCTAGAATCGTCCATGTTTTTAACAAATGGAATTGCGAAGTCAGATAATAAACAAGAAACATCGAAAAGGAATAGATAATTGTTAATTTCGATAAGTTTATTTTGCGTATAACGTTGTAAAGAAGAAAAAAGATAAAACAAAGAAATCACCTATCATCTGGGTTTAGTCAAGAATAAATCCCTCAATGGTTTCCTTTTTCTTACCTTTTGAGATTCAGTGACCTTGAAGATAGGTTGTCTGTTTTCTAAAACAATTTGCTTAAAGTCTTGCTTAAGCAAATTAAGTTTATCGATATTGACTTTGGATGGTGGTATTCTTTCAAACTTAACTCTTGGCATACAAACCACTCCTTCTCAAGTATTCTAGTCCCCATAATATTTCTTCATCTCTGAAAAACTCACGCTTATTTTTCATCCTTCTTTTAATCACTTCTTCGCTGAATCCATTTTTAGATAAGAAATGCAATGATGCTAAAAGTTCCATTTTTCTATGATCGTTTTTTATTTTACCCAGAAAGTTCAAGAAAGAATTAAATCTTTCTATATTTTCGTCTTTTTTTAGAATAATCCGAGGAGTTTTATTATAGATAGCATCAAGTTTGAAACCATCCCCTGCCAATTCTGATGAGTAGGGTCCTGCAACATACCAATTAAAATGATAACCGAGATTAAAGTCAAATTCTTGTAGAAAATATATGGTTTTTTGAAATATTAGCCTTTTTTCAAAAGATTTCATACTAAAATTACCAACTTCCTTAAGTATTCCTCCAAGAATTTCTATATCCATAACAATATTTCCTTTAATTATTTACATATTTTTTGGTCTGTTAGTTATCTGATTGAGGCTTATAATTTTAAGTAAATAACCCATTTTAAAATTGAGTAACATGCAGCTTAACAAATTATTCAATAAATGCCGAGCCAATGGGACAGATGTTAAATGTTATTTTCAGGCCCCATTCTATCTATGGTGCAATTGTCATGCCCCTGAGAGCGAGCAGGACGAGAAGTCTGACTATTATCAGATGATTACCGAGAGGGGAATGCAGCATGAGAGGGCATTTATCCAACAAGAGTACCCTGAAATAGAGCCCGTGGTTATAGAGACCACGGATGACGTCATCGCTCATATGAGAAGGGGTATACCAGCTTTCGATAACCTCGTTATATTCACACCTGATATGTCTATGGCAGGTATACCTGACCTTTTGGAGATAAGTCACTCTGCGCCGTCAAAAATCGGGAAGCATCACTATATCGTAAAAGAAATCAAGTCAGTAAAGGATCCCGCAAAAAAGAAATACTACATAATGCAAGCTGCATTCTATAATTACATTCTAGGTCAGCTTCAGGGTTACACTCCAGAAACATTCTACATAATAAACAAGGCAGGAGAGGAGGTGCCTTTTCAGTTTTCTTCATTTAAGGATGAGTTGGTATCTGCCCTTAGGGAAATTCAAAAAATTAAGAAGGAAAGTGCAGTAACGCCCACATTCGGCATGGATTATCCCTGGAAGAACTACAGCGAAAAGAGGGCATTTGAAA
>CAZSLL010000010.1:0-46874 GCA_964607835.1 uncultured archaeon | reverse complement strand
CATGTTTTATAAGTGCGCTGGCATAAAATACTAACATGGCGCGAAGAAAGGCGGCAATACAGATGAGCCTCGGGCTCATCGTCGCGGTGGTTTTCGCCGTGGTGCTTCTTACGCTTGCCATTACCTGGATACAGGGCATGATAGGTGACATAACCCAGATAACCGAGGACCTCACCCAGCAGGCCCAGACCAAACTTCAGGACACCTTCGCAGAGACCAGCACGAATTTCGCTGTGTGGCCAACCAACTACGAGATACAGCCCGGCGAGACCGTGAAGCTCCTGGCGGGAATAAAGAACAACGCGCCTGATTCCCAGCGGCACGACTTCGTAATCAATATGGTGCCCGCCGGGGCGAGTTATTCTGTGTGCCCGGGAGGCGAACTCTCGGCGTGCGAGTCCCCTGAGGCAGGGGTTTCCCTTGAGGAGTTCATGAGGAGATGGGGAACGGTCGAGACGACCCTGAGCAGCATAGAGGTCCAGACCACGGCCTACAAGTCAGTCACAGTGGAGGTGCCCCAGAACGCAAGGGCAGGCTCCTACATATTCAATGTTGTGGCATGCTATGACAGGGCCGGGTCCTCCATAGTGTCACCGGTGTCATCCGAATGCAGGGGCAACAGTGACAACATCTGGTCCAACGCCGCTTCCCTGACCGTGCAGGTCACCAGGTAACTCATATAAGGCAGCCAGGCCAATTATGAACTGCACATGCCTGGCCCTTTGCTTTTCAAATCCAGGCCCTCTCAGAAGGTGTTTTCATGCAGGTCGGCCACGCTTTCGGAATCATATTCGCCATAATAGTCATGGGATTCGTCATCCTGGTGGGCACGGGAATGTTCCAGGACATGATGTGCGTTGGCAACATAGGCCAGACCGACCGGGCCGTCAAGCAGCTCGAGGACAGGGTGGATAATGTCCAGGCCCTTGACTCGGGCTCGAGCACCACCTTCAGGATGACCATGCCCTCCAACGCCATGGTGTGCTTCATAGACCCTGAGGACCCCAGGCCCAGCATAACAGGTAACTGGCTCCCTGACCCTGACCTGTACCCTGTGATAGAGCAGAGCATAAGGACAGGCGGGTACAACGTATGGATAGAGCACGGCTGCGGGGAGTCTGACCCCGGCTACAGGATGGCACACATAACCCTGCCGGGAGAGGGTCATCAGGGCAACTTCTGCGTGAGGTCAGGCGACACCCTCATGCTCACCAACGTTGGGACCGAGGTCATGATAGAGAAGCACTCAGGCTGATGCCATGATAACCGTCTACAGGGTGTTCCAGCTCATCATGGGCATAATCATTTCAGGATTCGTGTTCTACCTACTCCTCAATTTCGCGGGCGACTACGCCAGCCTGGGGAGGCAGGGCAACGTGCAGAAGACCCTTGATGTGTTCCTCCAGGACGCGGACTCGGTCTACATCTCGGGCAACCCCTCCACATTCACAGCATTCTCCAGGCAGGGCTATGAAACCTGCCAGCCCAGGCCCACCAGGCCCCCAAAACTCTGGTGCTACATTGAGGAGAAGTCCCAGGAGAGCGGCCAGCTGCTGATTCCTGTCCTGCTCAGGGCAGGGGACGAGACCCTGCTCTCCAGGGGCTCACTTGACTACGGCTGGACCAGGTGGGACTATGTCCTGGCCCTTCCCCAGCTCAACATAGTGTTCAACCCCAGGGACACAAGTGACGCCACCTGGAGGCTGATTGGGGAGCTGGCTGGCCAGTTCCCTGACACCTCGGGTTTCTCACAAAAGGTCACCTTTGACTTCTGCGACGGCTCGAACCTTGTCATACTCTCTGCCATGGGCGAGCCATACGAGAGGCGCGAGTTCCTCGGGGTCATAGGAACGAACAGGGACGCCTTCTCGGAATGCACGGCTCCCCTCTCGCAGAGCCAGTTCCTGGTGACCATCTCTGATTCCTGCACCCAGAGCTTTGCCCAGTCAGGCTTGTGCGTCCGCCCGCCGGAGGACGGCGCGGGAAGGGCCTACATAACGGGCTCCCCTGACGAATACGTTTACAAGGACCCTGCCGACCTTGTGGCCCTCATCACGGGAGGCCAGGGCATGAACATGTTCGGCAATCCCGTGGGGGAGGAGCAGTGGGACTTCAAGAACCAGTTCATGCTCAGCGAACTCGATACCAGGGCAGAGGTCATGGAGAGGAGGTGCGAGTGGCTGGTCCAGCTGGATTCCTCATCAATAAGCCAGGGATGCAAGGGCAAATACCAGGAGCTTATGGCCTCCATGTCCCGTATAAGGGACCTTTGCCAGGGCGACTACATGGACCTTGGAGACATGAAGGACCTCAGGCAGGCCCTTGAGGAGTCAGAGCAGATTTGGTCCGGCCTGAAAACAATGGGATGTGAGAGCCATGCCTAGGAGGGCCCAGTCCAGCATGATGGAGTACATACTCATGAGCTTTTTCATGCTGCTGGTCATAATAATCCTCATATTCTTCCTTGGATGGTTCGAGTTCTCCCAGCTCGGGGCAGAGCAGGAGAAGCTCAAGCTCCAGCGCTCTGACGACCTCATGAGGAAATTCATTGCCTCCCCGATTCTGGTCCAGGAGGACTCGGTCTTTGATGACGCAAGACTCATGGCTGTCCAGTCCCTGGGATGGGACATGTGCCAGGAGATGCAGGACTACTTCGGGGGGAACTGGTTCATCGAGATTGAGGTGCTCAATCCCAGGCCTGGATGCGGGGGTCCCTGTGACGCCTCCACTTACCCGTGCTGCGGATACTGGGAGCTCTGCCCTCCCCAGCAGGAGCCCCTGGAGGTCAACATAAGGGCCCTTCCGGTCAATGTGTACAGGCAGGCCGAGGGAAGGACTGACCTTGGAGTGATAAGGGTGGGTGCTTACGAATGAACCGCAGTAAGGGCCAGACCAACATGATAATGCTGGTAATACTCATGCTGGTTTTCATAGGGATAGTAATCATGCTTCTCAGCCTCTCCCAGACCGTTTCCCAGGAGGACTACCTCAACCTGTATGCCCACAACCTCCTGCTCTCGGTCATGAGGACAGACACGGGCAGTTCTGACGCTGACTGCAAGCTCATCTCAGACGCCATGTTCTGCGCCTTCACACTGTCTGACAAGCCATGCGGAAGCACGGGCAAGACCTGCTACCAGCTCGCCAACGAGAGCGTGGACGAGTACATACAGGCCTTCTCGGGGATATCAGAGAACTACCGCTACCTGTTCGAGATAACCCCTGTCTTCTGCTCCAGGGGGGAGGAGGGGTGCAGGCACATGGAGTTCGGGGACAGCTCTGTCATCGACGCGGGCAGGAAATGGGTGGCAAACTCGGCCATACAGAAATCAATGGCAGGCAAGCCCTACAGCATCAAGGTAAGGCTCTACATGGCCAGGAACACATAACCATTACGCTGGAAGCACAAAACAGCTTTATATAGTATCCTGGCACTAAATATATAATATGAATTTTAAGGGCCAGACAGAGCTCATCATAATCGTGGCTTTGATGGCGGTCATAGCCGTCGTTGTGGTCACCCAGTTCAGCGGTATCATAACCACCACCGAGTCCCCTGACGTGAGGAACGCCCGGGAGTCTGTGGAGGGCCTCATAAGGGCGGCTGCCCTGGACACCATGGAGACCATGAGCGACCACGGAGGATACCTTTCCCCTTCTGACTTCTCCCTTGGCTCGGTGAGCCTCAATGACAATGATGTCCCTTACTGGCAGCGCTCGGGGCAGACCAGCTACCCTGACATAGCTGCCAACCTACAGGCAGGTGTGCAGTCCTACCTTGAGCAGAACTCGGGCTCATTCGGGGACGCCATGGAGGGCATATCGCTTGGAGACCCCATGGTCGGGACCCCGGTTCTCAGGGGAGACAGCCTCACGCTCACCGTTAACATGCCAGCCACTTACAAGGAAACCCAGCTTCCCCAGCCCTTCACCGTCACCCTTGACACTCATCTCGGGGACATCAGCGAGTTCTCCAGGGGATTCGTGGCCTACGAGAGCAGCCAGCGCCCCCTCGAGTACTACACCCTCTCCTCCATGATGCTCTCTGAGACCGAGAACGGCCACAGCTCAATACCAATGTACGAGGTGCTCATGGGCTGCGGGGATTACCTCTTCGCGAGCTCATTCGACATCATGCCCAGGGTCGAGAAGGCCATAACCAAGACCCTTGCCCACACATACATGCCCGGCAAGGTCCCGCTCAACACAATCCGGACATCATCCTCACCAAAGTACAGCCTGGTGCCCATAAACGGGAATGAGTACCAGGACCTTGAGGTGAGCTTCATGCTCCCTGACGAATTCAGCCTGGACCTGTCCAATTTCAGGATGGAGCCTGACCCTGCCATGGGGTTCGCCAAGCCCATCGCCATGATAGGCGAATGCATTGGAGACGAGCCCATAACCATTGAATACTCATTCGATTACCCTGTTGTCGTGAGGGCCCTTGACCCTGAGACAGGGAATATATTCCAGTTCGCTGTGGAGGTCTCCATCCGGCAGAACCAGCCCTCTGAATGGTCCTCCCTGCCCAACGTGTCAGACGAGATATGCTCTGCACCTGGGTGCGTCATCGAACTCGACAGGGTTGAGGACAGCTCGGGCAACCCGATTGAAGGGGCATACGTGAGCTTCATGGGCTGCTTCCTGGGAAGGACAGACTCAGACGGGAGCCTATACACACTTGCTCCATGCGGCTCAGGCACGCTTTCCGTTTACAATAGAGGCTACGGCGAGTACCTTGACTCAAGGACGTCCAGCCAACTCAGCGGCGGGGTCACGCTTCAGAGGATGCCGGTCATGAACGTTATCCTTCACGAGGTCGTGGTTCAGGACCAGGGCGATGGGCAGTACATGGTCTACTACGGGGACGTGAAGCCCCTCGAAGACCAGCGGGCCCACCTCACCTTCAGGTCAGCCCAGGACTTTGAGGAGCGCAGCTTCTACTCAAACAACCCGAGCCTTACGGTCTCAACAGTCCCGTCAGGGGAGCACTACGTAACCGCTGTATTGTACAGCAATGACTTCATGAGCATAAACGGTGCCATGGCTGACACCCACGCAATCTCAGAGGGCACCACAGAACTCCACATTTACGTGCCCACCCACCCGGGACTCAACTCAATACAGGACGAGGTGGAGCAGAGGCTCAGAGTGCTGGAGCTCACCGAGGTCCTTGGCGAGTGCGGAATCGGGCCCGTATCAGAGGAGCCCTATGAACAGGAGGAGGCCTGCGCGGTCACGATAGCATGAGAATGAAGAACCTGTGCGTTGAGATGGCGGCCATAGTGGCCTGCTACCTGATAATCGCCCTTCCCATAGCCGGGGCCACTGACGTGAACATCCGGCTAAACGGCAACGTGGCCAAGACCGTGACCTACGACCCCTCCAATATTGTCAACCTCCACGTGACATACGTAAAGGACCCGAGCGACATATCCTGGGCCAACGTGAGGATTGCCGTGAACCTCAACAGCGCCAGCATGGCGCACAGCATAAAGAAGGTCTACCTTTACAAGTGCGGCTCCCTCTCGCCCACGAGCTGCCTGCAGAAGACCCCTGAGGTCTTCGATACCCATGTTGACACAGAGATAGCCTGGAGCGACATAGCCCAGTCAGGTAGCCAGGGCTATCCCCAGGAGGGCAGCATGCTCTTCGTGGTCAAGCTCGAGAACCCCGAGGGCATGGCCTCATGGGTGGGTCTCTGGACAACCATCAAGAGGCAGAGCTACAGGGAGTTCCTGTTCTACAGGCATGAGCTTCCTGAGTTTGATGTCCACGCAAAGGAAGCCTACCTGGTGGAGCCAATTGCCTCTTATATCGAGAACTTCAACGCCATACCCTTCGGCTGGATTACCAAGGCAGCCTTCGGCGACGCCCTCTCAATAACAGCCATTGGAGGAGATGATGATGAGCTCGGCGCCAGCCCGCCCGTGCTCCAGTCAGTGGAGCCCTCAGGCAGGGAAATCACTGTCATAAACAAGGAGAACTATTTCGTGTTCCCCGAGACCTCCAGCGGCACGGCATTCCCCATAACACTTGAGCAGAACCCGGACTTCGAATGCGGTGACAGGAGGTGCGAGACCTCCCTGGGAGAGAACAGCGACACCTGCTGCTATGACTGCGGGTGCCGGGGCGGGGACTACTGCGATGCTGTTCAGGGCTCCCCTGAGGAGGGCGCCTGCAGGTCCCAGGAGTCCCTTAGCCTTGACGTGGTTGGCACGCCCACAGCAGAGGTGGAGCAGTGCGGGGGAGCATTCCAGGTTGCCCTCACAGCAAGGGTAAACAGCGCGCCCCAGAGCATGCAGGAGCAGGTCAACGGTGTCATAAGGGTGGCAGACAAGAGCTACACCGCAAAGTGCACAAAGAGCGGGACTGACCAGTACCAGTGCCTGTTCCAGATGAACCCCACCATCCAGTGCGGCTCAGGTGTCAGGGAGGTGGGCCCCAACGAGCTCGTCATGACCGTTACCTACAATGACGGGGTGAACCAGGTCACCAGGGACCTCTCAGAGGCCTTCCCTGCAATTAACATACATTATGACTGCTCATGTGAGGGCGGATACTACTGCGACAGCGGCACAGAGACATGCGAGTCAGAGGACGCCGTGAGCCTTGGAATAACCGAGCTCACCTCCTACCTTGACTCCTACACCCCTGGGGACACCATGGACCTCACGGTCAGGATATTCAACCCTCCCACCGGCACTGTGCTTGTTAGCTCGAGCGCGGGCCTTAACCTGAGCAACGGGATTGTGTCACCGGGCACGCCATCCTGCACGGGCCCGAGCGAGGACTTCGAGTACGAATGCAGCATACCCTTCTCCATAACAGGCTACCAGAAGACCGTGAACTACAGGTTCTACCCCAACTACCTTAGCTTCAGGATAACATACAATGACGGGGCCAACGCCAAGACCAAGACCCTCACCACAGAGTTCGGGCCAGTGAGCATACCCTCCCAGGACTGCGGCAACGGGGTGTGCAATGTTGACGAGAGCCCTGTCACCTGCTGCCAGGACTGCGGTTGCGAGATGGCAGGGGACTACTGCGACGTGGTCAGGGGCTGCTCTGCTGTTGAGAGCATATCCCTGAGCGCCATTCCTTACCCAAGAGAGGTAGAGGACTGCAAGACCCCGAGCGAGGTGAGCCTCAGGGCCACCATAGCCAACGCCCCCTACAACACCAGGCTCGACTACAAAGACCTCACCGTGAACTACCAGCCCGTTCCCTGGAAGCTGGAGTGCCCCCCTGGCGTGGGCGGCAACACCACCGGCAGCATGGTGTTCAACTGCCTCATGGAGGTTCCCCCATTGGATGGATGCGAGCTTCCATATTACACAGTGGGCCCGAACGAGCTCAGCTTCACCATATCATTCCCCAACGGAGGGGACGAGCAGAGCATTATCACAAAGGAGCTCAACGCGAGCTTCGCTGACGTGTACGTCAAGCCCATACCCCACATAGACGGGGTGTGTGAGGCCTCCCTGGGCGAGAACGGGAGCACGGCCTGCGTTGACTGTCCATGCGCTGACGACCCCGCGTTCTCAGAGGGCTACTACTGCGAGGCCAGCCTGGCCAACCCAGAGGGCACGTGCCTTCCCAGGAGCGGCATATCCCTGGTGGTGGAGCATCCCACTACCCCGGTGAGTTTCCAGAGCTGCGAGGAAATCAACAAGTTCAATGTGCTCATGCACGTGGACAACAGGCCCTCGAGCATGGACATAGAGAACAAGTTCGCCACAGTGGGCGGGGAGGCGGCGCGCTACCTCTCGTGCTCAGAGGAGAGGAGGCTGGTGTCAGAGGGCAACGGCACTACAGCCGAGATGCCTGACACTGACTACACCCTTAACTGCACCATTGGCATACCGCCCATATCCACATGCTCCCAGGGAGAGGCCTATAACCATTCAGGCAACTCCATCTCAGTGGTTGTTTCCTACGAGAACGGGGAGCAGGGCAAGGTGCTCCAGACACTCACTGCTGACCTGCCTGAGATAAACATATACCAGAGCTATCGCACCCTCCACGACATTACCGAGGACTCCATGTCCCAGATGAGGGGCGTCCTGGACAGGATGATGGACATACAGGAGAAGATGATGGACGCTGTTGAGAAGTGCATGAAGATGCAGATGATGGTCATGCTCATAAGCATAGGTCTCACGTTAGCCATGGGGCTCGTGGGCGCAGGTGCCTTCAGCGACCAGGAAATGAACTTCAACCAGCGCATGGACGGGTTCGCCCAGGGAGTGGAGGCAGGGGGCAAGGTGTCCTCCTCACTGTCCGGCTTCATAAACGAGTGGTGCGAGACCCTCCAGAAGCAGGCCCAGATAGAGATGAAGATGCAGGAGTACCAGATGGAGAAGGTCAAGATGATGCAGTGCCTGGACATAGCCCAGCACGCCCTTGACTCAGGCCAGTGCAGGGGCCAGGAGGAGGCATGCTTCGACAACATAAGGAGCTGCATGAACTTCAACGACATGAACGGCATACTCGAGGACATAACCAGCCTTTCCTCAGGCATTGGCGAGGACTTCCAGCAGATGGGCGGCTACCTCTCTGACGTTGCAGAGGCCTTCGGCGACGGCCCGTGGAACAGGAAGGATGACAGGTACCAGTACCTCTGGCTGGGTGTCAGGGGATACACATATTACTCCTCCAGCACCCCTGTGGAAGTGGGAAATAATGATATTATATGCAATTATGCAGGCACTGAATATGGCAGCCAGTGCAGGGACACCCAGCTCGTGGTTAAGTACAGGAAGCCCGAGGGATGCGAGAATGCTCTCGTAAGGCTCACTGATTCCACGGGGGGCAGTGTGGGTCCAGGGTGGGAGAGCCTGTGCCTGAACAACAACAACTGCGAGGTTACCCTGGGTGAGGGATTCTCAAGCACAGACCAGGCAAAGGAATACATACTCTCCCTCTACTGCAGCGAGGACACCTATTATGATGACAGCGACGACCTTGAGGAGAGCAGGACCTTCAGCATAGCCCCTGTGAAGCAAAACACCTGCATGTGCACTTATGAAGGGAATGACTTCAGCGGCGCCCTCAAGGGCACATCAGGGGCTCCAAGCGGCTCATCCTGCGGGCACGCCCTGAACAGGAATGTGAGGATATCCGTAGGTACAGATTACCTCTACAAAGAGGTCATTATGGTGGGGGGAGACACCAAAATCGAAAGGGAATGCAAGGTTGGCGGGGAAACAATACTCAAGACAGCCGTCCCAACCAACACCAATGGGAGGGAGATGATGGTTTACGGAGGCTACGAATACTGGAACGTGGTTGTCGAAGAAGAAGCCTGCGATGCAGACGACTGCTGCAGTGATGGCTATGAAGGCTACATAAGGGCATGCAGCGTGGGCGGCGGCAATGCAAACCTTGTTGACCTCAGCGCTGTCGTGAAGGGAACTGTCACTGGCTCAGATTAATCTGTGATTCTCATGAAAGCAATGCTTCCCCTCCTCGGCTTAATACTGGCACTTTCCCTTACCCCTTCTTCACTTGCCCAGGAGGACCTTGTTCACGACAACGCCTACATCCTGGAGAGGGAGGACAGCGCAGGCGGGCTCGAGACCGTCCTGAACACCTACCTGGAAAGGAAGGGGGTGGCCATTATGCTCGAGACCTGGGAGGACGCCGCCGTAAGCGGGGACCCGGTGGAGTTCGCCAAAGAGAGATTCAATGAGCTGGAGCTGAACATAAAGTACAAGACCGGGCACAATCTCCTGGTCCTGTTTGTACTCAACACGGGCACAGAGGGCACCTGGGACAACCAGGGAAGCGACCACAAACTCATCGTGGTTCACTACAGGGAAACAGAGCTACCCGTGATCTCAATCGAGAGAGTGGTGGACAGCGCAGTGGAGAATTATGATGACTATTTTGACAGCGTCCTGGACATGTACGTTGACTATGACCGCTGGTTCATCTCCCTGGTGCATGGCCTCGAAGGGGTTGTGAGCGATAACCTGGGGGATGACGAGGGTGACGGCAATGACGGCGATGGCCCTCAGTATGGTGATTCAGGCGATTCCGGCGGGTCATTTCTAGACTACTACTGCCATCGGGGAGGCTCTTACACCAATGTCTTCTGCGGGGCAAGGGCCAGCCCCGAGAACGGGGGGTTCGTGCTTAAGGAATATTCGGTTATCAATACTATTGGCGCAATTAGCATATGCGACCCAGACCCTCCCATGCAGGAGAAGATAAGGGAATGGATTCTGACCAATCCTAAAATGAGGGAACAGGTCCTCAGTTTTATTGATACCCGTTATGACAACGCTGTCAGTAAAATATTCGACAATGTAAAAGGAATGGCCAGTAGGTCGACAAGGGGCTCCTCTGGTACATGCGAAGGCATCACTGCAGACGAACTTCTGGAGAACCCGGACCAGTACGGGGCTGTATGCAATCACTGGTCAGCCCTGCTCTTCTCGCTCATAAGGACACTCGGCGTCCCTTCTGAAAGGGCCTATATAGCCTCATACGGCACAGAAGAGCTCAGGGCTCCGGGCAGCCCCTTCGAATCAAACAGCTTCAATGGACACACTGTGGTGCTTTACAGGTCTGACTCCGGGGAGTGGTGGGTCATGGATACGACCTGCTGCCGCAACTGGTACAAGGCAGACGATTTTGATGGCAGATGCGGGGGAGGTTCCTGCGAGCCCCACTGCACTCTTGTCCTGTATAACGACAATACCCCGCAAAGCAGATGGGCATGGCGGGACTCCTCCAGATTGGGCGGTTTCCTCGGGGACAAGGAGTATTGCTATGTATAGGAATAACCTGTCAGAGAAATTGGTAGCTTTTGTGATGTTCTCGCTAGCTTTCACAATAATATCGGCCCCTGCAAGCGGACAGGTTACCCTTGAGAAGGAACTCTCCTCGACAGACATTCAGCAGGGCGATTCGGTTACGGTTACACTGATGATTGAAAATCAGGAAGAAAGCCCGGTATCAGGGGAACTCTGGGACACCTGTCCCGCATTCGCAATGCCTGGGGGGGATTTCGATGCAGAGCAGTTAAACCTTGTAATGTGGAACATGACCATCGGGCCCTCGGAGAGCAGGGAAATCAGTTATACCCTGGACTTCGGCTTCATACCTGATTCATTGTTTAACAAGGATTTCATAATAAAGACGGCCATATTCGAGCAGGAGAACGGCAGCCAGCACAGTTCCAATCCAGTGACAGCCTTCATATCAGGGCCTGTCCTGGACTGCGATTACGACGGTGTTTGTGATCCAGGAGAGAGCTTCAATAACTGTCCCCAGGACTGCTTTTCAGGGGGGGATGACGGCTACTGCGACGGGCAGGACGACCTCCTTTGCGACCCTGACTGCTCCCCCACAGAGGACCCGGACTGCTCTGATGAGGCCCCCGGGGGAACAGGCGTGAACTGGCTCAACATCATGCTTGTGGCTGTTCTGATTGCAGTGGCCGCCCTGTTCGCCATGCTCCTAAAGCGGAGGCCCTCCCATCCCCAGGCCTACTCATACAAATAAAGCCCGGAACGCACAAACATATAGTATGAGGCTCATCTTTGCTGCATCTCTCCTGGCTCTTCTGTTGGCCATACCATTCACTGCCCAGGCCGCTAGCCAGATTGCCCCAAGGGACGGGCTGTGGCTCTCCCTGCCGCCTGACACTGTCAAGTGCGTGGTGCTCAGGCTCCCCCAGGACGCGGGTCTGCCCGCAAGCGGGCACTACATGTTCTCTGTGAGCTGCGAGCCAGGGCCCTCCCAGAGCTGGGCAGATCTCTCTGAGCAGATAGTGAGGGAGGTGCATGAGAACAACACCGTCCTGATACCAGTATGTTTTGACACCGCAGGGGCCCACAAAACCATGGGCAACTGCTCAGAGCCCTACACCATAACCCTGGAAGAGCAGTTCTCAGGAACAATGAAGCATTGGAGCGGGGGCATATGCGTGTCCGAGTTCGCTGACGCTGACATAGCAGAACCAGTGGAGGGAGTTAACCCTGAGGAGCAACTGAACAGCAACCTTGACGTGTTCTCGGCCTGGTTCGTGAACGACAGGGTGTCTGTGCTTCCGGGGGAAACCGCGGATTTCAACCTCTCGGCCCAGGCCAATGCAGTCCTCGAGCTGTCCGCAAGCATAGTGGGCCAGCTGGCTGCAGAGCCCTCGCGAGCCACGCTAAAGACAGGCCCCTCCTCGCCCCTCACGCACGCGGGCTTTTCCGTTCAGGCCCCCCTTCATGAGGGTGAGTATCCCATCACTGCCAGGGTATCTGTTGAGGGCTGCGAGGGAACCCACTGCTCCAAGGATGTGCGAGGAACCCTTGTGGTGGGGGAGGATTCCCAGCCCGACACGGGATTCACTGTGAGGCTCAGGCCCGAGAGCATTGACGTGAAGGAGCCCGAGCCCGTCATCATAACCATGACCGTGAGCAATGACCAGGACTCTGCTGCAGAGCTCACGACCTCCCTCTCCTTTGACCCGGATGATGCAAGGTCAGGGTTCTCTGGCGAGACCGTTGAGATAGGCCCCTACGACACGCACACGAGGGTGTTCACAGTGACCCCCGGTGAGTCCTCGAGGCTGTACGAGCTCACCGCGGTTGCGGAATCAGGAGGCCTGAAATACTCGGCCACCTCCTTTATCACCATAGACGAGATGCTCACGGACGCACTTAGGCAGGCCGAGGGGGTGGAGGACGACCAGGCCATGCAGGAGCTGGATTCCTTCCTGTCCAGTCATGAAGAAGCAGAGCACGGCTCTGACCTTCAGGATTACGGGAGCCTCAGGGACACCCTTGCAAACGCAGGGGAGAGCCAGGGAAACCAGAGCGGGGATGACTGGTATGACGGCTACCGGGACTACTATGATGACCAGCAGGGCCAGGAAGAAAGCGATTCAGGGGGCTGGATGTGGTTCGCTCTGCCCATCATCCTTATTGCGGCAGTTGTCGTGGTTCTCCTCCTTGTTCTTAAGGGCAGGTCCTCTGGCGGGGAGGAAGATGAGTCAGGAACAGAGTATTACTGATTTTTCTCGGATGTCATCATAAGAAGTGACCAACAATAGAAACATGAGTTTTCCTTAAGCCTTTTTGACATGCGTCAGCGTCTGTAAGGGCTTAGTAGAACTCCTCCTCGTCGAAGAGCTCTTCCTCATCCTTCTTGTCCTTCTCGAAATCCTCCTCTTCCTTCTCAGAGGACTTCTTCTTAATCTTGGTGAGGTAGTACCACACCCCGAATGCCGCCCCGCCTATTATCGCTATGATGAGGATGATGGTTATGATGTCAATCCCTCCCGAGGGGGCGCTGGTCTCGAAGCAGGAGCCCGCAATACACTCGTACCCCGAGAGGCAGTCAGCGTCATCGCAGCACTCCTCGCAAAACCCGTTGCAGCAAACCCCTGATGAGCAGGGCGTTCCGTCAGCGAGTCCCTCACATTCATTTACCTCCACGCAGCAAACCCCTGTGATTCCATTGTTCGTGCATTGTTCTGTTGTGGCCTCCTCTCCTGTGTAGCAGCTGGCCCTGCAAGTCCCTTCTATGCACTCTGTGTCGCTCACCACACACTCGTATCCCAGGCATGTTCCTGTCGTGCAGTCAAGGCTCGAGCAGCAGTCTGCCCCCTGTCTGCACACCCCGTCGCAGCACAGCCCTCCCAGGCACTTCTCGCCGTCAGATGAGCTGGTGCAGTCAGAGGAGGCCGAGCCCCTGACGCTGAGCTTGAGCCTTATTGGTATGCTGCCAAGTATGGAGCCTCCGGAATAGATTTCCGCGTTGGTGTTTATGTCCATGCCCGTGTCAATGGCCCTCCTGAAGCTCACGTTGTAGTAAATCATGCTGTTGGGAAGTATGGTGGAGTTGCTCGGTGTGAACCTGAGGTAGTCCCTTATGTCCACCGGCGATGTGCTGGGAACGGATATGGTCACACCTGAGAAGGTCTGGTTGAGGGTGTTGGTTATCATCTTGTTGACCCTGATGTCAGGCACAGTGCCCTCATCCGCGAACATCTCTATGTTCAGGGACTCTGCCTGGAGCACCCCGTAGCTCACGCCTCCTGTGCTCCCTCCTGTGGTGTCCACCATGTAAATGCCCCCGCCGAAATCCTCAGAGGAGTTGGCCTTGAATGCTATGTAGAACTTGCCTATGCCCAGGCTCACACTTCCGTTGAACGCCAGGTTCTGCGGAATCAGGGAGAGAGGCCTGTAGGAGGTCACCGGAGAGAAGCTGCTGTCATACACCCTGTATGTCACGGAGTCTGCTATCCCGCCAATCACGTAAACCACCATGGTGGCCCTGTTCTGGCTGTTTACCGTGACCCTTGGGTCGAGCTTGAGCCCGCCCACCTCCACGTTCAGGCTGGTGTTCCCCTGCTTGCCCTCTATGTCAATGGTGTTGATGTCAACCAGGTAGGGATATCCCTCTGTCGAGGGGAGCCTGAACGGGGAAGGCCCGCAGAACGCGTTGGGGTCGGTCTCTGAGAAGTAGCACATGTACTTCCCGTCAACATAAGGGAAGAGCCCGTAGCCCTCGCCTGTCACCCAGTTCACCCTTACAGGGCCGGCCACCTCGCCGGGGTCAGCCACCATGGCAAAGCTCGAGCCCGCTGAGAGCTGGTCAGGAATGAACCTGACCTCTGGCGCGGGAAGCTGCGCAGAAGCCAATGGGATGAGAATGAAGGCAGCCATAACCGCCATGATGAGGCCGCCTGCTCTGGGTGCATCCATAATATAATTATTGCTGTGCCCGGTATATAAAACCGATTCAAAAGGTTCCATTTATAAGACCGGGCGTGCACATTATCTAAAACTCAAGGAGGGTGGTAAAGTGGTTAGCTTTGACGACTTCAAGAAGCTCGACCTCAAGATTGGGGAGATACTCTCTGTCGGGCACGTCCCCAACGCAGACAAGCTCTACGCCGTGCAGGTGGACCTGGGCGGAAAGCAGATACAGCTTGTGGCAGGGCTCAGGGGCATCTACAAAGAGGATGAGCTCAAGGGAAAGAAGATAGTGGTGGTCTCAAATCTTGACCCCGTCACTATCAGGGGCATCAGTTCAGAGGGCATGCTCCTGGCAGCTGTTGACGGAGACAATGTAGGCCTGCTCACTGTTGACAGGGCCATAAAACCAGGCTCTGATGTGGCCTGATTCCAGGTGTTCTGATGAAAGCGAAGGAGAAGAAAGCCAGTGCCCAGAAGGCACTTCCCAGCGACAGGGTCATTGTTTACGCTGACTGCAGGGAGGCGCCCTCCCAGGTTAACAGCTACATAGAGGACCTGGGGGCCGTGGTGTGCTGCAAGCAGCTCAAGGTGGCTGACTACATATGCTCTGACAGAGTGGGCATAGAGAGGAAGACCATCTCTGATTTCGTGGGCTCCATCATGAACCAGAGGCTCTTCAGGCAGATGGGGGAGCTCTCCTCGAGCTTCGAGAAGCCCGTGCTCATCATCGAGGGAAACCCTGAAATGTTTTGGGCAGGAAATGGCCTCCATCCCAACGCCATGCGCGGGGCCCTGGCCAGCATAACCGTGGACCACAGGGTGCCCATAATATGGACCAGGAACCAGAGGGACACGGCTGCCCAGGTGCACTGGATTGCCTACAGGGAGCAGGCCAAGGCAAAGAACGGGGTGTCCATACGGGGGGAGAAGCTTCCCATGGAGCTGCCCAGGCAGCAGGAGTATATTGTTTCAGGCCTTCCCTTTGTCAACAGCAAGCTCTCCAGAAGGCTGCTCGAGAAATACGGCTCGGTCAAGAGGGTGTTCAACGCAAAGCCCGAGGGCCTCATGAAGGTGGACAAGATTGGCGAGAAGAAAGCCAAAAAAATCTGGGAGCTAATCAACAGCGAGTATGACGGGAAATGCTAGAAGTAAAGTGTCCCGTTCCTCCTGACAGTGCCTGCGCTCAGTGCAGGATACTGCGGGTATCCGTTGTCTGCCTGGTTCAGTGCAATTGCATCATCACATGAGCCTTCTGGCACGAGATATGCATGGTTGATTTCATGCCCGTCAAGTGACGTAACAAAATATACTTTTCCAGGTGTTTCCATGGAAAGCCTGATGGCCTCCATCACACAACCGCCGAATTTCATTATACCACTCCTTAAACATCGAACCGGGAAGTGCTAGACAGTCATGTCCACTAGTCTGCCCTTTTCGCTCTTTTCCTCAAGATAACCCCTCTTAATGGAAGCAGCCTCCTGGTCAGGGGTTATGAGCGTCCCTTTTATGTAAACCCCTGTTTCCCTTACATCCACAGGGCTTAGCCCCTGGTCTGTCATGGCGTACCTGTTAGCGGGAATCCCGCCTCTCCTTGGGGGGATGAGCTCAAATGCCATAAAACCACCTTATTGTAACTATGAAATAGTCACTAAATAGGGTTTATAAAACTTATTTGCCCTCTGCGCGGTTTAAAGCAATCACATCTCGGAACAGCAAAACATTTATATATTATTGGTTCATAAATGATACATATGGTTCAAAAAAGAAACATAGAACTGGACATAGTGGAGTTGCTGATAAGAAGGGAAAATCATGTCAGGGGCATTGCCAAGATACTGAACGAGTCCCATTCAACTGTTTCAAGGAAGCTAAAAATTCTAAAAAAATGGAACGTGATTGATTCGAGAAAAGAGGGAAAGAACAAGATATTCTATCTGAAGAAGAATTTTATTTCCAGATGCTATATCATGCAGGCAGAAATGCATAAGCTGGAAAAGCTTTTTCGCAGATATCCTGAGCTGAGTGTCATGTTCGAGGACATTCTAAGGAAGACAGACGAGAGAATGATAGTTCTTTTCGGTTCTTATGCCAAGGGGCTGGCCAGTAAAGGCAGCGATATAGACATTTATGTTGAGACAAAGAACAGGGATGTGAAGAAGGCCATAGAAGATGTGCATTCAGGGATAAATGTCAAGATAGGGGCGTTTGACGCCAGTGCCCCCCTAATCAAGGAGATAATAAAGGACCACGTCATCATCCGGGGAGTTGAGGAATTCTATGAAAAACAGGTTTCTGGTTAATCTAAAAAGCGAGGGAAAACTGAGCCTGATTGAGCCTTCTGCAGACATCAGCGGGTCTTATACGGATAAATCCATGGATTGCCTGAAGTCAGCAAAACTGCTGCTGGAAAACAGTCTGCATGAGAATTCCATCAGCATGTCGTACTATGCGATGTATAATATGCTTATTGCTCTGCTTTTCAGAGTCGGGATTAAGTGTGAAAATCACGGAGCTTCCATCCTTTTGCTTAGGCTGCTGTTCGGTGAGAATGAGCTTTCCAGGCTGATATCAGATGCAAAAAAGGAAAGGATTGACAAGCAGTACTACATCAAACCAGAGAAGGATGAAATAACGCGCAAGATAACACAAGAACTGCTCAATGACGCTGAAGAATTCACACTGAAGATGAAGCTCAGCATCAATAATCTGGATAATGATTCTGTCATGAAATATCAGGAAAGAATTGGTAGAATACTTGGTGATTAGGCAATAAGGGTCCTTCAACAGGCCCTTATTTGCCCTCTGCGCACGCCCTGAGGAATCCCATGAACAGGGGGTTCGGATTAAGCGGTCTTGAGGTGAACTCAGGATGGAACTGGGTTCCCAAATGGAATCGGTTCCTGGGGTACTCCAGAATCTGCATTATCCTCTTCTGGGGGGCCGTTCCAGAGAACACCAGCCCGTGCTTCTCCAGGGTATCTATGCACCTGGTGTTCACGTTGTACCTGTGCCTGAACCTTTCCCTGACCGTGGTCTTCCCGTATAGCCTGTGTGCAATGGTCCCGGGCCTGACCTGCATGTCGAACCCGCCGAGCCTCATGGTCCCTCCCAGGCCGTCTATCTCCTCCTGCTCAGGGAGTATGCATATGTAGGGCTCCCTGCACTCAGGGTCTATCTCAGTGGAGTTGGCGCCCTTTATCCCGCACACGTTCCTGGCGAAGTCCAGCACAGCCATCTGGAACCCGTAGCAGAGCCCCAGGTAGGGTATGTCATTCTCCCTTGCGTACCTCACGCACTCGATTTTCCCCTCTGTCCCCCTGGAGCCGAAGCCCCCAGGGACTATGATGCCGTCCAGGCCCTTCATGTGCTTCTCCACGTTCTCCCTGCCCACCCTGGTGGTCTCTATCCACTTCACGCTCACCCTTGCCCCGAGGTGGGGCGCTGTGTGCTCAAGGGCCTTGAGTATGGACATGTAGGAATCATGGACAGAGGTGTACTTCCCGGTTATGCCGATGGTGACCTCCTTCTGTGCGGTCTCTATCCTCTGGGCGAACTTCTCCCAGTCCCTGGCCTTGTCCTGGGAGTTCTTCCTTGCCTTAAGGCCCAGTGTCTGCATGACCATCCTGTCAAGTCCGCTGTCCCTCAGCATGATGGGGAAGCGGTATATGTTCCTGGTGTCGTGGAAGCCTATGGTCCTCTCCACGGCCACGTTGGAGTATATGCTTATCTTCTCCTTGATTTTCTCTGATATGGGGTTCTCTGATCTGCACACAATGATGTCGGGCTGGATTCCCATGCTCATGAGGGTCTTGATGCCCAGCTGGGCTGCCTTGCTCTTCTGCTCCCCAAGGGAGTGTGGCTCCAGGACATAGGTCACGTTTATGAAGCACACTGAATCAGGGCCCTCCTCGAAGGCCAGCTCCCTCATGGCCTCCAGGTAGAGCTGGTTCTGGATTTCACCTACTGTCCCGCCAATCTCTATGAGGACCACGTCAGCGTCCCTCTCCACTGCCAGCTTCCTGGCGAAGGCCTTTATCTCACCGGTCACATGGGGTATGAACTCCACGTCCCTTCCGAGATAGTGGCCCTTCCTCTCTTTGTCTATGATGGTCTTGAACACCCTTCCCATGGTCACGAAGCTGGATGATGACAGGTTGGTTTCCAGCATCCTCTCGTATGTCCCCAGGTCCAGGTCGGTCTCTGTGCCGTCGTCCAGCACGAAAACCTCCCCGTGCCTGTAGGGGTTCAGGGTACCGGAATCGTAGTTAACGTAGCACTCGAACTTCATGGGCACCACGTTGAGGCCGCTGAAAACCTTGAGCATGTTGCCAAGGCAGGAAGAGAACGTTCCCTTGCCCACGCCCGAAATCACAGAACCCGTGATGACCACGTACTTGGTCTTTCCGGGCACGTACCCCCTGGGGAGGTGGTTGTAGAATTCGTGGCCTTCTGTCTTCTTTGAGGCTTTCTTGAGCATCTCGCTGGCCTTTTGCATACTAATGTATGTCCGAAATCAATTAAAAGGATTTGGTGGCTGGAAAATCTATTTCTTCTTGTGCAGGTCCCGCACCCTGCTTATGGCCTTGGTGGGGCAAACCTCAGCGCATATCATGCAGCCCTTGCACACCTGGGAATCCCAGACAGGCTTTCCCTTCCACTTGATGGCTGCCTCAGGGCAGTAGAACCAGCACCTCCTGCATTTCACGCACTTGCTGTGATCCCACACCGGCATGAAAACCCGCCAGGCCCCTGTGTTCCTGTGCCTGGAGTTCCCGGGGTCCCTGATGTGGGGCACCCCCTTCACGCGCTCGTACCTAAGCTCCTTTTCGTCTATCATTCTTATCCTTCACTGTCTGCTCGTGCAGGTCCAGGTTCTTCCTGGTGTCCACCACGAAGTTGCCTGTTATGATGTTGCGTCCCACGATTATGGGAAATGACATGTGCTCCCTGTCCTGTATGTTGGCTTTTGCCTCGAAGTCCCGCCCCTTGATGGAGAGCCTGGCTTCCACAACAGGCCTCCTTACCTGGCCCTTCATGGAGGGGTTGGATATCTTGGTGGTCCTGACAATGGGCCCGAGCTGGGCCTTTGCTGCCAGCCTGACGTCTATGGAGGTCATCCTGGCCCCTGTGTCGAACACCGCCATGGCGCTGATCTCCTTCCTGCCCTTGAGCACCACCTTCTCCACTATGCCCACGGTGTCCTTCTCAGCCATCAATCCGCCTCCTGCGCAGTTTATATTTAGTCCGGACAGGTATTTATTATGACCCAGCCAGCCCGGGGATTTGTTGAGCATCCCCTCATCAGGCCTGAAACCATGCAGTCCAGGGAGTACCAGACAGGCATCCTGAAGACATGCCTGGAGAAGAACACCCTTTGCGTCCTGCCCACGGGACTGGGCAAGACCAACATAGCGGTCATGCTCGCCGCTCACCGCCTATCCGGCAAAGAGGGCTCCAGAGCCCTTGTGCTCGCCCCCACCAGGCCCCTGGTGGAGCAGCACTACCGCTCCTTCATGAAGCACATGAATCTGGAGGACGTGGAATTTTCCATGGTCACCGGTACCCTGAAGCCCCAGGAGAGGAAGAAAGTGTATGATGACAGGTTCGTGAGGGTAATATTCGCCACCCCCCAGACCGCGAGGAACGACCTGAAGAGCGGGATACTGAGGCTGGAGGACTACTCCCTCCTGGTCATAGACGAGACCCACCATTCCGTTGGCATGTACGCTTACCCCTTCGTGGTGGAGAAATACACTGAGCAGGCCCGGGACCCCAGGATTCTCGGGCTCACGGCCTCCCCGGGCAGCGACCTGGCCAAGATAAAGGAGGTCATGAGGAACACTGGCCTCGATGCCGTGGAGATAAGGGGCGAGGAGGAGGGGGACGTCTCCCCTTACGTAAAGGAGAAGACCATTGAGCACGCATACGTGGAATTGCCCGAGCGGTTCAGGAAGGTGGAGGGCCTCATCAGCCACGCCTACAATGCCAGGCTCATGACCCTGGAGAGGATGGGCTACATCAGAAGCAGGAGGGTTTCAAAGAAGGGCCTCCTTGAGGTACAGGCCAGGCTGGCCCGGGGACTGAAGCAGGGCCACAGGAAATCCATGATAGGAATGTTCCACGTCAACCAGGCCATCAAGCTCGAGCACGCTTTGATGCTCCTCCAGACTCAGGGCATCTCTGTCCTGGACGCATACTGGAGGAAGGTAAGGGCAGGCCAGACAAAGGCAGACCAGGCCCTCTCCAACGACAGAAGCGTGTCCAACGCCATGTTCCTTACCAACAGCCTCAGGGAGGAGGGCGCAAGGCACCCCAAGGTGGGCAGGCTCCTCACCCTGGTGAGCAGGCAGCTCGCTGACAAGCCCGGCAGCCGGATTATTGTCTTCGCCAACTTCAGGGACACAGTTAAGGAGATTGTATCCTCACTGGAGCACGTCACCGCGGCCATGGCAGTTGAGTTCGTGGGCCAGAGGGAGGGCATGACCCAGAGGGAGCAGGCCCGGGCACTGGAGGACTTTTCAGCTGGGAAGCACAACGTGCTGGTGTGCACCTCCATCGGAGAAGAGGGTTTGGACATCCCCTCAATGGATCTTGCCATATTCTACGAGCCCGTTCCCTCTGGCATAAGGAGCATCCAGAGAAGGGGTCGTGTGGGCCGCCAGGCAGCCGGAAGGGTGGTCTTCCTCATAACCAGGGGAACCCGGGATGAGGCCTACTTCTGGTCAGCCCGCCACAAGGAGAGCAGCATGAGGAATACCCTGTACGGCATGAAGGGTATGGCAGGCTCCCTGGATTCCTTCGGCGAAAAGTGAAATCCCAGAGTTCAGTCATTTGTATTCCTTCCTGGGGGCACCATCCGGCAGGCTTCCGTCCTGCAACCCTTCTCCTGGAATGCTGGCAATGTAGCTTCCTTGCTTCCTGGATTCCCTTGGATTGAGGCACCTGGCAACGCTCCTCTGGGAAGCGAAGGGGTCGATTCCGTAGATGCCAGCGGTCTGAACTGCATTAAGGCTCACCGTGAGAACATTGGTTTCCTTCTCATCCTTGATGGGCTTCCTCCTGGGCATGTTAATGCTTTCCCCGCAAGGCTTATATCCCTTCCCTGATTCCGGAGCAGGCGAAACCGCTCACCATAAAGCTTATAAATAGCCTAACCACAATATGTTTAGGCTGGTTCTGCACTGACCCATACCGCAACTTGCTGGTGCATGGTTAATGCTACTGGTTCGCACTGCAGGCAGCCGAGTGATTTCAATGGAAGACAATCCACAGAAGATGAAGACAGGGACCACAACCGTGGGCGTTGTAGCTGACGGTGCAGTTGTTCTTGGGGCAGACCGCAAGGCCACTATGGGATACCTGGTGTCCAGCAAGAGGATGCCCAAGATACTCCAGATAAACGACAACGTTGCCATGACCACGGCAGGCGTGGTTGGAGACGCCCAGGCCATTGCCAGGTACATAAGCGCAGAGCTAAGGCTGTACGCCCTGAACGAGGGGACCCAGCCCACGATAAAGAGCGCTGCTTCCCTGCTATCCAACATACTCTACTCCAGAAGGTTCTATCCCTACATGGTCCAGCTCGTCATTGGCGGGTATGACAGCAAGCCAAGGCTGTTCAGCCTTGACGCCGCAGGAGGGCTCACAGATGAGAGGGAGTTCTTCTCCACTGGCTCGGGCTCTGTCATGGCATTCGGCGTGCTGGAGGACAGCTACAGGAAGGGCCTCTCTGTGGAGGACGCAAAGAAGCTCGTGGCCAGGGCAGTGAAGGCCGCCACCAAGAGGGACATAGCCTCAGGCGGGGACGGCATTGATGTTGTGGTCATAAACTCCTCAGGCTACAATCACCTCAGCGACGAAGAGACAGAAAAGCTCCTGGCCTGATTATTCTAACTGGTTATCGCATGGAAAAGCGTAAGGAAAGATAAGATGAGTATTCTAAAGGAACTTACCAGCAGGCTCCCTGCCAATGCAGAAATCACGGAAATCAAGTTCGAGGGCTCTGAGGTCGTGCTGTACACCAAGAACAAGAGCTTCTTCAGGAACAGCGAGGGCCCTGTAAAGAGCATTGTCAGGGAAATCAAGAAGAGGGTGGAGGTAAGGCCTGACCTCTCCATAACCCTGGATGCTGAGAAGGCCAGGAAAATCATCGAGAAGACTGTGCCCAAGGATGCTGGTGTCAGCCAGATATACTTCGAGCCCGAGCTGGGCAAGGTCATCATAGAGTCCCAGAAGCCCGGGCTTGTGATAGGCAAGGGCGGGGAGACCTTCAGGAAAATCAAGGAGGAAACGTGCTGGCTCCCGAAGATAGAGAGGGCCCCTGCCATAAGCTCTGACATAGTGCGGGCAGTAAGGAACCTGCTCCACACAGAGATTGACTACAGGAAGAAGTTCCTGAACATGATTGGCACCAAGATTAACGAGGAGCGCGAGCCCCTTGACAAGAACAAAGACTGGGTGAGGTTCACTGCCCTGGGCGGGTACCGCCAGGTGGGAAGGTCCTGCACCCTGCTCCAGACCAAGAGGAGCAACGTGCTCCTGGACTGCGGTGTGGATGTTTCCAACAACACGGGGCCAATGTTCGATGCCCCTGAGTTCGACCCGGAGAAGCTGGACGCGATTGTGCTCTCGCACGCCCATCTCGACCACTGCGGGCACATACCATATCTTTATGACCAGGGCTTCAAGGGCCCTGTGTATTGCACGGCCCCGACAAGGGACCTCATGACCCTTCTGTGCATGGACTACATAGACGTGTGCCACAAGAACGGAAGGGATGCCTACCCCAAGAAGGCCGTGGAGAAGACAGTGAAGCACTCCATAGCCCTGGAGTACGGGGAGGTCTCTGACATAGCCAACGACATGAGGCTCACGCTTCAGCCATCTGGGCATCTCCTTGGTTCCTCTCTGGTGCACATCCACATAGGCGAGGGCCTGCACAATATACTCTACACCGGTGACCTCAAGTTCGGCCCCTCCAGGCTTTTCGACGCCGCCTACACTGACTTCTCGCGCGCGGAGACCGTCATCATAGAATCTACCTACGGCTCTGGCAAGGACAACCTGCCCTCAAGGAGGGACGCTGAGGAGAAGCTCATGCACACGATAAACACCACGATCAAGCAGGGCGGAAAGGTGCTCATTCCCAGCTTTGCTGTTGGAAGGGGCCAGGAGATAATGGCCATCCTGGCAGCAAGGGAGGTGGACTTCCCTGTGTGGCTCGAGGGCATGATATGGGACGCCACTGCCATTCACACCGCCTACCCGGAGCACATGAACCGCTACGTCCAGAGGGACATATTCCACAGGGGCAGGAACCCCTTCCTTTACGAGAACTTCAAGAGGGTAGCCCCCAAGGAGAGGAACGATGTCATTGACAACGGGGAGCCCGGTGTGGTCATCGCTACCTCAGGCATGCTCATCGGCGGCCCTGCAGTGGAGTACCTCAGGGGCATGGCCACAGGCAAGAAGAACACCCTGCTCTTCGTGGGGTATCAGGGCGAGGGCACGCCCGGAAGGAGAATACAGAAGGGCTGGAGGGAGATACCCATGTACGGCAACGGAGGAAAGACCCAGACCTTGAGGATAGAGATGAACATTGACACCATATCAGGGCTAACGGGCCACTCTGACAGGAGCCAGCTCATGTCCTACCTGCACAAGCTAAGGGCAAGGCCCGACAGGGTGGTCATCCAGCACGGGGAGCAGAGCAAGTGCCTGGAGTTCGCCAGGGACGCCCACCGCTCCTTCAGGTGCGAGTCCCTCGTGCCCAAGAACCTGGAGTCTGTTCGGATTAACTGAATCCCCGGGCATGAGGCATAGATAATTCTTTCATACCGCCAACCCATATCCATGGACACCCGGAACATGCTGAAGAGGGGCAGGGATATCTGGGGCGATGAGAGGCTCAGCTTCTCTCATTTCATAGTACGCATGGGAAAGGTGTTCGGGGACATATGCCGATGGGAGAGGGACGCCCCAGGGACGGGGAACCTAAAGGTATATAATCCCCGCATGATACCGGTTCTACCCTTTATAAATACCTTATGAATAGCCAGGGCTAAGCCCTTAAAATTAAAGAAAGGGCCTCACCGGCCTCACCTGTGTATGGCTGCGTAGTGGGGAGTGAGTATTAGCCAGTCCTGCTCTGCGCCTGCTATGTCGCCGTTGTTGGCAGAAACGCCTTTCTTGAGCTTATCCACGGCCCTCTTGAGCTCGCCCATGTCCTTGTCCCTCAGGGTCTTGATGTTGAGGAAGATGACTGAGCCCTCCCTGACCTGCTTGAGAACCCTCTCAGCGTCAGAGAACTCCTCGAGGCTCTCTATCCTGATGCCGATCTTTCCCATCTTTCTCTGCTCGGCGTCCATGAGGTTGACCTCCATGTACTCCTCGCCCGCAAACTCGTCGTACTCCTCGCCGCCCTTCGAAAACATGTCCCTTAGTCCCATGCAAGAACCTCCAAATGCGTAAACGCATGCTGCGATATAACTCTATTCGGTGAAAGATTTATAAGCATTAGCATGATTCAGAATCCCTGCTTGAGGCTCTCGAGCACAGAAACCATGTTCCATATCTTGGTCCTGGCGTGCAGGGAAAGGTTGGGGTCCCCTGACGCCTCGTCAAGGATGGATATTATGGAGGCAACCTTCTCCTCAACAGAGTCCTTTCCGTTGAGTATGTCCACTGACTCCTCCAGGGAGGTCTTGATGTTCCTGGGAACTCCCCTGTCCCCCATGATTTCCTCGAGCATGGTGCTTATCTGATTCTCCACGCTAACCCCCTCCTGTTCCTCCAGAGGCCTTGGAGAGCTTCTCCCGCAGGTCCTCTATCCTGAGCTTGATGCGCTTCTCCTCCTTCTCCATTGACTTCACCCTCACGTCCAGGGACTCGTCCCTGTCCTTGAGGTCCTTGCTTACCTTGGCCTTGGTGGACCTTATGAGAATGGGTCCGGCAATCTTGTAGACGTCCTTCTCCTTGTTGCTCTCGAGCTCGTCCAGGGCCTTCTTTATCTCCAGGACCTGGATGCTGAGGGCCTCCTTCTGCTGCATGACGTTCTGAAGCTGCTGCTGGAGAACCGCTGCGCTCTGCAAAAGCTGCTGCTGGTCTGCGTCCATTGAAATCCTCCTCCAAAAAAGACGGGATTACCTGGCCTGGACCTTCTTGGCCTGTACAGGCCTCTTCTTCTTGATTATCCTGTATCCGCAGAAGGGGCAGATGACCTTCCTGCCGCTGGAAAGGTCAAGCTCCACGTCCTTGCCGCACCCAAGACATCTGTACATCCCATCACTCTCTTTTCAGGCTGACTGCCTGCGAAGTATAACAATATGTGTTACTCTGGCTTATATGCTTTGCCCGCCATCTTCATGTTGCACTTGGAGCATGACCATATCCCGGCGCTCTCCCGCCTGAGGGTAAGCTTGGTACATGAGGGGCAGCGGAACTTCTTCTGGGTCCCTGCCTTTATCACCCTCTGCCTTATCTTCCTTCCGTAGCGGGAGCCGAATCTCCCGGCGATTCCGACTTTCTTTGTCCGTGCCATACTACTTTCCTTCCGCTTCTTCGAAGCGGCATACATTCCTGCACCATCGGTTGGCTTCGCCAGCCGCAAGCGCTCCAGCCCTATCAGGTGTTCCTTTCCATACTGTTAATCACACCTGCATACGCTCTGGTGCGATTTTCGCACTTTGCTTGATTACCGGGCACTGTACTCGCGAACAGCGCCCCGCGCTTTGTGAGCATTAAGGGCCAAGGCGCGCGGCGCCCTAACCTCATAATTGTGGTTGCTTTATTTAAGCCTTTGGCTCAGAGGAGCTTCCTTATCTCCTTGCCCTTCTTCTCCGCGAGCCTGAAGGCCTTCTTTATCTCGTCCTCTGTGAAGGCGTCTGAACCGCCTTTCTGGATGGCCACCACGTTCCCGTTGTCCTTTGTGGTAACGGTGAGCCTTCCGCCCATGACCTTCTCCTCCTCGAGGCTGGGGTCCATGAAGAAGCTCTCCCCTATCTTCACAAAGCTTATGGGTACAGGGCTCTCTGCCACAGGGAGCTTCTTGCTGGTCTTCTTGTCCCAGTTTATCTGGTCGCCCTCCAGCTCAGGGAACTTGGCTGCCTTGAGGGCGGACACTGCGGCGATGCCAGCGGCGTCTATGAGGTTGCCCCCGTGGTTCATGACGTGTATGTCCACGTTGACCATCCACACCTTCTCGCCCTCCTCGACGCAGAGCTTCTTGAGGTCGATAGCGTGGCTCTCCCGAATGCCCCTGTCAACCACCCTGGCGAGCTCTATGGAATCCTCGCTGGGAGGCCCGTACTCGAACTCAGGGCTGGCTATGGGCGAGAACTCGGCGTTCACCATGAGGACGCCCTCGCCCGGGCGGTCAGAAAAGGGGGTCCCGAAATCCATCTTGACCCCTGCTATGACCACGGTGTCTCCTATGGTGACCTGGGCGCAGCCCTCGGGCTTCTCCAGTATTCCTGGCTCTACCTTGATTTCCCTGTAATCCTCAGAGCCCCTTCCGTCGACCCTCTTCTGCTTGAGGGCCATGTTCGTTATGTACTGGTTCTGCAGTATCATTTCTTCACCTCGCTCTTGGTTTTAGCGTTTCCTGTCTTCTCCCCTCTCTTCGGGGGAGACCTCTCGGCCTTCTTGGCTGCCGGTGCCTTTGCCACGGCACTGGGCTTATGTGCCCCCGTGGCCTCCTTGAGCTGCGCTGCCCTGGCGTCCCACCTCTCGATGAGCGCCTTCTTCTGCATGTCGTAGAGCTCCTCGCAGCCCTTTATTGCGAGCTGAAGGCTGGCCTCCACGTCCTTCACGGGCATGTCCCCGTCCATCTGGAGGAGGGTGACCTTCTTGAGCCTTGGCATGTAGGCTATGGGTATGTCAGCCATGGTGACCTCCTCCTCCTTGTACTCCAGGTCCAGCATGTAGTCCTTGTCAATCTTGCCTGAAGCCACGGACGTCACCAGGTCCCTCATGGGTATCCCGGCGTCCGCGAGGGCCACGCTGGCAGCGTTTATTGCGGCTGTCCTGGTACCCGCGTCTGCCTGGATTATGTTTATGTACACGTATATCCCGGTCTTTGGGAACTCCTCCAGGAACACGGCGGGCTCCAGCGCCTGCCTTATGACCATGGAGATTTCCTGGCTCCTCCTGTTGGGCCCTGGCCTGCACCTGTCTGTGGTGGAGAAGGGAACCATCCTGTATATGGTCTTTAGGCTGGCCTTCTCTGACTTCTGCATCCTCCTGGGGTGCATCTCCTTGGGTCCGTACACGGCTGCCACGGCGATGGTCCTTCCCATCTTGACCATGGCAGAGCCCTCGGCCTGGTCTATGACCCCGGCCTTTATCTCAATCTTCCTCATCTCGTCCGGCTTCCTGTTATCTTTCCTTTTCATGTTCATCACCTATCTGGCTCCTCCCCTGAGCATGGCGGACACCTTTTCGGTCAGCCCTCCCAGGGAGGCCTCCTTCTCTATAATCCTTATGGACTCGATTACTTTTTCCTCGTTGTCGCCCTCGAACCAGACCATTCCGTTCTGGCCCACGTTTATCCTGCAGCCCGATGCGTCCTTTATCATGTTTATCATCGAGCCCTCCTTTCCTATGAGCCTGGGCACCTTGGAGGGGCTCATGGGCACAATCCTCCCGGACCTGAACTTTTTGGCCCTGGGGTCCTGCATGGATATCTGTATGGTGTGGGGGTTGGCGTGGTTTATCTTGCCGTATATCACGTCACCTACTGTGTAGTACCTGGAAAGGTCGGTCTTGGTGGTGTCGATGAACTCCCTGACCCCTGAAAGGGGAAGGAAGGCGTCGCTCACCGAGTTTATGTCTATGACCCATCCGGCTGAGTGGATGTCCTCGATCCTGCCTATGACCATGTCTCCTGGCCTTGGCACGTATACGCCTGACAGCGGAATCACTGATATGACCCTGCCCTTGACGTTGACGAGTCCAATCCTCTTCGAGTATATCGAGTTACCTTCCCTGAAGCTGTTCTTGCCCGGGAGGTAGTCGATGCTGTTCACTATCTCTTCTCCAGGGAGCACAAAGTCCCTGTTATCCTTCATCAAATCCGTCATGTTGACACCTCTCTTATCTCGTATCTCGATTGTTAATATTACCTACTTTTATGCTTTTCCTAGAGCCCCTTTCTCAGGACCCTGGTTTCTGCCTGCCCGGAAGTGAGCTCGTTGAGCTTGGTATACACCCCGGACTGCATGCCTGCGGGAATCTCGATGACCCCCACCCAGGCGTCTTGCCTCCACTCCTCTTTCTTGAGCTGGGCGATATTCCTTATCTCAGAGCTCGCCCTTCCTGCATGCTGGAGTGGAATCCTTACCTCGACCTCCACCCTCTCAATGCTTATGGGAAGGACGGGGCTTATCTTCTCCACCGCGGCCTCGAGCTGGTCCTCTACCTTGCGGTTGAAGTCCACGTGGAATTTTGCCTCCTCCATGGCGTTGATTATCCTCTGGGGAGGATGGGGCAGCCTGGTCTTGGGGTCCACTCCCCGGGCGGATATCATGCCAGCGAGCTTTTTCGTCTTTTCCTCCACCAGCCTCCTCCGGTGCTCTGTGGTTATCTGGACGTCGCCCTCCCTTATGATGTGGGATGCGGCCTCCTTGGGGTCGGTGGTGTGGAATGCCTTCCGGAGGTCCTCCTCTGAGGCGCGCTCTCCGCGGCCGGCGTCTGTGTAGATTTCCTGCACTGCGAGAACATCGTCAAGGGAGACCTGCCTCCCCTTCTTGAACTCCAGCGCCAGGTCAGGGTCAACCATTATCTCGAACCTCTGGCCGGAGCGCTCTATCCTTGCCACTACTGCCTTGTCCACGGATACCATGCCTTCACCTCGTTTCTTGTAATGGCAGAATCAGCCCTTCTTTGCTTCCTTCAGGGAAACCCTCTCGACCTTGCCCTTCCTGATCAGGACGGCCTCGATGTTGTCGGTCTTGACTTCCTTCTCCCCGGCCTTGAGCGCCTTGACGAGGAGTTGCGCCCCTGCCTTGAGGTCAAGACTCTCCTTCCAGCCGGATACGAGGGTCTTCCTGGCCTTCTCAGCCCCCCTTCCTATGGCCTGGGCGTTCCACTCTATCATGGTCCCTGAGGGCTCTGTTTCATAGAGCTTCGGCCCTGAGCTGTCCACGCCCGCCACCAGGAGCCCGACCCCGAAGGGCCTTACCCCTGCATATTGGGTGACCAGGTGCTTCCTGTCGGATATCGCCTTTGTCAGGGAAGTCACAGAAATGGGTTCGCTGTATGTGATCATGTTCACCTGCGCCTTTACTCTCGCCAGGTCTACCAGGTTCCTGGCGTCTGCCAGTGAGCCTGCGCTGACAGCGGCTATGCTGTCAGATATCTCGTATATCTTCTTGTAGGAGTCGGTTACCGCGAGAGGCGCGTGCGTGCGCACAGAGCCCAGAAGAACCCCGTCCTTGAGCTTGATGCCCAGGGATGTGGCCCCGTTCTTGACCATCTGCCTGGCGTACTCCACCTGGAGCAGCCTCCCGTCTGGGGAGAAGACCACTATGGTCCTGTCATATGCCATGTAGTTCTGGGGAATAGGCTGTGCCATACATCCTCCTAGTTTATTAGCTTCCAAAAAAGCCCGTTGCCGTTACAACTGTATTGCGGTTAGTGATATATAAGTTTATTGGGTTTTGGGTTCCTCAGCAATGCCCCTTCGTCAGCATAAGGAGGTAGGGGATGAGCTCTGTGCCTGAGAGCTTGCCCGAGAAAGGCTGGTCACATAATTAAAAGCGCTTTTTTCTAAATTATGGAATGGAAGCAATAGAGATAAGGGCTCACCATTTGGCATGCATTCCCAGATTCTATCACGGAGGATACGACAAGCAATTCGCAGATAACATGAAGAATATCTGTACCACTATAAGAAAGAATCCGAATGCAAAGATTAAGATTCTGGTCGGGGAGCTGGACGCTCTGTGCATGGAGTGTCCGCACAGATACAAGGACGGATGCATCCAGAGCCAAGAGATTGGCAGATGGGTAGTAGCACAAGATAGGATAGTTGCAGAGCATCTGAACATAGAGCCAAACTCTATACTAAGAGCAAAAGACATCTTCAATCTCTCAATGGAGAGAATAAACAATGAAACAATAGAATCAGTATGCAAGGGTTGCATCTTCCTGGATAACTGCATCAAGGTCGGGATAAACAACTCCTTTAGGAAAGACCTGAACAAATAAACCATTTCTGCTCTTCAGCAATGCCCCTTCGTCAGCATAAGGAGGTAGGGGATGAGCTCCGTTCCTGAGAGCTTGACCGAGCCCCTCTCAGCCGAGTATTCATCGAACTTCTTGACGCCGTCGGGCTTGATGCCGTCGCCTGAGATGCATATGGGCACGGGGTCCTTGGTGTGCTCGTAGCCCGGGTGCTTGTCCCTGGGAAGGCTCACTGTCCTGTGGTCGCTCGTGACCACCACCACGCTCTCCTCCAGGTCCATGTGCTCCATGATGAAGCCCAGCTCCCTGTCAATCTTCTCCAGGAAGGCGGTCTTTCCCTTCCTGTCCCTGTCATGTGCCAGGATGTCGGTCCCGTTGATGTGCAGGAAAACGAAATCGTACTTGCCCAGGGCCTTGATGCAGGCCTTCCTCTTTCCCTTGAGGTCAGTGTCAGGCATGCCGTTGGCTTTCTTCACTTCCATGACGTCCATGCCCACGAACCTGGCCACACCCTTGGTGACGTTGACCCCTGCCACGCAGCAGCCCTTCAAGCCGTAGCGCTCCTCGAAGCTCTTGGCCTCCTTCTTCTTGCCCACGTTCCTTATGAGAATGGTGTTGGCAGGAAGCTCCCTCTTTTTGTTGGCCTTGTGCCCGGCCAGGGTCTTGTTCGCCCTGTACAAGAACCTGTTCAGCACAGATGCCGTGAGCTTCCCCCCTGAGGAGCGGGCAGTTATCTGGGCCAGTGGGACCCCGGTCTTCATGGGGTCGTTGGTCTTCACCCGGTCTGAGAGGCCCGGGCCTGACATCACTATGACCAGCCTGTGGCCTGATGATTTCTTGACCGTGAACCTCACCTTGTCGATTTCCATGCCGTCCAGCAGGGCGGCCATGTCCTCGAGCCCGGTCTCGTCCCTTCCCGCCCGCCTGTCTTTCACATTGCCCCTGGAGTCCAGGGTGGCGAAGTTGGCCCTTATGCATATGTCGTCGTCCCCGGGGTAGATGCTCGCCCCCAGGGCCTCTATGTACCCCCTTCCCGGGTACTCCCCCCTGTAGTAGCAGGAGAGAAGGGTGAGGTAGCCCACGTCAGAGTTCACGTCTTTTGTGTATCCAATGTCCATCATCCCGTTCTTCCCCGCGTGGGAAAGGGAGTCTATGTTGGGCTTTCTGGCCACCTGGAAGGGCGTGCCCTTGCCCCTGTCAGCGCACCCGTCAAGCACCACGAGCAGGTATTTCATGATTATTATATTGCCGCTCCCTGTTTATATTCGCTTTCGCCGGCTACCGGAACGCTTATAATTCCGCTAGACCAAATAAGAATCAGCGGATTCTGATGTACGAGGAGAACCACATAATCAAGGACGCCAGGGTGCTCAGGGAGGAGTTCATACCAGGCAGGGTGCTCCACAGGGAGGGCCAGCTGGACGCCATCAGGAACTGTATGAAGCCCATACTGAAAGGGCTTGAGCCCAGGAACATATTCATATTCGGAAGCCCGGGCACGGGCAAGACCTGTATATCCAGGTACGTGGCAGAGGAGCTCTCCTCCCACTCCACCACGGCCATGAGCAGCTACATAAACTGCTGGGAGTGCTCCTCCAGGTTCAAGATTCTATACAGCGTGCTCCAGGGCCTGGGCGCTCCCCTGGCTGCCCACAGGAAGGGCACGCCCACGGACGAGCTCCTGGAGGGCGTGAAGAAGAGGCTGGAGGAGAGGCACTGCGTCATAATCCTTGACGAGGTGGACAAGCTCGAGGACGACAGGGTGCTGTATGACCTGGCCACCCTGCACAATGCCTGCCTCATCATGATATCCAACTCAGAGACCGCCCTTCACGCCGCCGACCCCAGGGTGAGGAGCAGGCTGGCCTCCTCAGAGCAGCTGGAGTTCCCGTCGTACAAAGACTCCGAGATGTTCGGGATACTCAGGGACAGGGCCCACTGGGGAATGCTCCCGGGAAGCATAAAGAACGCCCAGCTCGAGCGCATTGCCTCCTCCTCAGAGGGCGACTCCAGGGTGGCCATCTCAACCCTCAGGATGGTGGCAGAGGACGCCGAGAACCAGGACCTGGAATCTGTCCCGGACAGCATGATAGACCGGGCAGTGTCCCGCGCCCTGAAGAGGAGCAGCGAGAGGAGCCTGGAGATGCTCTCCCCGCACCAGAGGCTGGCAGTGGAGATACTGAAGCTGGAGGGAAGCATGGAGTCAGGGGAGCTCTTCAGGAGGTTCCAGAAGCTGGCCGCCCAGAAGGGGCTGAGCTCCATAGTGGACCGCACCTTCAGGAAGCACATGGACAGGCTCACCCAGCTGGGCATGGTGGGCTCTGAGGGCGAGGGCAGGTGGAGGGTTTACTCCCTCTCGGATGCCCAGAAGACTGGCTAGCGGAACCCGCCATGTTCCGGTAGAAAAGGCATCAGGCGGCTTCTTATTGTCTAGCGGAATAGCGGAACGGTCCTATCCACAGGTATATATACGGTCCATGAGAAAGCCTCTATTGTCAGGAGGGGGCGATATGCCTTTAAGATGTCCCCAAGGATATTGCCTCCCGAGGATAGTGATGAGATGAACGCCGCCGCTGCAAGCCCCCAGGGAGTCATGGCCACCATGCCGGTCATGGGGCCCCGGGGCAAGGGTGTCAATGACTGGATGGCACACTCCAGGGAAGATACGGAGCGCACCCATGAGACCCCATCCCTCCTCCACTTCGCCATGATGGAGGAAAGGAGGCAGAGCCCCGAGTACCAGAGAGAGCTGTCCGATCTCCTGACCAGGAAATTCAGGGAATACTTCCCCTGAGCGAGGCCGGACCGGTGCCGAAGTCATCGGATGAAAGAATCTGTTCCCGGTGTCAGAGACGCCGGTGGAAAGTAGATGGAGGTGCGAAAAATGATTGGATTGATGAAGGCAGTAAGCGATTTCGTTTTCCCGTACAGGTACATGCAGAGCCCGGAGTACCAGGTGGGCAGGAACCTCCTGGAATGGGACCGCATGGTGGGTTCCATCAACTAGCCCCTTTCATTTTTTTCTCATAATTCTTGCAATCATTCCTTCCTTGGCACCAGCTTGTGCTGGTTCCCCATGTAGGGCCTGAGGGCCTTTGGTATGTTAACCGTGCCGTCCTTTTGCTGGTGGACCTCGAGCAGTGCCACCATGGTCCTTGATGTGGCCAGGGCCGTGTTGTTGAGGGTGTGCACAAAGCCCGCGGGTGGCTGACCCTCCTTCTCCCTGAACCTGACCCCCAGCCTCCTTGCCTGGTAGTCAGTGCAGTTGGAGTTGGAGCCGATTTCCCTGTACTGGCCGTCAGCCATCCAAATCTCGGTGTCGTACTTCTTGGCCGCTATGCTCCCTATGTCCCCGGTGCACACATTGACCACCCTGTAGGGAAGCTCCAGTGCCTGGTACAGGGCTTCGCAGTTTGCCTGGAGCTCCTCGTGCAGCTTCCAGGAGTCCTCTGGCCTGCAGAATATGAACTGCTCAATTTTGTTGAACTGGTGCATGCGGAAAAGGCCCTTGGTGTACTTCCCGTGGGAGCCCACCTCCCGCCTGAAGCAGGGGGATACCCCGCACAGCTTGATTGGAAGGTCCCTGAGCTCCAGGGTCTCGTTCATGTGCATGGCAGCCATGGGGTGCTCTGAGGTGGCTATGAGATAGAGGTCCTCTGAATCAACCTTGTACATCACACTCTCGAAGTCCCCCAGGTCAGTCACGCCCTCGTAGGGCTTCCTGCCCATCATGAAGGGGGGCTCTATGATGGTGTAGCCCCTCCTGGAGAGGAAGTCCATGGCGAACATCATTATGGCATAGTCCAGCCTGGCAAGGTCTGCCTTGAGGTAGAAGAACCCTGAGCCAGCCACCCTGGCCGCCCTCTCGTCATCGATGAGCCCCAGGCCCTTTGCGATGTCCAGGTGGTTCCTGGGCTCGAAACCGAACCTGGGGACCTTTCCCCAGTGCTTGACCGGCACGTTGTCAGAGTCATCCTTTCCCTCTGGAACGCTCTCGTGGAGCAGGTTGGGGATGTTCATGAGGGCCTGCATGTTCCTGCTCTGGAGCTCCTGCACCCCTGCCTCCAGGGCCCTGATTTCCCCCGGGAGCTTCTTCATCTCCCTTATCTTGGCGTCAGCGGATTTGCCCTCTTTCTTGAGCCGGGCTATCTCCTCTGTGACCTGGTTCCGCTTCCTCCTGAGCTCGTCCAGTCTCTTGAGGGAGTCCCTCCACTCCCTGTCCCCCTTTATGAGTGCGTCCAGGAGCTTCAGCTTCTCCCTGTCTCCTCTTCTCCTGAGGTCCTTCCTCACGAGTTCGGGGTTTTCCCTTATCAGCCTTATGTCAAGCATTATTCCTCCTAGTTCCAGGGCTCGTCCAGGTAGTGGAGCAAGAGCCTCTTCGAATGCATGGCCTGGAAAAGGTTGGGGTCCATGTTCGCACCTTATCTAAAATCTGTAACCGTAATTAATAAAAACCTGGAGGCTTGCTCCCCCTTTTTAAGTTACCATGGGAATTATTAATCGTTAAGGTGTTCGATGATGACCTGCCTTAGGGACGTGATGAGGACAAGGGTCGTTTCTGTCACGCCCTCTGAGAACGTTAGCAGGGCAGTGGAGTGCATGGCATCCAACAACATAGGCTGCGTCCTGATTCTGGAGGGCGACAGGCCAGAGGGCATAATCACTGAGAGGGACATAGTGAGGCTTGTGTACAGGAAAACAGACCTGAATTCCATCCCTGTGAGCAGGGCCATGACCAGGAAGCTCCTGAGCATAAGCCCGGATAAAACCATTCAGGACGCGGTTCAGATTCTGGACAGGAACAACATCAAGAAGCTCCCTGTGGTGGAGTCCGGAAGGATGCTGGGCATAGTGACCATGACAGACCTGCTGAAGGCCCTCGAGGACATGGAGAAGGACCATGCCGAGAGGCTAAGGAAGACCATAAAGGACTTGCACACCACCAAGATAACCCTTCAGTCCAGGGTTGTTGAGCTTGAGGAGAAGGCCCTGAAGGTCAGTACTCGTCCCACGCCTTGACCCTCAGGTCGTCCAGTGAGGTGTTGTTCAGGGACTTGAGGAAGAACCTTGCCAGCTGGGGGTTGGTTATCAGGGAAACCGAATGGTCCACTGCCATCCTCCTTATCTCGTACATGTCGTCCATGGCCACATCAGCGCCCTCGTGGGGCACGTTAATGACCAGGTCGAACTTTCCTGCTCTCAGCAGCTCTGCTATGTTGGGGCTCCCCCTCTCGTGCAGCTTCCTCAGCATGGTGTTCTCCACACCGTTCTCCGTGAGGAAGGCAGAGGTGCCCTTGGTGGCGAATATCCCGAAGCCCCTTTCCTGCAGGGCCCTCATATGCCTGAGCATCCTTACCTTGTTCTCGTCCCCCCACAGGCTCACCAGCACGCTCTTCTCAGGGAGCCTGTAGCCGGTGGAGAGCATGGACTTGAGGAAGGCCTCTTCTGCAGTGTCCCCCATGCAGGCTACCTCCCCTGTGGAGGACATCTCCACCCCCAGGGTGGGGTCTGCACCCCTGAGCCTGGAGAAGGAGAACTGGGGGGCCTTCACGCCTATGTGCCCTATGTCCCAGATGCTCCTCCCTTTGCCGGTCTTCTGGCCCATCATGGCCTTGGTGGCTATCTCAATGAAGTTGCTCTTGAGCACCTTGGAAACAAAAGGGAATGACCTTGATGCCCTGAGGTTGCATTCTATGACCATGACCCGGTTGTCTTTTGCCAGGAACTGGATGTTGAAGGGCCCGGTTATCCTGAGGGCCCTGGCAATCCTCCTGGTGACCTCCTCTATCCTCTTCACGGTCTCCAGGTAGGTCCTCTGGGGAGGCAGCACCATGGTGGCGTCCCCTGAATGGACTCCTGCATTTTCGATGTGCTCTGACACTGCCCAGGCCACGATTTCCCCTTTCCTTGCCACGGCGTCCATCTCTAGCTCCTTGGCCTTCTGCACGTACTTGCTTATGACCACCGGGTGCTCCCTGGATACATCAGAAGCCTTTTGCAGGTATCGCTCCAGAGAGCCCTCGTCGAACACCACTGCCATGGCCGAGCCTGACAGCACGTAGGAGGGCCTGACCAGCACAGGGTAACCCGCCTTCCTGCAGAAGGCCCTGGCCTGGGAGAGGCTGGCCAACTCCCTCCACTCGGGCTGGTCGATGTCCAGGGAGTCCAGGAGGCTGGAGAATGTGTGCCTGTTCTCTGCCCGGTCAATGTCCTCGGGGCTGGTTCCCAGGACCCTGGCCCCCGCACGGTGGCACTTCAGGGCCATGTTGTTGGGCACCTGGCCACCCACTGACACAATCATTCCCTCAGGGCACTCCCTCTCGTATATGTCCATGACCGCCTCGAAGCTGAGCTCGTCGAAGTAGAGCCTGTCGCATATGTCATAGTCAGTGCTCACGGTCTCGGGGTTGTTGTTCACCATGATGGTCTTCCTGCCAAGCTCCCTGAGCGTGGACACGGCGTTCACCCCGCACCAGTCGAACTCCACTGAGGAGCCTATCCTGTATGCCCCTGAGCCAAGCACCATGACCTGGCCCTTCTCCCCTGGCTCCAGGTCGTCCTCGGTTCCGTGATATGTGAGGTAGAGGTAGTTGGTGGCAGCGGGATACTCCGCGGCCAGGGTGTCAATCTGCTTGACGCATGGCCTTATGCCCATCCCCTTCCTGAGCTCCCTCGCCTCGAGTTCCTCCTTTCCCAGGCAGGATGCAACCTGGCGGTCAGAGAACCCTGCCTGCTTGGCCTCAAGGAGGAGCTCCCTTGTGGGCCTGCCCTTCCTGAGCGTTGCCTCTGTCTCCACTATCCCCTTTATGCAGTGCAGGAACCAGCTGTCTATGCCCGAGAGCTCGTGCACCTTCTCCACGGCCATGCCCCGCCTGAGGGCCTCGGCCACAGCGAACACCCTCTGGTCAGTGGGGTTCCTGAGCTCATCCTCCAGTCCGTTGAACCCCACCGAGGGGTTGCACACCATTCCCTCCATGCCAATCTCCAGCATCCTTATGGCCTTCTGCAGGGCCTCCTCGAACGACCTTCCTATGGACATGACCTCGCCCACTGACTTCATCTCAGAGCCCAGCCGGTTGCTCACCCTCCTGAACTTCTGGAGGTCCCACCTGGGTATCTTTACCACTATGTAGTCCAGGGCAGGCTCGAAGCAGGACTTGGTGGTCCTGGTCACAGAATTCCCGAGCTCGGGCAGGGTGTGGCCCACGGCGAGCTTGGACGCGATGAATGCCAGGGGATAGCCTGTGGCCTTGCTGGCCAGGGCAGAGCTCCTGGAAAGGCGGGCGTTGACCTCTATAATCCTGTAGTCATCAGATTGGGGGTCAAGGGCAAACTGGATGTTGCACTCCCCCACGATGCCTATGTGCCTTATGAGCCTGATGGATATGTCCCTGAGCTTGTGGTACTCGTGGTTGGTGAGCGTCTGGGAGGGCGCCACCACTATGCTCTCCCCTGTGTGTATGCCCATGGGGTCGAAGTTCTCCATGTTGCACACAGTGATGCAGTTGTCCTTCCTGTCCCGCACGACCTCGTACTCCACCTCCTTCCAGCCCTCCAGGTACTCCTCCACCAGCACCTGCGGGGCGTGGGTAAGGGCCTGGTGAACCCTTTCAGAGAGCTCCCTGCTGTCCCTGCATATCCCGCTTCCCTTGCCCCCCAAAGCAAAGGCTGCCCTGGCCATGACCGGGTAGCCCAGCCTGTCCGCTGCCTCCAGGGCCTGGTCCACGCTCTTCACTGCAGTGCTCCTGGGGGCCTTGAGCCCTATCCCGCTGAGCTTGGCCACGAAGAGCTCCCTGTCCTCGGTCTCCCTTATGGCCTCCACAGGGGTTCCCAACACCTTCACACCGTGCTTCTTCAGCACGCCTGAGTCATGTAGCTCCAGCCCAACGTTCAGTGCGGTCTGTCCCCCGAAGGAGAGCAGAATCCCGTCCGGCCTTTCCTTCTCAATTACACCCCTCACGAAATGGGCGGTGACAGGGAGGAAGTAAACCCTCTTTGCCATGTGCTCAGATGTCTGTATGGTGGCTATGTTTGGGTTTATGAGCACGACCTCTATTCCCTCCTCCTTGAGTGCCTTGATGGCCTGGCTCCCCGAGTAGTCGAACTCCCCTGCCTGGCCTATCTTGAGGGCCCCGCTTCCAAGAACCAGCACCTTCCTGGGCCTCATTCCCTGGTCGCCTCCATGAACCTGCTGAATATGAAGGCCGTGTCCACCGGGCCTGGGGAGGCCTCGGGGTGGAACTGCACTGACATGAAGGGCTTCTTCTCATGGAATATGCCCTCGTTGGTCTGGTCATTGATGTTCACGAACCACTCCCTCCAGCCCCTTGGGAGGGTCCTTCCGTCAATGGCGAACCCGTGGTTCTGGGAGGTTATGTGGCATTTCCCTGTTTCCTGGTCCATGCAGGGCTGGTTCTGGCCCCTGTGCCCGAACCTGAGCTTGTAGGTTTCTGCCCCTGCTGCCAGGCCCATGACCTGGTTGCCCATGCACACCCCGAGTATGGGGATGCCCAGTTCCATGGCCTGACGGACCGTGCCCACTGCCCTGCACATCCTGGGGTCTCCCGGGCCGTTGCTTATCACTATGCCTTTCGGTTCCTTCTTCAGGATTTTGTCCAGGGGCGTTGAGACAGGGAAGCATGTTACCCTGGCCCCCAGCGCGGCCAGGGAGCGGGGTATGCTCTCCTTGGCCCCGCAGTCAATCAGGGCGATGTCACGGCTTCCCTCGCCTATGATCCTTGGCTCCTTCACCGTGACCTCAGAGGTGAGGTCCCTGAGGTTGGGGTCCTCTGCCCTCCTGGCCTCCCTCCTGAGGGCCCTTATGTCAGGCTCCCTGTCTGAGACCTCCAGGACACCGAGCATGGTGCCCTTCTCCCTGAGCCTCTTGGTGAGGGCCCTGGTGTCCACGCCCTCTATGCCAGGCACCCCGCTCTCCCTCAGCCACTGGTCCAGGCTTTTCTGGGAAGAGTGGTGCGAGGGATGCCTGCACAGCCTGGATACAACATAGCCTGATATCTTCGGGCCCTGGGACTCCAGCCTTGATGTGTCCACCCCGTAGTTGCCTATGAGGGGATATGTCTGGACCAGAACCTGGCCCCAGTAGGAGGGGTCGGTGATGCTCTCGGGATAGCCCACCATCCCGGTGTTGAAAACGAACTCGCCTGCCACCCTGCCAGGGGAGCCGAATCCCCTGCCCTGAAAAACCGTGCCGTCAGACAATACAAGCGCTGAATCTGCGATAGGAACCCACCACTATTTAGATGATAAAATATTTAAAAAGCATTCCCGGCCATTATAATCCAGCAGCGGGAGTGATTTCTATGGAAAGGAAAATCCGTTCCCCGATACTCGTAGCTCTTGGGCATGTCGACCATGGCAAGACCAGCCTGCTCGACAGGATCAGGGGCACCGCTGTGGCCAAGACCGAGCCAGGGCTAATCACCCAGTACATCTCGGCCAGCTACATACCCATCGACGTGATAAGGGAGGGCTGCGGAAGGCTGGCAGACGCCGTGGGAACAGGGCTGGACATACCAGGGCTCCTGTGGATAGACTCCCCTGGCCACGAGGCCTTCACCACCCTCAGGAAGAGGGGCGGGGCGATTGCAGACCTGGCCGTGCTCGTGGTGGACATAAACGATGGCTTCAAGCCCCAGACAGAGGAGAGCATCAACTACCTCAAGCAGTTCAGGACCCCATTCGTGGTGGCTGCCACCAAGATTGACCGCCTGGGGGGCTGGAACCCCTCCAAGAACGCATGCTTCTCAGAGACCTACGCGAACCAGCCTGACAGGGTTGCCGAGGACCTTGACACCAAGCTCTACAAGCTCATAGGCCAGCTCGTTGAGAGGGGGTTCCCTGCGGAGAGGTTCGACAGGGTCAAGGACTTCACCAAGCAGGTGGCCATCATCCCGGTGTCCAGCATAACGGGTGAGGGAATACCAGACCTGCTCATGATTCTGGGGGGGATTGCCCAGCGCTACCTCAAGGGAAGGCTGGAGATAACCCCTGGCGAGGGCAAGGGGACCGTGCTCGAGGTCAAGGACTACAAGGGCCTCGGGACCACTGTGGACGCCATAATATATGACGGCGAGATGCGGGCAGGAGACACCCTGGTCATAGGGGGGGAGCATATAACCAGCACCAAGGTGAGGGCTCTCCTGTGCCCCAAGCCCCTGAGCGAGCTCAGGGTGGAGAAGGACTTCAGTACCATACCCTCGGTGCAGGCAGCAGCGGGCATAAAGATTTCCGCCCCGAACCTCGAGGGGGTTATAGCCGGTTCTCCCCTGAGGTCAGTGAGCAATGAGAGGGATGTTGAGAGGGCCACCGAGGAGGTCAGGAGCGAGATGTCAGAGGTTGAGATAGAGACCGACAATGAGGGCATCCTGCTCAAGGCCGATACCCTGGGAAGCCTGGAGGCACTCATACTCACCCTGAGGGACGCCGGGCTCAGGATAAGGAAGGCCCATGTCGGGGCACTGACAAAGAGCGATGTTGCAGAGGCCAGGAGCATGGAGGACCCCCTCATATTCGCATTCAACGTGCGGGTCCCTCCGGAGACCAGGAAGCTGGCCGAGGACTACGGCGTGAGGATATTCTCATCAGACATAATCTATCACCTTGTGGAGGAGTACCAGAAGTGGGACAGCGAGAGGAAGCTCAGGGAGGAGGACAGCCTTCTGGCAAGCGTGACCAGGCCCGCAAGGGTAAAGGTGCTTCCAGGCTACCTGTTCAGGCAGAGCAAGCCCGCTGTCTTCGGGGTGGAGGTGGTCAAGGGCATCCTGAAGCCGGGGGTCAGGCTGAGCAACAGGGGCCAGGACATAGGGGAGGTCAGGGAGATACAGTCCCGCGGTGACAATGTGAGGAGCGCAGAGGCAGGCGAGAGGGTGGCGCTTTCCATGACCGGGGCGGTCTTCGGCAAGGACGTGGACGAGAATGACGAGCTGGACACCGTGATAAGCGAGAGGGACATGGGCGTGCTGGTGAGCCTAAAGAAGAAGCTCAGGGGTGACGAGCTCGAACTGCTGGAGGAGATGTCAGGTGGCTGAGAGGAAGATTACCATCCAGACACTGAGGGACATGATAAAGCCAAGGCACAATTACAGGATTTCTGAGGTCAACCCTGTCATAGTGAGTAACGGCAGGACCCTTCTCCTGAAGGAGGGCTCCGGGGAGACATGGTCCCTTCCCGGCGGGCGAGTGGAAGATGGGGAGGACACCTGGGCTGCCTGTGTGAGGGTGGCTAAGGAGGCCGCGGGGCTTGAGGTCTCCGTGACCAGGATGATTGGTTTCTATCCTGCCCATGTCGGAAAAGGCGGCAGCGATGCAAGAATGGCCTTCCTTTGCAGGCCTGTCAGTGTAAAGGCCCGCCCCTCGCCAGGCGCCAGCTGGTTTCCTATCGACGGGCTCCCTGACGGCCTGGCAGAAGGCCACCAAAGGATGCTATCCGACGCCAGGAAGCACCTCGGTAAGGGTACCTGAGCCAGGCCAGCCATATCCCCAGCACCAGACCCACCATGAGGAGCTGGAAAAGGGTGTCATGATAGAAAAGGGCGCTTTCTGTTCCGAGCCAGGACTGCAGCCGCACCACCCCGAGGATTCTCATGAGGTTTCCTGCCCACACCAGGGGGAGTCCCAGTGCAAGGCCAGCCAGCCTCTTCCCAATGGAGGCCCCGGGCACGGCGAAGAGCAGGGCAAAGAGGAAGAGCATGCTCTTCCATCCCGTGCAGTCCGGGATGATGAAGAACTCGAAGGAGCTGTTAACTGTTATGGATGTTCCCTCCACGACCACATGGCTCCCTGTTAAAGAGAGCAGCCAGGAGGAGTGGGAGACAGCAGCGAGCTGGATGGGGTAGAGGTCCACACCAAGCCATATAACAATGTAGAGCGGGAGGGCCAGAAGGAAAAGCCTGGCCGAGAACTCCATGAGCCTGGCCGCTCCGGGCCTTTTTGCCAGCGCCTTCCTGATGGCCTCAGTCATGCTCTATTACCTTCCTGTACTTCTCTATGGCCCTCTTGACGTGGTCCCGTTCAAGTACCACCCTTGCGGTCACGAAGTCCCTGGCCTCCTGGTCATGGTATCCCAGCGAGTCGAGCCTCTGGCCCACCCTCATCAAGATGGGCTTCACAGAGTTGTAGGCAAAGGCAGCTGCAGCCAGGGCGTCCCTCTCGTGCTGGTTGAGCTTCCTGCCCCCTTCCATGAGCTCTTTGGCCAGGGTGTTCTTGTCCCGCCTGGAGAGGTTCTCCTCAGGCACCGCGAGCCTGGCCGAGAAGGTGGACGCCATCCTCTCCACGAAGGAGGGGGGCGGGTTCCTGTCCCCTGATATGATTACAGGACTCCCCAGCGAGGACAGCCTCCTGCAGAGCCCTGACCTGTCCAGGCTCTTTCCGCTCCCTATGGCCACCACCCTGCCGCCCGTGTCAAGGGCTGCGAAGGCAGTGGTGGTTCCCGGGTCGATTCCCACTATCAGGGGGACATGGCTGCCTGCTATTCGCTCACCTGTTGATAATTATGGCAATCAGATAAAAGTAGCAGTCTCCATCAGGGCTACACCTTAGGGCCCTTTATGTAGCCGTCCTGCCTGTTCTTCAGGTTCCTGAGCAGCTCCTCCCTGGGTATGCCGGGCTCCACCCTGTCGTCCCTGAGCACGCCACTCACCTCAACGGGCTGGAAGGTGGGCTCCACCCCCTCTGTGGGGATTCTCTGGAGCCTCCTGAAGGCCGAGAGCACCTCTTTCAGGTCCTCTGTGAAGCCAAGTGCCTCCTTCTCGGTGAGCTCGAGCCTGGCAAGCCTGGCCACCCTGTCCACGGTCTCCCTGTTGATTGAGCTGGTCATTTTATCCCTGCCCTTTGCAAAGCATTGTGATTAAATAGGATTCGTGCAAATATATATAGTATCATAAAGGCCATGGTTCCTGCCGCGGTCTCCTGGCAATTCTCGCAGTCTCACCCTCTGCGCAGGCCGCCATATTGTGCAGCGCGAATGTTTCCTGCGATGCGGGGGAGGCCGCTCTCCTGGAGCTAAGCCATGATTATGACGCCCACGGGACCCTTCCGGAGCAGTTTCTGACCAACAGAATCATTTCCTGAGCAGGGCCAGGGCTTTATCCTGGCTCCCCTCCTCCAGGAGCTCGAAGACCTCCATGAAGGTGTCCCTGTCAAGGTCAGCACCCTCCAGGTTCCTTGAGAGCAGCTTCCTTCCCAGCTCCCTTACAGAAAGTGCCTGCTGCTCCATCCCTACTGCCCTGGGGACCTGCTCCTCCCTGGCCTCCCTGAAGGATAGGATGGCCCTCTCCCCGAACCTGGCCTTCAGTGCCTGCCTGTCCAGGTCCTTCCCTTTCACCAGTATGTAGGGCTTCTTCGGGTGCTCGTGCCGGAGGAGGCTCTCTATCTGCCCTGCCGCATCCTCTTCAGCGCCCTGCTCGATGATGTACACCCTCCTCTGGCCCTCCAGTGCCACGAAGGCCGCCTGCCCCTGCTTAGTGTCAAACAGCCAGAATCCCCTGGGAGAGGACTCCTCCCTGGTGAGCTTGGTGGGGACCAGGGAGCCCGCTATTATGAGGGGCGAGCCGTGGAGCTCGGCCCTCTTTCCCTCGTGGATGTGGCCCAGCACGTAGAGGTCGAACCCCTTTGGCAGGTTCTCCGCAGGGAGCAGGTGCTGGGCGTACATGAATGGGGAAACAGACTGGTGGAGCATGAGTATGCTGAATGAGTCCTTTTCCGGCTTTGGCCCCCACCTCTTCAGCACGGTCTCTGAGTACTGCTCAGGAACGCCCGAGAGTCCCTGGATGCATATCCTCTCCCTGCCCTTCTCCAGCACTACGCCCTGCGCATGGAGGTGTATGAGGAACCCGGCCCTCTCCAGGGCCTGGACAGGGTTGAGAAGGCCCTTAACCCTCCTCTCGTGGGTGCCGTGGATGGCCACCACAGGGGTGCCCTGGATATGGAGGACCCCCAGCTTTTCGGTGTCCTTTCCAATGCCCCTCACCAGGGATGTCCCGCCCTCCTGTGAGAGGGGCCCTATGAGAAGCTCCATGCACCTCGTGAGCGCCTCGGTGGAGGGGGTCCTTGAGTCGAACAGGTCCCCTGCCATAAGGATGATGTCGCAGCCCGCTGACTTTCTCAGGGCCTCTTCCAGGGCCTCGTAGGAATCCTCCCCTGCCTCGGTTCCCTGCCTGTGGCCCAGGTGGGCGTCAGAAATTATGGATATCCTCATGCCATGAGGTATTGCCTGCAATCCTTTAATTTACATGCCATGGCATCTAACAATTTAAAATCATGCGACAATACAATCCCATGAAGATTGACATAAAGGAGTTCGCGGGCCAGGTGAAGCCCATCAGGGACACTGACGTGTACTCTGTCCATGACCTGGAGTACCTGGATCACCTCAACGTCTCCATGACCATCCTACACCCCGGAAAGGAGACCTCTGGCCATGAGCACGAGGGCGTGGACGAGGTGTATATGGTCATGGACGGCAGGGGCGAGATGCAGCTCGACTCAAACCGCTTCCCTGTGGATACCGGGGACATCGTGCTGATAAAGGGGGGCCAGTTCCACAAGGTGTTCAACACCAGCAGGGATGACCTGGTCTTCATATGCATATTCGAGAAGTACGAGGGCAGGGGCAAGAGTGAAGAGGACCAGGAAGCCCTGCTCGAGAAGGCCGAGGAGGCCTGAGCTATCTCCTGAAGAACAGCATGGTGAGCGAGAATGCCGCGGCCAGCACGAAGGCCGCCCTTATGGACTCCACTGTCCCCATGCCCGCATAGCCCGCCGCCAGCAGGAGCAGGAACACGGGAATGGAATGGCCTATGTTTATCCAGATGTTCCTGAACACCACGCACCTGCACACCTGGTTCTTCTTGGCGAACATCGCGAAGTCAGCGTAGAGCGATATCCAGAAAGTGCTTATTATGAAACCGCCCGCCAGGGAGAGGAGCATGAACTCCAGCTGGGAGTCAGCGGCCAGCCTTAGGAGCCAGAGGATTACCGACAGGAAACCCGCTATCCTGGTGACCTTTGTCCTTCCCTTTATGGTGTTGCTGAGCCTTCCCACGAACATGGTGTAGATTATCATTCCCATGCCCACCAGAGAGGCAGCCAGACCAAGGGAGAGGTAGCCGTAGTTCAGAAAGACATACAGCGACCAGAGCACGAAGTCAGTGGTGTAAATAACCCCCATGGTCACGTAGAGAAGGGCCCTTCTTCTGTCAATCATGAGTTCAACCCTCTTGACAGAGAATATGTCCCCCTTGTGGTCGTTGGACAGGAACAGAGGGGCCACGGAGAGGAAAATGAGTGCAACAGCGATGGAAAAGAGCCAGTCGAAACCGAATATGGTGAGTACCCCTGCCCCCGCCAGGGGGCCAACGACAGCGGTTGCGTAGGGAAGGCCCACGTACATGCCCGCCTCCTCGCCCTCGTCGTTTCTGTCAGAGGACCTCACATACTCTGTGTTCATGGACACCCAGTACATGGACAGGGAGAGCCCTCCCAGGACAAGCGCGGGGAGATAGAGGCCCGGGTATTGCCCAATGCTCATGACCATGATGAGGTAGGCCACGACCACAGGGACCCTGGCAAGGACCGTGTGCTTGACGCCTATCTCCCCGTCCAGCTTTGCTGCAACGGTGGAGAACAGGGCGGCCACGGCCCACTGCATGATGATGAAGGAGACAGACGCCAGGAACCCGAATCCTGACTCTATGAGATAGGCGGGTATGAATATGCCTATCATGAAGAGCCCGAGGCTCTCTATAACCTGGTTGGCATAGATTTCCTTTAGCTCCTTCTTCAGGTGATGTATCCTGTGTGGCCTGTACAATAAGCGCATCCCTACCACCTAACGCCTCCTGAGAATAGGTAGGTCGAACCCGAATAAAAAGGTCTACTCGACTATCTCGGCCTTTCCCGGGGCGGCATCTCCCGGAAGCCCCCTGGAGAACCTGACCCTGAGCACTCCCTTGTTCCCGTGGGGCT
>CAZSLL010000009.1:14339-48273 GCA_964607835.1 uncultured archaeon | reverse complement strand
ACACTGAGCTCAACCCTGACAACTGCACCTACTATCAGAATATCACCTACAACATCTCGAACTCCACATTGTCCAGCCCGTGTTACATATTCCTTGACAGCTACTCACAGGGAAGCTGGGACTTCACCCTCCTGGCAAACGACACCTTCAGGAACAGCGGCTCCAACGGGACATACACACTGGGCTATGACATCGGTCCCCCTGTTGGAAACTCCCTTGGCCTTTTCTTCCAGGGAGAGAACGTTTCAGCGGGGAAGATAAGCCAGCTCGTGAACATAACCATAAGCGCAAATGTCACAGATTCCTATTCAGGTATCAACGCAAGCATTAATGACAGTGTCTACGCCAGGATACTTAACTCCACAGGGGGCCTCTTTGCCACAGTCAACCTAACCCATGACTCAGGGGACATATACAACGGAACCTGGGACACCGGCTCGTGCGTGGGCGGGGACAACTACACCATAAGCGTATTCGCGACCGACCTGGCTGGCAACACCGAGAGCGTCATCAACACCACGCTCAATATAACCGAGACCCCTGACCTCGCAGTAACCGCCCTTACATGGAGTTCATCGAATGCCCTTCCCGGGTGGCCCCACAGCGGGAATGACATATACCTCAACATCACGGTTTCCAACACAGGCACAGGCAACGTCAGCAGCGACTTCTACCTCACGGTGAGCGTGGGCGGCTCAGAGAAGTACAGGACGCTCCTGGACAACTCGGGCCTTGATTCAGGCGAGACCTACGGCCCGATAAACGTCAGCATTTCATCAGGCAACTTCTCCTCCAACAGGCTCTACACATTCACGATTGAGCTCGACCCTGAGGACGATGTGGACGAGACCTGCGAGACCAACAACACCAGGAACCTCTTTCTGACCCTTGGCTACAATGTGAGCCTTTACATGTTCAACGGGGTGGCCTATCCCTCAGTGGGAACTGCATATCCCGACCAGAACGTTTCAGTCAACTACACCGTGAGTGGCGCCAACGGAACCGGGGTCTCTGGGATGTCTGATGCCAACTTCAGCTTCTGGAGCGAGTGGAGCGGTACAGATTTCAATATAACCGACAGGGTATACAATTGGCAGGAGGACGGCTCGGGCAAATACTCCTTCAGGCTCAGCACCCAGGGCCTTTTCGAAACAGGTGACGAGACCAGGGCAAGGTTCGGGGACAACCACCTCAACATCACTGTGCTGGACGGCTCATGGACGAGCGAGGGAAGGCTGCCCTACAACATCACTGCCCCCAACCTTGAAGTCAGCATTACAGAGGTGGACGACCTCGATGACATAGACCTCCAGGGAAGCTCATCCAAGGAGGTCGAGTTCAACGTCACCCTGAGGAACACTGGCAACGCCATAGCCAATGCCATATATATTGCTGATGACAGCAGCAACGATGTTGGCGAGGCCAACTGGGCGGGAACAGATGACATGGACTTCGCCCATTCAGAGATCGAGAATATGAACCTCGGGCCGGGGGAGGAATACGAGTTCACTGTGGAGTTCACTGTTGATGACACCATGGAGGATGAGTACTTCTACCTCTACGTGAGTTACAACGACACTCTTGGCAACAGGGATTACAACTCCACTGACCGCGAGAGAGCCACTGTTTCTGACTCAGGCACCCCCGTTGAGGAGACCACCACAACAGGCACCACCGGGACCACTGCCACTGCGAGCGTTGACATCGAGCTCACGCTCATGGACTGGCCTGACGAGATATCAGGCTACGCTGGCGAGGACAACACCACCATGGTGGAGGTCAAGAACACAGGGGACGTCACCTCAGTGGCAAAGGTCTCCCTGACCTGCGCCCCTATAGAGGATGTTACTGTATCACCGCTCTCCAAGAGCATAGAAGCGGGCTCAAGGCAGGACTTCTACCTTGACATTGACTTCTCAGAGGATGCGGAGATAGGGGAATATGACTGCACCCTCAAGGCATATGTCTCAGGCTCTGAGGATGATTATGACAGCGAGACCGTTTACATAAGGATTCTGCCCACCACAGAGCAGGAGCAGGACATAGTGGAGAGGTACCAGAACATAAGCTCTGATATCCAGGCCCTCCTGGACCGCTTCGCCCTCATAAGCCAGGCTGTTGTTGGGGAGGACAACTACTCCCGCGTAAAGACCGTCATGGACAACCTCAATGCGAGCATGCATGATGCCCAGGACGCCATAGATGATGGTGACTTCCTGACAGCCAGCGAGCTCATGACCACGCTCCAGGCATCCATGGACATAGCAGAGCAGAACCTGGGAAGGCTGGAGACAGAGCAGGTCATGGGCGGGGGCCTGGCCCTCTCAGGGACCTGGTACTGGGTCATAATCATAATAGTGGTTGTAATAGCCGTGGCCTTCGTGGCCTACCTAATGTTCCCCCAGAAGCAGGGCTTCGGCCCCAGGAAGGGGCTCCTGGAAAACCTGACCTCTGCCATCAAGGGCGGGGGCTCTGGCCTCAACAACATCAAGCAGTCAGGCAAGGACAGGCTGGGCGGCCTGGCCGAGAAGGGAAGGTCCGTGGCCCCGGGGCAGCAGAAAGGCTACTCCTATGACTCAGGAGAGGGCATAGGCGCCAAGCTCAAGTCAGTTGTCCAGAAGATAAGGGACAAGCTCAAGAGGGAAAAGAAGCCCCAGAAGGAGGTCACCCAGTACTTCGTGAACTCCTCGAGCAAGCTCATCAACTACTCGTAATCAGGGCATGAAACAAGAGGCCTTATAGCATTCTTCCACTCTTTACTAAAAGTGGGGATATCCTGCTATCCCGGTTACTGCTCCAATATTCACATACCAGGGAAGATGCCGGGTGAATTAAAGAAGGAAAACATGTAAAAGCCATTTACTGCAGTGGCCCTACTCGTCCTTGTTGAGGGCCTCGATTATCCTGGCGTATGCGGGCCTGGTGACCAGGATGCCCACAAGCACGCCCACTATGGTGGTGATGGCAAATCCCCTGAGGAAGCCTATTCCTATTGTCATTAGCGGGATCATGGCGGCAATGCTGGTGGCCGCTGCCCCGAAGATTATGAAGAATGCCCTGCCAATCCTGTCCTTGATGGTGTAGGCCCGCTTTTTCTTCTTCCCTGAGGTGGTCTCGTCTGCTATTATTATCTGGTGGTCCACCCCTGTGCCGATGGCCGCTATGATACCGCCTATGGCGGGCAGGTCTATGGTCCAGGAGGCCATGCCAAGCAGGGGTATGAGAAGGACAGCGGCCCATGCGTAGAGGTCAATGCTATGCTTCTTCCACCACGATATGGCCACCATGAGGAAGGCGATGACCATGACGGTTCCCCATATGTATGCGTCGTTGACAGCCGCGATGCCCAGGATTATGACAACCTCTGATAGGCCAATCAGAACCATGGGAAGGGCCACCCTGAGGCTCCTGTACCTTATGAATATTATGACAACCACAAGGCCTGCAGCGAAGAGGGCCGCGTAAATCGTGGATTCGAAGAAGTCCTCTCCAAGGGCAGGGGATATCAGGTCAACGCTGGCCACCTCCAGCGAGGTGGGAAGGGCCCCTGACCTCAGTATGGTCTGGAGCCTGAGCTTCTCCTGTATGGCGTCCTCCTGCTCCTCCCTGCTGCCTGTGACCTGGGGGTTCTGCACGAGCTTGCCGCCAAGGTCAGCCGATATCCTGAGGTCAGACACCAGCTCGTCATCCAGGTAGAGCATGAGCACGCTCTCCAGGTAGCGATCCCCTGACCTGAGGTCAAGGTAACTTGGAACGCCTGTGGTAATGTCAGCGAAGCGCTGCGCGCCGTCTGTTGAAACCATGACCCCGAAGAAGAACCTGTACCCGCCCTGTATGGGCATGACCCCAGAGCTCTGGGGGTCTGTCTGAACAAACTCCACGTCGTCTGTGTCATATGCGTGGCCCAGGAACGTCACCACACCGTCGCTGGTCTGGTTCAGGTACTCGAACCCTATGCCTGAAAGGGTTATGCTCTCGCCGGGTGACAGCGTGGTCCCGTCCACGCTCACGGTACCGTTGCCCGCGAGCTCGACCCCGTAACTGTCATCACCCACCTGCATGGTTCCGCTGCCGGAAGTGAGGTGCACCGGCCTGGATATCTTTGCCTCAAAGTTGCCTTTTGTTGAGAGCAGGTCGTCCACTATGTTTCTGTTTATTCCGGCCACCTCCACGAGCACCAGGTAGTCCCCGCCGGAGTCCCTGAGGGGCACGAAGTTCATCTCGCTCAGGCCGTACAGGTTGGCCCTGGTCTGTAGGGTTGATATGACCTGGTCGATGGTCTCCTTGGTGGCGTTCTCGCTGGGCCTGAGGATTATTCTTGTCCCTCCCCTGAGGTCCAGCCCGAACTCAAGATTGTTCCTCTGGATGGGCGCCACGTCTATGCCCAGGGAGTCATTGACCTCGAACTGATAGGTGTCCCGGTCGGCCCTTATCTCCACTGTTCCTGTAAGGTTCTCTGTGAGCCTGTTCCAGCCCTCCAGGCCCCTCACGGCCTGCCCGTTGACAGCGGATATGACCATGCCCTGCTCGAGCACGCCCCTGGCCGGCGAGTCGTCAGAGAAGTACACTATCTCCACGGCCTCCCTCCCATATGGGTAGTCCTTGAGGCCTATCGCCAGGACTGACGCGAAAACGATTATTATCATGAGCCAGATTCTCCAGTACTTCAGCATCATAATCCCCTCTTTTCGGCGTAGTGCCTTATTATGACCGCATTCATGAGCCAGGTGTTCATTATGTCAGAGAGCATGCCCAGCAGGAGGACAGCGGCTATGGCGAAAAGCACTGCTGACGTTGTGGTGAGTATGACAGCAGCCAGCACGCTCATGGTGGTCACGGTCATGGTCATGCCTGTCCTGAACGCTCCCCACACCCTCTCAGCCACAGAGCCCTCAGATGTCCTCAGTATCCTTGTGGTCAGGAGTATGTCAGTGTCTATGGAGTATCCTATGAGCATTAGAAGGGCGGCGAAGCTGGCCAGTGAGAGCTCGATGCCTGTTACCTGCATGCCCCCCAGAACTATTATGGTGTTGAACAGTGCGGCCAGTATGACCGCCGCAGAGGGCACCAGGGTCCTGAATATGGCGAACACTATTATACCCATGAGTATGAAGGCCACTGCTATGCTTATCTGGGCCTGTATCCAGAATGACTCTCCCAGTGCAGGCCCGACAGTCTCTATGGACACCTCGCTGGTGTCCACCCCGAGCCCGCTGAGCTTCTCAACAACGGCTTCAGAATCCGTGCCAGGCTCGAGCTGTATGGTAAGCCCGAAGCCTGAGTAGCTCCTGAGCTCCCTCACAATGACGCTTCCGAAGTCCTCAGAGAGCTCCTGCTCAATTTCCTGAAGGTCATGCTGGGAGTCAGTGGAGAGGGATATGAGGGTACCTCCCCTCAGCTCTATTGACCTGTCCACCCAGTTCCCGGTCTGGACGAAGTTGGAAGCCAGAAAACCAATCGAGAGCAGGAACACCGCGACCGGTATTGCCAGCAGGAGCCTGTTAGACCCCACCTCCTTTTTCCTGCTCATTGATACACCCTGCTCCTTGTATATGATTATTAGGTAATAAATACGGGAAATGTTTATAAAAGCGTGGGAGAGGATTAGTTCATGGATGATGTCACTGTTGTCGGCGCTGGGCCAGCCGGCCTGAGGTGTGCTACCCTGCTCGAGGAAAATGGCGTCGACCTTGCGGTTCTTGACTCAAAGAAGGCCCTTGGCGAGCCTGTGCAGTGCTCAGGGCTCATATCAAGGAACCTGGACCGCTTCCTTAAAGTGCCTGACGACTGCATCGAGCACGAGGTATCCGGCGCCGTGGTCAGGGGGCCCGGGGGCAGGGAGCTCAGGCTGGAGAAGAAGGGGGGCGCGGCGTATGTCATCGACAGGCGGGCCTTTGACCGCTTCCTGGCAGGGCAGGTGTCCTCTGAGATAAGGCTGGGAACCATGGTGAGGGGGCTCAGGCTCTCGGGGCAGGGAGCATCCCTGAGAACCAACAGGGGTGACTTCAGGAGCCAGGCCGTGCTTGGATGCGACGGCCCCTCCTCTGTTGTGAGGAGGCACTTTGGCCATGAGCCCGGGGAAATGCTCCAGGGCATAATTGCCATAACCAGTAAGCCGGACAACTCAGGATACGTGGAGATGCACCTGGACAGGGAGCTCTGCGACGGGTTTGCCTGGAAAATCCCCCGGGGCAGGTCCACAGAATACGGCATGCTCGGTAGCTCGGTGTCCTTTGACAGGCTGCTGCCCTTCTTTTCCCTGGGCGATGTGAAGGAGAAGCGAGCGGGCCCTGTTCCCGTGGGGCCCTGCAGGACCTATTTCGAGCGCACCCTCCTGGTGGGGGACTCGGCAGGGCAGACCAAGCCCTGGTCAGGGGGCGGGGTGGTGTACGGACTCACCTGCGCGGGACACGCCTCGGGGGTCATGAAGAAGGCCCTTGACAGGGGCGACCTCTCAGAGGGCTTCCTGTCAGAGTACGAGCGGGCCTGGAAGGAGGAGCTTGACAGGCCCATATGCCTGGGCATGATGGGAAGGGAGCTCTTCAGGGACATGGACAACAAGAGGCTCGGGGAATTCCTGGACAGGCTCAAGTCCATGGACCTTAATTCACTGGACATGGACTTCCCGTCCCTTGGGTTCCTGTAGGGACAAAATCCAGATCCCCTGAAAAACCGAAAACTTTATAAAGGGGGGATAATTATATATAATATTGCTCTTTTGCAGTGTCACTAAAGAATGGTAAAAAAAGATGGTTATGATTGAGGAAAAGCCCAAGGAGAAAAAGAAGGGAGGCACGCGGTGCCCGGAGTGCGGCTCCACACTTATCAGGTACGACCACACAAGGGGAGAGTCTGTGTGCGAGGCCTGCGGCTCTGTGCTCAAGGAATCCATGATTGACTTCAGCCAGGAGTGGCGCGCGTTCGACGAGGACCAGAGGTCCAAGAGAGTCAGGACCGGCGCTGCCCTGACGCCCACCAAGCACGACGAGGGCATAACCACTGAGATTGGTAAGGGCAGGGGCGAGCTCTTCAAGGTGTCCTCCAAGAAGAGGGCCCAGTACTACAGGCTAACCAAGTGGCACAAGAGGCTCATAAAGTCCAAAGACAGGAACCTCTCATTCGCGTTCTCAGAGCTCCAGAGGCTCATTTCCTATCTCCACCTCTCCAGGGCCATTCACGAGAAAGTGGCCAAGCTCTACCAGCACGCCGTGAACAAGGGGCTGGTCAGGGGAAGGTCAACCGAGAGCATCATAGCTGCTCTGCTCTACACAACGTGCAGGGAGGAGGGAGCGCCCAGGACACTGGACGAGATATCCAAGGCTTCGGGCATCAATCGCAGGGACATCGGAAAGACCTACAGGTACATATCAAGGAAGCTCAAGATAAGGATTCTCCCTGCAAAGGCCCAGGACTATGTTCCAAGGTTCGGGAGCCTGCTCGGGCTGTCCGAGAGGGTGCAGGTACGAGCGGTCGACGTCCTGGATGACGCAACCAACTACGACGTGACCTCGGGCAAGGGGCCCATTGGCGTGGCCGCTGCGGCACTTTACATAGCCGCAGTGCTTGAGGGAGAGAAGAAGACCCAGAGGGAGGTGGCTGACGCCATCGGCGTCACTGAGGTCACCATCAGGAACCGCTACAAGGAAATGGTTGACACCCTGGGCATCAAGGACGAGGTCGAGGAAAAGGTCAAGGAAGAAGAGGACGCCAGGTGATTGTCATGGTTCTGACTGACAGGCAGCTGATACCGCTCACAGCATCTTTCGCTGCCGCTGCCAGGGCATTTACAGAAGGGAGCCTTGATCAGGACTCCCTTGATTTTGTTGGCAAACCCGATGATGTTACTGTGTACGGCCGATTCGGCAGTCAGAAATTCTCTATGAGGCTCTATACGGATTCCGAAGGGGAGATAAAACACGAGTTCTACAGGCACGTATCTGACATTTAGCTCTTTGCTTTCAAGATTTATTAACCCGCTAAGCTCATTATAATTGATGGCCACGCTTTCTGAGCTCAACAAACAGGAGAGAGACATAAAGGGAAAGATATCCTCCCTCCGAAGGGACATGAGGAGCAAGAAGATAACCAAGAAGAAGTTTGACTCCCAGTTCGAGAGCTACAGCCGGAAGCTCGAGCAGATTTCTGAGAAGAAAAACAAGCTCATAGGGCTCCCGCCCATACCCCCCGCCCCCAGGCCCTCTGTGGCCCACTTTTCTGACCTCGGGGACATAAAGAAGGCCGTGGTCAGCGGGAGCGTGGAGCCCCCCAAGCCTCCCTCCGCGGCCAGCGAGCCTGCCAGGGAATCCGGGAAGAAGGCCAAAGCCAATGAGAAGGCAAAGGCAGGCAATGCCAGGGCTGGCCAGAAGGGGCCTTCCAAGAAGGCAGCTTCCCCGAAGAGCAGGAAATCAGATTCTTCAGGCTCCAGGGCCAGCGAGACCGCCCCTTCAAAACCAAAGGTCATAACAAAGGAGGTTCCTGTCTACAGGGACAGGATACAGAGAGTGGAGGTCCCTGTAATAAGGGAGAGAATAAAGCGTGTGGAGGTCCCTGTTGTCAAGGAAAGGGTGAAGGAGGTCCCTGTTATAAAGACCGTGAAGGTCCCGGCTGATGACCCGAAGATAGCCAAGAGCCTTCAGAAGGCCCTGAGCGAGGTGAGTAACCTCAAGCTTGACGTCTCAAGGCATGAGAAGGAAAACACCCAGATTGCAAAGGACATCAAAACAGTGAGGAATGATATTGACTCAATGCAGGGCCTGAAGGCAGAGCTCAAGTCCCTTGACATGAGAATCAAGAGCATGCAGAAGGCTGAGGCCCTTTTCGACAAAGGGATGAATGCAGAGCGCTCCAATGACATTAAGGCCCTTCAGATGGACGTAAACAAGAATGAACGGGAGATTGAGGGAATGGCTACTGACATCAAGGACCTGAAGCAGGCATCAGAATCGATCGAGCCCCTCAGCAAGGACGTCAGCGCCCTCAGGGACAGGCTGGGAAAGATGGATTTCGAGGGCCTGGGCAAGGAAATCTACAGCCAGTTCCAGAGGATGAACGAGGAGATAAGTCAGTCAACGGAAAGGAATGACGATGCTGTGGAGAGGCTCAAAGTGGAGATGAAGACACTCACTGAAAAGCTGGGAAGCGTCCAGAAAATGGAGGAGCAGTTTGAGCAGCAGGACGTCCCCGGCCTGAAGAGGGATATCGAGGCCCTCAAGCAGAGGAACCAGCATCTTGAGCAGCAGCTTTCAGGCATAGAGATAAAGCCGCTTGTGGACATGCTCAGGGACATGGAGAGCAGGATAACCCATATCCAGAACCAGAGCGCCTTTGTTATAGAATAGGACGTTTCATTATGAAGGCCATATCTTCTATCAGGGATGTGACAGGCGATGAGCTCGTGGAGGGCGGAGCGCCCCTCTGCGCGGGCTGCCCGGGCTCACTGGGACTAAAGCTTGCGCTCAAGGCTCTGGGAAAGAACACAATTGTGGTCAACGCATCGGGCTGCATGACGCTTTTCACTACCTATCCCAGCATGCCCACTAAGGTCCCCTGGCTCCACATTGCCATAGAGAACGCGGCCGCTGCTGCCACTGGGATAATGGCCTCCCTCCAGGAGCTCAAAAGGAACAGGGGAGTGAACGTTCTCTGCTTCGCAGGCGACGGAGCAACCTATGACATTGGTTTCCAGGCCCTCTCCGGGGCAGTTACGAGGGGTGACGATTTCATTTACGTGTGCTACAATAACAACTCCTTCTCCAACACAGGGGTGCAGATGAGCTCTGCAACGCCCTACGGGGCCCACACCTCCACCACACCGATAAATAAGTCAGGGGCGGCCAACATCCTGAGGAGAAAGCCCATGGCAAAGATAATAGCGGCTCATGGTGCCCCTTACGTGGCCCAGGCCTGCATCGCTGACGGCCTGGATTACATGAAGAAGCTCCAGAAGGCCGCAAAAATCCCGGGACCGAAGTTCATAGACCTGCTTGCTCCCTGCCCCACTGGATGGGGGTTCGATGCCTCCCAGACCATAGGCGTGGGCGAGCTTGCCATAAGGACAGGTGCCTGGCCCCTTTACGAGATAGAGAACGGGAAATTCTCCCTCACCCGAAACCCGGGAAAGCGCCTTCCTGTTATGGAGTATCTCAAGACCCAGAGAAGGTTCCGGGGCGTATCTGAAAAGGTCGTGAAGGAGATACAGGCCCATGTGGACAGGGAATGGGACATGCTGTCCCAGGGAAGGTTCTGGGAAGCCAGCGAGTACTGACATCTCTTTTAATGTTTCCTCCCAAACCTATTCCATTGGTGATTCTCTCTGGAGGGATTGAATAGCTTATTGTCAAGGGAATGGAAGACCCTTCTTGCAATCTCTTTTTTCCTGTCCCTGTCTCTGCTGATACTGACTACTCAGATATGGACGCTACAAAGGATAACGTCCTGCCACCTTTACTATGTCCTTATTGCGACATTCCTGTTTTTCGGTTTCCTGGTGTTCCTTAACAGGAAGCATATAGTAACCCTCTTCGCAGGCGTGGAGAGGAAATATCTTGTGGCCCTCTCTTTTGTGGCGCTGGTTTCATTCCTGCTTTGCATATGCATCTTGAATTGCAGAGGGAGGTTACAGCAAGGCTGACCTTATAGGGTTCCCCTGGTTTTCGGAAATTGGATTCGAGCACCCTCTTTGCAAGCACAGCCTCAGAAGGAAAGCGCATGGTTCTGTTTTCATTGCCAATCTTAAATCTGTTCTTTTGCCTTTTATTTAGAAATGACAAATATCATCATGAAAAGAAATCAAATAGACATTCTCAGGGGGGCATATCTGCTCCAGCTATCAGAGGGCTGTTTTACAGCAGGCTCTTTGTCACTGAGAACCGGAATGAGCTACGCCCATGCATCCCGACGCATAAAGTCAATGAAGAAATCCGGGCTGTTCAGGGAGGCTTTCCCAAAGACCATCAAGGGAATCCCGGGAAGGTCAGGCCTGAGGGGATTCGAGCCGGCGAGATACTCGCTTGCAGAGAAGGGCAGAAGGCTCATAAGGGTGGTCCTTTGCGGAGGGGTGTTCGACATCCTCCACCCTGGTCACCTGTTTTTTCTCAGGGAGGCCAGTTTCCACGGGGACCTTCTGGTTGTTGTGGCAGCCAAAGACGCCACTGTCAGGAAGAGCAAGGGAAGGCCGCCCTTTCTCTCCCAGCAGGACAGGCTGGATATACTTTCCTCGCTTAAAGAGGTTGACCTGGCTGTTCCAGGCACAGGTGACTATTGCCAGACCCTCAGGAAGGTCTCCCCTGACATGGTTTTCCTTGGACATGACCAGGGGGCGGACCTCCGAAGGGTCAGGGCCTGCAGGGCCGGCGCCAGGAGTCCGGAAATAATTGTCTCAGGGAAAAGGCTTGAGAGCCACAGCACCTCATCCATAATCCGCAAAATTAAAGCAGCCGGGACCAAATAATATGCATGGCTTATTCAAGGGCAAGAATGGTCCCATGGGCCGTGGTTGGCGGGATTTTCTGCCTTCTTCTCATGCCGCCCATCCAGGGACTGGAGGCCCAAGGCTGGCACGCCATAATACTCTTCCTGGCAGTCATAACCCTCTGGTCAACTGAAGCGGTTCCGCTTCCGGTGGCAGCCCTTCTGGCTGTCCTGCTCCAGCCAGTGTTGGGTATTGCAGGGATAGGGGAGAGCCTGTCCGCCTTCGGCACGAGCGCTGTCTTCCTCATACTCTCGGGCTTCCTCCTTGGGGCAGGCCTGGTCAGGTCAGGCCTGGACAAGAGACTGGCATACATGGCCATCAAGAGGTCAAAGAATTCCGGCGTTGCCCTGCTCGGTGTCATACTGGTCACGGCCCTCCTTTCCATGCTCATGTCAAACACAGCAACCGTCCTGCTCATGGTTCCCATTGTTCTGACATTGTGCTCCAAGGCAGGCCTGAACAGAAGGGCCTTCCTTCTGGCCACCGCTTACGCAGCCAATGTGGGGGGAGTGGGAATGCTGGTGGGCACGCCCCCAAACGTCATAGCCTCCCAGGCACTGGGATGGGGGTTCTACGAGTGGATGATGGTAGGGCTTCCCTTTGCCATGCTCATGCTGCCTCTCCTCTACATATCGCTTCTCATAACCTACAGGCCGCACAAGGTAATCCATGCGGACGTTCTCCACAGGCTCGAGCACCTGGGAAGGATGAAGCCCCTTGAGAAGAGATGCGCCTTCATAATACTGGCCACCCTCATTCTCTGGGTGACAAGTCCGCTTCACGGAATCCCTGCCGCCGCAGTGGGCCTTCTTGGAGGCTTCCTCATGCTCCTGTTCGTATATGACTGGAAGTTTCTGGAGGGCCACACTGACTGGGGCGTGATAATCCTCATCGGAGGGGCAATATCCCTTGCCAACGCGCTCTCCTCGTCCGGCGCTGCGTCATGGCTTGCGGGCGGGTTCCTCTCGCTCACGGGCTTCAGCGACCCCAGGATAATAGCTTTCAGCTTCGCCCTTTTCGCCATGGCCATAACCCAGACCATACAGAACACAGCCACCACCGCCATGATGACCCCTATCCTGGTGGGCGTCATGGCAGGCCTGGGTGCTGCCTCCCCTGCCATACTGGTCATTCCTGTAATCGCCACATCAATGACATTCCTTCTGCCCCCTGGCACAGCCCCCAACGCAATAGTGCACGGCACGGGCAAGGTCCCCACCAGGGAGATGATTCGCGCAGGCGCCCTTCCCACACTTTTCGCCGCTGTGCTGCTGCTTGCATATTCATTCATACTCTAGAGAAACCTTCGGGGTCGCTGCCCCAAAAATTAGGGACTCAGAAGTCTTCCTCAAACCCCTCTTCAAACTCTCCCTCTGGGTCTTCGTTCTCCTCGTCCTCTCCCCAGTCAGGCTCTTCCTCTGCCACCAGAAAATCCATGCAAACACCCCCACTGACCGAAAATGAAGACATGCTGCCCTGAAAACCAACAAGGGTCAGGCTTGTGCACATAAAGAATATAATTGAGGGTCACATATTTAAATCTAACCCTGACCAGCAAAAGGCCTTTAAAATCCTGCGCAGTTGTCAGGGTTTGACCAGAACTCATGCGGATGGGAATGCTCCTGGGTGTCGTTGCTGAACACCTTTCCGCAGCTCTCGCACCTGGCTGTCTCCGTGTCCCTGCTTATGGTCTGCTCCCTGTCGCAGAATGGACAGAGCGTTACCTTGCTTTCCATGGATAAGGATTGGAAAGGGGAATATAAATAGCGCTCATGCCTGGCTACCGTTCTCCCTGCACAGGCACAGGCTGTCAAGTGTGGATATGCATACGTAATTGCTTGTCATGGAAACCACGTATGTGTCCTCCCCTGAATCCAACATTATCATGCTGGAAACCTCCTCGCCTGTCTGCTCCCTGACTGCCTGCTCCAGTGTGGGGCTTGAATAGGACCGGGCCTGCTCGAGCGATGCCTGGTCCTGCAGGACGTCTACCGCTCCCATGCATTCCGGGGAGAGCATTCCTTCAAGCTGGTCCCCATACTCCCCGCTTATCTGATCCATTTGGTCTGCCATGTTTTCCAGGTCCCCCTGGCTGAAGCCCAGCTCCTCCATGGGGCTGGGAAATCCCCTGAAGCCCGCCAGCGAAAACACGAGGAAGACTGCCAGCACTGCCACCCCTGCCATCCTGACAGGATGCCTTATTCCCTGCCTCTTTTTTCCCATGTCGCTCTTCTCTACCTCTTTGGCATTTTTCTTCAGCTTCTTCAGGTTTTCAATGGCCCTGTCGATTCCTGGCACATTGAAGATATTGTGCGAGGCCAGTCTCACTGCAGTGAACAGGACAGCGGTGGCGAGTATACCCCCTATTATCACGTTTATGAACAGCGTCTGCATTATCTGGTATATGTAGGCCTCGCTGAAGAACGGGAAAGCCCATGATATTCCTATGCCGCACATCACTGCCAGGGTTCCGAAAGCCAGCCTTCCGAGGAGCCTCATCCTGCCTGAGATGAATCCCCTGTAGCCTTTCATTACATAGCCCCCGAAGGTCAGGGCAAAGCCGGCGTAGAAAACGAGCTGTACCATGTTTATTATGAGGGGCATGTCCCTGAAAAGCTGTGGGGCTGACTGGAGCAGGGCAGAGAAATCCATGGCCAATCTAACACCTGTTTATAGTTGATGCAGCCCCTATAAATAGCGGCCACGGACAAGATAATATCATGCACGAGAGATGCGTGAGATGCTTCTCATGCGGGAAGGAGTACCCCCCAGAGTCCCAGTCATGCAGGTGTGAATCGTGCGGCTCATCGCTTGAGGTGGCTTATGATTACACAAAGCTGAGAAAGCGGGTCTCGCTCTCCCTCCTCCGTTCCAGGCCCTTCAGGCATTCCAGGTACCTCGAGTTCTTCCCTGTCAGGAGTCTGCTCTCGCTTGGGGAGGGCGGCACTCCCCTGGTGCGCTCCAGCAACATTGAAAAGGAGATGGTCCCCGGCTCAGAGCTGTGGTTCAAGCTCGAGTCCCAGAACCCCACGGGCTCTTTCAAGGACAGGGGCTCCTCTGTGGAGGTGGCAAGGGCTCTGGAAGGCGCACATTCAGATTTTCCTAAGGCACCCTCGGGGCATGGCAAGCGTTCTGGTGTGAACAGATTCCGTGGAAGTAAGCTCATGGTGGTTCTGGCTTCTACCGGGAACATGGGCGCCTCTGTCTCGGCATACTGCTCAATAGCCGGCCTCTCTTGCACGGTGTTCGCTCCCTCTGATGTCAGGGTTTCCAAGGTCACCCAGATGCTGGCCTACGGTGCCAGAGTGCTCAGGGTGAAGGGAAGCTACGCTGATGCGGCGAGGCTTGCAGAGAGGGCCTCGTCTGAGCTCGGATACATCCTGCTGGGTGATTATCTCTTCCGCAGGGAGGGCACAAAATCAGTGGGCTTCGAGTTAGCTGACCAGAACCCAGGCATTACCCACGTCTTCTGCCCCGTTGGCAACGGTACCCTGATATCCGCAACCTGGAAGGCCTTCAGGGAATGGAGGCGCCTGGGCCTCTCAAGGAGGCTCCCAAGGCTTGCGGGAATCCAGGCAAGCGGTTGCTCTCCGGTGGCCAGAGCCGTGAAGAGGAAAGGTGAGATAAGGCCCGGAAAATGCTCCACAGTGGCAGGTGCAATAGAGTGCGGCGAGCCCCTTGACGGGGACAGGGCTGTTTCGTCCATTCTTGCTTCAGGAGGCCTTGCTGAAAGCGTGACAGACAGGGAGATACTAAGGGCGCGCGAGCTGCTGGCCCGGAGGGAGGGCATATTCGCCGAGCCCGCGGGGGCATGCGCCTTGGCGGGCCTCATCAGGGCCAGGAAGGACCTTCCTAAGGGCTCTAAAATCGCCTGCCTGGTCACAGGCCACGGACTCAAGACCCCCCAAACATCCATAAAGGGAAAGCCTGAGAACGTATCAAAGAGCCCTGACCTGGGGAAGCTGCTTGGCTGAGCGCTAATCTGCGTGGGAGAGAATCCGCACAATCTCTCCTGTAACCTCTGCCCTCTGCCCGGGCTCGAATACAAAATCCGCAATCTGGTAGTAATCCCTGTCTTCCATTGTATCAAGCGACTCTGCCGGATTCATATTCACCGTTCCCTGCTCCTCGAATATTTCCCAGGAATCATATTTTCCGGATACCGGGCTTACCCTGGATTTGTCAATAAGCATGTCTGCTGCCTGCAGAACATCTTCGTTGTTGATTCCGAAAACGATATAGCCGCCTGTAGCGATATCCATTTGCATATGGTATTTCCTGACAAGCTCAGTGGCATCCTTTGGCAAAATCTGCAGCCTGAGCCTTCTGTCCGCATCAGAAACATCATACATAAGAGCAACAAGCTGGTCTTCCATGAACCCATTTTCATGCCAACCTTTTTAAACCCATGCCCTCATTAATTAACCAATCCATGGAACCCAGAGGCCAACTGCTTCTGGTCTGCACCGGAGTGTATGCCGCATCCGCGGGGGCGGAAGGAAAGACATATGGCAAGGATGTACGCAAGGAAGAGAGGGAAGTCAGGGTCCAGCAAGCCCCTCAAGAGGGCAGCCCCCTGGGTGAAGTACAAGCCCGCAGAGGTAGAGGAGATTATAGCCAACCTCGCCAAGCAGGGCAAGCAGTCAGCTGAGATTGGCGCCATACTGAGGGACCAGTACGGCATACCCTCCACCAGGGACGGGTTCAAGCAGAGGGTGGCCAGGATAATGAAAAAGCACAAGGTCTATAATGAGGTCCTTCCGGAGGACATGTACAACATGGTCCAGAAGGCCGTGAACCTCAGGAAGCACATGGACAAGAACAAGAAAGACTACACCTCTTACAGGGGCCTTGAGCTCACAGAGAGCAAGATAAGAAGGCTCGCCAAGTTCTACAAGAGGAAGGGTGCCCTTCCCGAAAAGTGGAAGTGGAACCCGGAAAAGGCCAAGCTCTGGGTCAAGTAATATATGATGCATTCGGCTTTTTTTCTGTGCGAGTATATGCTTTTAAATACTTGGTTACAATCCATTAATAGAACCAAGTGTTTTGGGGTATCGTTCCGTATGGTCGTAACCCAAAATGCGTTATAAAGGTTCGCCGCTTTGTCATTGGCGGAGCCTCCTGCAGTGTCCCAATAGGGGCATTGCAAGGAGATTAAATCTTCTCGTATCTGATTTTTTTGTTGACAAGTTTTCTATATCTCTTGAAGAAACCCAATGACATATCAGCCAAATTGATAGCTTCTGAATTCTGGTGTGTTATTACCCTGGTTCTTATCTTAATGTAATTCTTATTCTTCGTTATCATCTTTGATGACTCTAAGCCATCCTTCCCGTTCTTGAGTATCTTTATTCCAGAGTCATTCCTACTCATCTTTCGTGACAGCTTCCTTACTATTTTGTCTGCAAAAACATTGGATGAATCCTGAACCCCTTTTACAACATAATCGTTGTGTATGTCAATCTGTATAAGTCTGTTCTTATACCTGTCAAAAGACTTGAGGTACTCGGCCATCTTTTCGGGGACATAATCCAGAAAATATCTTTTGTGTGGCTCTAATACTGGCTTCTTATGTTCAAAAACCCTAAAAGACAAGGTTCTTGACCCTTTGATTATTCTGGCCAGTGATTCACTTGAGTTATCCAACACCTTTCTGTCTATATCATTAAAGTGTATCTTTTTTACGTTGGCCGCCTTTAATATCCTTCCGATTTCCTTATGAGAATACCTGACAGCATCCTCTGGTCCAGCAACAGCAATAGAATATCTAAGATTGTCACAGGAATCTATTCCTATCCAGACCCTCTTCATTTTCTTATCCTTGCTATTAACAACCATGAAAAGATATTGCCGCTGGCCTTTAAAACCAACCTCACGTAGGATTCGAAAAGGCCAAGCTCTGGGTCAAGTAAGCTTTTTTTCCTTATGGTAAATATTAAGCACGATTATCAGGAAGAGGATGCCTGCCGAGAGAGTGGCCTTCTCAGAGGGAAATGGTCTTGACAGTTTCGATGATTCGGCCCGGGAACTCGGGGAAACCCTGGGGGATTCGGGCGCAGAGATAACCGGCCCGCTTACAGGCTTGTTCCATGATGATCCCCGGAAGTGCGGGAAGCCTGCTTACCTGTATCTGGGGATAGCGGCCTGAAAGAGAAAAATCTTCCCGCACAGGATGTCCTGTGCCTGGAGTGCTCCATGGAGGCAATTGACCAGGCCTATAAGAGGCTGTTCAGGGAGTGCAAAAGGCAAGGCCTGGAAACAGGGTGGCCCGTCCGGGAGGTCTTCCTCTCTCCGGAAAGGCTGGAGGTCCAGGTCCCAATCACACCAGAACTCTGAGGTTGCCTGATGCGATGGCCCTTATGACCTTTCTTCCCAGGTCTGACTTCTTCTTTACCTTTATGACGCCCTTCTTTCCCACGTGGGCGGAGAAGAGGTACCTTTCATCACTGTATATGTCCACCGGAGAGCCTGTGAGGCCGGGCTCTGTGTGGATGTTGATGAAGGCCCCGGACTCGGAGTGGTCCCAGTCGGTCTCGTCCTTGAACGAGCCCTCCTTGGGCTCCACTGATATCCTTATGCCGAGCCTCTTCTCAAGGTCGCTTATGTTGGCGCCCTTCCTGCCTATCATCTTTCCTATTGCAGAGTTCCTTACCCTCAGGTTGACCCTGTTGTCAGAAGAGAACTCAGCCTCCATTGAGGGGTCGTACTGCCTGAGCTCCTGTCTTATCTGCTGGAGAGCAAGCTTCTGCACTGGAGATGACTCCTCCTTGCTCACTGGTATGATGACATTCTCCTCCCCGAAGGTGTATATCTCATACTCCAGTGAGTGGGTCGTGGCGTCCCTGACCTCCACTATGGGCCTGGAGAGGTCCTCGTCCTTCATGCCTGTGGGCACCCTCACAGTCATGGTCACGTCGTACACCTTCTCCACTTTTCCGGCGTTGATGTATATGACGGTGTCGATGACATGGGATATTGTTCCCAGTTCCATCCGTCCTATGAACCTCTGTATTGCTGAAACCGGCTGGGTGGCGTGCATGACACCTATCATGCCCACTCCGGCAAGCCTCATGTCGCTGAATACCCTGAAGTCCTTGGTCTTCCTTATCTCGTCAAAGATAGTGTAGTCAGGCCTGACCAGCAGGAGGAGCTCAGATGTCTTCTCCCAGTCCCCCTCAAGAGGGGCGTACTGGGTGACCTCCTTGCCCACCTGGAGGTCCCTGGGCTGCTCGAAGGTCTTTACTATCTTGCCCCTACCGGTTATGGCGTCAGCTATGGATGCAGCGAAGGTGGACTTCCCTGAGCCAGGGGGCCCTGCTATAAGGATTCCCCTTGAGCCAGAGACAACCCTCTTCTCCAGCTCCTCGTGCAGGCTGTAGTCAGATAGCTTCAGCCTGGCAGTGGGCCTCACTGCCGTGATTTCCATGGCCTCTGAAAAGGGGGGCTTGGTTATGGCTATCCTGTAGGTGCCCATCTGGACCACCATGGCGCCATGCTTCCCGATTTCCACGTAGGAGTTCTCATCAAGCCTCACCCTGTTGAATATCTCGTCCTCCACGGCCTTGAGCTCCTTCTCTGTCACGGGCTCCTTTCCCAGTGTCACGAGCTCCACGCTGCCGGGAAGGCCCCTTTTGGCCATTGGAACCGCGCCCTGTTTGAGGTGCACTGACTGCGTGTCGTCAGTGAAGTACCTTTCCATGCTCACCCTCTCTTTCAGGGTTTCGTGGCGTATGTACTCCACAGGCACGCCCTCGGCCTCTGACACCAGGGCCTGGACATAGTCCGAGGTCATCAGGGTTCCCCCTACCCTTGAGGCGTGGTCCTTGATAATGGCGTCCAGCCTGCCCTTCTTGGCGAGCTGGATCTCCTCGAGGGTGGGCATCTTTCCGGTGAACTCCACGTTCACCTTGTGCCCTGCCCCTATCTCACGGATATTCTTGATTTCCTCCAGCCCCTCGAAGCCTATTTCCCTGCCCCTCGATGCCTGGGCCTGGAGCTCGTCCAGGACAGTCCTGGGTATAACTATGCTCGCCCCCTTCAGGGAGCCATCCTTTATGAGCCTGGACAGCTCATGGTTCACCAGAACCGAGGTGTCAGGCACTATTTTCCTTTTCTGGCCCGCGCTTTTCGGCAGGGCCTTTTCATTCTTCTTTGTCATTTTATCACTTCCTTTTTGCCGGCAGTGCCGGCGCTGTTAAAGTAAACATCACTTTAAGTGAATATTTCCTACTTTCAGAACCAGCATTTTGCACAACACTGAGCAGTGCCGAAGCTGGTTCTTGGAGAAGCAGTTGATTCTAGTTTGCGAAGGGGTTTATAAAGCTTTCTGTCCCTATAAATATACAATAGAATGGTTTCTGGGGCGCATGCTCCTTAAGATATTTATAATATCAGGGACTAATATAATCATTCTGTTATATTGATTGGAGGGGATTTATTGCCGGAATTTGAGATAAAGGTCGAGAACGTGGTGGCGTTCACTTCTCTGGGAAAGGACATATCACTAACCCAGCTGGTTTCCAGGATTGAGGACGTGGAGTACGAACCAGAGCAGTTCCCGGGTGTTGTGTACAGGATTCAGAATCCCAGGGCAGCTGCGCTCATATTCTCATCAGGGAAGATTGTGTGCACAGGTGCCAGGAGCATAGACCTCTCCAAGGAGGCCATGCACAAGGTGGTTGACCGCATTAGGCAGACCGGGGTGGACCTTCCCACTGAGTTCGGAATCAAGATTGAGAACATAGTGGCCTCCTCAAAGATAGACACCAAGCTGAACCTGGAGGAGATTGCGTTCTCCCTGGAGAACGCTGAGTACGAGCCAGAGCAGTTCCCGGGACTTGTTTACAGGATAAGGGAGCCCAGGGTGGCGTTCCTTCTCTTCAGCTCAGGAAAAATCATATGCACAGGGGCCCACACCATTGACGATGTCCACCTCGCCCTGAGGAAGCTCAAGGAAAAGCTCAAGGAAATCGGCGTGGAAGAGGACGGAACAGGCGGCCCGGCAAAGCCTGCGAAGAAGAAGCCTGAAAAGGAAGAGAAACCGGAAGACCCTCAGAAGGCCCTTGACTCTGGCGAGGAAATCGAGATTGAGTAGGGCTACCCTTCCCGGGCGCTTCCCAGTGCCTTTATCAGCATCTTGATTTCATCCATTCCGTAATCCATTTCATTCATCGGAAATCCAAATCCGTTATCAATGTGCCCCATGAAATATCCCCTGCTCACGGCTTCCAGGATGCTATTCAGGTATTCCTGCGGCACACCGTCTCTAATCGATTCAGCGACAATGAGACATGCCTTGTCCAGAGGAATATGATATTTCTTCATGCTTTTAGTTATCCGCAAGGATTTAGGATGGATTCTGGCATGTGCTTCCTGGGCGAGGCAATCATCATTTCCTGGCCCTGGTCACGCCCTTCTTGGTCTGCCAGGAATAGCTCCTGATTTTCTTGCTGTTGCCGAAGCCGCATGAGGCGCATACACTGTCCTTGGCGTGGTAGGCCCTCCTTCCGCACCGCCTGCAGAGTATGTGGGACCTCTTCTGCCTCTTTCCCATGCTGGGGCTTCCCTGTCCTGCCATGCAAATCACTTTCCTGAAAGAAGTCGCTTACTTCTCTGGTGATATGTAGACTATGCTGTCTCCTCTTATGAGGACCTTCCCGATCTTGACCTCTTTCTCGCCTGTGATGGTGGCCTCGTCCAGCCATATGTTTATGTGCGAGTCAAAGGCCTTGAGCGTGCCTACCACGTGCTCGCTCTGCTTTGTCCTCACTATTATCTTCTTCTCCATTGAGCTTCCCAAAACATCAAGGGGTCTCTGCATTGTGTAACACCTCGCTTTAAATTCCTTTCAAATCCCGCACAGGGGATGAATATAATGGGCCCCCGTGCTTTTAAATGTTTAACAGCTACGATGCCTTGTAACATTTATAAACCTTTCAAGGCCTATACTATGTAATCGCGCAACCCCCTCTGAACGGATATTTGAATCCGAGGAGGCAGGAGGGTATGCCGGCCCCTTTGCCTGCCGGTGTCAGTGGCACTGGATTGGAATGAGGGGTAGGAAGGAAAGAATGTATGCCCGCGCGAAGCGCGGGAGGGACAGAATACATGTCAACATCATGGCACCTGAGGCCGAGGAAGAAGACCACTGGCGGAAGGCTCAGTCCGGTCAGGAAGAAGAAAAAGATAGACCGGGGGATGCATTTCCTTGAGACCAGGATAGGCGAGAGGAAGGTCAGGCCAAAGAGGGCCAGGGGCGGCTCCTGCAAGCTCAAGCTCATGTCAGCTGATAAAATCAACGTGGCTGACTCCGGGGGCAAGGTGAAGCGGGTAAAGCTGCTCTCGGTCAAGGAGAACGACGCCAATCCTCATTTCATCAGGAGGAACATACTCACCAGGGGCGCTGTGGTGGAGACCGAGGCCGGACTGGCCAGGGTGACCTCCAGGCCGGGACAGCAGGGCATGGTTAATGCTGTCATTGTGGAAGAGAAGAAGTAAGGGCCCTATAGGCTGCTTCAGTATCAGTTTTTGAGAAACGTGTGTCAGGATTTCTTTGACCTGTAGTCCTCAATGGCCTTTTTCAGGGCGTCGGCTGCGAGGACAGAGCAGTGAACCTTCTGGGCGGGAAGCCCGTCAACCAGGTCCACGATATCCTTGTTGGATATTTTGGCGGCATCATCAAGGGTCTTTCCCTTGGCCATCTCTGTGACCTGGGAGCTCGTGGCTATGGCTGCCACGCATCCGAAGGTCTTTACCCTGATGTCCCTGATTATCTCCTTTCCCGAGCTGTTCTTTCCCACCTTGATGTACACCCACATGACGTCCCCGCATACAGGGTTGCCTATCTTGCCCACACCGTCAGGGTCCTTCATGTCACCCATGTTCCTTGGGTGCTGGAACAGGTCCATGACCTTTTTGCTGTATCCCTTTTCTGCCATGTCAATCATCTCTCCAGAAGGGGCTTATCTTCCTCAGGTTACCCACGACCTCCGGGAGTTTCTTGACCATATAATCCACGTCCTCCTTTGTGCTGTGCCTTCCCAGGGTTAGCCTCAGGCTTCCGTGTGCCTGCTCCGGCTTCAGGCCGATTGCAGTGAGCACGTGAGATGGCTTTAGCTCCCTGCTCGAGCAGGCCGAGCCTGTGGAGGCCTCTATGCCCAAAGAATCAAGCCTGAGTACGAGGGCCTCCCCCTCGATGCCGTCGAACCTGAAGTTCGCGTTGCCATGCAGCCTCTTATCAGGGTGGCCGTTCAGGTGGCTTCTGGGTATTTCCAGCACCCCCTTCACCAGCCTCTCCCTGAGCCTGCCGAGCCTCTTTGCCTCCTCGCCCATGCCCTCTGAGCAGAGCTCGCAGGCCCTGCCGAAGCCCACCATACCGGGAATATTCTCGGTTCCTGCCCTCATGCCGTGCTCGTGGCTTCCGCCGTGTATCAGGGGCTCGATTTTCACGCCCTTCCTCACGAAAAGAAGGCCCACACCCTTTGGGCCGTATATCTTGTGGGAGCTCGCGGTAAGCATGTCGATATTCATTTCCCTGACATCGATAGGAAGCTTGCCGAAACCCTGGACAGCATCTGTGTGGAAGAGGACACCCCTGCTACTGCAAATCTCACCTATCTCTTTCAGGGGCTGTATGGTGCCTATCTCATTGTTCACGTGCATGACAGACACCAGGGAGGTCTTTTCTGTCAGCGCCTTCCTTACATCCTCAGGGTTAATCATGCCCTGCTCATCAGCATCCAGGCAGGTCACCCTGAACCCCTTCCTCTCCAGGTGGGCGCAGGTCTCGAGAACAGCGTGGTGCTCTATCTTCGTGGTTATTATGTGGTTCCCCTTCCCTGCCATAGCAGCACCGATTATGGCGGCGTTGTCCGACTCTGTTCCCCCCGAGGTGAACACTATCTCTTCAGCATCTGCGTTGAGGAGCCTTGCGGACTTCTTCCTGGCAGTCTCCATGGCGAGCCTGGCCTGCTGGCCATGATGGTAAAGGGACGATGCGTTCCCGAACTCCTCTGAGAAGTAAGGCTCCATGGCCTTCATCACACGACTGTCCACCGGAGTGGTGGCGGCGTGGTCCATGTAAACCCTCTTCATGAAAACACCTCAGTCCTTACAACAGGCATCGCATTCATTCGGTGCGCCATGGCGCTTGTGCACATAGCAGCACAGCCCGTCCTCGTGGCAGAGCCTGCAGAGCCTCTGTATCTCCTTCATGACGCTCTTGCCCTCGCTTATTCGCTCGACTGACTGGCCTATCTCCTGCCTGAGCCTCTCGTTGAACTTGACCTCGCTTCCCCTCTTGGATTTGAAGTACTGGGAGATGGCTGCGTCAGTCACTTCGAGCTTCTGGGCAATCTGCCTCTGCCTTAGCCCCTTCTTCAGGAGCCCGCTGGCAATCTCCCTCCTTATAGCAGGGATTATGTACCAGACCTCTATTTCCTGTCTGAGTTTTATGGTCATTCAAACCCTCCACAAACTATAGTTAATAATATATAAAAGCATTTCGGTCTTTGCCAGTGGAAGCCTTACTTTGGCTCCACGAGCTTGATGGCCTGCACAGGGCAGTTCTCCACGCAGGACATGCACTCAACGCAGTCCTCTGGCCTGGCCACGTGCGACTTGCCGTCCTTTATGTCAAACACGTTCTGTGGGCAGACAGAAACGCATGTGCCGCAGCCTGTGCACTTCTCCTTGTCAACCATTGGGAACCTGTGGTCAATCGCTGCCATTGAAAACACCTTGGATACTATTATAAGACTAGTGGGCTTTTATTTCTTCCCTTCCTTATCGGCCTCCGCGTTCATGTCCCTGACCAGGCTGTCAATCTCCTCGTCGCTCATGCCGTGGGCCACGCAGCCCTGCTCCAGGGTCTCTGAGGCTGCCATGTGGCACCCTATACAGTGCATGCCCTTCTTTGCCATGAGCATGGCGGCCTGGGGGAAGCGCTCCACCAGCTCCCCAAGGGTCATGTCCCTTGTTATCTTGTCTGCCATGATATCACTGGTTTTAATCCTCGTGAAAGTATAACGGTGTTATATTTAAAACTATCCCCTTATGGCCTCCCCGAGCATGGGCACCAGCCTTGCCATGGGCATGCCCACTATGTTGCTCCAGGAACCTTTTATCTCGCTGAACAGCATGACATGCGCCCTGGGCGTGTAGCAGCCCGCTCCCTCCATGGGCTCCCCTGTTCCTACGTAGGCCTCCAGGCTCTTTTCCCCGACCTCCCTGACCACGCTCCTTGTCACCTCGCACGCCTCCAGCACCTTCCCTGTCCTGGTGTTGATTATGCACAGGCCCGTGACCTGCTCGTGCTCCCTGCCCTGGTAGCCCCTGAGCGTCCTCATGGCCTCCTCACTGTCACCGGCCTTGCCTATTACCCTTCCCCGAAAGCTCGCCAGGGTGTCTGCCCCAATAACAACGGCCTCTTGCCCGTCTTCGTGCTCCCTGAGCCTCTCTGCAACGTCCTCTGCCTTCATCCTGGCCAGCCGCTGGGCCAGCCTGTAGGGGTCGCTTTCCTTCAGCTTGACCTTGCCCTCGTCCACTCCGCTGGGCATGACCTCGAAATCCAGGCCCAGCATGTCCATGAGCTGCCTCCTTCTGGGCGATTTTGACGCAAGAATTATCCTCATATCCTCCCCTTTCCGCTTCTCTCGAAATGCCTGATGGCCTCTTCCACGAACGAGCCGTCCTTCACATCCGTGCCCTTATCCTTCCATTCCCTTAGCCATTCCGCTGCCTCCTCCACACTCTCTGCAATGAAGTCAGAGAGCCCGAACATGAATGGGTGAACCCAGTCCCTGACCGCGCAGCCCCTGTGCTCCAGGGTGTCCCTCCTGAAGTGGCTGTTCCTCGGGCACACAGAGACCACGGGCTTTCCCATGAACCTGGCTATGGCCATCTCAGCCCCTATGCCTATGCCCCTCCTCTGCCTCATGTCCACCAAAAGGGCGTCCGCCTCCCTCACATCCCTGAGGTCGCACCCGAACGCCGCCATGGGGTCGCTCAGCTCAGGGGTCCTCTGGGGGTCGAGCAGCTCGACCCCTCCCATGACACCCCTTATGGTTTCCTTATCCTGCCCGGTCCAGACAACCTTCTGGTCATTCTCATCCTTCCTTATCCCCCCGCAGAGGTATATCCTCATGACCTTACTCCGACGCTCTTGATTTCCTTCCTGGCAATTTTTGCCAGTTCCTCGAGAGCGCTGTCAGAGTAGGGGCTCTCCTTCATGAAGCCCTTGTCCAGTGTGTTGTCAGGCCTGAAGCCCTGTATGTAATATCCCTGGCACCCCCTGAGCCATCCTGCTATGCTCTTTACATCATCCTTTCCTATTAGCCTGGGCAGGACAGTGGTCCTGAACTCGTGCTCAACCCCCGAAGACTTAATAATTTCCACGCTCCTCTTAATCCTGCTGATGTCCACATCCGCCCCTGCCACCTCTCCGTACCTCTCTGGTGGCGCTTTTATGTCCATTGCTATGTAGTCCAGAAGCCCCTCGTTTATGAGCCCCTCAAGCATTTCTGGATTGGTGCCGTTGGTGTCGAGCTTTACCAGGAATCCCTCGCTCTTGAGCCTTCTCAGAAAACCAGGAAGTCCCTTATGTATGCAGGGCTCCCCACCTGTCACGCACACCCCGTCCAGCCATTTCCCTCTTGACTTAACGAAACTGATGACCTCCTCCTCGGTCACGTCCGGCAGGCTTTCCGAATCCCCTATGAGATCAGGGTTGTGGCAGTATGGGCACCTGAAATTGCACCCTGCTATGAAGATTATGCAGCACGTCTTTCCTGGATAGTCTATCACAGAGAGCTTCTCCATCCCCTTTATGGGCAGCGTCATTCATATCACATCAAAATAAGGAAAAAAGAAGAAGGCCTATTCGGCCTTGTCCTTTATTCCTGAAAGGTCAGACCCGAGGGCCTTTCCCTGGTCAAACGTCTTCCTCTCCAGGAACTCCTCCTTCTTTCCCTCGTTCCAGCGGTTGACAGGCCTGAAATAGCCCACCACCCTCGAGAAGACCTCCACTCTCTGGTCGCATTTCCCCATATCTTTCACCTCTCTTCTTTCAATCCGGCCCTTGGCCGGCATACGCCCCTTTCCTTCCGCTTCTTCGAAGCGATATGCACTTTCCTTCGGGCACATCAGGTGCCAGAGGCACCTTCAGGCAAACGTGCCCGAGCGCGCTCCGGCGCAAAACCGGAGCCTGGCTCTGTTATCAGCCCCCGTTTGTGTGGAAGGGGCAGGTCTTGTGCTCGCCCCTTATGAACCCGTGCACCGGGCACACACTGAACGTGGGCGTGAGCGAGAAGTACGGCAGCCTGGTGTTGAAGGCGATTTTCTTCACCATGGTGGCCGCTGACTGCCAGTCCGACAGGCTCTCGCCCAGGAAGGTGTGGAATATGGTCCCGCCCGTGTACAGTGGCTGTATGTCGTTCTGGTGCTCAAGCGCCATGACCAGGTCATCCGTGTACCCCACAGGGAGCTGGGTGGAGTTGGTGAGGTAGGGCTTCTTCTGACCCGATGTGTAGATTTTCTTCCCGTACATCTTCCTGTCCTCCCTGGCCATCCTGTAGGAAGCACCCTCTGCCGGTGTGGCCTCAAGGTTGTACAGGTTCCCGGTCTGCTCCTGGTAATCCCTGAGCTTTTCCCTCATGAACCTCAGTGTCTTCATGGCAAGGGCCTTTCCGTTGGGGCTCGCTATGTCCTCCCCTATCAGGTTCACGCATGCCTCGTTGAACCCCACCAGGCCTATGGTGGAGAAGTGGTTGCTGAAAGTGCCCAGGTAGACCTTGGTGAATGGCATGAGCCTGTTCCTCAGGTTCTTCTCCACCACTTTTCTCTTTATCTCCAGCGACTCTCTACCAAGGTTCATGTAGTGCTCCACTTTCTCCAGGAACTCCTCCTCGTTCCTGGCCTCGTACCCCAGCCTGTTCATGTTCAGTGTGAATACCCCTATTGACCCTGTGTTGTCCCCCGGGCCCCACATGCTTCCCGGCCTCTTTATGAGTTCCTTCTGGTTTATGTTCAGCCTGCAGCACATGGCCCTTATGGATGAGGGGTCCAGGTCAGACCCGGCGTAGTTCTGGAAATAGGGCGCCCCGTACTTGGCAGTCATCTTGAACAACTTCTTTGCGTTGTCAGACTCCCAGTCAAAGTCCTTTGTCACGTTGTAGGTGGGTATTGGGAAGGAGAATATCCTGCCCTTTGCGTCGCCCTCCCACATGACCTCCAAAAAGGCCCTGTTGACCATGTCTATCTGTTCCTTGATGTCCCCGTAGGTGTAGGATTGCTCCTTGCCGCCCACTATGGCGTGCTCGTTCTTCATGTCCTTTGGGACCTCCCAGTCGAATGTGAGGTTGGAGAACGGGAACTGGGAGCCCCACCTCGACGGTATGTTCAGGCTGAACACGAGCTGCTGCATGTTCTGCTTGACCTGCTTGTAGTCGAGCCCGTCATACTTGATGAATGGAGCCAGCAGGACATCCACTGACGAGAACGCCTGTGCCCCCGCGAACTCCATCTGCAGGCACCCTATGTAGTTGACCATCTGGTGCACTATGGTGGACATGTGCTTCGCCGGCTTGCAGTCCACCTTGTTGGCCACCCCGCCGAAGCCCCTGAGCAGAAGGTTCTTGAGGCTCCAGCCGGCGCAGTACCCTATGACACCGTGAGACAGGTCGTGGATGTGCACGTATCCCTTCCTGTGGGCGTCCGATATGTTCGGGGTGTACATCTGGGTGAGGTTGTAGGTTGACATGACCTTTCCTGCTGTATGGAGCAGCAGACCAGAGAACGAGAATGCCTCGTTGGAGTTCTCCTTGACCCTCCAGTCGCTCTGGTCCAGGTACTCGCCTATGGTGTTGATGGCGTCCACCATGACCTTCCTGGTCTCCCTTATCTTGGCCTTCTGCTGCCTGTAGAGAATGTAAGCCTTGGCGGTCCTGGCGTGGCCGCTCTTGATGAGCACCCTCTCCACGATGTCCTGTATCTCCTCCACCGTGGGAATCTCCTTCTCGCCGTACTGGTACTCCAGCACTGCCATGACCTTCCTGGACAACCTCTCAGCTGGCTTCCTGTCCTGGCCGCCCACTGACTGGGCTGCTTTCCATATGGCCTCTGTGACCTTTTCCCTGTCAAAGGGAACCAGCCTCTTGTTCCTCTTCCTTATCTGCTTTATCTCGAACTTCTCTGTGTTTCCTGTCATCCTAACCCCCGTTCACTTTCAATTCGTTACCTGGTACCGGCATGCGAACAACGCCATCCGGTGCCTTCAATGTTGAGGTTGCAGGCGGCAACCGCATGAGTTCACTTCCTGATCAGCCTCTCAAGCTCCTTCTTGAACGAGTCCAGGTCCTCGAACTCCCTGTAAACCGAGGCGAACCTTATGTAGGCCACCTTGTCGATTTCCCTGAGCTTCTTCATTATGAGCTCCCCTATGACCTTGCTGTCCATCTCTGTTGAGGGATGGCCCCTCAGCGAGGCCTCTATGTCATCAACCAGCGAGTCTATCTTCTCTCTGGGTATGGGCCTCTTCTCGCATGCCTTGAGAAGGCCGTTGAGAACCTTTGCCCTGTCGAAGGCCTCCCTCTTTCCGTCCTTCTTGACAATGGTGAGGCCCAGGTTCTCCATCCTCTCGTATGTGGTGAACCTCTTGGAGCACCCCGGGTTGAGGCACTCCCTTCTCCTTCTGATGTGCCCCATGTCAGGGGAGTCCCTCTTGTCAATGACCCTGCTCTCGTTTCCTGAACAATATGGGCATTTCATTTTTACCGTTTCCTTCCACGCCATCATGGGCACAGCCCGGGCTAATACCGCTGCAATTCTTGTCATCCCTCCGCGATGACAAAAGCACAACATATTGTGTTGGGCCCGCCTAATGACCACAACATCCGGTATTATATTTCTCCCAGGTCATTTATATTCATTTCTTTTGTCTGGTGCATATTTCTGATAATCTCCATTGAAAGAAATCATTGCTTTGTGCTGTTTACCTCCTGACTATGCTCCATACAGAGTGGTCCCTACCGCGTAAAAAGTCCAGGAAGCCGAGGAGCCTGGAAATGCCCTCCAGCGCCGCCCCGGCCATGGCAGGAAGAATCCTTACCCCTGAAACCCTCCTTAGTGAGCTGAATAGCTCCATGTTGCTCATTGTGCCTGGCCTGTACCCTGCTTTCCTGGCGAGCTCAAGGTGCCCTGCGTAAACCCTCCTTCTCTGCCTGATGAAATCCTTAAAAGACCTTGGAACATTGTTGAAGAAAACAGCATCCTCAGCATAAGCAGACGTGTAGCCCGAATCCCTAACAAGCACGCCAATTGTCTCTTCATCAACACTTGTCTTTGGTATACTCTTTATCACCCTGCGGAAAGCGATCATCTCGCACATCTTTGGTTTTCTTGATGATATTGTGTGGTGTATCTCCCATTGCAGCGCAAAGATGTCAGAAAGCAGCCCTTTTCTTTTCCTTGACTTCGTTTTTGCTGTGGCAATCCCGGCACCTTTAGTCAGTGGCCTGCAAAGCCTCTCTACTGACCTTTTGTCTGGTACCACGTCCCCGCTAACAAGAGCCACAACGTCCGTTCCCGCCTTCTGGAGAAAAAGGTTTATGGCACTGTATTTCCCCTTCCTCTCAGGCTCTTCGAGCAGCCTTATCCTGCTGTCCCTCACTGAGAAGTCCCTGACAATCTCATTTGTCCTGTCAGTGCTGCCTGAGCTCACCACCAGGATCTCCCTTATCCTGACATTTTGCAACTCCTGAGACAACAATGATTCCAGAAGACTTGCAATGTTCTTTTCCTCATTATGGGCGATGACCCCTACTGACACGTCCATGATAGAGATTGAATGCAATGCTTAATAGGATTGGCTCTCACTCCAGCCTCGAGAATAGGTGCTCCGACTTTCCGGGCCTTGTGGCCTCATCCCGGAACGAGCAGTCCTTCAGGGTTCCCTTGCCAGTCCTGAGCTGGTCCCTGAGCCTTTCCGATGTTTCCGGGAGGAATGGCTCTGTCACGATGGAAATCACCCTGAGGGCCTCGAGGAGGTTGTACATGACCGCCCCCAACTCCTCTCCCTCCAGCTTCCAGGGCTCCTTCTCGTTTATGTACTTGTTGCATGCCCTTATGAATGACCATATGTCCTCAAGGGCCCGGTGGAGCTCCATCTTATCCATCTTCTTGCTGATTTCATTAAGCCTGAGGAACCTGCTCAGGTGGTCTCTTCCCCTGAACCTGCCCCTGTGCCTCTCTGAGAGCTTTACCACCCTGGATACCAGGTTGCCCAGGTCAGCCACGAGCTCGCCGTTCACCCTTGCCCTGATTGAATCCTCTGAGAAGTCCCCGTCCTCGCCAAAGGGAATCTCCCTGACCAGCTGGTACCTTATGGCGTCCAGGGGATACTTGCCGGCAATCTCCTCAGGGTCTATCACGTTCCCCAGGCTCTTGCTTATCTTGCTCCCGTTTATGGTAATGTACCCGTGCACCACTATGCTCTTCGGAAGCTCAATCCCTGCAGACATGAGTATGCTCGGCCATATGACTGAGTGGAACCAGTTGATTCCCTTGCCTATCATGTGCACGTCAGCCGGCCAGAATTTCCTGAAGCCCTGTCCGTCCGGGAAGCCCAGCGCAGATATGTAGTTCACCAGGGCATCAACCCACACGTAAATCCTGTGCTCCCTGTCTATGGGGCTCTCGATTCCCCAGTCCAGGTTCATCCTGGTCACTGATATGTCCCTGAGGCCCTCGGCCTTCACCCTGTTGAGCATCTCCTTCCTCCTGCTCTCCGGCACCACGAACCCCGGATTTGACAGCAGCTCCTCTATCCTCTTCTGGTAGCGGCTCATCCTGAAGAAATAGGACTCCTCCTTCAGGAGCTCTGGCTCTGTTCCGTGCTCAGGGCATTTCCCGTCAACCAGGTCCCTCTCCGTTAGATAGGCCTCACAGCCCTGGCAGTAGAACCCCTCGTACACTCCCTTGTAGAGGTCCCCGCTCTGGTACATCCTCCTGAACACCTCCCTGGACACCCTTTTGTGCCTCTCCTCAGTGGTCCTGATGAAATCGTCATTAGAGATTCCCAGCACCTCGCACAGCCTCCGGAAGGCCCCGGCGTTCTGGTCCACGAACTCCCTCACAGGCATCCCGGCTGCCTTTGCAGCGGCCTCGTTCTTCTGGGCGTTCTCGTCTGTCCCGGTGAGGAAGAAAACCTCCTCTCCCTTCAGCCTGTGCCACCTGGCCACTATGTCAGCCAGTATCTTCTCGTACGCATGACCCAGGTGCGGCTTGGCGTTCACGTAGTCTATGGCCGTGGTGATGTAGAAACCCTTCACTCGTATCACTCCCATTGCTATGGATACTATTGCTCTTGTTGTGCATAATGATTTAAGTTGTTTCTAAGGGCATGCCTCTTCATATTAGGCACGGTACCAATTATTATCATGCCCCGCGACTGGAAGGCCATTCTCTGGGATAACAGGGTCCTCATTGCCATAATCCTGCTCGGCCTCTCGCTCAGGCTCCTCTGCCTGACTTGCGAGAGCCTGTGGCTGGATGAGGGCTATTCTGTCCTCTGGGCCGGGCAGGCCCCTCTTGAAATGCTCAATGCGGTGTCAAATGATGTCCACCCTCCTCTCTATTTCCTGATTCTGCATTACTGGATTGCCCTCTTCGGGGACTCTGAATATGTGATAAGGCTGCTGTCGGTGATATTCGGCACGGCCTCTGTGTTCATGATTTACAGGACAGGTCTGCTTCTCACGGACAAGAGGGCCTCGCTTGCCGCTGCGCTCATAATGGCCCTCTCTGCCTTTCACATACATTACTCCCAGGAGATAAGGGGCTACAGCCTCATGGTAATGCTCACCCTGCTCTCAATGCATTTCTTCATCAGGTACCTGAAAGAGAGAGGGCAGTGGACAGGTCTGCTTTACGTGGCCTTCAGCGCCCTACTGCTCTATACACACTACTTCGGCCTTCTCTTCCTGGTATCACAGGGAATTTATCTCATCGCGCGCCGCGCTCTTGGAGTGGAGAAGGGATTCCCTGTTGCAGGGCCCCTCATACTACTCGCCTCTGCGGTGATGCTGTTCCTCCCCTGGATGGGCTTCCTTCTCAGGCAGGCCGCTGTGGTGGGGACAGGTGAGTTCCTGGGCTGGGTTGAAGCGCCGTCCCTGCTCTCAGTGCTCAGGACCCTGGCGGACTATTCAGCATACTTCAGCCAGCATGCAGGCATGTGGGCAATGGCTCCTTCACTTGCGCTGGCGCTGCTCTTCACAGCCCTTTTCCTGAAGCCCTTCCTGTCCAGGGCCTGCATCAGGGCCTGGACCCGCTGCATCACCCCTGAGTCAATGCTCCTGCTCTCATGGCTAGTTATTCCCATAGCAGTTCCCTTCCTCATCTCCTACGCATTCGTGCCAGTGTATTACGCGAGGTTCACGGCCCCGGCATCAGTCGCCCTCTATCTCCTTGCCGCCAGGGGACTTTCGGGCCTGGACAGCGTGAGGCTCAGGCAGCTCCTGACGGCTTCCATTATAATCCTCTCCCTGGCAGGGGTCTCGCTCCAGGCCCTTGACACGAGCAAGGAGCAGTGGAGGGAGGCTGTGGGACACATGGAGGAGAACGCTGGAGAGGGGGACCTGGCCCTCATAAATTCCTGGTACTGCCACATACCCTTTGATTACTATTTCAATGAGAGCGGGCCGGTCCAGAGGGACGTGTTCCCGAAGTGGGAATACACTGTTGACGAGAAAAACATCAATGCCATGGAGCAGGCTGTCACGGGCAGGGAGCGGGTGTGGCTCTTCCTTTCCCATGGGGGAGACCCCCAGGGGCTGATACCCGGCGCCCTTGAGGACGGACTCGGCTACTCCATCAAGGAAAGGGAATCCTACGTGGGGATAGAGTTATATCTCTTCGAGAGAAAGTGACATGATGCTTAGCATCATACTGCCTGTTTACAATGAGAGGGAAAACCTGTCCGTGAACCTTCCCCTGATAAAGGATGCCCTTGATGGCACAGCAGATGAGTACGAGATAATTATTGCAGAGGACGGCTCCTCAGACGGCACTGCCTCCCTGGCCAGCGATATCGCGTCCAGTGACAAGAGGATACTACTCTCGCATTCGCAGAAAAGGCTGGGAAAAGGCCTGGCCATTAAGAGTGCCCTCTCACTCGCGAACGGCGACAGCATAGGTTTCATGGACATCGACCTCTCCTCTGACCCGTCCCTTACAGGGACCATGCTGGGCCGCCTCCGCACACACGACATCGTGATTGGCTCCAGGCTAATACACGGCTCATCGGGCAAGAGGAGGCTCTCCAGGCACCTTTTTTCGCTTGCATACAACTCCATGATAAGGTTGGTCTTCAGGACCGGCATAAGGGACCACCAGTGCGGGTTCAAGTTCTTCAGGAGGAGCGTCTTCCTGGGGCTTGCCAGGGAGGCCCGGAACGACAGATGGTTCTTTGAC
>CAZSLL010000009.1:5814-14329 GCA_964607835.1 uncultured archaeon | reverse complement strand
GATACTTGCCCGCAGGAAAGGGCTCTCAGTAAGGGAGGTACCTGTCCGGTGGAGAGATGCGAGAAAGACAAAGGTGGGCCAGTGGGTCGTAATTCACATGCTGGCAGACATGATGAGGTTCCTTCTGAAGCAGAAATAAAAGCCCTTGCCACCAATCTATACCATGCTCCAGGCCGCAGTCGAGGTTCTCGCAACCATACCCACCGCCATACTCATAGCGGTCCTGGCCTCTCAGTTCATGATAATTCTCGCCAGGAGGCCTGTTCGCTTCGAGCCAGGCTACACTCCCTCTGTGACCGTCCTTGTCCCGGCCCACAACGAGGAGAGGCATATCAAGGCCACGATTGACGCTGTCATTGGCTCGGGCTACCCGGGAAAGCTCAGGGTCATTGTAATCAATGACGGCTCCTCTGACCGCACAGGAGAAATCCTCAGGAAGTACTCCCGAAACCCCATGGTAAAGGTCATGGACACTGACCATGTGGGCAAATCCAGGGCCATGAACATGGCCCTCAGGAAGGTGGACACAGAGATTGTGATGACCATAGACGGGGACACCCGAATGGAGAAAGGCGCCATTGAGAGGCTGGTGGCCCCCTTCAGGGACAGGGAGGTTGCGGCCACCACAGGTGTGATAAAGGTGGAGAACTCAGGGAAGCCCCTTTCCTGGTTCCAGAAACTGGAATACCTGAACTTCGCGTTCTACAAGTCAGTGTGCGAGAGGATAGGGGCGGTGATAGCGGCCTCTGGTCCGCTCTCTGCTTTCCGGACCAGGCACATAAAGGCAGCCGGAGGCTTCAGCCCCCACACCTACCTGGAGGACTTTGACATAGCCATCAAGCTCATCAAAAGGGGGCACAAGACCCGCTTCGTTGACAACGCCTACTGCTATACATTCGTTCCCGAGAGGCTGCTGGAGCTTGCCAGGCAGAGGTTCAGGTGGACCAGGGGAGGGGCCCAGATAATCAAGACCCATTTCGACATGTTCCTGAACAGGCGCTACAAAGCAGCCGGCATGTACAGCCTTCCCCTGCTTTCCTACTGGTACCTGCACTCAGTCCTGATAGGAATAGCCCTGGTCCTGCAGATAGTGATGGGCTACCATGGCAGCTTCCTGTCCCAGGGGGTGGTGTTCTCCCCTGACGTGGCCCAGTACTTCTTCCTGTGGTTTTCGGTGTTCGGCATCATCAATGTGGCCTGGATGGTGCTCATCGGGCAGTGGTCCCTCACAACCCTCAACGCCCTGAACATGGTACTCCTGACCGCCACCTATCTCATCTTCCTGGTGAGCATAAGAAAATTCGGGGAGAGATTCACCTGGAGGGACCTGGCAGCGTTCGTATTCATGTTCCCTTACTGGCTGGTGCTCCTTTTCGTGCACGGCCTCTCCAACATAGAGTGGGGCAAGAAGCAGGGAAAGAACTGGTGGGAGAAGTAGCACAAAACCCCAAACAATTTAACCCCTTGCGCCAAACCATGCACATGGCAAGGCAGAGGGTGTACCTGCTGGCAGTGCTGAGCTCGCTTCTGCTCTACGTTGTGGGGGTTTTTACCGGGGCCCTCATCCTGGGGTACAGCGACTCCAAGGCCTCCCAGGAGCTGGGCAAGCTGGAACAGGAGATAGCGGGCTACGGAAGCGAGCTGGAGTCCATAGAGCTTGAGCAGCTCTACCTGGCCTCAGGCCAGAGCGAGCTGGGCTGCAAGTTCATACTGAGCTCCCTGGACAATGTCCAGAATGACCTGGGATACTTCTGGCAGAGGCTTCCGGAGAAGCTCGAGGTTTTCGAGAACCTCAACTCCACTGACGAGTCCTACGAGAGACTCAAGCAGGAGTACATGGCTGTTTCCCTCAAGGCATGGCTGCTCTCTCTCTCTGTCAGGGAGAAGTGTGGCAGGGACGTGACCCCCATACTGTACTTTTACTCAAGGGACTGCGGCCCCTGCATAGAGCAGGGTGCTGTCCTCGACCAGGCCAGGCAGGACCCGGGGGTTCTTGTGTACACCATAGACCTCAACCTTGACTCAGAGCCTGTGAGGATAGTGAGGGAGGCCTACGGCGTGGAGAGCGCGCCAGCCCTTGTGATAAGGGAGAAGGCATACAACGGAATTGTCTCATACAGCGAGCTTAGGAGCATAATCAGCAAGGAGGATGTGGCCTGAGCCTTTAAGGGCCTGCAGACCCATAAATCAAGCATGATGGAATCCATAGCTGCCTTCCTCGAGTGGGGTTACCAGTCATATCTCTGGTGGTCGCCTCCGGTGCACGAGGCAGCCACGCATCTCTACAACACGCTGTTTTTCCCCATGCTTTTCTTCTCCAGCCTTTTCTACATAGTGGCCTTCTCAGGCATATTCGGGCCCTCTGCGTCAGGCAGGATTTCCAGAATAAGAAAGTGGCCCAGGGTCACTGTCCAGATACCCACCCTTAACGAGGTGGTGGCCCTGAGGTGCGCAAGGAAGTGCCTGGAGTTTGACTACCCGAGGGACAGGTACGAGGTCCTGATTGGAGATGATTCTGACGACCCGGAGGTGTCCGGGAGGATTGACGAGTTCGCCAGGAAGCACAGCAGGGTGAAGGTCACCAGGCGGGGCTCCAGCGAGGGATTCAAGGCAGGCAACCTCAACAACATGCTCAGCCACTCGAGAGGGGAGATAATAGTCACTTTCGACTCTGACTTCATCCCCCCCACAGACTTCCTGAAGAAGGTCATACCGCCATTCGTAAAGGACCAGAACCTGGGTTTCGCCCAGGCCAAGTGGGTCTATGTCAACATGTACCAGAACATTGTCTCACGCTTCGCCTCCAGCATACTCATGGTGTACCAGAACCTCCTTGCCGCCATAAACAGCAGGGCAGGTGTGCCCCTTCTCTTCGGCTCGGGCCAGGCCGTTAGGAAGAGCGCCCTGGAGAGGCTTGGGGGCTGGAAGGAGGGCAGCGTCACAGAGGACGTTGAGTTCTCCATAAAGGCCATAAAGGCGGGATATACGAGCAGGTACATTTCAGAGGTAAGTGTTCCGGGCGAGGTTCCCTTCACATTCAGGGGGTTCTTCAGGCAGCAGAAGAGATGGGCCTACGGCAATGCCTCCACATTCATGGACTACAAGCGATGGATACTCTTCGGCAGGGAGCTTAGAATCCACCAGAGGCTTGCCATGACCATGACCCTTTTGGGGTACGTGGCCTCGCCCTTCCTGGTCATGTTCATGTTCTTCGGGATTCTCTCATTCATGACAGGAGAGCCCTCTGCCATAAACATTTCCAGGTTCATGGGGACCACGGCCTGGACAGTTGCAGTGAACTCGGGCTTCATGGCTGCCACCCTGGCAGCCCTGCTCAGGGAAAGAAAGGTCAGGATGCTCTTTCATGTCACTATAGGGGCGTTCACAGTGGGACTCTACACCGCCTTCGGTGTGAGCTCGGGCTTCCTGAAGGCCGTGACCGGAAGGAAGATAGACTGGTACATGATAAGGAAAATAGGAAACGAGGACCCAGGCTCCCCGCTGAAAACAGCCACCCACGGAAAGGTGTACTAGCCCCTGAGTTCCTTCTTGAGCCAGGCCTCCCATCTGGTGTAGATTTCCGATGGCTCGGGGAATCCCTTCTCCCTCTTCACGAGCTCGCTTATGAGATGGAACATGTTGTTGGACTTGATTGTCCAGTCAGCCTCCATGATTTCCGGGTTCCCGAGCTTGTCCGCAAGCTTAACGTGGGCCTCCTTCATCTTGGACCTCAGGAGAATGTTCTCCCAAACCGCGTCCCAGTTCCCGCTGTACTCCTTTATGTAGGAGGCAATCCTGTTGAGGACCTCTGATTCCCCGTTCTTGAAGGTGTCTGTGGGCTGGAGCATGTCCTTCTTTCCCGAGTACTCCATGAGGTTGACGAAGCCCCCCTCCTTGACAGGGTCCTGCTCCCAGGCCTTCCTTATCTCTGTTATCTCTGTCATCCTCCTGAACCTGTGCAGCCCGTCAGCTGACCTCAGGGACTTGCATATGGGCAGGATATCGGTGGCCTTGAACGATGTCTTGGGCACCCCCAGGTCGTTTACCACCCTGTCGTAAACCCCGTAGGCTGACTCTCCGTGTATTGTCCCTGCCACAACGTTGGAGAGGGCCCCTATCCTCATGGCCTCGTAAAGGGCCTTGGCCTCTGTTGACCTGACCTCGCCCACTATGAGGGCAGAATCCCCCAGCCTCAGAGCCGTCCTCAGGGCCTCGTCAGCGGGCATCTCGGTCTCCACCATGGTGATGACAGACCTGGACTTCAGACTCTCTATATTGTAGCCCATGTCCCTTAGCTGGTCCACCGGGAGCTCGAGTGTGTTGTGGGCAAGGATGTTCCCGCACACAAAATTCTCCCTGCCGGGCACAGATATGTCGTATACATAATCATCCGCTGTCTCAATCTTGCTCACGGATTTGACCGAGTCCCAGAATATGTCAGATTCGGCAAGCATCCTTACCTGCTCAATGCCTTCGTAATCCTCGAACTCATGGCTGCTTGCAAGGTTCCCGAGATGGGCCCTTCCGACATTGTTCTGCCTTGCGATGTAATCAGTAAAGCTGAAAAGCTTGCTGTGGTTGTTCATGCCAATCCTCATTTCATGGTTTAGCGGAATGAAGTCGCTTGAGTCGTGGGTGGATGATTTCCTGCAGAGACTTTCAAACCTCTCAGCTTTCTTCCTGGTCAGCAGGCCCACTCCTTTCCTAAATGAATCCATCGATGAGAGCGAGCTTATCCTGCAATGGTGGAATCCTGCCCTTTCGCTTACCCTTGTTATGATGCCCAAACCGAGGAGAAGGGTCTGGACATCCCTTGTGAGATCCCCAGACCTCACTGACATGAGTATCTCCTTGTCAGATACGCAGCCATCCCCGCTGAATATTCCATTGAGGACATTCCCGACCTGACTATCAGAGAGCCCGAATACCCACTGAGGGACCCTTTTGGTATGGGCGTCGCCTATGAGTCCCAGAACCCTCCTCATGACTTCCTTGAGTGGCTTTGAGTTAATCATCAGTGAAAACCCGTCTGAGTGCATTTTCGCCTTTAAGCCGAACCTCTCTGCCACTCTCCTGACCACATCCCTTGCCTCCTCCTCGGAAACAGATATTATGACCGAGTTCCTGTCATAGCACCCGTCCGCAATCCAGAGGCCAACGAATCTCAGGAAGTCATCCTCAAGTTCTATCCTTGAGCCTATCCTGCCCGAGCCGGTCATGTACTTGAGCTCCATGCCTTCAGGAAACTCCAGACCTTCACGGGCAAGCTCCCCAGCAACCTTGGACGGAAGGATGCGGTTCCTTCTCCAGGAGCATATGGTTCCCCTCATGGGCCCGACAACCATGTAGCCATGCTTCCTCGCAACCCTTCCGATAGCCACCCTGTTGCGCTCTATGAATTCCCTGAGGCCATGTCCCGAAATGAATGAGCCCTCCAGTTTGTCCAGGTGCTCCATCAGGTTGATTTCAATAATCCTGTTGTTTCGGCTCCTTAGTGCCCTGGGGGTAACGATGAAATCCCCTTCCCTGAGCTTCCTGCACTCCACAGGCTTCATAATGCTGCCCTCTCCCATGGTGAACAGTGAGTGGTCACCCGTGACCTTGAGCCTCCTCCCGGTCCTGGTCACCACCTCGTATATGTCCTTTTTCGTCCTGTGCCTGATGAACCTGCTTACATTGCTGAGCGAGACCTTTCCTTTCCCGTCAAAGGAATATACCCTTATACTATCCGGGTTCCCCTCCACGATGTCCCTTCCGAGCATGCATTTGCCGTATCTCTTCACCTGCCTGTCTATGAGGTTGCCTATGGTGTCCCGCTCTATTCTCCCGTTCCTCTGGTAAAGAATCTCAGAGTCTCCAGTGACGCTGTCCTCTATGGTGAGCACCCTGGTCTTGGGCAGGATTTCCAGCATGAGCGACCCCAGCATGGAGGTCTTTCCCGCACCCCTTCCGCCTGCCACGAGCATGGAAACAGTGCCGTCTATCAGGAAGGACAGCAGCCCGGCAGCCAGGGGAGTGATGGTCTTGGCCTTTATGAAAAGAGGAAGGGTCCATGGCTTGTCCCTGTGCCTCCTTATGGCGAACCCCAGGCCGTGGGGGGACAGTGTCCTGGTTATGAGCGCGAACCTTGCTTTCCCCCCGGGCACGGTTACCTCTGTGTCCAGCACAGGGTTGGCCTCGTCCAGGGGCCTTCCCGAGTGAATCCTGAGCCTGGTGGCCCAGGCCTCGGCGTCCTCCATGGTGGGTATGAGGTTTGTCCTGCACTCCTCCCACTCCTGGTGGTTGATGAGTATGGGTTGCCTCTCAATGGGCGAGTTGATGTAGATGTCCTGCACCTTCTCGTCGGCCAGCAGGACCTCCAGCACCCCCAGCCCTGCGGTGTACCTGGTGAGTATGGACGCCAGGAGCTCCAGCTCCTTTGTGGATAGCTCCACGTCCATCTGCTTGGACACCTCCCTTATCATGTCCTTGCCTATGTTCGCGAACACCTCCCTGACACGCTTGGACTTCACGAACTCTGCTGTCTTGGGCCTGTGGGTTGCCATGTACCTCCTGGCAGCGTCCAGTATTGTGTACTGCTCCTGTGGGAGCCTGAACTCGGGGGGCAGTATATGGTAGAAATACTCGGTGGAGTTGGGCATCTTGTACACCTCCACCTGTATGTCGCCCACGTCATACCTGTCCACGGACTTCCCTCCCTCAGGGGGAGTCATGACATACCTGGTGAGCATGAAGTTGGGCCTCACGCTGGGCATGAACAGTTCCCTGTAAAGGGCCCTGTCCCCTATATGATACCCTGCGGCGTGGGGCCTGGCGAACTGGATTATCCTTGTCTGCTCCATCCTCTCTTTGAGGGGCTCCAGCACCTCCCTGAGGATTTTCTGGGCACACTGCACGTGCTCCCTCTTGGTGAGCTCTTTCATCTTGCTTTTGAGATGACGAATCTCCCTGCTGAGCTCCACGTAAGCCCCTATGGGGTCCTTTCTCATGAGGTCCAGGACGATATACTGTAGCTTTCCTGAGAAGGCCTCGGCTATCTTCCTGCAGCCCTCTCCGCCCAGCTTGTCAATGGATATGAGCCGCTCCCTTATGACCCGCTCTATTATATCCGCAATCTCCCTGAGCATGGCTGTCTGTTCTGGCCCGTACTCATACTCCCTCTCCTTGGCGAGCACGATGGAGTGCACTTTTCTGACCTCGAGAATCTTGTCAATGGTCCTGGCCATGCACTCCTCGAAGTCCTCTATGCTGGCCCCGAACAGGCACCCCAGGCAGTTCACCCTGAGCTGCTGCTTGTCCTCGTTGTAGGAATAGTCGCAAACCCCAATTTTCTCAGCCATTTCCCTTTTTCTCCCCCGGCTTTGCTCAACCAGCATTAGCCCGCATACTCTCCTTCACTATCGGGCGTTATCACGCCCGCATACACTCCTTCACTATCAGACGCCTTCAGCCCAATCCGGTTCCTCTGGAACAGGCAGGCACTAAGCGCCCGCATACACTCCGGTGCAGCATAAACAGCAACCGGTATGTTATTGTTGTCCTCCGTGCAATATATTTATTACAACCAGCACAAGTATTACACACACTGCCCCCTTTTGAATGCCATGAACCTGAGCGTGGCGAAAGACCGGAAGGAAAGCAAGTGAAAGCCGTTGCAAAGCAACGGAAGGGCAAACCACAAGCCCGGTTCTGAAGGGACCGGAAGGAAGAGAATATGGCCAAGAAGCACACCCTCCACTCCATCATCAATGAGCTGGTGGACAGGACCAACACAGACACCCAGCGCATCCGCCACCTGGAGAGCTGGGAGAAGAGCCTTGACATGAGGCTGGAGACCATAGAGCAGGAGTTGCTCAACATAAACAACAACGTAAAGGGCATAAGCTCTGACATCGAGAGCAAGCTCGCTGAGAGGGACAAGCAGATTGCTGAGATGCAGCGGATGGTCAAGGAGATAATCAAGCACATGAAGGGCCTGGTGCCAAAGGAGAAGCTCGGTGAGCTCAAGGCCCTGGTGGACATATACGACCCCCTGCAGTCAGCCTTCATGACCAGGGAAGAGGTGGAGCAGCTTATCGATAACAAGCTCTCTAAAAGCAATAAATAGAAACTAAGGGAAATATATTCAGTGACTCTTATGTGGCCGTTCGGAGGGAGCAAGGCAGGGCAGGCAAAGCACATCCCCACTGACAGGGTGGCCTCGCTCTCCTCCCAGGGAATGCCCCAGACTGAGATAATCAACACCCTCAAGAACGAGGGATACTCCCCTTCTGAGGTTGACGCTGCCATGAGGCAGGCCCTGAGGGGCGCTGCCTCCCCGAGAGGCTCTCCACGTGCGGCCTCTCCAAAGGCAGGAGGGCCTCCCCAGGGCCCGTCCAACCGCTCTGCTTACGGCCCCTACCCCACGAAGGATGATGTGCCCCCTGTTTCAGGTCAGCCTGAACTTGGCCCTGGTGATGTATCGCCTGATGACTCGAGGGCTATGGGAATGCCCTCGCTTCCTGGCGAGGAGAGG
>CAZSLL010000009.1:0-5804 GCA_964607835.1 uncultured archaeon | reverse complement strand
GAGGTTCAGGAGGGAGAATGACTTTTCTGACAACCCTGCGCCACCAGGCTCTCCGGAGGCGAGGGGCGAGCCCTATCCGGACCAGCCACCTCAACAGCCACCCCAGCAGCCACCCCAGCAGCCACCCCAGCAGTTACCTCAGCAGCCACCTCAGCAGCCACCCGGGGCTCAGCCTCCAGGGCAGCCGGGCCACAGCCAGCCCGATGATGATGAGGGGTTCCCTGAGTATCCCGGGAATGAGCAGGAGCCGGTTCCCAGGTTGAGGGAGCAATCCACCAGAAAGGAGAGAATCTCTGACAAGAGGCGCGCCATCGAGGAGATGGTGGAGGCAATAGTGGAGGAGAAGTGGCAGCAGCTCAGGGTGGACCTGGATGACATTCATTCCAACTTCCAGGACTTCAACAAGAGGCTCTCCTCGATAGAGGAGACCCTCAGGAGCGTTAAGGACGAGAAAAAGAGCGAGATAGGAGAGATTGATGACAAGATAGAGTCCTATAAACAGTCCATGAGCGAGATGTCCTCCAGGGTGGGCGCGATGGAGGGTGCCATAAAGAGCACCATGACCCCCATGATGCAGACCCTAAGGGGACTGACAAGCACCCTCAGGGATATGAAGGGCGCTCCCGCGAACCAGAATGACCGGAAACAGGAAGCATCCGAGGATGCCCCCAAAAAGAAGAGGAAGGAAATCGACTTCTCAGACATTGTGAAGGAATAGCCTCCTGGCTGTTGTCCCTGCCTTCTGAAAGATATACAGAGAAAAAACCCGGGTTTGTCAGCCCTTTCCGTTGTTCTCGCTTCCCAGCCACCAGACCGCAAGCGCTATTATGGCAATCACGAACAGCGCGGTGAGAAACTCTGAGTTGCTGGACCAGTCAGGGATGAGCCCGAAGGATGCGCCTCCTGCCCCGAAGAATATGAGTATCCCTATTATGACCACGCCTATTATGAATACCCACCTGCCCCTTCCCATGGTCTCTGCCTTGGTCAGGCCCTCTATGTTGAAACCCATGAGTCCCAGCAGTATGGCCACGAAAAGTATTCCTGAGCCCACTATGAGCCCTGTGCCCGAGAGGTTGGCGAAGAACGCCACTATCGTGGTGTTCCAGCTCGAGTAGAGCATGACGAAGAAAGCCAGTATTATGGATATCAGTGCAATGGCTGATTTGGGGAGCTTGGGCTTTTCGCCTGAATGGAAAACCCAGAAGAGTATGCCGTAGAATATGGCCAGGGCGAGCAGGAACGGGAAAAGGTACAGGAAGAAACCCATGCTCTCTAGGTTTCCTGTCAGGTTGTTGAACACCCCACCTACCTGGAAAAGCATGCTCATAACAATAATTAGATGCCACAACCTTATAAAACTTGATTACATCGAGGCCGGGTCACTTACTCCTGCCCTTCTTTGCCCCCAGTGAGGGCCTGAGCTTCTCTGCTCCCCTGCCCTTATTGGTGAGGCCCCTGGACTTCCTTCCCGCGGGCGTCTTTCCCCTGAAGGCGCGGCCCCTTCCCGAAACCTTCCTCTCCTGGTCATTCTTCACCTCGGGCCTGAGGGGATCAAGCATGAGGATCTCGAACCATTTGTGCTGGCCGTCCTCTGACACAGGGTAGGATGACATGACCTCCATGTTCGGGAACTTCCTGGCCACCCTCTGCTCTGCTATGGCCTGGGAGGACAGCCCTGTTGAGAAGAACCTCCCGGACGCCTTTGGAGAGCGCCTTCCCTTCTTCGGAGTCTTCCTGTTGCCCTTTGGCACCCTGGCCTGGACCACCACATGGCCCTTCTTTGCCTTGTACCCCAGGGACCTTGCCCTGTCCAGCCTGGCGGGCTTCTCGACCCTGGTTATGGAGGGCTGCTTCCTTATTGATATGAGCCTGGTTTTCCAGGATTCCCCCAGACCCTCCTTGGGCCTCTTCCATGCCTGCCTGAGATGCTTGGTGAACATAACCGTTTATTTGCCCCCTTTCTTTATTAAACCTATACCCGTATCGTGCATTAAGTATAAAAAAGAATAGGATATATATAAATATCCTATCGAAAACAATAAGAGGATTAACATGCACGCTGCAGTTAAGGTTTTACTGGGACTGGTCCTTGTACTGATTGGTCTTGGTCTTTTCGTCGATTCCCTGCCAGGCATGGAGATAGTAGGTTCCGGTTCCTGGATACCAGGCGACTGGCTAACCAATTTCCTCATACTGCTTACAGGCTTCATACCGCCATTCCTGATACTGATTGGCCTGTTCGTGGTTTGGCTTGAGATTGACGAGATAAAGGCCGAGAGAGAGATAAGGGCCGAAGAAGAGCGAGAGGAAAGGGAAAGGAAAGAAAAAGAGGAAAAGAAGGAAGAGAAACCAAAGGAAAAGAAGAAGTGATTCCTGACCCTTTCTTGTTTTATTTTTCTGTTCATTTATTTATCAAGCCAGAGATAATAATAACCCATGAGGGCATTTTTTCCTTTCAAGAAACGAGAGATTTCCTGGGAGATAATAATCATTCCTGCGTTCGTCATGTTTCTCATATTCTATTTCATTTCCCTCCAGGGCTTCAGCTCTGTATACAACCTGGTCCTGAACAATATCATACTAACTTTACTCTCTGGAGTATTCATGTTCGGTTTCCCTTTTGCATTCATGAAATCAAAAAACATACCGCTTTCAGAGATAGGGTTCAGGATGCCTGAGAAGGAGCATGCTGGACTACTAATTACCTCAACCATAATTATTGCAATAGTCTATGTTTTCGTTGTAAATTTATCATGGATGTTTCCTTCGCAGGTTTATATTTTAACCAAGAACGCCATACAACTTGGTTTTTCCCTGCTCCTTTCAGGCGACCCGAGATTCTTCATAATCTTTTTCACTTTTGTCTTTGCTGTCCCCTTCATCGAAGAGTTCTATTTCAGGGGCATCCTTTACAAACATCTAAGGAAAAAAAGGGGTATTCTGGTCTCTATAGCCATAAACGCAGCGTTTTTTGCGCTTTTCCATTCCTTTTGGAATACTTATTTCTTGTATATACTGACTATCCTTCTTTCCGTAGTAGCGTGCCTTCTCATGGAAAAGACAAAGAGCCTTGTAGGGCCACTTATTGTACATTCATTTCTGAATGGATTCGCCTTTTTTTGTCGGCTTTATATACCTAATTCGCTTTATATACATAATTCTTTACAATTGATGGTTTCAACAGGACTAATGATTGCCCTGCTCTTGCCAATATTCTTTTATATTACCAATAAATGTTAATAATAATATGGATGGATATAATGCTGCAACATTCATCGCTAATGTAAGAGTTGAGGATTCCTTCTATCTGCTTTTCGTGGCCGCTGTCTTGGGTGGTCTGTTACTCTGGAAATACAAGAGATTCATTATCAAAAGATAGTCGGCTTCTGTTCATTTATTGCCGAAGTCCCAGCACAAGCTTTAAAACCACGGAATCCCATAGAATAACTCAATCGTGATTTTATGGCACGCCTTCTCGAATCAGGACACACCATGTGCGCGGGTTGCGGTGTGGCCATTGCAGTGAACATGGTTTCCAGGGCATCCCCTGAGGACACCATCGTGTGCTGCGCCACCTCCTGCCTGGAGGTCACCACCTCTGCCTACCCGCAGACCGCCTGGAATTCCCCCTGGATACACACGGCGTTCGAGACCGTGGCAGCCATGGCCAGCGGGGTGGAGGCAGCAACGCGCAAGAAGGGACGGGACACCAGGATAATCTCCATAGCAGGCGACGGGGGCACCTTTGACATAGGCTTCCAGGGCCTTTCAGGCATGCTCGAGAGGGGCCACAGGGTGACCCATGTGTGCGTGGACAACGAGTGCTACGCCAACACGGGCGTCCAGCGCTCCTCCGCAACACCCTACGGCGCCTGGACCACCTTCTCCCCCAATGGGAAGGAGTCATTCGGAAAGGGGGAGTGGAAGAAGCCAATTGGCGAGATTGTGGCCGCTCACCGCATCCCCTACGTGGCCTCAGCCACCATAGGATACCCCCAGGACCTGTACGCCAAGGTCAAAAAGGCCCTCGAGAACCAGCCCTCCTTCCTGCACATCCTCTCGCCCTGCCCCACGGGCTGGAAGTTCGACTCCTCGCTCTCTGTGAAGCTCTCCAGGCTCGCTGTGGAGACGGGAATGTGGATGCTTTACGAGTACGAGGGCGGCAAGCTGAAGATAAACAAGAAGATTGACAAGAGGAAGCCCGTTGAGGAGTACCTCAAGCTCCAGGGAAGGTTCAAGCACCTCCAGGAACCCCAGATAAAGCACATACAGCAGGTGGCTGACTCAGAGTACGGACGGCTCATGGAGCTGGAAAAGAGCGGGGTCAGGCTCTAGACCGGGTACACTCTCTTCCCGCCTATGTAAACACTGCCATCCTCTATTCTGACCTTTCCCCTGTAGCCCCAGAGGTCAGGGTGCGCCATATCCCTGTTCAAGTCAGTTACAAGAAAACCATCACTGTCCTCCAGCAGGAGCCTTCTCTTGTCAGGCCCGGGCACAACAGCAACGTCAACAGTTCCCATGGAATCCCCTGCATTTAGTCAACTATAATATCGCCGTCGCAGATGGCAGCGAGATGATTGCCAGGGGCTTTCCCGTACCAGAACGTGAGCTTCCCCTGCTCAAATGTCTCGAAATAGTCCTTTCTCTCGACCCTTGCCAGATATCTTCCGTTGCTGTCAATCAGGTCAACCGTGTCCCCAGACTGGTTGACCTTAGCAGTAACCTGGAAGTTAAACGGAACAGCGTAATCCTTGAGTGAAGTTGTTCTCACAGAAATCAGCTCCTTTTGGGTTTTACTTGCCCCTGGTCCACATGTGCCTGAACAGGGGCTCGGCCATGCTCTTGACCGCGTGGTCGGATGAAGCCCAGAGCGCTATGTCCTGGGTCTCGTGCACGTCCTTATCGTTCGTGAGGGCCATGAGCATGTTCTGGCCATCGATTATGGCCATCCTTCCCTGGGGCTTCTGTATCTTCTTTATGTCCGCTATCTGGGAGAACGCCTTGGTAAGGGAGTCTTCCCCGAAAGGGGCAATGACCTTGAGCCTGACCCCTGCCCGGTTGGCCTTCTTGAGAATCCTGAAATGCTTGGAGTAGAGCTCGTTGAGTCCCTGCTCTGTTGTGAGAATCTTAATCTCGCTCTTTGCGTCCTTGAACGCTGACCTGAGCTGCCTGTCTATTATGAACCTTCCCTTGAGGGTTCCTGTCATTTCATTGGGCTGGGTGAGGTTGAGGCCGTTCTTGTAGATACCCTCGAGCTCGTTCACTATGGGTGAACCCTTCATCTTCTCTATCCTGTCCACCATCTCGTCATGCTTCCTTTTGAGGGTGAGCTTGGTCCTCTCCAGGGCCTCCTTGGGAGCCAGGGCCACGTACTTGATGGGCTTTGATGGCTGCACCATGACGAATCCCTTCTCAGAGAGGCTCTCCAGGATGTCGTAGGAACGTGAGCGTGGAACATTGGCTATCTCAGAGACCTCGGCTGCTGTTGCCACACCCTTCGCAAGCAGGGCTACGAAAATCTTCCTCTCGTACAGGTTCAGTCCTATGGATTTCAATGCATCCAGCACTTCGGTCGATGCCACCATTCACCTCACATTAATTATTTTCCCATTCAGTCTATATAAATGTTTATTGTTCCCCAGTGATTACAACCTCACTGGTCTGTGACGGCTTAATGGTTGACAGAAAAGCATTTAAGTGTTACTATTGCTCGGTGGCACCATTACACAAGCCTTTTCCTGTTAAGGCCCTGTAGAAAACATAGTATAAGTAGGACCGCCGTCCTACTATTAATCACG